>JAWLER010000048.1:5512-12910 GCA_041686005.1 Anaerolineales bacterium | reverse complement strand
TCCTTCATCTCTTCGATGTGGGTGATGACCAGGATTTTCTTAAAATCGTCGCGGATGAGGTTGATGGCTTCGATCAAGCGCTGCCTCCCCATCGCGTCCTGGCTGCCAAAACCCTCATCGATGACCAGGGTTTGCAAACGAGCGCCCGCCCTTTGGGCCAGGATATGGGACAACGCCAGGCGGATGGCGAAATTGACCCGGAAGGATTCACCCCCGGAGTACATCTCATAATCGCGGGTCCCGGCTCGATCCCGGATCTGGATGTCAAGGGTCTCTTTAAGATCCTCCCGGCTGGCGTCTTTGTACTCCCGCTGGGTGAGAAAACGGACCGACATGCCGCCCCCGCTCAACCGCTCCAGGAGCTGGTTGGCTTTGGATTCGATGTGGGGCAGGGCCTGTTCGATGAGCAGAGCAGGGACCCCGTTTTTGCCGAAGGCTTCCTCCAACTGCTTATACTGGCTGACCTGCTGCCGCAACCCTTCCCGCCTTTCTTCTAATTCGGCTTGGCGGACCTTTTGCTTTTCCAATACAGTGACTTTCTGCTGGGCCGCCCCGACCTCCCTTTGTAGGACATTCTCCCTTTCTTTCAAAGCCAGGAGCTCCTTTTCCGCCTCTTCCCGGTCCGGGGCCTCCGCTTTCGCGGCTTGCAGGGATGCTTGCGCTTCCGCTAATTCATTCTTTTGCTCCTCAAGTTCCTCTTCTTCAGCCGCGATTTGGGTGGCCAGTTCCTCGATCTCCCGTTCCAGGGGGGACAAAGCGGCCCGGGCTTTTTCCAATTCTCCCCTTCGCTCCTGGATAGCGTCCCCTTTTTCCACCGTTTTCCGGACCTGATCGTGTTTCCCGGCATCGTACCCGATCTCTTTCAATTTGGCGTTGACCTCCGCTAACCTTTTTCTGGCCTGGGGGGCGAAGCGCTCCTCTTCCAGGATGGACGCAATTTCCTCCATCCGTGGTGCGCGCTCCGCTTCCCATTCCTCTTTTCGGGCCTGGATTTGCTCGAGCCGGTTGCGGATCCGGTCCGCTTCTTGGGTTCGCTCGCGGACTTCTTTTTCCAAAGTGCTCAATTGGGTGATCTGCAAACGCAGATCTTTGACGATTTGATCCGCTTTGGAGAGGTGGGCTTTGTTTTCCCGGAACCGGTCCCCCAGTTCTTTGCCTTCCCTTTCCAAATGCTGGATGAGGTCCTCCCTTTCCGCTGCGGACAGGTCCTGGCCGCACAGCGGGCAGACCGCGCCTTCAGCCGCATCGAGCTCCCCGATCCGTCTTTTCAATTCTTTCATTTCCTCCATAAGGCGGGGGTTTTCCGCTTTGGCTTCGGCCTGTTTTTGGCGGGCACCCTCCAGCTCCTCCTTGAGCTGGTCCCGTTTTTCGAGTTTACCCTCAGCGGCGGCGATCTTCGCTTCTAAATCCTGCAACTGCTTTTCGAGTTGGGGGACTTCTTCCAAGGTCGTTTGGAGTTTCCGGTGCTCTTCCTGGAGGGAGTGCAGTTCTTGGTTCAAACGGGCTTTCTCAGCGGCGATTTCCGTCAGGGGGCCCTGGCGGAGTTTCTCCTGCTCGCGGAATTTTTCTGCGGTCTCCTCCCAGGCAGTCAGTTCTTCTTTCGCTTTTTGCCAATCCTGGTAGGCCTCCTCGATCTCCTCGGCCTGGTCGATGACCTCGATCAGGGACGCCTGTTCCTCTTCACGGGTTCGGAGCCGTTGCTGGACCTGCTTCAATTTACTTTCGCCTTTGCTGACCTGGCGGGCGAGGGAGTCCACGAATTTCTCCTGCTCTTTCAACGAGGCTTCGATGGCCAGGATGTTCTCCAGGTTGGCTTCCTGGGTTTGGCGGGCTTTGACCGCTCGCTCCAAGTCGGACTGCAGCTGGGCCAGACGTTCTACCCGGGCATCCTCTTCTTCAAGCTCCTGGGTGATTTCCGTCAGCCGGCCGTCAAGGCGGTCGATCTCCGATTCCACCTCTTTGCGTTTCTGGAAGGTTTGTTTTCGATACCTTTCCCAGACCTCCAATCCCAGAATCCGGGACAGGATCCGCTTGCGGTCACTGGGGCTTAATTTCGTGAATTGATCCGCCTCCCCCTGCAAGAAGAAGGCCGCGTTGATAAAGGTTTCGTAATCCAGGCGCAGCACGTCCTCGATTCTCTGATCCGTCTCGCGGAGGGTGCGCTCGGTCAACGGCTTCCACCGCGGGTCCTCCCCGTCTTCCCCTTCCTGGCGGATGTGAAACTCGACCAATTTGGTGTCACCGCGCGGGTTGATCCGGGTGACCCTGTAGGTGTTTCCCTCATAGCTGAACACGAAACTGACCACGGCTTTGTCGGATTGGTTGTTGATCACGGATTCATCATGCTTGCGGGCCCTGCCGAACAAGGACCAGGTCATGGCATCCAGGATGGAAGACTTGCCGGCCCCGTTGCGGCCGGCGATGCAGGCCAGATCGAAGGAGGTGAAATCGATCTCAACAGGTTCTTGGTAGGATAAAAATCCAGCGATGGAGAGGGATATGGGAATCATAATCTTCAAAAGGGTATCTTATGTATATTGATCTAGTCTCAATAAGCGCTCACCGGCTTCCATCAGAAGGTCCTCGCTTTTCGCGAAGTGGAGGCGGATCGTCCCGGTGGGGGAATTGAGGTAGGGATAAAAACTGTCGCCCGGGACAGCGGCCACCCCGATCTCGCGGGCCAGCCAGTAGCAAAAGGAGGTGTCGTCCTCCATCTGGATGTGGGAGACATCGACCATCACGTAGTACGCGCCTTGGGGCTTGGTGTATTCCAACCCGACGCGGTCCAGGTAACCCAAAAAGAGATCCCTTCGCCGGGTGTATTCCTCACGCAGAGTTTGGTAGTAGCTGTTGGGGAATTGAAGCGCGGTGACCGCGGCTTCCTGTAGGGGGGTGGGCGCCCCGATGGTCAGGTAATCATGGACTTTCCGGATCCCCTCCGTGATCTTCGCGGGGGCAATGGTGTATCCCACCCTCCACCCGGTGACGGCGTAGGTCTTGGAGAGGGAGCTGCAGGTGATGGTGCGCTGGAACATATCCGGGAGGCTGGCCATGTGTATGTGCTTGTGCGGTGGGTAGACGATGTGCTCGTAGACTTCATCGGTGATCACGAAGGCATCAAATTCATAGGCCAGGTTGGCGATGAAGGACAGCTCTTCCAGGGTGAACACCTTTCCGGTGGGGTTGGAGGGGTTGCAGAGGATGAGCGCTTTGGCACCCGTCCGCTGGAAGGCGCCCCGCAGTTCTTGGGGATCGTAGGTGTATTCTGGGGGATAGAGGGGGACGTAGATGGGTTCCGCCCCGGCGAGGATGGTGTCCGGGAGGTAATTTTCGTAGACGGGGGAGAAGAGGATCACGCTTTCACCGGGGTTGACCACTGCCATCAGCGCGGCCAGCATGGCTTCCGTGCTTCCGCAGGTGGCCGTGATCTCGGTTTCCGGGTCCAGGGACAGGTTCATGAATCGCCCTGCTTTTTGGGCCAGGGCTTTCCGGAAGGAGGGCGTCCCCCAGGTCAGCCCATACTGGTTGTGGCCGGACTGCAGGGCCTGAACAGCTGCCCGGACCAATTCCCGGGGGGGCTCAAAGTCGGGAAAGCCCTGCGAAAGGTTGACGGCATCATACTGGTCGGCGATCCGGGTCATATCGCGGATGATGGATTCCGTGAAGCGTTGGAGACGGGAGGCGGTCTGGGGGGTCATGCTCCAATTTCTCCTTTCACAGTCTGGACGATTTTTTCAGCGTGCAAATCCTCGACGTTGTAATAAGTTGCGCCGAGATGTTCGGCTATTTCCCTGGCCAATCCCTTGTCAAACTCCTGGTGCTCCATGTTGATGACCAGACTGGGGATATCATCCTCTGCAATTTGCTCAGCGATTTTATAGGCTTCTTGTTGGGGAGCCAGGTTCGTCATGGAGACGTTGCCCACGCCGTCGGTGAGGAGGATCAGCAGCGGCCGGGACTCAGGTCGGGATATGCGTTCTTTCCTGATCACATCATGGGCCAGGGATAAACCGGCGGAAAGGGGCGTTTTGCCGCCGATGGGTATGTCCGCCAAAGCTTTGGTGGCTAATTCCGTGGAGTTGGTGGGGGGCAAAACCAGGAGGGCGCGGTCTTTCTGAAAGACCACCAGCCCGACCCGGTCCCGCCTTTGATAGGCATCCGTTAATAAAGAGAGGATGGCGCCTTTGGTGGCGCGCATGCGTTCCGCCACCGCCATGGACCAGGAGGCGTCGACCACGAAGAGGATCAGGTTCCCGGTTTTCTGGACCCGGACTTTGCGCTGGATGTCATCGGGTCGAATGGCGAAGGCGCGGTCTTCCTTCAGATCCTGGCGTTGTTTTTGGTAGGGAGCGGCCGCCCGAAGTGTGGCGTCAAAAGCGATGTCGCGGAAGTCGCCGTTCGCGGGGCGGGCCTGGATGTACCGCCCCCGTTTGCGTTCCGAGCGGGTTTCGGACCGCCGTCCACTGTCCTTCCGTTTTAATTTGTCCAGGGGCGATTCGATGTGCTCGGGGTCAAAGGTCTCCCCGATCTCCACCTTTTCTCCCCCTTCCCACCAGTCCGCGGTGGAAGATTCAAAGACCTCTTTGGATCCCGCCTCGGCAGAGGGCGGAGGCGGTCCCCCTTTTTCCTTAACTGCGTCTATTGCCTTCTTTTTTTTTACCTTATCCCCCTCAGGTTTTTTCGATTCCGCAAGGGATTCTTCGTCCTGTTGTCCCGTCCCCTCTTGAGCCTCTTTCCGGGCCCCTTCCAGGGCCTCAATCCGCTCCGACAGTTCCTCGGCGCTGATCTCCGTTTCCCGGAACGGCCCGCGTTTCAGGCGGTGGGGGTAGGCCAATTCCGCAGCCAGGGCGATGTCCCGACCGGTGATCTCCGTCCGCCCTTCGAAGGCCGCGTGGGCCCGGGCGGTTTTCAAGATCACCAGGTCCGAGCGGTGACCGTCCACATGGAGAGAGGTGCTCAGGTTGGCGATGTCCACCAGGTTTTTCGTGGTGTAGGTGACATGGGGGAGGAGCTTGCGGGCTCTTTTGATTTTGTCAGAGAGTTCCTGTTCTTTGGGCATCCATGTTTCCCGGAACCCCTCCGGGTCCTGTTCGTAGGCCAGGTGGCGCTCCATGATCAAGACCCGCTCCCGGGTGTCGCGGATGCCGCGGATGTTTACGGAAAGCGCAAAACGATCCAGTAATTGGGGCCGCAGGTCCCCTTCCTCCGGGTTCATGGTCCCCACCAGGATGAAGCGTGCGGGGTGGCTGAAGGAGATCCCCTCCCGTTCCACGATGTTCATGCCCATGGCGGCCGAATCCAGGAGGAGATCGACGACGTGGTCGTCCAACAAATTGACCTCGTCGATGTACAGCAGGCCGCGGTTGGCATCCGCCAGCACGCCCGGTTCGAAATGCCGTTCCCCTTTCTGGATGGCTTTTTCGATGTCCAGCGTGCCCACGACCCGGTCCTCGGTGGCGGAAACCGGGAGGTTGATGAAGGGCGTGGGGATCATCTCAATGCTGCGCTCCACGCCGTTCTCCGCTTTTTCTTTGCATTCCGTGCACCAGGTGGTGGGGCGATCCGGATGGCAGCCGAAGCGGCAGTCTGTGAAGGTTTTCACCTCGGGCAGAAGGGCTGCCAGGGCGCGGGCCGCGGTCGATTTCGCGGTCCCCCGCTCCCCGCGAATCAACACGCCGCCAATGCGGGTGTCGACCGCGTTGAGCACCAGGGCCCGCTTCATGCGTTCCTGGCCGACGACGGCCGTAAAGGGGTAAATTGCCCTCATATTCTACCTTTTGTTAACAGACACTGATAAAATGAAGAGGGGACGCTTCCTCGGCATTTTGTCCCCATCTGAGTCTATCATCAAAGCACGTGACTATCTTACCATAAAGGTTGCCAAGTTGAAATTTGCACTGTATAATGGGCACATCATTTTAACCTCAGGGAGAAGAGCAGTTTATGGAAGAGAAGAAAGCACAAGATGGGGATGAATTCATGACGCCAGAGGGGGATGCCCCGCGAGAAGAAGCGCTGGATATGGAAACCCTTCTGGCTCAGGAAGGGTTGGGTCTGGCGTCCATTCCTCAAAAAGGGGAGATCCGCAAGGGGGAGATCACCGCGATCATGCCCCACGAGATCCTGATTGACGTGCAGTCCAAAGCGGATGGGATCATCGCGGGGTACGAACTGGAC
The DNA here is from genome assembly GCA_041686005.1 of Anaerolineales bacterium. Taxonomy (GTDB): domain Bacteria; phylum Chloroflexota; class Anaerolineae; order Anaerolineales; family UBA11858; genus B10-G9. The sequence continues at coordinate 6,733 of JAWLER010000048.1, read as the reverse complement.
CAGATCGATGAGGAAACCCTGGGAGCATTTCAAGTCGGGGAAGAAATTTCCGTCTACGTGGTTGAGCCGGAGGATCCCAACGGAAACGTCGTCCTCTCCTACACACGCGCCAAAGAGGAAAAAGATTGGAAGCGGGTGGAGGAGATGTTGGAGAGCGGGGAAACCCTGGACACCGTGGTGGAAGGATTTAACAAAGGGGGGCTGCTGGTCCCCGTAGGAGAACTGCGCGGATTTGTGCCCGGCTCTCTGGTCAGCGTTTTCCGGGAGAAGGAAGGCGAAACCCCGGAGGAGCGCTGGGAGAAGACGGTAGGAGAACCCATCACCTTGAAAGTCATTGAAGTGGACCGCTCCCGCCAACGCCTGATCCTCTCGGAACGGGACGCCATCGGGGAAACCCGGGAGGCGATCAAGGAACAACTCATCGAGGATCTGGAAGTGGGGGATCGGGTCACCGGCTACGTCAGCAGCTTGGCTGATTTTGGCGCCTTTGTCAACATTCAAGGTGTGGACGGGCTGGTTCACCTCTCGGAGCTTTCCTGGGAACATGTGGACCACCCCAGGGATGTGGTCAAGGTGGGGCAGGAAGTAAAGGTTGAAGTCATCAGCCTGGATGAGGAAAAGAGGCGCATCGGCCTCTCCTTGCGTAGATTGGAGGATGACCCCTGGAAGGATAAGATCCAGGACCTGGAAGAGGGCCAACTTGTGCAGGGGACAGTGACCAATTTGACGGATTTTGGGGCCTTTGCCCGCATCAATGACACGGAATTGGAAGGGTTAATTCACATCTCGGAGCTGAGCATAGAACGGGTCGGGCATCCTTCGGAGGTGGTCAGTGTGGGGGATGCGTTGACACTACGAGTCATCAATCTCGATGAAAAAAGACGGCGGATTGGCTTGAGTCTGGAAAAGGTCGATTCGGATGAGTACGCGGCGTATGATTATGAAAAAATCCAGGAGGAATTTGAGGAGGAGATCGGCCAGGAGGAAGGGGAGATACCCGAGAGTGAGGAACCTGACGAAGATGAAATAGCCGAGGAGGGCGAACCTTCTGGTGAGGGAGCGGTGGAGGAAGCTCCCGAAGAGGAGGATGAGGCAGGGGAGGGGGAAGAAGCCCCTGAGGAAGAGGAACCTGACGAAGATGAAATAGCCGAGGAGGGCGAACCTTCTGGTGAGGGAGCGGTGGAGGAAGCTCCCGAAGAGGAGGATGAGGCAGGGGAGGGG
>JAWLER010000048.1:0-5412 GCA_041686005.1 Anaerolineales bacterium | reverse complement strand
GAGGAACCTGACGAAGATGAAATAGCCGAGGAGGGCGAACCTTCTGGTGAGGGAGCGGTGGAGGAAGCTCCCGAAGAGGAGGATGAGGCAGGGGAGGGGGAAGAAGCCCCTGAGGAAGAGGAGCCAGAAGAGGACAGCGAAGCCCCTCCTGACGAAGAGGAATGATCTTAGATGAAAAAGCGCATCTTACAAGATGCGCTTTTTGTTTCCCACAAGGGGGATTTTGTGAAAAGCTGCACATGGTGTATACAGATTTGTAAGAGCCGGGCGGGGCGGGGTATTTTTCATTATATTTTTATTAAAAAAGGCAGTAGCCTAAAAATAGCAGGGTTTATTTGGTAGAATGTTTTTACCAGTAAGCAAGACTTCTCTTTTTTATCAGCGCAACTGAAATTCGGGGGAAACCCCGAAATGTTGCAGGAGGTTGCACTTTGGCTAGTATGGAACGATTTACCCAGCGTGCTCGACGCGTTTTAAGTCTGGCACACAAAGAAGCAGAACGCATGCACCACGCTCAAATAGGTACAGAGCACCTGCTTTTGGGTTTATTGAGGGATCAAGGCGGTATTGCCGGGCGCGTCCTGCGTGAATTAGGATTAGACATGGAGAGCGTTTTGACGGTCACCGAGGGCATTACCGGCTATGGTGATTACCGAGGGGACGCTTTAGCGTTGTCCCCCGGAACCCAGCGTGTGCTGGAATTGGCGGTAGAGGAAGCCCGCAAGTTGGGCCATCATTATATCGGTGTGGAACATATCTTGTTGGGGTTGATCGAACACGGAAAAGGGGTTGCGCATGATGTGTTGGGTCAACTCGGCCTGACCGCAGAGCAAATCCGCCGCCAGACGTTACGTGTCATTGAAGAAACGAAGGAAAAGAGCAAATTACAGCGGGAGAGCACACGCTCCCGGCGCTCCAAGCGATCTAAGAGCAAGAGCTCGACGCCGATGGTCGATCAGCTGGCGGTAGATCTGACGGAGCTGGCAGAAGAAGGTAAATTGGATCCGGTTATCGGTCGCGAGACGGAGATCGAGCGCGTGGTTCAAATCCTGGCTCGCCGGACCAAGAACAACCCCGCCCTGATCGGAGAACCGGGGGTGGGAAAAACGGCCATCGTGGAAGGGCTCACCCAACGCATCGCGGATGGGGAAGTCCCCGCGCCGTTGTTGGGCAAACGGGTCCTGCAGTTGGACCTGGGCTCCGTGGTGGCCGGCACCATGTACCGCGGCCAATTTGAAGAGCGCCTTAAACGGGTGATCTCTGAGCTGAAGTCCTCTGACGCCATCCTCTTCATCGACGAGGTCCATATGTTGGTGGGTGCGGGATCTGCTGGTTCCGCCATGGACGCGGCGAACATCCTCAAACCTGCCCTCTCCCGCGGAGAGCTGCAGGTGGTGGGTGCGACGACCATGGACGAGTACCGCAAACATATCGAAAGCGATGCCGCGCTGGAGCGCCGTTTCCAGCCCATCATGGTCGAAGAACCCACAGAAGAGGAGACCGTCGAAATCCTGCGGGGCATCCGCTCCGCCTACGAGGATCATCACCAGCTGCAAATCTCTGATGAGGCTTTGAAGGCAGCCACGGATCTCTCCGCGCGGTATATTTCCGACCGCTTCCTGCCCGATAAAGCCATTGACCTGGTGGATGAGGCTTCCTCCCGGGTCCGGATGTATAAAAACCCGATCGGTGACACCGCCAAGAAAGTGGTCACCAAATTACGGGATGTACGCAAAGAAATCAAAGGGGTTGAGGAAAGCGGCTTGGGGGTCCTGGAGGATTTGGAGGATCAAGAAGCAGTTTTAGAAGACGAACTGGAAGAGCTGAAAGCTGCCTGGGATCGCGACAACAGCCCGGTCGTTTCCACCAAGGACATTGCGGAAGTGGTCTCGATGTGGACGGGCATTCCCGTCATGGAGCTGGAGCAGGAAGAATCAGACCGGCTCCTGGAAATGGAGGAATCCATCCACGAGTACATCGTGGGACAGGATGAGGCGATTGATAAGATCTCCAAGGCTGTGCGCAGAGCGCGGGCGGGGTTGAAGGACCCCAAACGGCCGGTCGGCTCCTTCATTTTCCTCGGACCCACCGGGGTGGGGAAGACGGAGCTCACCAAAGCCATGGCCCGCTTCCTGTTCGGCAGCGAAGAGGCCCTGATCCATCTCGACATGTCTGAGTTCATGGAGCGCCACAGCGTCAGCCGCTTGGTAGGCGCACCTCCCGGATATATTGGCTACGATGAAGCCGGTCAGCTTACCGAAGCGATCCGCCGCAGGCCTTACTCCATCGTCGTTTTTGACGAGATCGAAAAGGCCCATCCTGAAGCCTACAACATGCTCCTGCAGATCATGGAGGAAGGGCACATCACGGATGCCAAGGGCCGGACGGTGGACTTCCGGAACGCGATCATCATCATGACCTCCAACATCGGGGCTGATTTGATCCAAAACCAGACATCGATTGGCTTTGAGTTGGCGCAGGACGAGGAAGAAGCCCGGGAGCGCGAATACGAAGAGATGCGCAGCAAATTGCTCAAGGAATTGAAGAAGACGTTCCGCCCCGAGTTCATCAACCGTGTCGACTCCGTGATCGTTTTCCACTCCCTGACCCGAGACAACATCCGGGACATCGTTTCCTTGGAGATAGACAAGGTCAGGAAACGACTGGAGGACAAGAATCTGGCACTGGAGATCACAGAAGAAGGGATCGATCTCTTGGCGAAGTTAGGCTACAACCCTGAGATGGGCGCGCGACCCTTGCGCCGCGTGATCCAGCAGAAAATCGAGAACAAGCTTTCCGACTTGCTCCTGGAAGGTGAGTTCAAGGAAGGGGATGTGGTCATCGTCGATGCTGAGTATCCTGAGGATGAGGATGAAGAAGGCGAGATCGTGCTTGAGAAAGGCGAGTCCTCAGAAGCGGAGAACGGCATCACACCGAAGGACACGGAAGAACCGGTCCCCGTGGGATGATCAGAGGATCTTAGGAAATAGCACAGCGTGCTGGGCATCACCCAGCGCGCTGTTTTTGTTTAATAGGAGATGCCGGGGATGGTGTTGAGGGAAAGATGTTGTCCTCTGCCTGATGATGTATTAAAGACGATGTTAGGGCTAGTTGTCATCCTGAGCCAACGGCGAAGACTCCTTGCTGTGGTCGATGAAAGGGGGCGTTGGCCTAAGGGAAGACACATGAGCAGGTTATAGGCCGTGGGCGATGTTTTCCAATCCATGGTGCTTTCAAGGATCCCTCACTTCGTTCGGGATAACAATGTAGGGGGAAGGGACGGCAATAAAGACGGAAGATTAAAACCTCCGAGGTTTGTTTGAAACCTCGGAGGTTTGACTTGTGACGAAGGGTTTACTTCAACTCCCGGATCCTTTCCAGCACCTCCTCACTGTGCCCGTCCGGCTTGACGTTTTTGAAGGTCTCCACAATGGCCCCTTCCGGGTCAATCAGGTAGGTGGTGCGATAGACGCCGTCATATTCTTTCCCAAACATCTTCTTTTTGCCCCACACACTGTAGGCTTCGCAAACGCTGTGGTCCGGATCTGAGAGCAGTGTGAAAGGCAGGTCGTATTTGAGGCTGAATTTGGTGTGGGATTCCTGCGAATCCGGGCTCACCCCCAAAATGGGGACCCCCGCTTTTTGGTATTCGCTGTAATCATCCCGGAAGCTACAGGCCTCTTTCGTGCAGCCGGGCGTGTCATCCTTGGGGTAAAAATACAGCAGGACATATTTCCCCCGGTAGTCCGCCAGACGGTGGGGTTTTCCGAATTGGTCGTGAAGCTCAAAATCCGGGGCAGGCTGTCCAACTTCTAAAACCATGCTGTCCTCCTCATCCGTGATGGATCGATTCTTTTCAGACTGATTTACTGCGTCCGATTATATTCTCTGAAGCTGAAAATGTCATGAGAGCTGCCCCAGCGGATCTCCCCGGGGTGCTTATGAAGAAGCCCTCTCAACCGGGAGGAGTGAGGACCGATCAATCCATCTACAATCCAGCTGGGGAAAAAAGGACAAGGGGTAGGCATTGGGTCCCCGATCATGCAGGTCTGTCAGGGAATGAAAAGGGGAAGCGGCATCCCCGCAGTGCAGCAGCCAGTCTCCCGGTTTACCGATAGCGACCCCGCAATGGCCCGCGGTATGGCCTGGTCCCACAGTTCAGGTGATGAATGTTCAGTGTCACTGCCTACTAAAATGGGGCCTAGGTTGCGCCAGCTGAGTAATCCCGAGCCATGTCGATCCGTTTCTGCAAAGCGGGGTGGGAGTAAAGCAGGAATTCCACCCAGGGGGCAGGGTCCGCTTCAGCCAGGTTCTGGTCCGCCAGGCGCACCAGTGCGGAGGCGTACGCCTCCCCATTTTCCGTGGCCTTAAGCGCGTAGCGATCCGCCAGGCGTTCCCGCCAGCGGCTGTAGGCGTTGCTGAGGGGCATGGTGACCAGGCCGTACGCGCTTATAGCCAGTCCAAACAAAGGAAACGCTGCGATATCCGAAATGCCAGTGAATTGGAAATAGCCGATGCCCCACTCCAGAAGGAGGGAGGCCAAATAGAGCCCGCCCAGGGTAAGGATGGTTTGAATGGCGATGCCCAGGGGGATGTCGTTATGGACGTGATGGCCCAGTTCGTGGGCGAGCACGGTCTCGATCTCGTCGTCGTCGAACTCCTCCAGCAGTGTGTCTCCCAGGATGATCCGCCGCGTGTTTCCCAGCCCAGTCAGAGCGGCGTTGGCCTGTTTCGTGCGCCGGCTCATGTCAAATTTGAAGACCCCCTTGACCTGTGTTCCAGCCTTCTCCGCCAGCCGGATCAGCCGTTCTTTGAGATCTTGATGTTCCTCCTCCAAGGGTTGAAAGTCGTAAAAAATGGGGAAAATCAGGATAGGTGCCAAATTAGCCAGGACGACGTTAAAAATCAGCAACACCCCTCCTGTCCACAACCACCAGGTTTGGGGCGCGGTGCGCAAAATCAAGTAAATGACCTCCAGGAATAATCCCCCTAATACCGCTGAGAGGCCCAAACTTTTCAGTTGATCCGTGGCCCACCCTGCCAGGTCTTGGTTGGATAGGTCGTAGCGGTGGGGGAGCACAAACCCGGTGTAGTAGGAAAGCGGCAAATCGATGATGTAAAAGACGCCGCCGAAAACGGCGCCAAAAACCGCCACAGCCAACCAGATGTTGTCCGTCCAGGAGAAGATCCAATCCCGGAGCGCGGTTGACCAGCCGGTGAACAGCCAGGCGGCTAAAATAGCAGTGCCCAGGACCAGGTCGAGGAGCATGAAGCGGCGGCGGATCCGGGCGTATTCTTTGGCTTTCTCTTGGCGTTGAGGGTCTACGGTTTGTTTTGGGGTTTCGTCTGTCATGGCTACGATTATAACATTCCGCCCCGGTTCTCTTTCCAATGGATTTTTCAGCATAGATT
>JAWLER010000114.1:0-3006 GCA_041686005.1 Anaerolineales bacterium | reverse complement strand
TCCTCCTGGACAATGCATAAGTAATGCTCGCGTTTCTGAAGGGGGAGATCTTCTCTCTGCGCTAATTCTAGGTTAATTTGAATGGCCTGCAAAGGGTTATTGATCTGATGGGCGACAGAACTCATCAACCCTCCAATACAGGACGCTCGCTCGCTCCTGATCAACGATTCTTGCTCGCGGAACAAGGCTTCTTTTTCCTTTTCCCTGCTGATGCGCAAACGGATATACTCCACAGTCCTGGCTACATCTCCGCTGAAGAGGATCAACTGTTCGAGATCCTCCCTTGTAAAACTGCCTTCCGTTTTCCCAAGTTGGATCAGCCCCGTTGGCACTTCATCACCCTGAATAGGACTCCACATCAGGGAAGTCAGGCCCTTCCCTTCAAGCATCCCTCGTAAAAAACCTTCTGGTGACTCACCTTCCTGAACCAACCCCGGTTCATAGATATCCGGGATGTTTTGCATGGGAAGGGCATCACCCACCTGGTAGGTGACGCCGTATTCCCCCTTGGATCTTTGGGATTGCACAGCCAAACTTGCATAGTGGCAGCCGAAGGCTACCTTTAAAATCTGCAAAGTGAAGGAGGAGACATCGTCGAAATCATCCCTGAAAAAACGATCTTTCCCCTGTCTGTAGAGGGAGCGGATGATGGACAGTTCCCTGAAGACCCTGTTTGGCCTTTTCTCGCTGAGGACGCTTTTAATTTCAGAAACGAAGATTTCCTCCGAACCCCCTTCTAATATCACCCCATCGACTTCAGACCATACCCTCCTGGGAAGACGTAGGAACTCCTCCAAACGCCCAAGCAGGATCAAACCATATGCCGCTTTGCGTCCCTCCGCCAATTTCCTGATCTCCTTCCAGGGACCTTCCAGGGAAGCGAGATCCAAAAGCAGGATGTCTTGATCACGGATGTGGCCCTCTTCAACCCTTTCTTTAACGTCCGGGATCAATACCGGTTCGAGCCCATGCCCCGAAAGCGCCTGCATGTAGCGCTCCATCCGGGAGAGGTCATCACTCATCAGATAGAGGTGGAATGGTTTTTTCGCCGTCATCACGCCCATAACCCTTTGAGGAGGAAGGGGTTCTTCGTATGTATTATACAGTGTACTGCCCATCCGATCTAGCGCCCACCGCGGAGAGGTGAAAACCTCTCGCTTCTCATGATATACTTACTCTGGCTAGGCTGTCCAACGAACATTTTCGAGGAGCATCTCATGAAAGATTTTCTGACCATAGCGGATTACTCATCCCAAGAATTACGGTCGATCCTGGACCTGGCGATGTCGTTGAAAGAAGATTGGAAAAGCGAAGGCAATCCGCCCCGCTTGAAAGGGAAAGTGCTGGCCATGATCTTTCAAAAACCCAGCTTACGGACGCGGGTTTCCTTCGACATGGCCATGCGCCATTTGGGCGGTGATGCCCTATACCTGTCCCCTGCCGAGATCGGTTTGGGGCAGCGGGAATCGATCGCTGACGTGGCTCGCGTCGTTTCCGGTTATGTCGACGCTGTCATGGCCCGGGTGTTCGAGCACAGGCACGTGGAAGAATTAGCCCGTTGGGCGAGCATCCCGGTGATCAACGGCTTAAGCGACTACAACCACCCCTGCCAGGCGCTCTCGGATGCCCTGACCATCCTGGAAAAGAAGGGCGCATTAGAAGGCTTGCAGGTCAGCTTCGTCGGGGATGGCAACAATGTCGCTGTCTCGTTGATGCATATCTGCGCCAAGCTGGGCGCGCATTTCACGATCGCAAATCCCCCAGGGTATGATATGCCTGACGACGCCATTCAAGAGGGACGAGGGATGGCGGATAAGAGTGGCGCTTCCATCCGCCTCCTCCACGACCCCCGAGAAGCGGTTGAAAACGCGGATGTGATTTACACGGACACCTGGGTCAGCATGGGGCAAAGCGAGGAAGCCCAAAAGCGGCGAGAGGTCTTCCCGCCCTATCAGGTCAATCAAGAGCTGGTGTCCCTGGCTAAGGATGACGTGATCGTCATGCACTGCCTTCCAGCGCATCGGGGCGAGGAGATCACCGACGAGGTCGCGGACGGCCCTCATTCCGTGCTCTTCCCCCAGGCACACAACCGGTTACACGCTCAAAAAGGGCTGCTTGTCCATCTACTGATCTAAGCACTTGCTTGATGACGGAGAGATTTATGAATATCTGTATTCCAAAAGAACGCCGTGATTCAGAGTATCGGGTCGGACTGACCCCCGCCGGTGTCCAGCTACTCACCGAACAAGGTCATACTTTGTTCGTGGAACACAAAGCGGGGGTAGGAGGCGGTTTCAGCGATCACCACTATCAAGAAGCGGGAGGGATGATCGTCTACAGCGGGGAAGAGGTCTACGGCCGGGCGGATTTAGTGATCAAAGTCGTCCCACCCACCCAACGGGAATATGAGTGGATGCGGGAGGGGCAAACCGTGATGGGTTTCCTGCACCTCACCGCGGGACGACCGAGCAAAGTCAACGTCCTGCTGGAGAAGCACATCACCGCCATCGGTTATGAAATCATCCAGGAGGATGACGGCAGACTGCCCGTCCTGGTCCCCATCAGCCAGCTGGCGGGACGGATGGTCCCCCAAATCGCCGCCACCCTGGCGCAAAACAATTACGGAGGGAAGGGATTTGCTTTGGGCGGCGTCCCCGGCGTCCCACCAGCTGATGTAGTCCTTCTGGGTGGGGGGATCGTAGGCCGGAATGCAGCCCGCACCTTTCTGGGGTTGGGAGCCAATGTTTATCTACTCGATAATTCCCTTGGGGTGCTGCAGTCCGTTGATCAGGAATTCCAGGGCTGTGTGCATACCCTCGTTTCCTATCCTTTCAACATTGAAAAAGTTTGTTCCTACGCGGACATCGTGATCGGCGCCATCCTGGTGCCCGGCGCACCCACCCCGGTGATCGTCACCCGGGAGATGGTCAAACAGCTCCACCCGCGGTCCATCATCATCGACCTCTCCATCGACCAGGGAGGATGCTTCGAGACCAGCCGACCGAC
>JAWLER010000004.1:0-112220 GCA_041686005.1 Anaerolineales bacterium | reverse complement strand
CGACAATATGCTTTGAATCCGGATGGAGAATACCGGAAGATTGATCATGATCGCGCTATCTTGGCGATGTGGGAAATCGCCGATCTGTCTTCCCCAAAATTGCTTTTTCAAGTGGACCTCAAGGATTCCTTGAGTAGCGAGCGCAATCTGGAAGGATTTTCCTCGCTCAAAGATTTCTACCCCGTTGCCTACCATCCAAGCAGATCCATCGTTGCTGTCGGGACGGGGGGATCTGCTTACCTGGTGGATGCTGATACGGGAAAGATTCTCTACTCCCCTTCTTTTACGATGGATCTGGCCAACGAAACTGGAAAAGTTGCCTTCAGCCCGGATGGAAAGATGCTGGCTGTGGCTGACACGCACGGCAACATCACGTTACATGATGCGGTCAGTGGGGTCAGGATTGGACCCTCCCTGTGGGGCCGGGGAAGAATACAGGATGATATAGAATTTTCGCCGGACAATGGGTGGTTATTTTTAACTTTTCATGATGAGGATATTTCTCTCTGGGAGGTGGGGTTCTTATCCTGGCTGGAGAGGGTCTGCCAGCGGGTGCAGCGCGAACCCTCTCTGGAAGAGTGGGAGATTTACATGTCTGAGGTTGAACCCACCTTGATTTGTCCTCCTGACGTCAAAAATTAGATTACCATACCCGTTTCAACACCTTATTTCAGAGATGAAAAGGGAAATATTATGCCAGATGCCTTTATCTCCTATTCCCGCAAGAATATAGCCTTTGCCAGGTTGTTGATTGACTCCTTAGAAAAAAATGATCTCCATGTCTGGATCGATTGGCAGGACATCCCGCCCAGCGCTGATTGGCTGGCCGAGGTCTATGAAGCGATCGAAAATTCTGACAGCTTTATTTTCGTCATCAGTGAGAACTCTGTGATCTCAGAAGTATGCAGTCTGGAAATAGCCCATGCGGTCAAGAATAATAAACGGATGATCCCCATTGTCGTTAACAGTGTTGAGCCCCGTAAGGTGCCCACCCCTTTAGTGGATTTGCAGTGGATTTTCTTTACACAGGAGGACCAGTACGGCAATGCCCTCCAGGACCTGATCAAGGCAATTGGAACAGATCAAACCTGGGTGAAGGCACATACTCGACTGCAGAACCGCGCTCTGGAATGGGAGCGCAGGGATCGGGATACATCCACCCTGCTGCGGGGCAGTGATCTACATCAGGCGGAGGACTGGCTTTCTCAGGCTGCAGAGAAAGATCCTCCACCGACTATCCTGCAAACGGATTTTATCTTTGCCAGCCGCCAGGCGGCGAACCGGCGGCAGCGGCTTCGCATGGGCGCAGTTGGGGCGGGGATTGTGGTCGCAGTCAGCCTGGGCCTCTGGGCCTGGACGCAGCGTGTTGAAGCGGTTCAGACCACCCAGGCGCGGTCCACTGCAGAAGCGGTTGCCCTCGAAGAAGCTCACACCCGGGCGACCGCAGAGGTGGAAGCGATCCAGGAAGAGCGCGGGAAAGCCACGGCTCAGGCGGAATTGGAAGATCAAATTCAGACGGTTTCCGCCCGCTTTTTAGCTGCCCAATCGCGCTCCAAAAGGGGGGAGAATCTGGATCTGGGGTTACTCCTTGCTCTGGAAGGGTTACATCTGGAGGACAATCTGAAAACCAGGGGGGCTTTGCTGCGGGCTTTAACTGCGCATCCTTACCTCCAAAGCATGATGCTCCGCAGCCCCGATTTATTCATTGAGTCAATGATGATGGATCCAACCGGAAAACTGGTAACCTGGAATTACCAAGAGCCAAAATTAAATATTTTTGATTTAGAACAACGGGCATTGGTCCAGACGGTTGATACGCCATCCGTTCTGAGTAATTTGGAGCACCCGCTGATAGAAGGAGCCCCTCGTTACGGTGTTCGCTACAATGCGAATGACACGCTGATGATCAGCTACTCAAGTAAAGACTGGTTGCTTTGGGATACGGCCAGCTACACACCGCTGGGAAATCCCTTCCCGGAATCCGTGGATAGCCAGGCTATTGCCAATATTGTCAGTATCAGTCCAACTTTTGACCTCGTGGCCTCTTTAGAAGGGGAAGAAATTGCAGTCTGGGAAAGACTAGAGGGAAAGCTGCTTCAGACATTTTCGGTCCCGGATACTGCCTTGTTGGATCTGCCCTGTTTCAATGTAGATGAGACGATGTTTATCGTGCCCTATGAGGGCCCGGCGATCCATTTTTATGACATAGATACCGGTGAATTTGTTCTCAACATTGACATCGAGGGTGACCTGGGCGATTTCCAGGCCTATAAGCTCAGTCCTCAGGGAAACCGGCTGGGCGTAATAGGTTCTGATCTGATCTTGCTTTATGACACAAACACTGGAGAGATCATAGACCGCTACCAGCGGGCTGAAGATACTGACTACGAATTGTTATTTGATAAGCAGGAGCAGGCATATCTACTTTATCGACGAACAATCAAGCATTCCGTTGTTCCCAGGATGATCAACGACGATTATACTTATTTGGAAACTATGGGAGAGCATCGGGTGTTGCTCAGCCGCTTCTCCCCATGGCGGGGGGATTGGACTTTTCCTTCCTTTTTCCATTATCAAGCGGTAAACCCCATGATCCAAATTAATACCCAAACATTCCAATATATTTCCCATTTTCGTAATGAAGGGATCACCGAATTGACCCTGTATGACCCCTTGACGATTACCCCCATCCTGGAAAGCCTGGCCCTTCCCCTGGGTGAGAAGGAACCTGTGCTCTCTCGTGTCTCGGCGCACCCGGTCGATGACCAGATTATGGCAGTGGAACAGTGCAGCCAAGAGACACCTGAGATAACTTGTTCCCTAGCGGTCTGGGATTTTAACCAGGAGCGGCCGGAGATGAATCTTATCCGAAAGGATATTTCTCCGAGCCAGGCATTCTCATTTCATCCCGGAGGTGAGTTATTGGCCATTGTGGATGATGAAAACGTTCTGTCCATCTGGGAGTGGCGGCGGAAAGAGGTCATCTGGTCATTTGAAGACCTTCCTGACAATGTGGATCTATTGGATTTCTCTCCGACGGGAAAATATCTGGCATCCGCGACCTCTAGAGGGAGAACGATCTCTGTCCTCAATACAGAGAACGGATCTGTGATGCAGCAGATGGGTACAGATTCTGGAGAGGTGGCGGAGATCGCCTTTCATCCCCTGAACCCCTGGCTGGGAGTCGCGGATGGAGAGGGAATCACGCTCTGGGACCTTGAAAAGAAAGTGGAGATCGCCCGGATAGGGGGGGAGGAACCGTTAGGAGTCTATCATGTACTGGCCTTTCACCCCAATGGGTCTCAACTGGTATCCGGGGGCGCGGATGGCTGGATCTATTGGAACCTGGATACTTACCAGGCGGTGACTTCGTCCCGGGAGCAACCCATGCACCAGGTTGATGTTGATTACTTGGGCTTTGATCCCGCGGGAACGTGGATGGTGAGCGGGCACGATCTGGTATTTCAACTTCATGACGCAGATTCAGGAAAGTGGGTCGGGGATCTCAGCCCCATCGACCCGGAGGTTCCGGAAAGCGCTTTGGCTGTAACAAGGCTTCTTGAACCTTCTCTATCTGCTGATGGAACTCGGTTAGCCGCCTACAGCCGCGGGGGCCAAGTCCAATTCTGGCAGCTGGATCTGGCTTCTTGGAAAAAGGCGGCCTGCCAGATGGCGAATCGCAACCTTACAGATCACGAATGGAAAATCTATCTTGGGGATACCCCCTACCGGGAGACCTGCCCGCAGTATCCATGAGCGAGGTTAGCAAGGCAAAGACCTGAGGATAATTCATGACCGACGTCTTTATTTCCTACTATCGCAAAAACATCGCCTATGCTCGCCTGCTGCAAAAGGCGCTCAATGAGCACGACTTCGAAACCTGGATCGACTGGCTGGGCATCTCTCCCAGCACAGAATGGTTGGGATTTGATCCCTGAAAAACAGAATCTTGTACCCGAGATAAACTTTTAAAAAAGCCTATTTCCATTTTCTGAAGGAATAGAAAAATGGTATCTCCTCTTATTGGTTTGTGAAATTGATTTTTACGATCTGGAATCCTGCTCGTGCCAGAATTCGGGGCAGATCGCGGATAAATTTTCCGTTTTTCTCTCTCTCCGATGGGGGGAGTTCTTCCCAGGGGACTAGGTTGGGGTGGGTTTTCTTCTCCGGGTCTTTTTCTGGCCCCCACCGCCACCCTTCTTGGATGAAGTTCTGGCGCCATAACTCATGCTCCACGGGTGCCATGAGGGCGACTTCGTCTTTGTCCCCCGATTCTCCTTCTGAAAACTGAAAAAGGTCCGCCTCCCAGTCCCGCAGAGGGGCGATCCGGTAACCGGCAGCGGCCAGGACCGTGGGGATGCGGTCCGCCTGCTGGCGGTTTCTCTCTTTTTGGGAGGGGGATAATTGCTCCCATGTCAAGCGTGTGTCTTCCCGCTGTCCGCTGGTTGCAGATTTCTCGAGCCCTTCCAGATACGCGGCGTGGAGGTTACGGGCTAATATTTCGTGGGTTCCCCTTTGCAGTATTTCCGCCGTGCAGGTTTGGTCAAGTAAATCAAAAATGCGTAAATTGCCGAATGTATCCTGACCGCTTTCGTCCTCCGCCAGCAGCATGGAAAGGCCTCCGCTTTCCGCCATGCGCAAGACGATGGGGATGTGGTATTTTCGCAGTTGATAGTTGAGACGCAGGCCGGTTTGCAGGCTGAAGGATTCGTCGTCGAGGCAGACATAGACCAGATTCAGATCACAGGTGTGATCCTGCGTGAAATGGGCCCCTAAGCGGTCAAAAGCTGGGGAGAGGATGTCCATCTCCAAAGCTTCCAATATACACACTTCGGGCAGTTGGGGATAGTTGGTTAGGAGAGAGTTACATTTTTGTTCCGCATCCAAATCCAGTCCAGTAATGTGGATCTTACGTCTTGGGTCCGGGTTTCTCATCCGCCACCCCCGGGCTGTTGCTACGATCAGCCTTTGCCCCATTTTTCCCAGACCGACGATGAGGACGCGGATGGGATCGGAAGGGGGGCTGATGCTCCAGGGGGGATTGTCTTGCAGCATCAGGCGGGCCCCTCGATCGAAGATATTGAATAATTCCAGGCGGAAATGTGAGTTATGGTGGGCGTGGAGCTCTTTCTCCCGCAGCAATCCCCAGAGTTTGGCATCAAAGATATGGATGATGCAGGTCAGGGTGCCAACTTTTCTGTCCCGGGAAAGTTTATCCGCCTGCACTGCCACCTGGGCATTTTTTCCGTCGTCACCAAGGACGGAGATCACGCATTTGGCTCGATTGAGATTGACTTTTTTGAGCAGTTCAGGGTCTGTGGCATCACCCTGGATGACGATGGCTCCGCTGGAGCGAATGCTTTCCACCCAATCATTACTCTCGTCCTTCTCAATGATGACCACCGCTTTTCCCTGTTTCAGAAATTGTTTGGCTAACCGGAATCCTTTCCGTCCCAATCCGCAGATCAAAATATGATCCCGGATAAACCACAGCCGGATCCGGTCGGTTTGCTCCATAAACAGGGTGGTGAAAGCCAGGATAGCCGTATATGCCGTGACACCGGGGACTAAGAATCGAGCCACTTGCAATTCCCAGCTAACAGGTCCGGATACGTCCCCGGTTTCCATGGAAATCAGGCCCAAAGTCAGGAACAGGTTATCCAGAAAGGTGTGATCTTCTTGGATCGCCGCCCCATATTTTTGGAAGCCGATGAACCCCAAGAACAAACCGGTCAAACCCAGGACGATCAAAACCAGCCAGCAGGTATCGGACCACCAGATACGGATTCGCTTCCTGAACGTTTTAAAAGAGGATGGCATGGGTCTTCCTCACGTGTCTTGTTGGGGGAGGATGGGTTCTCCGGACTCCTTATCCGGAGAACGTGTCCCCTGATTATGACAGCTGGGAAAGCGTTCGAATGTTACCACTCCTTGCTCCTCGCCCAATGTGGTCGGCTGTTCCGTTCCGGGTTTGCGGTTGCCGGCGTGTATCCAGACCATGGGCAGCTCCCGTTGGCGGGCCTCAGCAACGATCTCCCCTGTGCCTGCCGTACCCTGGGCTCCTTGCCCATCCCAGATGGCGATCAATATATCAGCATGATCCAGGATGTAAAGACCAGCAGCCTGGTAGGCTTCCTCCCGTGTGGAAGCAGCAGGGAGGGTAATGACTTCTTCAGCCTGTTCCAGAAGACGGAGGAACGCCTTTTGAGAGGATGGGGAGCGAAAGTCGCTCAGATATTCGTCTTTCGGAAGGGGAAGGGGAACGAACAGAGAGGTGTTTCCCCTCTTCATCGCTTGCTGGACAACCAGACGGTCCGCTCCTTCCGCCAGCGATGAGAGGATTGTGAGAGGACGATTTCCAAAATCATCCTCAATTTTGTCGAGGGCATGGTCAATAGCGGGCATTATTTTGTCCACTTCTGCCAGAAAGCGGTGTCCGGTAACGCCGATGGTGATCATCATTCATCCCCCCTGATCCTCGTTGATATCAACCACCGTGTAGCCGATCTCGGAGAGGAGTTTGGGGATCGCCCTGATCAGGTCACGGTCTTTATCTTTTTCCTCTTCTGCGAGCCTCTCATCATCCCAGGGCAGGAGGGCTTTATGGAGCTTTTCTTCCTTATTGGTTTCGGGTGCGTACTCCCAACCGTCTTCCAGTTTGGCTTTCATCCAGCGTTTGTGTTCCAACCTGGATAAAGTTTCCAGATCCTGTTTGCCGCGGGGGAAGTGGGCTGGTTCGTTGCTCCGGGCTGGGACCATGACATAGCCGATCTGGCTTAATTTTTGGGGGATGTCCCGGACAGCGGACCGGTTCTGTTCCTTTTCATGCTCGGGGAGTTCTTCCCAAGGGAGCAGGGCGCTGTGCGTCTTTTGTTCCTCATCGGTGGTCGGCCCGTACTGATAGCCTTTTTCCTCCATTTGCTGGCAGAAGAGCTGGTGATGAGAGCGGGCTAATTTTTCCAGGATGTCCCCTTCCAGGTTGACCTGCTGGACGAGGGACAAAAATTCCTGGCCGCTGACGTGGAGGTCCAACTGGCTCTCCGAGGGCAGGCTGGAACGGGCGAAGTTCGTTTTCCCGGAGAGCTGGCTCATGGTCAGGATCGTTTCCATGGAGCGTATTCCGTGTGTGTAGTGGCTGATGTGCAGGAACGCCCGCAGCACGCCTTGATCGATTTGCAGCTTTCGCAGGCGATTTTCCTTCTGGAAGAGGGCGGGGTGGTTGCGGAGAAGGAGGGAGCGCAGCAAAATGGCCCGCCGGATGATGAAGTACGGATCGTCTTTTCCCTCCTGGGGGTTGGGTCCGAGAACATCAACGTACCCTTTCAGACGGCTGACGAAGTCGGGCACTTTGGCAGCCCGGGCTTCTTCTTCGCTCAACCCCTTGCCGAATGCGTGCATGGTATGGCTGGTGCCGCCCGCAAAGACGAAAATGGAGCGGCCGATGGGGTGGATAATTTGCCCCTCCCGAAAGGCGCCGTCCTGCATGGGGGCCAGAAAATAGCGCAGCCAACCCAGCGGTTTGTCTCCCAACGAGGTGTCAAACTCATCCCAGAACACGAGAGGGATTTTTCCCTCCAGGTTGAGGTCCCTGACTTGGTGCAGAGCGTCCGGCAGTTCAGCGGGGGAATTCATCTGGGAGAGGTTGAATTCCAGTTTTTCGATGACCCCTGGCGCTAAGGAGTGCGCCACCTGGGTGATGCCAAAGGATTTCCCCGAACCGGGTGCGCCGAAGACTCCGATGGAAAGAGGGCGCCCGGGCCGTTCCTTCTTCAAATACTCATCTACCAGGGTGCAGATGGTGCGGAAGCTTTCAATTTCTTGGCGGTCTACGGTGACCAGATATCCGAAGGTGCCAAAGGGGACATCGGGGAGGGCATGTTCGATCCCCTCCAGCACTGTTTGTTCCGCCACCCGGTCTAAATCGTGGCGGTGCCGGTCGTTGAGAATGGTCCAGAATTCGGGTTGCGAATCAGGATCCATGGTTTCTACGGTTTGGTGAAGGCTTCGTACGGGGTCCTGGATGGCCACATGAGCCAGGGGTGTCCCCTCCCGGGTGATCTCCTGCGTGATGGTTTGGTGGGGGAAGGTGACCTTGGATCTGTCGTTGGACCCCATTTTTTCCTCATATCCACCTCGGTGCAGCTCGCGCAATGCAGAAAACCCGGCCTGGATTCCTTGGCGAATGTCAGGCTGCTCCCTGTTGCGCAGGAGCTGATAGACGATGCTGGCCGTCAAACATGTCGTGTAGCCGATCATTCCCCCGGGATATGTATCCGTCCAGGTGCCTTCGATGGCCTGGGGGTCAAAGAACAATTCACCCTGGGAGGCCACAGAGGTATCCTCCCCGGTTTGTTTTTTTCCTCTGGAAAGCAAAACCGCACCTTCTGTGCCGAAGGGAAGGATGACATGGGCGCAGCGTGCCAGGCTGTTAACGCAGGGATTATGGACCAATTCCCAGACCACATCCTGCGCTGTGCGTTCCCAAGAGAGACCCTTACTGATCTGCACCTCGGTCAGGCGCAGGTCGTTGGCCGGGGTGATGGCAATCAAACGGTCGGTATTGTGTTGTATCAGATGATCCCAGAGGGGACCGCGTGCCACCGGTCGGGCCATCTTGACCACGATCCAGGGATTCTTTTCTGGGTTGTTAAGGATCTCGAGCCACTGCTCCGGCTGGTTGCGGAATCCAAGTCCCGCATCGTCTAAGATCACCAGGTCAGCGTCTCTCCCAGATGGGACGCCAGGGTCTTCAAAGGGGGGAGGATTGTCCTGTAGGGCAGGGTCCAAGCCCAAATATGTTTTTACCCGCCACACCTTTCCCTGGTCGCTGGGGAATCGTGACCAGATCGCAAAGGAGTGATGAATGCGGTTGTCGTCAGGCGGCACGGACCCCTGAGGAGCGCCCATTTTGATCAATTCATAAAGCGTTTGCTGGTCAGGGGGGAACGAGTTGATGATGTGCTGGATTAAGTCAGCCAACAACGCTGCCCCTCCGGGCTGCCGGCAGGCTTGGGTCAGGTTCTTAGGGTTCCATTGATTACTGGTGTTCTGGAGATTATTTTTTTGGTAGGAGATATTCCAATCGATGGTGTAATCTCCGGTGATGAGCATTTTGGTTTTGGATGGCTGAGTTTGGGCCATGAATGCCGCCTTTCTTTGCTATGTGAATGGATCTGGATCTATTGAGGTTGCGAGCACTGTTAATTTTGTAAGAATAGTTCTGTATTCCGCCTTCACGAGGGTCCGGGGTTTCTCCCCCTAGTATAATACGACTGTTTAGGGCGGGGAGAGAATTACCTTCCAGATTTGTGAGATAAAAAGGATCCTATGAGTTCTGAAGATAGCAAGGTCCCACAATTTGATGTCTTCATCAGTTATTCGACAGAAGATAAAGCCGTTGCGGACGCGGTGGTCTCGGCCCATGAGAAAGCCGGGATCCGCTGCTGGTATGCTCCGCGGGATATCCCCCCGGGGGCGGATTGGGGGGATGCGATCATCCAAGCCATCGAGCGGTGCTCACTGATGGTCTTGGTCTTTTCGGGGAACGCTGATCAGTCCCAGCGGGTGCTGGATGAATTGAACTACGCCATCAGTGAGGGGAAGCCGATCCTACCCTTCCGGGTTGAGGACTTGGAGCCGACCGGTGCGATGCGGCTCCACCTCTCCTCCCGGCACTGGCTGGACGCCTACCATCCGGGCTGGGAAACGCACATCGACCGCTTGATTGAAAGCGTATCCATCAATCTTGGCTCATCACACGAAACGGTCCAGATCAGTGAAGAAAAGTTTGCTGTTGGGGAGGGAAAAGAAGAACGGTTCAGGATCCCTTCTCCTCCCAAAGTTGTGTATGGAGTGGCAGCCATCTTGATCTTGGCTGGGCTGGTTTACTTCGGTTGGAAAAGCTTCGGGAAAGGACAATCCTCCGCTGGACCGCAAACCTCTCCCATGCCGACCGGAGTAGAAACTACACCATCCCAGGATACGGTTTCCTTTGAAGACTCGAACGCCACTGCCGTGGCCGGAACGCAAGACGCCATCCATGCTCTGGAAACCGAACATGCTCAATCCACCAAGCAGGCCAAAGAAGAGGGTGCAACGGATACACCGGTGCCCAGCGATACACCCACTTTGACTCCGACCTTAATTCCCAACCCCACCCCGATTCTGGGAAGCGTATTATTAGAAGATTCCTTTGTTAATAATGAACACGGCTGGTCGACAGGGGAGGTGGATAGTGAATATTGGCAGGGCTCCAGAAAGATCGCGGATGGAAAATATACCTGGACTGTGGATCGGTCCTTTGGTGCTATCTCATGGGAATATCCAAGTATGGATACCGTTCGTGATTTTTACGTTTCGGTAGATGCACAAAGGGTGGGTGGTTATTTTGATACCTGCTATGGAATCTATTTTCGGGGAAGTCAGGACAATTGTTATTTATTTTTTGTTTGTGGAGATGAGTATGGAGTGCTTTCTTTTGATCATGGAGATTGGCAAAATTTAATACTCTGGAATGAAAGCGAGAAAATCAGGTCGGGAAAGAACACATTGGCTGTTGCTGGGCGTGAGAGTCGATTTGATTTTTTTATCAATGGGGCCTTAATTGATACGATAAAGGACGTTCGCTTTGAGAGCGGGTATGTAGGGGTGGCGATAAGGATGAAACCCGGAACTAAAGCGACTTTTGAGTTTGACGATTTTACGATCTGGCTTCTTGAGTAGTTTCTACATAAAAAAGCAAAAGAAGATGAAATCTGAGATGAGCGGATTCTATCCATTTGACATTTTCATCAGTCATTCGTCACAGGATGAAGCTGGCGCGAACACGGGGATCCGCTGCTGGTACGCCCCATGGGATATTTCGATTAGGGTAGATTTGACCTTTAATGAAAAAATCCCCTGACGGGGATTCCCCAGGCCGGCTTATAAGCCGCATTCTGTCCGTCCCCTGTCACGTTTACACCTGACGGCGTCGTCCGTGACGG
This sequence comes from Anaerolineales bacterium, assembly GCA_041686005.1. Lineage (GTDB taxonomy): Bacteria > Chloroflexota > Anaerolineae > Anaerolineales > UBA11858 > B10-G9. Next base: position 101,235 of record JAWLER010000004.1, on the reverse strand, counting down.
GCACGGGGTGATCATCTATCTGGGAGACATCTCTCGATGGCTCTCAACGCAACCTACCTGGGATTCAAGGGAAACGAGCCGTTTCCCCTCCTGAAGGAGATCATCCCTGCTTGGTTTTGCTCCCGATGGGGGTTGCCTGGCCACGGACATTGCTGCCCGCGCCGGTGGTCTCTTACACCACCTTTTCACCCTTACTCTCTGGGAGAGCGGTATGTTTCTGTGGCCCGGTCCGGCAGATTGCTCCGCCCCGGATGTTATCCGGCATCGCGCTCTGTGGAGTGCGGACTTTCCTCGGCCCTGAGACTCGGTCGCAGGACCGCAACCACCCGGCCAACCTGGGCTTAATATCATATCATTTCCCACCCTTTTAAGATAGGGCAATACCCGCATTTACGTCTTTTAGGGTGGACAAAGTGAAGCCCTTGCCTTAAAATGTCAATTCACCATGATTGTTTTTTGGGGTCTTATCATCGGATAACGGATAAACGAACGGAGGAAGGAACTTGGCTACGAAATCTTCTCAAAAAAGAGATCGGCAGAATGAAAAACGCAGGGAACGGAATCGAAAATTCCGCGGTCGGGCTCGCACCCTGGAGAAAAAAGCTTTGACTGCGTTGACCAATGAGAACCTGGAAGAAGCAAGGCAGTTGACCGCAGACGCTGTCAAAGCTCTGGATAAAGCGGCTGCCAAAGGGGTGATCCACGATAACAACGCCGCACGCCGGAAAAGCCGGATGATGAAGCGTCTCTCAGCTTTGGAGAAGGAAGCATAAGGCGTTTGGATTAATAATAAGACGTATGAACTTCTAGCGGGAGTCAAAGATACTCCCGCTTTTTGTGTTTTCCAAGATCGTGTTATAATCTCGAAGCGACGGGAACAATTGTGCGCATTCCCATGAATAAAAATCCTTACCAGTGGCGGGGCGTGCTTATGCTGCAGTTAAGGCTGTGATGGTTCAGGTCGCGAACCGGGAAGAGGTCTATGTTTAATACTGAAAAGAAACAAGTTGAAGAGACCATCCGGGACTTTCTCGCCAGGGCAGGGATCCCTGCCCCTGACTCTTTCCAATGGAAGCCGATCCCTTTTTCCGGGGAATGGGGCATTTCCGTCTCTTTCTTTAAGACAGCAGCTCTGGAAGCTCAAACTGGGAAAGAGGTTAACGTCCCAGAACGGGCCAGCGAGATCGCCCGCTTGGTGGCTGCGCTGATTTCTGAAGGGGGTGAGTTTTCCCGGGTTGAAGCCGTCCAGGGCTATTTGAATCTATACTTTGCTCCCGACCAATACAGCAGAAAAGTGGTTGATACGGTGCTTCGTGAGGGGGATCAATTTGGGAAGGGGGAACCCAAAGGCGAGCAATTGATGGTGGAATTCTCCCAGCCGAACACCCACAAAGCCTTCCACGTCGGTCACCTGCGCAGTGCGATTTTAGGCGATGCGGTATGCCGGATCCTGGAGTTCGCAGGTTTTGACGTCGTGCGTGCCAATTATTACGGGGATATCGGGCTGCATGTCATCCAATGGCTGTGGAATTATATGACCTTTCATTCGGGGGAAAAACCACCCCAGGACACCACGCGCTGGATGGGCGATCTCTACGCGGAAGCTGTCAGGCGCCTGGAAGAAAATCCGGAGTATGAGAAAGAAGTCCGGGCATTATACGCCCGTTGGGACCAGCGGGATCCGGAGGTCGTCGAGTTGTGGAAGAAGACCCGGGAATGGTCTATTGAAGGATTTGAAGATATGTATCAGATCCTGGATATCGAGTTCGACCGCTATTACGCCAACAGTATGGTGGAAGAGCCGGGCAAAAAGATGGTCCAGGAATTAATAAAAAAAGGCATCGCTGAAGACCTGCGACCTGAGGACGCGGTGATCGTGCGCATTGACGATCTTTTAGGATTGGAGAAAGAAAAATACCGCGTGATGGTCGTCCTGCGTTCGGACGGGACGGCGTTGTATCAAACCCTGGATTTGGCCCTAGCGAAGCTAAAGTTTGAAGAGTACGATCTCGACACCTCGATTTACGTCGTCGATGTCCGCCAAAAGCTGCACTTTCAGCAGGTGTGGAAGATCCTGGAGATCGCCGGATACTCATGGGCGAAGGATTGCGAGCATCTATCCTATGAGTTGGTCAACCTTCCTGGAAATGTGGTCATGGCCTCTCGGGAGGGCACGGTGGTCCTCATGGAGGATTTGATCCGCGAAGCCCGGGCCCGAGCTTTGGAGGTGGTCGAAGAAAAAAATCCCTCCCTGCCTGCTGAAGTGAAAGATAAGGTAGCCCAAGCAGTAGGGTTGGGTGCCATCAAGTATCCCATGTTGGACAGGGACAATACGCGCCTGGTCACCTTTGATTGGAAGACCGCCCTTGACTTCAACGGTCAGGCTGCCCCCTATATTCAATATGCTCACGTGCGGGCGAACAGCATTTTAGAGAAAAGGGAGGGCCCTTTCCCCAAAGCGCTCACCCCGGAATATGCCTTGGATCCCGCGGAGATCGAACTGATTGAGCAGCTTTCCCGGATTCCAGTGGTGATCCAGAATGCTGCCCGGGATCGAAAACCCCTTCATGTGACCAATGCTGCGTATGAACTTGCCCGTTCCTTCAACGCTTTTTACCGGGAGTGTCCGGTCCTCAACGCAGAGCCAGCCCTGAAGTCGTTTCGATTGCGTCTGGTGGCTGCCGCCAAACAAGCCATCGCCATCTGCTTGGATTTGTTGGGGATAGAAGCACCGCTGGTTATGTAATCGCGCATAAAACGAATAGGCAGGTAGGGGTTTTCATGAGAGTTATCTTTTAGGAATGGACGCTGATGGATGAATTTTTAGAAACAAGGAGAGTTCTATGACAGTGCGAACGGTCATCATGGGTGCTGCAGGTCGTGATTTTCATAATTTTAACGTCTTTTATCGGGACAACCCGGCCTATGATGTGGTTGCCTTTACTGCCACGCAAATCCCCAATATCGAAGGCAGAAAATATCCACCAGCTCTGTCCGGAGAGCAGTACCCCGAAGGCATTCCCATTTACCCGGAAGAGGATCTGGTCGAAATCATTCAGGAAAAAGACATCCAGGAAGTGGTCTTTTCTTACAGCGATGTTCCCCATGAATATGTGATGCACAAAGCCTCTGAGGTGCTGGCTGCCGGAGCGGATTTTAAACTCATGGGTTTGCATTCAACGCAAGTGAAATCGGAGAAACCGGTGGTTTCCGTGTGCGCGGTCCGGACCGGGTGCGGGAAAAGTCAAACCACCCGTTATGTGGCCAAGATCCTGACCGAGCTGGGGCATCAGGTGGCGGTGATTCGCCACCCCATGCCCTATGGGGATTTGGCCAAACAGGCTGTCCAGCGTTTTGCGGATTTGGACGACCTTGATACACACGATTGCACGATAGAGGAGCGCGAGGAGTACGAACCTCATATTGTCAATGGAGTGATCGTCTTCGCCGGTGTGGATTACGAACCGATCTTGCGGGAAGCGGAAAAGGAAGCCGACATCATCCTCTGGGATGGGGGGAATAACGATCTGCCTTTTTATGTCCCAGACCTGCAAATTATGCTGGCGGACCCTCATCGCCCGGGTCACGAGACCACATATCATCCCGGCGAAGCCAATGCGCGGACGGCCGACATCTTCGTAATTAACAAGGTGGACACGGCTGACCAGGAGGACGTGATCGCCCTCCACGAATCCCTGCATGCCTTGGCTCCGGACGCGGTGATCATGGAAGCCGCCTCGCCCCTCTTCGTCGATGACCCTGGCGCCATCCGAGGTAAACGCGTTTTGGTTGTTGAAGATGGGCCGACGTTGACTCACGGGGGGATGGCGTATGGCGCTGGCTGGGTGGCGGCCCGCCGCTTTGGCGCTGCGGAGATCGTCGACCCCCGACCGTACGCTGTGGGGTCCATCCAGGACACGTACCAGGCATATCCCACCACCGGCGATGTCCTCCCCGCCATGGGCTATGGAAAGGATCAGATGCGAGAGCTCGAGCAAACCATCAACAGCGCGGACGCTGAGTTGGTGCTCATCGGGACGCCCATTGATTTGGGCCGTTTGTTGGATATCAACAAACCTACCCAGCGCATCCGCTATGAACTGCAGATCATCGGACAGCCTTCTCTGGAAGATGAGCTGAAGAAACGTTTCGGATAGGTTGACCGGACGAACCATAACATCTCAATTTGAGTTTTAAATGGGCGCGGGAGAGAAGAGCACTACTCCATAATCACCTCTTCTTTCTCCCGATATCTCGTGATGGATTGCCTATGCCTTCCTTGACATGGTCCAGCAAACGGAAACCAGAACCCCTATCTGCGGGGTTGACGAGAGACGCTGTCCTTTACCCTTACGGCAAAGCAGGAAGGACAAGCCCTCTGAAAAACCGTCTCATCCTGGGGGATAACTTGCGGGTGATGTGGGCCTTGTTGCCTGAGTATGAAGGGAAGGTCGACCTCATCTACGCAGATCCCCCTTTCTTTACCAATCAAGGATATCCAGCCCGTGTGGGCCGGGGGGAAGATTCGCGCCAGCCCCAAGAATGGGAGTTAGCGGAGGGGTATGAAGATGAATGGGATGATCTAAACGCCTATTTGGATATGCTCTATCCGCGGTTGTGGTTGATGTACCGGCTTTTGTCGGATACCGGGACCTTATATTTACATCTTGATTGGCATGCCAACTCTTATGCCCGGGTGTTGTTGGATGAGATCTTTGGATACCAGCACCTGAACAATGAGATCATCTGGACCTATCACGGTCCGTCGCCCATTCGGAGCGCGTTCAATCGCAAACACGATACGATCCTTTTTTACACGAAAAGCGACCAATATACCTTTAACGTCGACGATGTCCGGATCCCGTACAGCGAGAGCACGGTGGATACCTTTAACTCCTCCCCCAAAGCCGGATTTGGGAAGCAGCCTGATCTGGAGCGCGGGAAGGTCCCCGAGGATTGGTGGTATTTTCCGGTGGTGGCCCGATTGCATTCCGAACGTACGGGATACCCAACCCAAAAACCGGAAGGTTTGATGGAGCGCATCATCCTGGCCTCTTCGAATCCGGGGGATATCGTGGCGGATTTTTTTACTGGCTCGGGGACAACGGCGGTGGTTGCCGCCCGTTTGGGGCGGCGCTTCATCGTCAGTGATGCCCAATGGCGGGCCATTCACACCACGAAGACCCGCTTTGTTCAGGATGCGGGGCGGGAGAAGGGGGAAGGGGCCGAACAACCCGGAGGGCCCTTTTCCATTGCGATCGAGAGGGAATCTGAAGTTCCAGAACCGGCGATTCCCCCGTTGAGCGAAGCGGAACAAAGGTTTGTTGCCCTTGAAGGTCACACCCTTCATCTCAAAGGGGAGCTTCTCTCCGCGATGGATTATTGGGAGGTCGATCCCCAGTGGGATGGAAGCGTATTTGAAAGCGTCGTCCAGTCTGCCCGTTCGCGCCGGGAGGGGCATATCGCTGGTAAACTTGACCTGCCCTCCAAGGGGGAAAGCGTCTGTGTGCGCCTGGTCAAAGTCAATGGGAATCAATATCAGAGGGTGTTTAATAAATAAAATAACCGCACCCGGTGTGGGTGCGGTTGGTCTTGATTTCCTAAGGGTTTGTTTCTTATCTTAGAGATCCAATTTATACCCCTTGCCGCGCACAGTGAGGATCAGTTCGGGATCACTGGGATCGTCTTCGATCGCCTTTCTCAGCCAATTGATGTGCACGTCCAATGAGCGGGTGTCTTCGGTGTAATCCGTTTGCCACACTTTGCTGAACAGGACCTCCCTTTGGATGACCTCACCAGAGCGGTCGATGAGCATTTTCATAAGCTCCACCATCCGGGGGGTGATGTGTTCTTCATTGTCTCGGCAGCGCACCGTTTGCCGGTCGATGTCTAAGTGAATCGGGCCTGCCTTGATCACCTCCTCGCCGTCGCCGGGGATGAGGGGGATGATCCGGTTTTCTAACTTTCGGATGGTGAAGGGCAGGACAAGCTGCACGTCAGCAACGACGTTGTTGGTGGGGATGTAATTGGAGGAGTTGATAAGGATGATGGGAAGGTCGGGGTCAACCCCTTGGATGGATTTACAAATCCTCGTCCCGGTGGTGCGCATGGATGCGGCGTCAATGATCAGGATATCCGGTTTTAGTTGGGGTATTTTTTTACGAGTTGCCTTTCCTGTAGACACGACGGTGACGGCATAATCTTTTTGTTGCAAATCAGGGATAAAAGCAGGTGTATCTACTCTTTTTTTTCCCGCCCAGAGAATGTTTGCTTTAGGGGATTGGCTATCTGCCATCACATGTACCTGATCACAAATCTAGATTTTTTCCCGAATGGGAGTCTAATGGAAATCGAATTATAATGAAAATGGCAAAATATCGCAAATGAAATTGGGTGAGATTTCATTAAGACTCACGCATTATCAAGATTGTACCAAAAAAATTTTTGGATTAATAGAGGTTTCGGCCCTTTTAAGTTTACAAATTTATTATACACAAGAGGGATGGGACGTCGTTGTGGGAGGAAATGTTACAATTCGAGGTGGGTAAGACTCGTCATACAGCACGGGGTTAAGGATGCTCATTCATTCTGCTTCACAACTCATAACCTGTCCCGGGGGGCCACAACGGGGACGCGATCTGGGGGAGCTGGGGATCATCTCGGGCGGGGCGGTGCTGATTGAGGAGGGGTTGATCGTTGAAACCGGACCTTCAAGTCGGTTGTTAACCAACTATCCCCACCAAGAAAGGATCGATGCCCAAGGTCGCGTGGTCATGCCGGGGTTCGTCGACCCCCATACCCATGTGCTGTGGGCGGGGGATCGGGCGCTGGAATTTGAAATGCGCTTGCAGGGGAAATCGTACTTGGAGATCATGGAAGCGGGTGGGGGGATCGTTTCCACGGTGCGCGCGACGCGCAAAGCCTCCCTGGAAGAGCTCAAGTCCCAAACACGGGATCGGCTTCGGCGTATCTTCGCTCACGGCACGACCACGTTGGAAGGGAAAACTGGTTATGGGTTGGAGATGGAAACGGAGTTCCGTTCGCTCCGGGCCTATCTGGAGCTCGATGAGGAGGTGCCCCAAGACCTGGTGATCACCTTCCTGGGCGCCCATGCCATCCCTCCGGAGTATGAAGGGGACCCGGACGGGTACACCGACCTGGTGTGTCAAGACATGCTGCCCCGTTTACAGACATGGTGGCCGGAACACACACCCCGCCCTTTGCCCTATGTTGACGTCTTCTGCGAGAAGGGCGCATTCGATCTTGACCAAAGCAGGCGCATATTGGAGGCCGCCAAGAGGTTGGGCTTTCCCATGAAGATCCACGCGGATGAGTTCGAGAACTTGGGGGGAGCTCGATTGGCTGCGGAGATGGGGGCTGCCTCTGCGGATCACCTGGTCGTCACCTCCCCGGAGGATATCGAGGTTTTGGGTGGATCAGATACCGCAGCTGTGGCGCTGCCCTGTACCCCATTTGGATTGGCTGAGGGCGAGTACACACCGGCACAGGAGATCCTTTCCGCGGGTGGGCTGTTGGCGATCGCCACGGACATCAATCCGGGCACAGCCTGGTGTGAATCGATGCAATTTGCGATCGCTTTGGCATGTCGATATATGGGCCTGACGCCTGCCCAAGCCATCGTGGCCGCCACGGTCAATGCAGCAGCTGCAATCGGGAAAGCGGATGAGGTAGGGTCTTTGGAACCGGGGAAGAAGGCTGACCTTGTGATGCTGGGGGTAGCCGATTACCGTCATTTGGGGTATCGATTTGGCACCAATCTCGTCCACAGTGTGATCAAGGACGGTCAATCTATGGAGGTCAAGGAGTGATTATGAATTTGATCAGTGACTCATTACTGATATGGATCGTGGTCGCTGGACTGGGTTTATTGGTCCTGCGCTTCATATTAAATGTGACCAAGAAGGTGCTCAGCATAGGATTTATCATCCTGGTGGTGGTCGCTGTATATATCCTGATTTCCAACTACCTGGCCCAACCCGCGCTGCCCTGAGGGCTGTCCCTTTGGGTTGGAAACTCCCTTACGATGAGGAGTTATAATCCATGCCCTCCATCGATCAAGCCCGTGCCTGGTATCCGGAAGACGACCCCACTCACGGCTTCGGACATGTTTTGCGCGTCTACAAGATAGGGGAGTACATCGCCCGGGAAGAAGGCGCGACGTGGGACATCGTCCGGGCTGCGGTCCTGCTTCATGATGCCCACAGTGGGGAAAACCGGGCAGGACACCACACAGCGTCCGCCGCATTTGCAAAAGAGGTCTTGGAAGCCGAGGGCTGGTCAAGTGAGGATATTTCTGCCGTGCAGCACTGCATTCGCGCCCACCGCTTTCGGGAGCCCGGCGAACGACCCCGTACGTTAGAAGCCAAAGTGCTTTACGATGCGGACAAATTGGACGCGATCGGCGCGGTGGGCGTGGTGCGTGCTATCGCGTATGCCGTACAGCACGGACAGGGGCTGTATCAACGCCCCTCGAAAACCTTCCTGGAAACAGGACAAAAGGAGCCCGGAGAACCCCATACCCCTGCGCATGAGTTTACTTTTAAACTTCAGCATCTAGCGGACCGGATGTACACGGATGCGGGCCGGCGGTTGGCCCGCAAACGGCATGACCTCATGGTTCGCTTTTTCCGTCAGCTGGATCGGGAAATCCGTGGCCCGTCTTGAATGGTAGGGGACTTCGATGAATGGATCTTCTATGTTTTTGGGGGGGAATTATATGAATAGGGTCTTATCTTAGGAAGATGACTCAACTGGACGCTCCAGCGTCGGGAGCTAGGCAGATCCGTGTTTCAGTTCTTTTTCCAGTTCACGCAAATCCACCCGGGCGGTGAGGTCGAGGGAGAGGGGCGTCACCGAAACCACCTTATCGATGTGCACGGCGTGAATGTCCGAATCCGGGGGCGCATTATCCCAATCGTCGGAGACGCGGTAGCCGATCCGGGTCTCGCTGTCATAAGATTCTCTTTCAGGGGGGATGACCGCATAGTAGCGGATGGGGGATAAACGGGTTATCTTCCAGGGAGTCTCAGGGGTAGCATCAGCAGGGATCTCGATTTTTAAGACTTTGACATCTTCCGGTAATTGTCTCTCAAGAAGTATCCTGGCGAAGTACTTTGTGAAATACGCGGCGGTACTGAAATCGATATGTGTGGCATGGGAAAGATGGTATTGGTCCTCCGTATCCAAGGAGACAGCCAGGGAGGGAATGCCAGACGCGCTGGCTTCCAAGGCAGCGCCAACCGTGCCGGACACGGTGACCCCGGTCCCTACATTGAGGCCGTAATTGATCCCGGAGACAGCCAGGTCAGGTTTCCGGGAAGCGATCTCCAAGACGCCGTGGAGCACAGCTTGGGCCGGTGTGCCCCCCACCGCGTGGACGGTCCATGTCTTGCCGTTTACTTCCACTTCTTCAGGCCTGATCTTTCCATCCGAGGTGATGGGCATGCTCCGTCCCGTCCCCGAGGATTGTTCCCGGGGCGCCACCACGGTGACGAAACCGAGGGGATCCAGGGCTTCCGCTGCCGCCCACAGACCGGGGGAGCGAATGCCGTCGTCGTTGGTCAGTAAGATAAGTGGTTCTGTCATATTATTCATGGTACATAGTAAAGGAGCGGAGAAGCCCGCTCCCATCTTCAGCACCCTCGGCGTGATTCGAACACGCGACCCCTTACTCCGCAAGCAAGTGCTCTATCCACTGAGCTACGAGGGCATAATGCACATCTTCAGGCGGGGAGGGTGGGATTCGAACCCACGGTCGAGTGTTACCCCGACAACCGCTTAGCAGGCGGCCCCAATCAGCCACTCTGGCACCTCCCCATCATTCAAGCGGAGGGAGAGGGATTCGAACCCCCGGTGGGCGGTTAAACCCACAGCTGTTTTCAAGACAGCCGCCTTCGTCCACTCGGCCATCCCTCCTGGAGAAGACGTTTTCCGAGCGGGGAAATTTTACCATACGAGGGAATGCGGCGCAATGCACTTAGGGGGCCTTCCCTTGACCAAACCCCTTTTGCAAGCTAAAATGCAAGCTTGCGGATGGCCGGTTTGAGGTTGGATTCGTCATCCGCTGTTTTCTTTCTTAAGGTTGATGGTTGAAGTATGTTTGAGAATTTAACGGAACGCTTGCAGGATATTTTTTATACCCTCCGCCGGCGTGGGAAACTGTCCGAAGAAGATGTGGATTCCGCCATGCGCGACATCCGCTTGGCGTTGTTAGAGGCGGATGTTCAATACGGCGTGGTGCGCGACTTCGTCGAACGTGTCAAAGAGCGCGCTGTCGGGGAGGAAGTCTCCCGGGCTTTGAATCCGGGTCAGCAGGTGATCAAGATCGTCCACGAGGAGTTGGTGGAGACTTTGGGAGAGCCTGCCCCTCTGGAATTGCGGGGTCCTAAACCCCGGACGATCATGCTGGTTGGACTGCAAGGATCCGGCAAGACCACCACAGCCGGGAAACTGGCCCGGTCTTTGCGCTCCCAGGGAGAGCGGGTGCTCTTGGTGGCTGCGGACCCGTATCGACCGGCTGCCGTGCAGCAGCTGGAGACCTTGGGCGAGCAGCTGTCGGTTCCGGTGTATTCCGAAACGGACAGCGATCCCCCTCAACTTGCAAAGCACGCCCTCGACCGGGCGGAGCAGGGCGGGTTCAGCGTCATGATCATGGACACCGCGGGGCGGTCGCAAGTGGACGAGGATTTGATGGCGGAATTAACCGCGATCCAGGAACGGGTGGACCCCGTGGAAACGCTGCTGGTCGTTGATGCCATGATCGGTCAGGAGGCGGTCAATGTCGCCCAGGGATTCAAGGACTCCGTGCCTTTGACTGGATTGGTGATGAGCAAGATGGATGGGGACGCCCGTGGAGGAGCCGCGATTTCCATTCGGTCCGTGACCGGGGTGCCGATCAAGTTCTTGGGCACAGGAGAAAGCCTGAAGGAGTTGGAAACCTACGACCCATCCCGATTATCGTCCCGGATTTTGGGCATGGGTGATGTGATCGGACTCATTGAACGGGCTGAAGAAGCTGTGGATGAGGAGATGGCTCGGCAGCAAGCGGAGCGCATGTTGTCCGGTGAGTTCACCCTGGAGGACTTTGCCAAACAGTTGAAACAGTTGAGAAAGATGGGTCCGATCGGGAAAATCATGGACATGCTGCCGGGACAAATGGGAAACATGGCCCAACAGATATCTCCGCAGGATGCTGAACAGCGCTTGAAAATCACCGAAGCGATTATCCATTCCATGACCCCCGAAGAGCGCCGCAATCCTAAGCTGCTCAACGCCAGCCGCAGGCAGCGCATCGCGAACGGATCCGGCACCCGTGTTTACGACGTGAATCAATTGGTGAAACAATATCGAGACGCCAAAAAATTATTCGAGCGGTTGCGGAAGTCGGGCATGGGCGACCTATCGCGATTGTTCGGATAGACATTTGTGGTTTATAATAGATGTCGCTGGAGTGAGAACTCGAGCGAGATGAATTTTTAAAACATTTAAGGAGAAAGAGTTATGGTTCGAATTCGCTTACGCCGCGCAGGAGGCAGGGGTCAACCTACCCACCGCATCGTGGCCGCGGATAAAGAAAGTCCCCGGGACGGCCGGTTTCTCGAGATCCTGGGTGATTATAATCCCAGGACAGAACCGGCGACTATCCGGGTCAAGGAAGATCGGGTTTATCACTGGTTGAGTGTGGGCGCGCAACCGTCAGATGCCGTCCTCCAAGTCTTTAACGTCATCGGTCTGATGGATCGCTATCAGCGCTACCAGGAGGGGGAAGATCTGGAAGCGCTCCTGGAGGAAGCCCAAAAAGCCCAGGAAGAACAAAATCAGGATCCTCGCACCCGGCGGGACGACCTGAGAGCTAAACCTGTGTCCAAGAAAAAGGCCGAGAAAGAGGAAGAAGCCGAGGAGCCTTCCGAGGAGGAAGAGGAAGAAGAGGCCGAAGCCGAAGAGGAAGCCGAGGAAGAAGAGGCCGAAGCCGAAGAGGAGGCTGAGGAAGAAGAGGCTGAGGAAGAGGGGGATGACGAGGAAGAAGAGGCTGAGACCGAGGAGCAAGACGACGACGAAGACGACGACGAAGACGACGACGAAGACGACGACGAAGACGACGAAGACGACGATGAGGACGACGAAGACGACGATGAGGACGAGGAAGCCGAAGAAGACGACGAAAACGAGGGGAAGGACGAATAGTTCCCTCCCAGACCTCGGCAGCGGAAGGGACATTACGGTGGAGGTGATCGTTGAAAGAACTCATTGAATATATCGCCCGTTCTTTGGTGGATGATCCCACGCAGGTGGAAGTCAGCTATCAAAGGCATGGGGATTATGTGAAGTACCAACTGCAGGTAGCCCAGGAGGACATGGGGCGGGTGATCGGTAAGAACGGTCGGGTAGCGAATGCCATGCGCACCCTGGTAGAAGTGGCGGTCGCTCAAAAAGGAAAACAAGCAAAGCTTGATATTGTAGAACCGAGATGATGAATCAGGGTAAGGACACCAGCGATCCAGGTTCGCCGTCTGGTGACACGCCTGAATTTGTGGCGGTCGGAAAGCTTCGCAAACCCCATGGTGTCCGCGGTGAGATGGTGATGACGGTGGTCACCGATTTCCCCGAGTTATTATCACCTGGTCAGCGGGTATTTGTGGGGGAAGACTATGGACCGCTGACCGTGCGCAGCGTTCGATGGCATCGAAACGATATCTTGATCGCCTTTGAGGGGTATGATGACCGCGATCAAGTGGGGGTGTACAGGAACTATTACCTCTTTATGCGGGCTGAAGATCTGCCCGCATTACCCGAAGAAGAGTATTATTTTCATGAATTGATTGGCCTGGATGTGGTCAGTGATACGGGTCAAAGACTGGGCACCGTGAAAGACATTTTAGCGACTGGGGCCAATGACGTCTATGTGGTGGAAAGGCAGGGAAAAAAGGATATTCTCCTCCCCGCCATAGAAGAGGTCATCCTGGAGATCATGCCTGAAGAGGGGATCATGAAAGTCCATCTTCTTCCCGGCCTGGTGGAGGAATAGGGTGGCGCCCTCCGCAACCCTGATTTCGTCCCAGCCTGTCAGATCGTTGCTCCTCGATTCCCAGCTGTAGGATAGGATGGCGGCAGGCTATGTGTCCTATGCCGATGGGATGAAATACGCCCGGGCATTGAGGATTGATTCCACTTTGTGCTACATTTAAAATAGGAAAGCGGGGTTGACACGCGAAAAGAGGGTATGATATTCTTTGCCCGCCCTGGATCATTCCGGAACACGGAAGAAGGGGGGAGTAGATGCGCGAAGATGTCAAATATTGGATCGGCTTTAACCTTGTAAAAGGCATTGGCCCTGTCCGGCTGCAGTCCTTGATGGACACATTCGGTGATGTTCAAAGCGCTTGGAAAGCGAATCCCGTCCAGCTGCGTGCGGCAGGGCTCAGTGAAAAGCTCTCCCGCCGCATCCAGGATGTGCGCCGGGAAGCTGATCTGGATAAGATTCTGACCAGCGTAGAGCAGGAAGGGATTACCGTGCTGACCTGGGATGATGAGGCGTATCCAGCGGGGTTGAGGGATATCCCCCAGTCCCCGCCGGTTTTGTATCTGAAAGGGGAACTCAAGGATACGGATCGCTGGGCAGTAGCTGTAGTGGGGACAAGGCGGTATACCTCGTATGGTCGTCAGGTGACGGAAGAGATCAGCCGGGCTTTGGTTCACCGGGGCATCACCATTGTCAGCGGGTTGGCGCGAGGGATTGATGGGATTGCCCATCAGGCCGCCTTGGACGCAGGAGGGCGGACGATCGCTGTTTTGGGCAGCGGTGTGGATCGGATATACCCCCCGGAACATCGGGGCTTGGCCCAGAAGATCGCGTCCCAAGGGGTCGTGTTGAGCGATTATCCGCTGGGCACCCCTCCCGAAGGGGGGAATTTCCCTCCTCGAAACCGGATTATTTCAGGATTGTCCCGGGGGGTGATTGTGGTCGAGGCGGGCCGGAGGAGCGGTGCACTGATCACTGCCAAATACGCTGCCGATCAGGGGCGGGAGGTTTTCGCCGTCCCGGGGAGTATCCATGCCCCCCAAAGCAAAGGGGCGAATGCGTTGATCCAGCAGGGCGCGCATCCGCTGCTCAGCCCGCAGGATGTCATGGAGGTTTTAGAATTGTCTCAGGTTGGGGGGGGTCAGCCCAAGCGGAGTGAGCTGCCTTCCAATCCGACGGAGGCCATCCTCTACCAGACGCTGGGCCTGGAACCGCTCCATGTGGATGATATCTGCGCCCGCGTGGAGTTGCCGGTCGAAAAGGTCACCGCGACCCTGGCGGTCATGGAGATCAAAGGTTTGGTGCGCAAGACCGGGGCCATGGAATACATGGCGGTCTCTGAAAGCGAGGCAGGTTACGAAGCTGAAGGATGAAAAGGTTAGGTTCATTCGTCTAGCTTATTGAGGTAAATACCATGCATGAACACTATTACGCTGTGATCATGGCCGGTGGGGGAGGGACCCGGTTGTGGCCTTTGTCTCGGGACAAACGCCCGAAACAAATGTTGGCACTCACGGGAGATCGGTCCCTGTACCAATCGGCTGTGGACCGCTTGGAAGGTGTATTCCCCCCGCAACGGATCTACGTTGTCACCGTCAAAGATCAGGCGGGTGTATTACATGAACAATGCCCCCAGATCCCCCGTGAAAATTTCCTACTCGAACCCTTGCCGCGTGGGACAGCCTCTGTGGTGGGGTTGGCGGCAGCAGCGCTTCAAGATCGAGACCCCCAGGCGGTGATGGCGATACTGACCGCAGACCATGTCATTGAAAACGTTCCGGCTTTCAAACGCTTGTTGAACGCCGCCTACGAAGTCGCTGAGGAGGAGTATCTGGTCACCCTGGGCATCACCCCCACCTATCCTGCCACCGGATACGGTTACATCCAGCGTGGGGAGTATCTGGAGACCTATCAGGGATTGGATGCCTACCGGGTGGTCCAATTTACGGAGAAGCCGGCATTGTCAGAGGCGATCACCATGCTGTCCAGCGGGGAATATGCTTGGAATTCGGGGATGTTCATGTGGCGGGTAGAGAGGATCATGGAAGAGTTTTATCAACACATGCCCTCACTGGCTTCGCAGTTGGAAAAGATCGCCAAGGTGTGGGGCACGGCAGAACAGGACCCCATACTTCAAAGCGTGTGGCCGGAGATCCATCCCGAAACGATCGATTTTGGGATCATGGAGAACGCAGACCGGGTCGCTGTCATCCCCGCCGGGGATTTGGGTTGGCGGGATGTGGGCAGCTGGGATGCGTTGTTCGAGCTGTTGACCTCCAAAGAGACCGGGAATGTCATTCGCGGCGCAGAACATATCGGGCTGGATACCAGCGGGACCTTGATAGACACCACCGAAAATCCCCGCACTGTGGTGACCATCGGTGTAGAGGATATGGTGGTTGTCGATGTCGGGGACATTCTTCTGATTTGTAAGAAGAAACAAGCCCAACGGGTACGAGAAATCGTCAAAGAATTAAAAGATCGGGGACGGTCCGAATTTTTATAGTACAATCATGACTTGATTTATCCATGAAGGGCCCGCACCGGTCTGGCATGATCCCAGACCGTGTGAGTTTGTCGGTGAGTATATTTGTTGTGTTCGGATAAATGGGGAGGGTTTTATTTTGGAAGCGTATTGTGTGAAGTGTAAATCGAAACAGGAGATGTTGAATCCCACGGCGGTGTACACATCCACGGGGACACCGGGGACAAGGGGGACGTGCGCCGTCTGCGGGACGAACATGTTCCGAATGGGAAAAACGGAAGCTCATGAGGGGTTGGAACCCCCTCAGAATACTTCGCGGACAAAGAAGAAGGAAAAGCGAAACGGGAAGTTGGTCATCGTCGAGTCCCCTGCCAAAGCGAGGACCATTGGCCGCTACCTGGGAGATGAGTACCGGGTGAAAGCGTCCGTGGGGCATGTCCGCGATCTGTTAAAATCGAAGCTTTCTGTAGATGTGGAGAAGGACTTCGAACCCCGGTACCGTGTCCCGAATGAAAAGCGTGAAGTGGTCAAGGAGATTAAAAAGATGGCCGAAGGGGCGGAGGAGATCTTCCTGGCCACGGATATGGACCGGGAGGGGGAAGCCATCGCCTGGCATTTAATAGAGTCTGCGGATCTGGATCCTGAATTGACGAAGCGGGTTGTATTCCATGAGATCACCCGCTCTGCGATCCAGGAGGCGTTTGAAAATCCCGTGGGCTTGAACATGGATCTGGTCGATGCCCAACAAGGGCGCAGGATCCTTGACCGTTTGGTCGGCTATAAGATCAGCCCCATTTTGTGGAAAAAAGTCCGAAGCCGGCTCTCGGCCGGACGGGTTCAATCCGTAGCCTTACGACTGGTTGTGGAGCGTGAGCGCGAAATCGAAGCCTTTGTCCCCGAGGAATACTGGTCCGTGGACGCAGCATTACGACCGAGTGAGGCTGAGGAAGGAGCGGGGACATACCTGGCGGAGCTTTCCAGGATTGATGGCAAGAAGGTTAAACTGGGATCTGAAGAAGAGGTCCAGGCCATCCTGGCGGATATGGAGGATGCCACCTACCAGGTACGCAAGGTGCGGCGGGGTCAGCGCACCCGCAACCCCTATCCGCCGTTTACCACCAGCACCTTGCAGCAAGATGCTTCTCGCCAGTTAAATTTTTCCACAAAACAAACCATGGCGATCGCACAACAGCTGTATGAAGGTATCGATGTGGGAAACGGCGGGGAAACGGGATTGATCACCTACATGCGAACGGACTCCACGCATGTTTCGGAGCTGGCGCAAAAGGAAGCGCGGGCATACTTAAAAGAGAAACTGGGGGACGATTATGTCCCTGCGGAGATCCCTGAATACGAGACGGATACGAAACGGGCCCAAGAAGCGCATGAAGCCATCCGCCCGACATCGGTGAAAAGGTCGCCGGATGAAATTAAAAAATCACTTACGAAATCACAGTACCAACTTTACGAATTAATTTGGCAGCGCTTCTTGGCTTCCCAAATGCCCCCGGCCATTTACGACACCTTACGGGTGATCGTCGGGGCGGATGGGCAGGAGCATGCCTATCTCTTACGGGCCTCGGGGTCCTCTATTCGATTCCCTGGTTTTCTCAAAGTCTATGATCGATCCAATGGGGAAAAGCGGAAGGCGAAAAAGGAGCTGGAACGCATACCCAAAGACCTCAAGGCGGGGCAGAGCCAGGATCTGGAGAAGCTAATCCCGGAGCAGCACTTCACCAAACCACCGGCGCGATACTCAGAAGCCTCCTTGGTGAGCGCCTTAGAGGAAAACGGGATCGGCCGTCCCTCCACCTATGCGCCCATCATGGACACCCTACAACGGCGTGCCTACGTTCAAAAGGAGGGCAGGCGGTTGGTACCGACGGAAATAGGCATCACAGTTAATGACCTGCTGACGGAATTTTTCCCCCACATTGTGGATGTCAATTTCACAGCGAAGATGGAATCTAACCTGGACCAGGTGGCCTCTGGTCAACAATCCTGGCAGGATGTGGTCAGGGATTTTTACGGTCCGTTTTCAAAACGGGTGGAGCGCGCCCGTGAAGAGATGCCTGAGGTGGAAGCGGGGCCGAAACCCATCGGCAGGAAATGCCCCGAGTGCGGTCATGATCTCGTTTTGCGCTGGGGCCGGCATGGTAAGTTCATCGGCTGCAGCAATTTCCCGGAATGCCGCCATACGGAGCCATGGTTGGAAAAGATTGGCGTCAAATGTCCTTTGGATGGGGGGGACATCGTCAAGCGCCGGACGCGGCGGGGCAGGGTTTTCTACGGGTGCTCAAATTATCCAGAATGCGAGTTCTCCACTTGGAAGAGGCCTTTGGCCCAACCTTGTCCAGAGTGCGGAGGTTTGTTGTTGGTCAAGAATAAGAATCATGCCGTATGTGATCAATGCGGGGCTGAATTTGTCCTGGATGAAATCCTCCCGGAGGATTAGGTTGACTGGGAAGATGGAGATGGAAAGGCGGAAGACCCCTTCCGCCTTTTTTGGGTTAAGGGGAGGGGAGCCGGGTTACGAAGAGGTGGTGGGGCGAAATACAGCGTTCCGGGAAGGAGCCCCCGGGAAAATGATCTGCTAGATAGCCTTTTTGGTGAGGTTTCTCCGGATTGGCATGAAGCTTGCATCTATCCTGGGTGCAGTGCACGGTATGTATGATGACATTGCAGGAAAAGCTGCTCTCGTCTAAAATACAGTACAAGGAATAAAGTTTCTTCAATACCCTGTATCACATGGAGAATGATTATGGATAGGATACGGAACTACATAGAATATGGCTTGGAGAGTCCGCCCATTATGGCAGCGGTGGGGCTGGTCGTCGGGATCTTGCTGGGTTTGTTATACGGGTGGGTGATCGATCCTGTGGAATGGGAAGATACAGCCATCTATCAATTACGCGATGACCTCAAAGTTGAATACCTGCGGATGGCGATCGATTCCTATGCTCTCAACCAGGATGCGGCTTTGGCCGAGCAGCGATATGAGAAGCTTGGAGAAGACGCCCAAGAGTATTTGGAGGTCATCGAACAAAATCCGAACGGTCAGTTGGTGAGTGATATCGACGCCTTCCGGAATGTCATTGAGTTGACCACAGCTGCGGAAGAGACGGGAGAAGAGGCGGCTAAAAAGGGTGGGGGCAACTTTTTAAAGTGGGCTTTGTTGATCACCGTTGTCCTGGCAGCTGCCCTGGTGGGGCGGTATTTCCTCCTCCAGCGTAGGTCAGCCGGCGGGGAGAGCAAATCCGCGGCAAGCATCGCTCAGGATATCACATCCCGGATCGAGACCACGGACTTTGAAGGGCGAGACGAGGGTCCGCCCATGCACCAATTCGTGACTACCTATGTCCTGGGAGACAACTTATTTGATGATTCTTTCAGCATCGAATCCGCCTCGGGGGAGTTCTTGGGTGAGTGCGGCGTGGGCATTTCTGAAGCCATCGGAGTCGGTGAACCCAAACGGGTGACCGCCTTTGAGGTTTGGCTTTTTGATCAAAATGACATCAAAACGGTCACCAAGGTGTTGATGAGTGGGCACGCCTATTACGATGAAGTCACCCGGTCTGAGCTGGAGAAGAAAGGAGAACCTGTCTTGGCAGAGCCCGGGAAAGAGTTTGCGTTGACCACGAACAACCTCAGGGTCATTTGCCGCGTGATGGATATGGGATATGGGGAAGGTCCGCTGCCGGAGGAAAGCTTCTTCGACCGCCTATCCATTGAACTATCTGTATGGCCGAATACGGGGATGGAAGAAGGGATTCCTCCTTCCCAATTTGAAGAATTCTAAATGGCCAGTCTTAAAAGGAAAAAATAAGGCCCTTCCGTCAGCTGAAGGGCCTTTTTGATTGTCTTATTCGATCTTTAATATTTTGAATTTTAATGTCCCCCCTGGGGTTTCGACGGCGATGGTTTCTCCCTCTTTTTTATCCAGGAGAGCTTCTCCTATGGGGGAGGCATAAGAGATTTTATGTTGGGTGGGGTCGGCTTCTTTTCTGCCCACGACCTGGAAGGTCTCGGGTGGCTGCCCATCTTCTTGCACGGTGACCATGGATCCCACCCCGACCGTGTCTATGCCGTTGTCATGTTTGTTGACAATGGTGGCATGATGAAGGATATGCTTGATTTCCTGGATTTTTCCTTCGATAAACCCCTGATCTTCCTTGGCGCTGATGTAATCCGCGTTTTCAGAGAGGTCTCCCATCTCGATGGCAGATTTGAGCCGCCTGGCGATTTCTTTGCGTTGGGGGCCTTCCAGTTCTTCCAGTTCTTGTTGGAGTTTCTTTTTACCTTCTTCCGTTAAGTAATATGTTTCATTGTTTTTTGGCATGCGTGGGTTCCTTTCTGGGATGCCCTATGCGTGAATTAAGTCCTTTTCCGTGGATCAAATAATTTCTCATATTCTTGGTTGGCGAAGCGGTCCGTCATCCCGGCGATGTAATCACAAATCGCCCGTTCCAACCCTCGTTGGTCGATCCAGGTTTGAATGTGTTCTGGCAGCATCAGGGGTTCTTCTTGGTAGGCCTGGAAAAGACTCTGGACGATGCTCTCCGCTTTGACCTGCATACGGATGACCCGGTGATGCTGGTACAAATTATGGAATAAAAAGTCCTTTAATTCCCGGTTGTGCCGGACCATGTCATCGCTGAAACTGATCACATTGTACGGCAGCTCCTGGAGCTCCTGAACCGACTGGATGCCGCTTTCCCGGATCCTTTGGTGGGTGGTTTCAATCAGATCTTCCACTTCCATGCCGATCAGGCGCCGGATGATCTGATTGCGGTCTAATTCGCTGAGAAAAGTGTCTTTCCACCCCACACTCTCCACCAAAATCTCCCACAAGGTAAGCCCTTCCAAATGGGGGGCGGAGATCATCCCCGACCGCAGTCCATCATCGAGATCATGGGCGGAGTAAGCCAGTTCATCGGCAGCGTTCGCGATTTGCGCTTCCAGGGGGCCTCGCAGGTTGGGATCATATGCCGCTGCGTCGGATACGTCATATTCCGTTTCGTGCTTGACGATCCCTTCTCTTGTTTCCCAGGTTAGGTTCAGACCCGGGAAATCGGGGTAGCGGTTTTCCAGTTTGGTCACGATGCGGAGGGATTGTTTGTTATGATCAAAGCCGCCCTTGTTTTTCATCAATCGGTTGAGCATCCGTTCGCCGGAATGCCCGAAGGGGGAGTGACCCAGATCGTGAGCCAGACATATCGCCTCTACCAAATCTTCATTGGCGCCCAAAGCCCGGGCTACCGTGCGGGCAATCTGGGATACTTCAAGGGTGTGGGTGAGGCGGGTCCGATAATAATCACCCTCTGAGTTCAAGAAAACCTGGGTTTTATATTCCAGGCGGCGGAATGCGGTGGTGTGCAGGATGCGGTCCCGGTCCCGCTGAAACGCTGTCCGGTATTTTGGCTCTTTATCGGGGTGTTCCCGGCCCTTGGAATCCTTGCTGCGAACCCCATAAGGAGCTAAATATTGATCTTCTTGTTCTTCTAACCTTTGGCGGGTGATAAGCATGGGTTGTCTGACCTTTCCGTTTGGTCTTGCAGGATACAGTTTAATTCAGGGGTAAGCTGATGTCAACTATGCTGGTATGTCTGTGTGGCTTTGGCATGGGTGGAGAGGGGGGTATTTTCGGTCGCGGTCCATTAAGTGTGAATAGAAAACAGCGGAAAGAGCTGCGTGCTCACTTTGCCTTTCTGTGGGGGTTATGTGTTGTGAATATGTGTCCCCTGGTAATGCCCTAAGAGAGCCTGAGTGAGGTGATTTTCCTCTCGCCCTGAGAAGATCCATACCTCCACCTCCGGCATGCGTTCTACCAAGGTGACCATTTCTTGGACTTTGCTGGCCATGCCGCCGGTGACGTCCGTGGTCTCGCTGTCCCGGAGGGAAGGGTCCAGGCTGGGGTAAGATTTTGGTGTGATCTCCGGGATGATCTCCGTACAATGAGGGTAATCGGCCCATACCCCGGGGTCCCGGCCAGCGAGGAGGATGATCCGGGGGTGGACTTTGCGGGCTAAATATGTGAATACCTCTTCTGTGGAGAGAATGGTCCCCCCGATCTCCAAGTCGAAAACCACATCGCCGTGCACGACGGGTAAGAGCTGATTTTGTAAAGCTCGTTCCAGGGGTGTGGTGTCCCAGTGGGTGATGTGCCTTGACGTGGTCAGGGCAGATGTGGAGGGCGGGAAGGATATCGCTGGGACATGAGCCTCATAGAGGGCTTCCATCACCAGGTGATTCAGGTGGGAAGCATCGAACCACACCTCTGCAAATCCTGACCATTCTTCTGGCGAGTGAACGCCTTGCCGTGTGTTGTGCTTTTGACCGGAGACATGCCCAAAAGAGCCGGAACCGTGACCCAGGACCAGGTCTAAATCCGGGTTTTCCAACCGCGCGGCGGCGATTTCCCGGGACAGGCGGGAGAGTATCCCCTTCCGGGGTGTGCGGGGTTGGGATTTGTCCGTAATTAATGAGCCGCCGAGTTTGAGGAACACAAGTTCCCGGGTTGGGGAGGCCATAGGTTCTTGATTAACGCTCCATCAGAGGATGAATCTGGTGAGCAGGATATCTGCCAATAGGCCCAACAGAAACCAGATGCCGAAGCGCCGGTTATGTTGGAAGGCGGCGGCGACGAAATAGTTGGGCCACACATCCGGGAAATCTTCCGGTTTTTCCTCCGGCTTGGGTCCTTGAAACATGGGCCAAATTTCACGCAGTACCGGCAGCGCCAGTACAACGACGAGCATGGCAGGTGTAAAATAACCGTCGATGATCAGAAAAATAGTGAAAGCGTATTGCAAAATCAACAGACTGAGCAGAATGAAGCGGGCGGTCTTTTCTCCGATCACCACGGGAAGGGTATGGATCCCCCTTTCTTTATCCATGTTGTATTTATCGATATGCTTGCCAAAAATCACCCCGGTGACGCCTAAGGCATAAGGCATGCTGGCGGTGACGACGGTCCAGTCCCACATGCCCGTGATGGCGTAATAGCCACCTCCGATCATCAAAGGGCCCCAGGTGATAAGCACTGCGATCTCTCCCAGAGCGATGTATTTCAGGGGCCAGGTGTAGAAAAGGACGAAAAAAATCCCTGCAGCCATGAGATAAATCGTCCATCCGCTCTGGATGATGATGAGAGCCACACCACAGGCAGCAGCCAGAAGCCCGGTCACAGCGGCGTAGGTCAGGAGTTCTTTTTTGGACATCAATCCGTGCACCAGCGGTTGGGGCCCGTATTGCGACCGGTAATAATTATCCTCATCCACGCCCCGGGTGAAGTCCGTGTAATCGTTTAAAAAGTTGTTGGTGGCGTGGGCCAGAATCAAACCAATGGTGACCAATATCCAAGGGACAAGATGGAAGTTTCCAGCACGATAAGCGAACAGACCGGCAAAGGCTGCCGATAGAAAAGTCATCACCAAAACGACAGCGCGGCTGCTGATCAACCATTTAGAGAGGAGATCAAGATCATTCCACTCTTCCTTGCTGATGCGGGGGATGACCTGTAATGCTTTGCGCCACATTGAGATGTTCATCGATCCAATTCTCCTTAGCATAACGTGTATCCCATCCTACCACAACCTGCGGGTTTGGTGCAGTGGGGTAGGAGCGAGGAGTGGGTAGATAGCCCCGGAAGCCTTGCAGTTCAGGTTTGCGGAATGGGGATGGTGATCAAAGAGGACAATTGTCGCTCAGGTGGGTTCGATCCGGGTGATGATCGTGTTGGCAGCGCCTATGTCCTTTAAAGTTTGTGCCATTTGTTCTGCCTGCTCGCTCTCCACCAGGGCGATCATGTTCCCTCCTCCCCCTCCGCCGGAAAGTTTTGCACCCCAGGCTGCGTTTTTACGGGCGCCCTCCACAAGCCGGTCCAGTTCCGGAGAGGACACGCCCATCTCTTTCAACAAAGTGTGGTTCTCATCCATCACGGCCCCCAAATCCGCCTTTCTTCCTGCGATGATAGCAGTCCGGGCTTTGATCGCCAGGCTGCCGATCGCTGAGAAGAGGTCTTCAAAACGCTGTTTGTCTTCCTGATACGCGTTCCGAACAAGCCCTACGGTTTCAGCAGTGGCGCTGGGAATCCCGGTGTCGCCGATCACGAAGGTGAAGGGTTTACCAATGCTGAAGGTCTGGATGGGTAACCCTTTGGTGAAGAAGACGGGCTTATCGTAGGTGACCACTGTATTATCGATCCCGGAGGGGGTGCCGTGGTGGATTTTTTCCACCTCAAAAACAAGAGATGAGACGCGTTCCTTGGAGAGTGGATGACCCAAAAAGCCTGCCAGCGCCTGGATGACGGCCGCGGAAACCGCTGCGCTGGATCCTAAACCAGAGGCGATGGGTAACCCTTTGGTGAAGAAGACGGGCTTATCGTAGGTGACCACTGTATTATCGATCCCGGAGGGGGTGCCGTGGTGGATTTTTTCCACCTCAAAAACAAGAGATGAGACGCGTTCCTTGGAGAGTGGATGACCCAAAAAGCCTGCCAGCGCCTGGATGACGGCCGCGGAAACCGCTGCGCTGGATCCTAAACCAGAGGCGATGGGAATGGTGGAATGGATGTGCAGGGAGCAGGCAGGTGTGCGGAGCAACTCTAGCTCGTGCAGCACACCATCGACAGCCACCCGCAGGGGATGATTCACCGGGAGATCTTTGTATCGGGATTGCAGGCCAATCCCGGGGGCAAAGATCCGGATGGCGCCTTCTTCTCCTTTGATGTCAGCCCGGACGACAGCCCGCGCCCTGACATCCCTGACCGGGACAGCCAGAGCGGGTTGCCCGTAAACCACGGCGTGTTCCCCCACAAGGATGATTTTTCCCGGAGCGGTGGCTGTGTATGCGGGCATGGATCAGAAGATGTAGAAGATGATCAATATGCTTACCGACCATAAGAGAATGGAGGCTTGGAGCGGTCGATCGGTAAAGGCGATTTCCTCAGGCGCCCCCCCTTTTCCCATTTGCAGTAGGTATAGATAGCGGAATAAACCGTACAAAACAAAGGGGATGGTCAACATCATGGCGTGATTTTCTGGGAGGTTGGGCGCGGAGAATGTGTAAAGGCTGTAAGAGACGATGGTCGTGCCCGAGACAATGGTGATCAATTGGTCTAAGAGATCGATGGTATATCCCTCAAAGACGCTGCGGTGTTGGTTGGCTTGTTGGGCAAGCAGGGTTAATTCGGCCCGGCGTTTTCCAAGTCCAATAAAGAGAGCGAATAATGTGGTTACCACGTACAACCAGGGGGAGAAGCGTTTGACTTCTATGAGGGTCACCCCGGCCTGTACCCTGAGCACGTAGAAGGAAGCCAGGATGAGCACATCAAGGAGAGGTACATGTTTGAGCCAGGTGGAGTAGCTGAGATTGAGGATCAGATATATCAAGCCTATGATCATAAATGCCGGCTCAAGCAAGTAGGCAAAGGTGAGGACGACCAGCATGATCCCGATGCCGATCGCCCAGGCCAGGGATTTTGGCAATTTCCCGGAGGCTATGGGCCGGTGCCGTTTTTCGGGGTGGTTTCTATCCGATTCGATATCGGCGATGTCGTTAATGATGTAGACTGCGCTGGCCAGGAGACTGAATAACACGGCCCCGGCCAGTGTGCGTAAAAAGGCCTCAAAGTGCAATAATTTCCGGTCAAAGACCAGGGCTGTAAAAAGGAAAATACTTTTCGCCCACTGTTTGGGGCGCATGGATTGAATGACAGCACGTAACATAGGTGAATAATAGCACGATTTCCATGGCCGTGGTAGGGAGGGGTGAGTCTCCCTTACAGGACTGTCAAATGAAAAGGTTGTGCAAGGGGATGTAAGGTCTCCCCCGTGTTAAAATATTGCCATGGCGAAGAAAAGACGCGTGGACGCCCTGCTTGTCGATCGCGGCCTGGCGGAGGATATATCCCAGGCAAAACGATTGGTGATGGCGGGGGAGGTACGCGTGGAGGGTCAACTGGTCCACAAACCCTCCATGTCCTATGCGCCGGATGCGGAGATCACCCTGGAGCAGGGCCCCCGGTATGTCTCGCGGGGGGGTGAGAAGCTGGCCGCGGCGTTGGCTCATTTTTCCCTCCAGGTATCAGGACAAGTGTGCGCTGATGTGGGCGCTTCCACCGGCGGTTTTACCGACTGTCTGCTCCGGCATGGGGCGAAAAAGGTGTTCGCAATCGATGTCGGCTATGGTCTTCTGGATTGGAAACTGCGTCAGGACGAGAGAGTGGTGGTCATGGAACGGACGAATGCCCGTTACCTTTACCAGCTTCCGGAGCCGGTGAGGATAGTCACCATGGATGCTTCTTTCATCTCGCTCAAGAAGCTTTTACCCATCAGCGTGAACTGGTTCCCCCCGGATGGGGGGGAGACAATCGCTTTGGTCAAACCGCAGTTTGAAGCGCAGCGAGAGGAGGCTGCAGCTGGCGAGGGTGTGGTCAGGGACGAGGAGATCCACCGCCGGATTTTGAATGAAGTGATTCAAGCGGCTCAAGAGATGGGCTACGGGATCCAAGGGCTTCTTCGCTCTCCGTTACAGGGGCCCAAAGGCAACCTGGAATATCTGGCCTGGTTCAGGTATCCGGAAAAGGCGGTCGATGACCTTGACGCATGGATCTCAGATCACGTGCCTGACCTTCGATAAATAGGGAAAATCAGTTATACTATCCTCCGTTCATGAACCATCGACAGCCTGGAAGCTTCTCCTTGATCGGCAACCGGATGTCCAGTGGTTGCGAAGCCCCTGCTCTTTGAAAAGGTGATGGAGGGAGCACAGGGAAGAGCGTATTTTTCTGAAAACCAGGGTGGATCGCGATATCGGGCAAGGCGCCTTCAGGACTGTGTGGCGGTTAGAGGATGAGTGCGATGCTGAACAGAAAGAAATCTATCCGTGTGGGGGTTGGGGTGCTGATAAGCATCGCGTCCCTGGCTGCTTTGATCTGGTTTATTGACCTTGAGGAAGTCCTCCAGGCCCTGTGCCAAATTGATTACCGCTATTTCCCACCTATGCTGGTTTTAATGGTCGTTTCTTTTGGAACGCGCGCTGCGGGATGGAGGACCATCCTCCCTGAAAAGGTGACCCTGTGGAAAACATTTCTGTTCATCAACGCTGGGTACTTCCTGAATACCCTGTTTCCGTTCCGGATAGGTGAAATCGGCAGGGCATTTCTATTGAAACCATCGGGGATGGGTTTTTGGAAAGCGTTTCCCACGATCGTTTTGGAGCGCGTTTTCGACCTCATCCTCGCAGTCAGTTTGTTCCTGGGATCGCTGCCTTTTATTTTAGAATATCCTCAAGGGTCCCGATATGCAGCCCTTCTGGGAGGGTTGGTGATCATTGGATTATCCATTTTATTTTTGTTGGTTCGCTTCCAGGACCTGGTCCTGAACTGGGTTGAGGAGAGAACATGGCTGGGGGAGGGGTTGAAAAGAAGGTTCTTGGTCCGCTTGCGGGCTTTATTGGCTGGTTTGGAAATCCTCTCCGATCCCCTCCGGTTTTTACAGGCTTTTCTGTGGATGGCGCTGACCTGGGGATTGGCTTTAGGATATCAATATTTGCTTTTACGGGCTTTCACCAGCCAGGCTGAATTGCTTTGGGCGGCTTTTGGATTGGGAGCGGTCGCCTTGGGTGTCTCCCTTCCCTCTTCGCCGGGAAATATCGGCGTGTATGAAGCGAGCCTGGTAGCTGCCCTGATGGTTTTAGGTGTAGATCGTTCCCTGGCTTTCGCCTATGCGATCGTCAGCCATGTGTTAAATGTAGGGTTCACGACCATTTTTGGCTCATATGCCCTGGTTCATGAAGGGTTTAAGTTGCGAAATATGTGGGATTACACAGCAGCAAGTAAGAAGGAAGGTGAAGTATGAGTAAGCGCTTTTTGGTCACAGGGGGAGCGGGATTCATCGGAACCAACTATGTGGCCAGGTTGTTGGAGCGGGGGGAGGAGGTCATCCTCTATGACAACCTGTCCCGGCGCGGGACCCCGAGGAACGTCGATTGGCTGAAAACGACCTATGGGGAGGGGAGTTTCCGGTTGATGGTCGAAGATGTCCGCAATCCCAGCGTATTGACCTCACTGGCCGCTGATGTCGATGTCATTGTTCACCTCGCCTCCCAGGTCGCAGTCACCACTTCGGTCACCCATCCCCGGGAGGATTTCGAGATCAACGCGCAAGGGACCTTAAACGTTCTGGAGGCTGCCCGTTTATCGGACCACAAGCCGGCTGTGATTTACTCTTCGACCAACAAAGTCTACGGCGAAATGGAGGAATTGGAGGTTGAAGAAGGGGAGACCAAATACCGTTATAAGGATCTCCCTCACGGTGTGCCGGAAACGCAGCCCCTTGATTTCCACTCCCCTTATGGGTGTTCCAAAGGGGCTGGCGATCAATATGTCCGGGACTACCATCGCATGTATAATCTGCCTACGGTCGTCTTTCGCCAAAGCTGCATTTACGGGCCCCACCAATTTGGCATTGAAGATCAGGGGTGGGTAGCCTGGTTTGTGATCGCAGCCATGACCGATCGGCCCATCACGATTTATGGGGACGGTAAACAGGTCCGGGATGTTTTGTATGTAGAGGATCTGTTGGACGCCTATGACTTGGCTTTGGAAAACATGGACAAAGCCGCCGGTGAAATATACAACATGGGCGGCGGGCCAGGGAGGACGCTATCCATATGGAAAGAATTCGGGCCTCTCTTGGAAGAAGCGTTAGGGAAAGACATCCCCGTCACTTGGGAGGATTGGCGGCCAGGAGACCAGCGGGTGTTCATCGCTGACATTCGCAAAGCCCAACGGGACCTGGGATGGTCACCCCGTACCAGCCCTGAAAAAGGGATCAAGCGCTTGATTGATTGGGCGCGCCAGAATCAAGATTTGTTCTAACGCCGTTGTTTTCGTTGATATTGTTCGCATGTGTCTTAGATCATGAAAATATTGACTGTCCTTACCTATTATCGCCCCCATACCAGCGGCTTGACGATCTACGTCGAGCGGATGGCCAAAGCTTTGGCTGAACGAGGGCATGAAGTCACCGTGCTCACCTCCCAGTTTGATCCTGATTTACCCCGCAGAGAGATGCGGGATGGGGTGAAGATCGTCCGCGCTCCGGTGTTGTTCAGGGTCAGTAAAGGGGTGATCATGCCCACCCTGGGATATCTGGCCTGGAAGTTGGTCTTGGAAAACGATGTCATCCATCTCCACCTCCCCCAATTCGACGCTGCCGGGGTGGAATTACGAGGGCGTTTGTTGAGGAAACCGACCATTCTGACTTATCACTGCGACCTGCAGCTGCCCAAGGGTTGGTTCAACCGCTTTGTGAATCAGGTGGTGCATGTCATGAACCACCTGGCCGGCTTGCTCGCCCACCGCATTGTGGCGTATACGGAGGATTTTGCGTCCCATTCCCCATTCTTACGGCGTTTTGAAGACAAGGTGGAGGTGATCCTGCCGCCCGTTGAGTTGCCGGAAGCCACAGATGAGGAAGTGGCTGCTTTCGCCGAGGAACACAACCCGGAGGGAAAATCGCCTGTGATCGGCATGGCGACCCGGTTCGCTTCGGAGAAAGGGGTGGAAGTATTGCTTCAGGCGCTGCCAAAGATCTTGGATCAATATCCTAATGCGCTCGTGCTCTACGCGGGTCAATATCGCGACGTGATGGGGGAAGAGGAATATTTCGACCGGCTCTACCCTCAGATTCAAGCGTATCAATCCAGAGGACAATGGAAGTTTTTAGGGGTCTTAGATCCCCGGCAAATGACGATGTTTTACCCCCTTCTGGATGTCTTGGTGGTCCCCAGCCTCAATTCAACGGAGACCTTTGGCCTGGTGCAGATTGAAGCCATGATCTGCGGGACCCCGACCGTGGCGTCCAATCTCCCCGGGGTCCGCCAGCCGCCCCGGATGACCGGTATGGGCGAAGTCGCTGCCATCGGGGACGCGGTGTCACTGGCAGATGGGATATTGAAGGTGCTCGATCATCCCCAAGAATACCAGGGGGATCCAGAAGAGATTGCTCAACGATTTGACCCTCAAGCTAACGCTGCTGCCTATGAGCGCCTTTATCAAGAGTTGCAGGAAGCGTTGAAGAGAAAAAGCGCAGGTAAGTGATGGAAGAACCCAGCGTCCTCGATTATGTGATCGATATCATAACCTTCTGGAAAAAGAAGACCATAGCGATCCCTCCCGCGGGGGAGGAGGAGCCGCCATCCCCCACTCAACCCCCTTCGAAGGAAGAAAGGGAGGAGAGACAGAAGAAGGGTTTCTTTAACCGGGTCTGGGTCATTCTCCAGCCTCTTTTCCTGGCCCTTATCGCTCAGTTTTTCCTCGAACCCCCCCGCCGGGCCAAGGGTATCGGGGTCGCCCTTTACCTCCTGGCTGCCGCGATCTTGGTGGTCCTTATCCAGCGTAAAAGCTGGTTCCTTTCCCCTGTTTCCCCCTCAAAGGAGCAAGAAGAGAAAGATGTCTTGCGATTGATTCCGTTATTCGTGGGGGTCGCTTTCTCTTTGTTGGCATTTGTGTTCTTTTCAGAGAATCAGTTTACACCCCTCAACGTCTCGCTGTGGGTGATCGGGTTCCTGTTCATCTGCAGCGCATTGTGGGTCCCGGAGGGACGGTGGAACCGATGGGCCTCCCGTTGGCGGGGGTTCCGCCTCCAGGGAATCCACCTTTCTCTCTGGTCCCTGCTCGTCCTCCTGGTCTTCGGGATTTCCGCGTTCTTCCGTTTTTATTTGATCAGGCAGGTGCCGCCGGAGATGTTCAGCGACCATGCTGAGAAATTGCTTGATGTCGCGGATGTGCTCCGCGGAAATACGAGGATCTTTTTCCCCCGCAACACGGGGCGGGAAGCGTTTCAGATGTATTTGACCGCAGCGGTTTCCAAGATCTTTGGGACGGGATTGTCTTTTTTGAGCTTGAAAATCGGCACGATCCTGGCTGGATTTTTCACTTTGCCCTATATCTACCTTTTAGGCAAGGAGTACGCCAACCGCCGGGTGGGTTTATTTGCCGTGTTTTTGGCTGGGGTGGCCTATTGGCCGAATGTCATTTCTCGGGTGGCGCTGCGGTTCACCCTGTACCCTTTCTTCGCTGCCCCTGCGTTTTATTATTTCATCCGCGGGTTGAGGAAGGGAAGGAGAAATGATTTCATTTACTCGGGTATCGCCCTTGGTTTAGGGTTGCACGGCTACAGCCCCTTTCGCATTGTCCCCCTGATTGTGATCGTTGCGGCGATCATCTATGCCCTGCATCACACCTCAAAAAAGGATCTCAAACGCGTTGTCACCGCCGTGCTGGTGATTGGCTTGATCTCCTTGATCGTCTTCCTCCCCCTTTTCCGTTTTACGCTTTCTCATTATGAGATCATGACCTACCGGATGAGGACCAGGATGGCGAGTTTGGAACGCCCTTTACCCGGACCGACCTGGAAGGTCTTTTTAAACAACACCGGGAAAGCGCTGGTGATGTTTCAGTGGAACAATGGGGAAACCTGGGTCCATTCTATCCCTTACCGCCCCGCCCTGGGCATTGTATCCGCTGCGCTGTTTACCCTCGGTGTGGTGATGGTGATGGTCCGGTATGTGCGGGACCGGCACTGGTTGGATCTTTTGATGTTAGCCTTGATCCCCGCTTTTTTGATGACGTCTATCTTGTCACTCGCTTTCCCGGCGGAAAATCCGTGTTTGAACCGCACAGGCGGGGCGATCATCCCTGTATTTATCATCGCCGGCGTAGCCCTGGATGGCCTGTATATGAACATCAAAACGCACTGGACATCGGTGTGGGGAAGCCGGTTTGCGGTGGGGTTGGTGATCCTCTTGTTGGTGTTATCCGCTGCCCACAACAAGAAACTGGTCTTTGAAGATTATTATGGACAATTTCTGGAGAAATCTTGGAACACGTCTGATGTCGGATATGTGATTGACAGCTTTTATGAAACGCTGGGCGAGGAGGATCATGCCTGGGTGGTGCCTTTTCCTCACTGGGTGGATACCCGTTTGGTGGGCATTCGAGCGGGAGAACCGCTCAAGGATTACGCTTTGTGGCGGGAGGATATCCCATCCACCCTGGACATCCCGGCGCCAAAGCTGTACATTGTAAAACCCGAGGATGAGGAGACGATAGATGTGTTGAGAGCATATTACCCCGGGGGGTTGGAAAGGGTCTTTGATTCTGAAGTGGAGGGACGAGATTTTTTGATGTATTATGTGATTCCCGAAGGGTCAGACCGGTAATGGTCAGGGTGAAACGCTATGCCTGAACGAAACGAGAACCATCTCTCCCGCTTGATGATCTGGGCAGCTCTACTACTTATCCTTGGTGGGGCGGGATATTTTCGGTTTGTGGGGATAGATTGGGATCTGGATCAACACCTGCACCCGGATGAGCGCTTCCTGACCATGGTGGAATCCAGCATCTCCCCTGTGAGCAACCTCTCTGCATACTTCAACACAGCGGAATCCTCCCTCAATCCCAACAATCGGGGGCATGGGTTTTATGTTTACGGTACCCTGCCCCTTTTCATGGTCCGCTATGCAGCGGAGCTTGTGGGTAAAACCGGATATGGGGGTGTCCATCTTGTAGGCCGGGCTCTATCCGCCACGGTCGATTTGTTGACCGTATTCCTCGTCTTCATGATTGGTTCTCAGTTGTTTGACCGCCGGGTCGGCCTGTTGGGCGCTGCCTTCTCCGCCTTTGCCGTCCTTCAAATCCAGCATGCCCATTTTTTTACGGTGGACACATTTGCCACGTTTTTCACCGTGCTTAGTTTTTATTTTGCTGCCGAAGTGGTGAAAGCTGAGCAAGGCCAGGTCAAGGTCTCTTCCTTCCTGCTCTTTGGTTTGGCCTTAGGTATGGCGAGTGCTTCCAAGATCAGTGCCGTACCGGTGGCGGTGACGCTGCCGGCTGCTGCTTGGCTGTACTGGCGGAAAACACCTTCTGAGGAGGAAGAGGGACAAAGACTCAAGCTCGCCGTGTATGTCCTCCTGGCTGCCATTGTCAGCCTCCTCACCTTCCGGGTATTCCAACCTTACGCCTTTAGCGGTCCGGGTTTTTTGGGGTTGAAACCAAACCCCCAGTGGGTCAGCAACTTAAAGACGTTGCGAGCTCAAACGGGAGGGGATGTCGATTTCCCACCGGCGCTGCAGTGGGCGCGAAGGCCGTTATGGTTTGCGCTGAAGAATATGGTCCTGTGGGGATTAGGGCTGCCGCTTGGTTTGCTGGCCTGGACCGGGTTTGGCGTGATGGGTTGGCGGATGTTCAAGAATAAATCGTGGTCCCCACACCTCGTCCTCTGGGGCTGGACAGGGCTTTATTTTGTGTGGCAGTCCCTGCAGTGGAACAGCATGATGCGCTATCAGCTGCCCATTTATCCTCTTTTGGCTGTCATTGCCGGCTGGTTGGTGGTCACCCTGTGGGACAGCGCCCGAGAGGGTTGGCGGCTGCCTTCCCTCTCGATCCATATGAAGAAAAAGGTTGCCCGGGCCCTGGTCTTTGCCATGGCCGGACTGGTCCTCCTCTCCAGCCTGGGATGGGCTTTCGCTTTCACCAGGATTTACACACGGCCCCACACCCGGATTGAGGCGACGCGCTGGATCTTCCAGAACATCCCCGGGGCGGTCACTTTCACCATCCACACAGAAGAGGGTACGGAAAAACAACTCCAATATGTGCCTTATGACAGGGTGATCCAGGCGTCCGATCCCTGGCAGGTGTCCTTTGAACCCCGTTTTGACGGGGAGTTGACGGAGATCCTCCTCCCCCATGTCTTGCTTGAAAACGAAGACCCGGAAAATCATCTGCTGGCGCTGGAGTTGGCCGCTTCGCAAAATGGTGAGCACCGGTCCTTTAAACAGGACCTGGAGTACCAGGAGGGTGAAGCGCGTGTCACTTTCCAACTTCAGGAGCCCCTGGCCCTTGAAATGGGGAAGACCTACCAGTTGACCATCTCTGCGGGCACGCCCCAGAGCGCGTTCTCTTTGGAGGGGAGCCGGATCGCCAATGAGAGTTCCTGGGATGACGGTTTGCCCTTGCGCATGGAGGGCTATGATCCCTTCGGGGGGATTTACCCGGGTGGCCTTAATTTCGAAATGTACTGGGACGATAATCGGGAGAAATTGGAGCGCTTCCTTTCCACATTGGACGCCGCCGAGTATCTCATCATCTCCTCCAGCCGGCAGTGGGCCTCCATCCCACGCCTGCCCGAACGGTATCCGCTGAGCACAAAATACTACCGCGAACTCCTCGGCTGCCCGCCGGAAATGAGCTTGGAGGGTTGTTACAACACCGCGAAGCCGGGACAGTATGAGGGCAATTTAGGTTTTGAGTTGGTTAAAGTCTTCCAGTCAAACCCGAGATTGGGGCCCATCACCATTAATGATCAACCCGCCGAAGAGGCGTTCACTGTTTACGATCACCCCAAAGTGTTTGTGTTCCGGAAAACGGGTGCCTACGATCCTTCCCATGTGGAACAAGTCTTGGGTTCGGTGGATCTCAGCAAAGTCGTCCACCTCACGCCAAAAGAAGCGGATGATTCCCCTGGAAACCTGATGCTGCCTCCGGGCCGGCTGGAAGAGCAGCGTCAGGGGGGGACATGGGACCGCTTGTTCGACGTCGATGCCCTGGTCAACCGTTCCCAGGTCGTAGGGCTCTTGGTGTGGTACTTGAGCGTTTCTTTTTTGGGGCTGATCACCTATCCAATCCTGCGGGTTGTCTTTTCAGGGCTTTCCGACCGCGGGTACCCATTCGCTCGGACGGCAGGCATGCTCCTTCTCTCTTATGGGGCCTGGTTGGCGGGTTCCTTCCGGGTTCCCTTTTCTCGCCTGACCATCGGGGTCGTCCTCCTCATCTTGGCCCTTGCCGGGGGGCTATTTGCCAGATCTCAGTGGGAGGACTTGAAGGAGGAATGGCGCAAGAGAAAAAAGTATTTCTTGATCGTGGAAGGGATCGCGCTGGCGGTCTTTTTACTCGGCATCCTCGTCCGCTATGGCAACCCTGATTTGTGGCATCCTTGGAAAGGAGGGGAGAAGCCGATGGATTTCTCCTACTTCAATGCGGTACTGAAGAGCACCTCTTTTCCACCCTATGACCCGTGGTTTGCAGGTGGGTACATCAATTATTACTATTACGGTTTCGTCTTTGTGGGCGTTCTGGTCAAGCTTTTGGGCATCGTTCCTTCCTTCGCCTACAACTTGATCCTCCCCACACTCTTGGCCATGCTGGCGTTGGGAGGGTTTTCCCTGTCCTGGAACCTTTTCAAAAAAACCAAGAACGAACTTGAAGGTGATGAGAAGGGAGCCTATCGAACAGGGGTGGCTGGTTTATTGGGGGTGGTCATTTTGGGCAATCTGGGCACGATGCGGATGATGTACAGAGGGTTCCAGCACCTTGCAGCCGGGGGCGTTGATCTGAAAACCGCAGCCTGGTTTACCAAATTGAAATGGGCAGCCCTGGGGTTGGTCCAATTCTTAAAGACGGCCTCCTTTCCTTTTCGTCTGGATGAATGGTATTGGAACCCCAGCCGGGTGATCGCGGGGGAACACGGGGGGCCGATCACCGAGTTTCCTTCTTTCACCTTCATCTATGGGGATTTACATGCCCATTTCATCGCTTTGCCGTTAACCCTTTTAGCGCTGGCTTGGGCCATATCGACCGTATTCAATCGCTATGGAAAAGATAACAAAAGGGCACCTTGGGGAAAGATCGTTTTTACGGCGGTATTTGGCGGGCTGGCGGTAGGGGTGTTAAAGCCGACCAACACCTGGGACTTTTATCCTTATCTGGCCCTGGGTGTCGTGGCCATTATCACCTCATGGTGGCGTGATAGCTCAGAGGATTTCCCCAAGCGGCTTGGCATCACCTTGGGGCATATCGCGCTTTATGCAGGTTTTGCCCTCCTTCTTTTCCAACCCTACGCCAGGTGGTATGGGCAGGGTTACACCAGCATCCGGCCTTATGTGGGCTCGAAAACACCCCTCAGCGATTATCTTACACATTGGGGTTTGTTCTTGTTCCTCATCCTCTCCTGGATGATCTATGAGAGCGTCCATTGGATGGCAATTACGCCGGTCTCGGCGTTGAGAAAACTGGAGAAATGGCGGGATCTGATCCTGGCTTTTGCCTTGTTTATCGTGGTGATCATGGTCAGTTTTGGCGTACCTTTGGAGGAAGGTATATCGATTGGTGAGTTTAAGATCCTCGGCACCGGTGTGCATATCATCTGGTTTGTCCTGCCCCTGATGGTGTGGGCCCTGGTGTTGCTGTTCAACCCTCATTTCTCGATGGCCAAACGCATGGTCACGTTCTTGATCGGCACGGCGCTGGCCTTGACGTTGATGGTGGAGGTCGTCAACCTGGAGGGGGATATCGGGCGCATGAACACGGTGTTCAAGTTCTATTTACAGGCCTGGGTGTTGATGGCGGTCAGTGCGGCAGCCTGTTTGGGTTGGATTTGGAGGCAGCGCCAACGCTGGTCGGATCTTGTCAGGAATCTGTGGCATGTAGGATTTGCGGTCCTTGTCATTGCGGCAGCTTTTTATCCCATACTGGGTGGGTTGGCGAAGATCAAAGACCGGATGACGGCTCAAGCTCCCCACACCCTGGATGGGATGACGTTCATGGCCTATGCTGAATATTACGATGTGGGCGTTCGGATGGATCTGTCCCAGGATTACCGGGCGATTCGGTGGATGCAGGAAAATATCCAGGGTTCGCCGGTGATTGTGGAAGCCAATCAGGTAGAATATCATTGGGGTACGAGGTATACCATTTACACCGGGCTGCCTGGGGTTGTGGGATGGAGCTGGCACCAGCGGCAGCAGAGAAATATAACGCCGCACGAGTGGGTCTGGGAGCGGGTCAACGTGGTCAATGGTTTTTATGAAACCACAGATTTAGGAGAGGCGCGGGATTTCTTGCAGACGTATGATGTCAGCTATATCGTCCTCGGTCAGCTGGAGCGAGCGAAGTATGCCCCATCGGGTTTGGAAAAATTCCCTGCGGCGGAAGGCGTTTTGTGGCAGCCTGTGTTCGAAACGGAAGAAACGATCATTTATGAAGTGATCATTCCATATTAAACTATTCCAAGGTGAAATATGTTCCATTTCATTCTTTGGTATCTGGTGGTGACGATTCTGGGATGGGTGGCTTTTCCGATCCTCTTTTCTCTTCTGCCTAACCTTCCCGATAAAGGGTATGTCTTTTCCCGTACCGCTGGTCTCCTATTCGTGGGTTATATCTTTTGGTTATGTGGGGTTTTAGGGATCACGGATAACTCTGTGGGGGGCATACTGTTTGCCATCCTCGTCTTGGTAGGGGTGAGTGTCTACGCTGCTGCCCACCGCGGATGGGGAGAAATCACCCGCTGGGTGAAGGGTCATCGCGGGTTGATCATCATCAGTGAATTGTTGTTCCTGTTTGCTTTTGGTCTCTGGGCTTACATCCGGTCCTTGAACCCGGACATTATGGGCACTGAGAAACCCATGGAATTAGCTTTTATCAACGCTATCTCCCGCTCCGACACCTTCCCTCCCCATGATCCCTGGTTGGCGGGATACGCGATCTCTTATTACTATTTTGGGTATGTGCTGGTCGCTATGTTGGCGAAAATCACTGCGACTGCAGGTGGTGTGGCCTTCAATTTGGGGGTTTCACTCATTTTCGGATTATCAGTCCTGGGTTCGTATGGGATCGTCTACAATCTGCTCAAAATGGCAAATCCGAAAGGGGGGAGATTTTCAGCTGTATCAGCTCTGCTCGGTCCTTTTTTCACGGTGATCGTCAGCAACTGGGAAGGGTTCCTGCACTTCCTTCACGCTCGGGGCGTCTTCTGGCGTCAGGATGCGTCCGGTCAATGGACATCAGGCTTTTGGCGCTGGTTGGATATCTTGGATTTGGTGGACCCGCCAACGGGTCAATCCTTCGGGCATTGGTGGTGGTGGCGGGCCTCTCGCGTTATTCAGGATATCGATTTTCGCGGCAACGGCAAAGAAGTCATCAGCGAGTTTCCATTTTTCTCCTATTTATTAGGCGATCTTCACCCCCATGTCCTGGCGATGCCGTTTGGGTTTTTGATTATGGGCCTGGCCTTGGCAGTGTTCATCAGAAGGGAAGAGAAGCACTTTCGATGGTTGGGTTTGTTTCCCATCCAGTTGTCTTTGGGGACATTTCTGGTCGTCACCCTCGCCGCAGGGGGGATGAGTTTTCTCAACATCTGGGATTTCCCGATGTATGTGGCTTTGGTGGCGGCTGCCTACGCACTCCGGGATGTGCTGCAGAGGGAAGGTTGGCACCCGGGATTGATCCTCAAAGATTTTCTCTCCTTCGGGATCGCTGTGGGCGTGACAGGATTTGCATTCTACCTTCCCTTTTTCATCGGCTTTGACTCTCAGGCAGGGGGGTTGATTCCCAACCTGCTTTACGTCACCCCTGGATCGCAGTTATGGGTCATGTTTGGACCCCTCTTCGTCCCTTTGTTCGCTTTTTTGATATTCTTGTGGCGCAGGCAAGGGGGAAAACGAATCCTGCGAACGGGTTTTATAGTTTCCATCGCCGTCATTCTCATTTTGCTCATCTTTTCCTTGATCCTGGTCGGCGTGATCCCCCTCATCCCCTCTTTGGAAGGGGTCGGCTCGGTGATCCAGGTGTACATAGCATCTATTGGTGCGCCGAGTTTACGGGCTGCGGTTAGCGAGGGATTGTCAAGGCGCCTCACCACCCCGGGGGCCTGGCTCACTTTGCTGCTGATGGGAACCATCGCCATCGGTATTTTATGGAAGTCGAAACCTGAAGAAGAGGAAAATGACCTCCCAGCGGACCGAGCAGATCAAGCATATCGTTTCTCACTACTACTGACCGTGGCGGGCATGCTGCTTGTCCTGGTCCCTGAATTTGTGTATTTGCGGGATCTGTTCGGCTACCGCCTGAACACCATTTTCAAGTTCTATTACCTGGCCTGGTTGATGTGGAGTGTGGCGGCTGCTTTTGGAACCATCATCCTTTTTCAGCGTCTCCGGCTTCCCTGGAGTTCTGTCTTCGCGGTGCTGTTTACCATTTCGCTCGCCATGGCGTTGGTTTACCCTGCCCTCGGGCTGTGGTCCAGGACCAATGGATTCAACCCCATCACCGGGAAGACCCTGGACGGCGCTGATTATTTCAAGAATTACTTGCCGGATGATGCGGCTGCGGTGGCGTGGTTAAAAAAGGCGCCGCTTGGTGTGGTCGTGGAATCGGTGGGAGGGAGTTATTCCTCTCACGCCAGAATCTCCACCTACAGCGGGTTGCCCACCATTTTGGGTTGGGATTTCCATGAGATCCAGTGGCGTGGAACCAGCGAATTGGTCAATCCGCGCAAGCAGGAAGTGATGACCTTGTACTGCACCAGGGATTGGACGGAAGCGGAGAGGATTTTGAATGCATACGATGTCCGATATGTCGTTGTGGGGGGGATGGAACGTGCTACGTACACCGCGGAGCTAGACGGTTGTCCCGGAGGGTTGCAAGAGGTGAAATTCTCTGAGCATATGCAGTCCGTCTTCCAGCAAGGGCAGGTGACGATCTACGGCCGTTAAGGGCAAGTTTTACCTTTCCCCCCAAGAATGGTTTTATGTGGTCTCACCGCGAGTGATAACGAGCTAAACTTATGAAAAAGACACAGGAAGTCGCAAACGAAAGATTGCTTTTTGGAGCCATTTTTGGTTTAGCCTTGGTGATGCGTTTCGTGCTTTTGGGGGCCTTTCCCTTGCGGGAGTGGGAATCCCAGTGGGCGTATCAGGCCTGGGAATTGTGGCAAGGACAGAGATCAGGGATTGGGTACGAAACCGGATATCTTTCCATAACACGCGCCTTGTTTGCCCTCCTGGGGAGCACGGATATCCTGGCCCGCTTATGGCCCGCGGTGGTGGGCAGTTTGCTGGTCTGGGTCCCGTATTTTTTCCGGGCCAAGCTGGGGACCTATCCTGCTTTGGTCGCGGCGGTCGGTTTCGCAGTCGATCCGGGCTTTGTGATCTCTTCCCGGAGTGTGGGGAGTCCTCTACCGGCTTTGGTTTTCCTTATGTTGACAGCGGGATGGATGTACGCCGGGAATGCCCTTTGGGCAGGGGTTTGCGCCGCGTTCTTCCTCCTCTCCGGGAGCGGTATGGGAACAGGGTTGGTCATTTTGGGGGTGACTCTCTTCCTCAACCATGTCTTGGGGATCCTTGACTTTCAAAAGACAGCCCGGGAGATCGGGTCGAGATTGCAGGAAGGTCAGCCCGGCTTTTCCTGGCAGCGGACGCTGTTGGTCATAGCAGGGGTGCTCCTCTTCTTCGGCACCTCCTTTTTCACGACGATGGAGGGTGTGAGCGCTTGGGCCGGGGCGATCCCTGCCTTTCTTCGTGGTTGGGGGGGGCTTTCCGCTGTATCCGCTGGTCGTATTTTGGTCACTTTTTTCGCCTACCAACCCCTGCCGATCCTTTTTGGGATATGGGGAATGATCCAAGGCTTCAAAAGAAAGAATCCGCTGGCTCATTTTTTGAGTTTTTGGTTTGTTGTGGCATTATTCCTGATCTTGGTCTATCCCAGTCGACATACGTGGGATTTGATATGGGTCCTGGCCCCTTTGTGGGGTTTGACAGGTCTCGCTTTGCGTCCGGTATTCCGTCCTCTGAAGTTAAAATCCGTGGTGTGGACCTTGGCTTTGTTAATCCTGATCTTGATGTCCCTGATGTGGTTGAGCTTTTTGGGTCTGGCCATCCGGGGCGGGGAAGGGAGGGGGGCTTTATTGCAGTGGATCATGGTCGCAGCCGCCCTGATTTTAGGTTTGCTTTCTGTCTCTCTGGTCACAGCCGAATGGTCATGGGAAGTGGGTAAACAGGGCTTGGTGATCGGACTTTCCATCGCCTTAGGCCTGTATATGTTATCGGGCACGGTCTCTGCCGCCTACCTGCGCCCGGGCGATCCCCGCACCTTGTGGCTTTCCGATCCGGGGAGCGGTCAGCTCAGGTTAATCATCGACACATTGGAAGAAGTGAGTGTGTATCACACCGGCCGAGAGGACAGCATCGAGATCGTGGTGGACGATGATCTTTCCACTTCTCTACAGTGGGCCCTCAGAAACTTTCCCCAAGTCAGATATGAAACATACATAGATGAGGGGGATCGTCCTCCTGTGCTGATAACCGATCAAGAAGTGGATACATCCTCCCTTTCTCAAAGTTACCTGGGTCAGGATTTTGTGTACCGTACCACATCGGGTTGGGCGGGAGCCTTGCCTGGAGATTGGAAAAAGTGGCTTGCATTCCGCGAGGGGGAACTCGAGAAGGAATATATCCTGGTTTGGATCAGGCGGGATGTCTATCCGGGAGCGGAACTATTGGATGATGGACGTCCTCAGACCGCTGGTTCTGAGTAGGATGGATGTCAAGCGGCATTGTTGGTGATAAGGAGAGGGTATGGATTTCCCGGACATTGTAGCCATCGATGGTCCCGCAGCTTCAGGAAAATCTACCATTGGACATATTCTTGCTGAGCGATGGGGTTATTTATATTTTGATACCGGGGTCATGTACCGGGCGATTACCTGGGTGGCGTTGGAGCGGGGTATCCCCGTGGAGGAGGAATCCCGGGTGACATATCTGGCGGAGACGGTGGATATCGATGTCCAATCCCCCTCGGTTGAGGACGGCCGGGATTACGATGTCTTAGCGGATGGGGTGGATGTCACCTGGGCCATTCGCCGCCCTGAGGTGGATCAGAACGTCTCCGTGGTCGCCGCTTATCCGGGGGTGAGAAAAGCGCTCACCGCCCAGCAGCGCCGGATTGGTATGCGGGGTGAAGTGATCATGGTCGGTCGCGATATCGGCACCGTAGTCCTCCCGGAGGCGGATTTAAAGATCTTCTTAATTGCGTCTGTCCAAGAAAGGGCTCGCCGTCGATATCAACAGCGCCTGGAGCGGGGGGAGGATGTTGAGTTCCAGCCCATCCTGAAAGGGATGAAAAAACGAGACGAAATTGACTCCACCCGGGAGGTCGCTCCCCTGCAGGCGGCGGAGGATGCGATCTTGATTGATTCCGACCAGATGACCATAGAAGAGGTCGTCCAGGAAATCGAGTCGATTGCCCGTGAGATAGGAAAAGAGGGATAATGGCTGACACATACCAGATACCGTTGTTCAACCAGATCGCTCGCCGGATCATGCGACCCAGCTTTCGTTTCGCGTTCCGATTGCTGGGCAGCGTGAGGCTAAAGGGGTTTGAGCACATCCCCGAGAAAGGGGCGTATGTGATCGCCATCAATCACATCTCCCTCTTTGAGGTGCCCTTTATGGCGGCTTTCTGGCCCACCCCCATGGAAATTATCGGTGCGGCCGACGTGTGGCGGCGGCCCGGACAGTCCCTGATCGCCCGGCTTTATCACGGGATCAAAGTCAAGAGGCGCCAATTTGACCGGCGAGTTTTCCAGGAAACCATGAAGGTCCTCCGATCAAAGAAACCTTTGATGATCGCCCCGGAAGGGGGGCGGACGCACGAGCCGGGTTTGGTGCGGGGAAAGCCGGGCATCGCTTACATTGTCGAGAAAGCGCGCGTACCCGTGGTCCCCGTCGGTATCGTCGGGACCACGGATGATTATTTACAAAAAGCCCTCACCTTGAAACAGCCCGCTTTGGAGATGCGTGTGGGGGAACCCATTCGTTTGCCCCCCATTCAAGGCAAGGGTGAGGAGCGGCGGGCGCATCGACAAAAAAACACGGATATCATCATGGCTCACATCGCGAAACTCCTCCCGCCAGATTACCGCGGTTATTATGAAGACTACCAGCGGTTTCTCACCGGCATCGAGAATCAGGCGGATTAACAGGGGGAAACCATAAGGCTTTACCCCTCGGCGATCAAATGGGAAAGGATCGTTTCCGAAGCCAAACATGCTATAATCGGAATTGGATTTTGATCCTTCATGCGCGTTTCATCAATGAAAAGATGCCATTCATAGTCTCCCTCGTTCAAAACCAAGCCTATCTTATCTGGCCAGCTGATTGGTTAGGAATATCTGCCTTGCTGGCTTTTTTTATGTGTGTCCTGGCGTTGAACTGGCATTGGAGGGAGTATCAAAGGAGATTGGAGCGGGAACACTGGTTCACCTTAGGCCTTTTGCTGTTGGCGGCTCCTTTTGCCGCACTGAGTTTTGGGGTTAGAGTCCCGCAGTGGGGTGCGCTTCCCTTGCCCAATGTGTCCTTGGAGCCGATGGGCGGCGCTTTGATGTTCCTGGCAGCGATCCCCATGGTCATGGGAGCCTGGTTGTTGGGCCCTCCCTGCGCTTCGGTCATAGGT
This sequence comes from Anaerolineales bacterium, assembly GCA_041686005.1. Lineage (GTDB taxonomy): Bacteria > Chloroflexota > Anaerolineae > Anaerolineales > UBA11858 > B10-G9. The sequence continues at coordinate 58,413 of JAWLER010000004.1, read as the reverse complement.
GCGGTGACAGGGTTTTCTGTGGCTTATTGGGATACGCATTCCCCCTTTACGATCCTGGAATTTGCTTTTATCGGGCTGCTCCTCTCTTTCTTCATCCGCCAGCGGTACCGGACATTTATTTTTAGCGTCCTCAGGCGCCCCTTTCTCGCTTCGCTGTTGTTGATGCTCCTCTATTATTTGCTTTTCATCACCGATTCCTTCTTCTGGTCGCCCGGAACACCTGCTGAAAGCCTGGATTACGCCATATCAAACGCCCGGACGGCCGTGGCCGCCATGGGGGGGAGTTTGTTAACCGCCGGGCTGATTGCTGAATTTGCCTTGTTGGCGTTTCCAGAGGCGGATGGTGTTCCTCATACGTTGCAGCCCTCCCCCGCGGAAAGCAGTCTGAAAGTCCGTTTTCTTAACTATTTGGTGTGGTTGGGCCTGGTCCTGATCGTAATGTTAATGGCTGTGAATTGGTTTGTGGCCGGGAAATCCGCGGAAAAGATGCTCAAGGAGCAGATGGCCGGGATCGCGCGGACGACGACCAACGAAATCCCGTTTTTTTTCAACACGGGGCAGAGTCTAATCGCCCAGTATACGGACGATTTAGCGGGGTATTTGGATTCGCCTGAAAAGACGGACCAGGTTTTGAAGCGGAGTTTTCGCTCCATTCCTTTCTTTTCTCAACTGCTGGTGTTTGATGAACTTGGCGATCAAATCGCTTCCTATCCCGACCGAGAAGCGTCCGATACCATGCTCTCTCCGAAAATCCAGCAGGGCATCACCTCCGCCTATAGTGGTGTCCCCATTCAAGTCCATGTATCTCCGCCCGCCAGCGAGGGGGAATCGACCATCATCACCTTTGTAGGGGCCATTGAGAATGAGGAAGGGAAGGCGGTGGCTGCTCTGGTAGGGCAGGCGCATTTGTCAACCAATCCCTTCACCCAACCCATCATCAGTGATCTCAGCGGGGTGAGCAATTTCAACGGCGTGGGATATTTACTCGACGAACAAGGTCGGGTTTTATATTCATCGGATCCGGACCAGCTGGGGGGGACGGTCCTGGATTACGACAGCGGTCTGGGGGATCGTTTTTACGAGAGCACCAAAGCGGACGGCACCCGACAGTTGGTGTATGTCAAATCCGCGGTCGGTCGCCCCTGGGTTGTGATGCTCACCGTCCCCGCCGTCCGCGCCCAACAGATGGCTTTGGACCTGGCTGCTCCCCTTTCCGGCATGGTGTTATTGATCGCCTTATTTGCTACCGGGACGATGTATGTCGGTTTGAGTTCGGTGGCGGACTCCCTCCATGTTTTGACGGAAGAAGCGGACCGGATTTCGAAAGGGGATCTCGACCATGCCCTGGAGGTGGACCAACGGGTGGATGAGGTGGGGAGGATGAGGGAGGCTTTTGAAGAGATGCGCAAAGGCCTCAAGGCTCGGATGCAGGAGCTGGGACGCCTGTTAAGTGTCAGCCGCGGGGTGGCTTCCTCGTTGGAGATCACTGAGGCGGTGAAGACGATATTAAAATCCGCCTTGGATACGGGCGCCAGTTCGGCCAGAATCGTCCTGGATCCAAGCATCATGCCTGAAGAGGTTCGGGATCAATCTGAATTTACAAACATCGGCATTGGACCGGAGACTGAAAAATATTCATTTCTCGATCCCCAGATCCTGGAGATCGCTCGAGAGCGGTCCCCTCAAAAATTATCCAACCCAACCCGCATGCCTCTGCTCGAATTTGGGAAGAACGATTACATCCCTGGAGCCGTGTTAGCCGTGGCATTGCGGCACGAACAGAAATATTACGGATCTCTATGGTTGGCGTTTGAGGAACCGCACACTTTCCCGGACAGTGAGGTGCGCTTTGTGGTCACGCTGGCAGGACAGGCGGCGTTGGCAGCTTCCAACTCGCAGTTGTTCATGAAGGCGGAAATCGGTCGACAGCGGCTGGCAGCCATCTTGGCCTCCACACCCGATCCCATCCTGGTCACCGATCACCGTGACCGCTTGCTGCTCGCCAATCCAGCGGCCAAAGGGATCATTGTCGTGGATGAGGGGGAAGGCGTTGGAGAGCCGATCGAGGATATCACCGATAAAGGTTCCCTGATTAACCTGCTGCGGTCCTCACCGGATGAGAGGTCCAGCAAGGAGATTGAGCTTGAGGATGGGCGGATATTCCTGGCGACCGCTTCCCCTGTGGTGGCGGAAGAGAGGCAGATCGGCAGGGTTTGCGTGCTGAGGGATATCACCCAGCTGAAAGAGGTGGACGAGTTGAAATCCGATTTCGTCTCTACGGTCAGTCATGATTTGCGGTCCCCTTTGACACTGATGCGGGGCTACGCAACCATGCTGGAAATGGTAGGGGAGCTCAACGAGGAACAGCAGAATTACGTCAATAAAATCGTCCGGGGTGTGGAGAGCATGTCTCACCTGGTGCAGAATTTGCTCGATCTGGGTCGCATCGAAGCTGAAGTGGGCCTGAAGTTGGATATGATCTCCGCTCCCGATATCATCGCTGAGGTGACGGATAACCTTGAGCTGCAGGCGAAACAGAAGGACATCGAAGTGCATGTCTTGGCAGGGGATCAAAATCTGCCCTTCATCTCAGCGGACAAAGCCCTACTCCAGCAAGCGCTGCGGAACCTGTTGGATAATGCGATCAAATTCACCTCGCAAGGAGGGGAGATTTGGGTCCGGTACAAAGCGGAAGGGGATCATATTCTCTTTGAGATCGAAGATACGGGCATCGGCATTTCGCCGGTGGATCAACAGCATCTTTTTGAGAAGTTTTATAAGGTGGAGAGCCGGGAGAAGGAAGAAAACCGGGGGACAGGTCTGGGTTTGGCGATTGTGAAATCGATCGCGGAAAGACATGGAGGCCGTGTCTGGGTGGAAAGCGAGCTGGGAAAAGGGAGCACTTTTTATCTCTCTTTGCCCATCCAACATGAAAAGGCGAGAAAGGAAGGAAGCGCCGCTGACAAAGTGTGATTTTCCTCCTCCTTTTGACCCTGTGCGCTTCCCATAACGGTCAACTTCGGTTAGAATGAGGGTGGATCGGAAAACACGACTGGAGGGGACGATTGGGGGTCAAAAATGACAAAACCTCTTGACTGTGTGCTTTTCTAGCAATATAATTATAAGTTGCATGCAAATTCATCGCTTCTCCCCTGGATGGCAAGCGCTTGAGAGAATGCTCTCATGCGGTGGCTTTTTTGCGTTCCTCGGTTAGATCAAATGTTCTATGTGGTGCGATGCATATCACCCGGTGGCATAGCTCATTTTTTACAAGTATTGACCAACGTTTTGCTAACACTTATTCCATATCGTTATTTTCCGCGTTAGCGAGGTCAGGTCCTCTATTGTTGATCAGCCCAGAATCGTTACCAGAGTGCGAAATAAGAACGATGTCGTCAGGGATACCAGATGCGGATATTGCACCTCGGTAGAGGGAAGGGATTGTATTACTAATACACTCTAGGAGGCTGTCAAGTGAAAACCAAGGGGTTGAAAAAGCTTCGGATTGGGTTGGCGTCACCTGAAGATATTCTCAGTTGGTCTTATGGGGAGGTATTGGAGCCGGAGACCATCAACTATCGGAGATTGCGGCCGGAGAAGGATGGTTTGTTTTGTGAGGCGATTTTTGGTCCCACACGGGATTATCAATGTTACTGTGGGAAATACAAGAACATTCGTTATAAAGGGATTGTCTGTGATAAGTGCGGTGTAGAAGTCACCCGTTCTTCTGTGCGTCGGGAGAGAATGGGGCATATCGACTTGGCTGCCCCGGTGGCTCACTTGTGGTTCTCCCGTAGAATCCCTTCTATATTGGGTCGTTTGTTGGATATGTCCCGCCGGGACCTGGATCGAGTGCTCTATTTCGCGCAATACATCGTGACCTATGTGGATGAAGAGGGCAGGCAGAAAGCGCTTGGCCAGTTGGAAGAAAAATATACGGCCGATGAGGGTGATGTGGGGGTAGAGTTCACCGAAAAAATTGAACTCCTGGAGATGGAAAGAGAGGAGAAACTCGCTGAACTTGAGCAATCCCGCGAAGAAGTCAAAGATCGTTATGATGAGGAAACAGCCTCGCGGCTTGAGCCGGTCATCAAACAGGGCCAACGTTTAGAACAGACCCTTCGAGATCAGGTGGGAGAGGTGGCGAAGGACGACCTTGTCTTCCCCGATACCAAGGAAGTGATTGTGGAGAAAGGGGAGGAGATCAGCACATCTCACATTTCCAATATTCAAGAAGTGGTCAAAGAACGCCTAAGTGAGATCGAAGAGAGCCTTCAGGAAGAAAAAGACAGCGAGTTAGAGCACATCAAGCTGGATATCGCCCGCGTTCGGGCTGAAACCACGCAGGCGATTAACGAGTTAAAGGAACAGAGGGATGCCGCCTTAGAGGCGTCCCAGCAGGAATATCACAACCTGAGGGATGAGCTGATTGATCTGCAGCCCCTGACCTTTTTAGGTGAGGCCGAATACCGCGAGCTCCGCAACCGGTGGGGACAAATTTTCCAGGCGGACATGGGCGCGGAAGCGTTTTACGATATCCTGAAACGCCTGGACCTGGATACGCTTTCCGAAGAGCTGTGGCACGAGATCCGCACCACGGGAAGCAAACAGAAGCGGAAGAAGGCCACCAAACGCTTGAAAGTGGTGGATGCCTTCCGGCATACGGAGAATAAGCCGGAGTGGATGATCCTCACTGTCCTGCCGGTGATCCCGCCGGATTTACGGCCCATGGTTCAATTGGACGGGGGTCGGTTTGCGACCTCGGATCTGAACGATCTCTACCGCAGGGTCATTAACCGCAACAACCGATTAAAACGGCTGTTGGAGTTGGGCGCGCCGGACGTGATCGTCCGGAACGAGAAGCGCATGCTCCAGGAAGCGGTGGATTCCCTGATCGACAACTCCCAGCGCGGGAAAGCCCTCTCGCGGCGGGGGCGACGGGAATTGAAGTCCCTCAGCGATATGCTGAAAGGCAAGAAGGGCCGTTTCCGCCGCAACCTGTTGGGGAAACGGGTGGATTATTCGGGCCGCTCCGTGATCGTCTCAGGCCCCAAGCTGGAGATGCACCAATGCGGTTTGCCGAAAAAGATGGCTCTGGAACTTTACCGTCCTTTCGTGATTTCCATTCTGGAAAAGAAAGGATATGCGACGAATGTCAAAGGCGCCAAGCGCTTGATTGAACGTAACCGCCCTGAGGTCTGGGAGGCCCTGGATGAAGCCATTCGGGATCGACCGGTGCTCCTGAACCGCGCGCCCACCTTGCATCGTCTGGGCATTCAAGCCTTTGAGCCCCGTTTGATCGAGGGCAGCGCCATTCAACTCCACCCCCTGGTTTGCCCGGCTTTCAACGCCGACTTCGACGGTGACCAGATGGCAGTCCATGTCCCGCTATCCCAGAAAGCCGTCAGTGAAGCGAGAGAGTTGATGCTCTCCACGAAGAACCTCTTGAAACCCGCCAACGGGGAGCCCATTATCGCGCCCTCCAAAGACATGGTGATGGGTTTGTATTACCTGACCCGATATGATGAACGGGCGTACCGCGGAGACGGGCGGGTCTTTGCAACCTTGGATGAAGTGGATACAGCATACAGCCTCGGCCAGATCAAGGTCCCCACCAAGATCAAGTTGCTGACCAAAACCTGGTATGACGAGGACCATGAGCGCATGGATGCGCCCGAAGAGAGGATGGTGGAGACCACCGTGGGACGGGCGATCCTGAATCACGCCCTTCCTCCCGAAGTCCAGTATGTGAACTGGGCCTTGGACAAAGGTGATGTCAAGGACTTGATCACCGAAATTTATGAATTTTGTGATAATCAGACGACCACTAAAGTGGCAGACCGCATCAAGGATTTGGGCTTCAAGTACGCCACGCGGTCCGGTTATTCCATCGCCGTGACCGACCTCATGATCCCTCCGGAAAAAGAAGAGATCATTCAAAAGGCTTTGGACGATGTGCGGGAAGTGGAACGCAGTTTCCGCCGGGGCCTGCTCACGGAACAGGAGAAAGACGAGCGGGTGGTCGACATCTGGCAAAAGACGACCTCCAAAGTCGGAAAGGCGGTGGAAGAGAACATGGATCCCTATGGAGACATGTCGGTGATGGCCGTTTCCGGGGCGACGAAAGGCGGCTTTGGACCGGTTTCCCAGCTGGCGGGGATGCGCGGATTGATGGCGGATCCTTCAGGACAGATCATCCCCCTTCCCATTCGTTCCAGCTTCCGGGAAGGGTTGACGGCCCTTGAATACTTCATCTCCAGCCACGGAGCCCGGAAGGGTCTTGCCGACACCGCTTTAAGAACGGCGGACGCCGGGTACCTGACCCGACGTCTGGTGGATGTATCCCAGGACATTATCATCAATGCCGATGACTGCGGGACGGAAGATCATATCGTCATTGAAGGGGAGATGGATGCTGCCGGTCAAACCCTGAAAGACAGAGTTTTCAGCCGTGTTGTCGCAGAACATGTGGTGGATGAAGAGACCGGGGAGATCTTGGTAGAGAAAGGAACCCTGGTGACCAGGGAACGCGCCCGGAGGATCGGACGGGCAAATGTCTCCCAGGTGAAGGTCTATTCTCCACTGACCTGCAAGTTAGAGCATGGCGTGTGTGCGAAGTGTTACGGCTTGGACCTTGGGCGAGGTGAACCGGTGCAGAAGGGAGCCGCGGTGGGGATCGTCGCTGCCCAATCCATCGGTGAACCCGGAACGCAATTGACGCTGCGCACGTTCCATACCGGCGGTGTTGCCGCAGTGAGTGACATCACAACGGGTTTGCCCCGTGTTGAGGAGTTATTCGAAGCCCGCAAATCCCCCAAAGGAGAGGCTGTTCTGACCGAGATCGCTGGCACCGTGAACGTTGAAAGTTCGGACCGCTACAGCGATATGCGTGTGGTGCGTGTCACACACAGCGAGATGGTCGGTGATACCTATGAGATCCCCGATGGGTGGAAAATCAAGGTCAAAGAGGAAGATGAGGTTGAAGAAGGGGACCTGATTGCTGCGAAAAAGAAGGACGAGGAACTGACAGCGGAGAACGGCGGGCGAGTCCGCTTTGAAGACGGGAACGTGATTGTCTCCTATGAAATCCACGAAGAGAAAGTCTACGAGATCCCCAGCAACGCTCGTCTGGCTGTGGATGATGGGGACCATGTCGAGCCCGCCCAACCGTTGACCGAGGGGTCGTTGAACACGCATGACATCCTGCGCATCAGCGGTCGGAAAGAATGTCAGAATTACATCCTTTCCGAGGTTCAGAAAGTGTACCGCTCCCAAGGACAGAACATCCATGATAAACACTTTGAGATTGTGATCGCCAAGATGATGTCGCGGGTGGAGATCACCGAGTCGGGAGACTCGGAGTACTTACCGCGCGATTTGGTGAACCGCGTTGAAGTGATGAGCACGAACGAAGAGCTGTTGCGGGAAGGCAAGCAGCCTGCGAAATTCAAGGATGTGCTGCTGGGGATTACCAAAGCTGCCCTGAACACGGATTCCTTCCTCTCAGCGGCCTCCTTCCAGCACACGATCAAGATCCTGACCCGGGCCGCGGTGGAGCGGGCCGAAGATCCTCTGTACGGTTTGAAAGAGAATGTGATCATCGGAAAGCTGATCCCAGCGGGTACAGCGTTTGACCAGGGTCCCTTCGCTCCAGAGGAGGATGTTGAGGAGGAAGAAGAGGAGCGCCCCGCTGTTGCACCGGAACCGGGCCTGCAGCCGGAATTAGGAGACGATGGGCAGGAAGTGGAAGCGGAAGAGGAAATAGAAGTGGAAAAACCCGTCGCTGAATAACCCGGAGCAGATTGTAGCCATCGAACCCCAGCAGATGTTTTGCTGGGGTTTTGTGTTTCCGGTCTTCTTGCCAATTCTCCGATGGCGGGTTCTTTGCGCAGTGGGAATCATGTTATAATGCTCAGCGATTGTGATCCTCTTTAGATATACTTTCCAGGAAATATGCGGAATACGAAATGCGGGGCAAGATCACCAAAAGCGTATTCCGTGTTCTGTTCCCCATGGAGGTAGATATGGAAGTTGGTTTGGTTCGTGAGATTGACATTGATGATGAAATGCAGCAATCCTATCTCGATTACGCCATGAGTGTGATCGTATCCCGAGCGCTGCCGGATGCTCGGGATGGTTTGAAACCCGTTCATCGCCGGATTCTGTATGCCATGCATGATATGGGTTTGGACCCCGAATCAGCTTATAAGAAGTCAGCGCGCATTGTCGGTGAAGTGTTAGGGAAGTACCACCCCCATGGGGATATGGCGGTGTACGATTCCATGGCTCGCATGGCTCAGGAGTTCTCGATGCGCTATCCCCTTGTGGACGGCCAGGGGAACTTCGGGAGTATTGATGGCGATTCCCCGGCTGCCATGCGATATACAGAAGCCAGGATGGCCTCCCCTTCTGTGTACATGTTGGAGGACCTGGAAAAGGAAACGGTAGATTTCCGGGAGAATTTCGATGGCACCTTGAAGGAACCCACTGTCCTCCCCGCCTCATTCCCCAACTTACTGGTCAATGGTGTCACGGGTATTGCGGTCGGCATGTCCACCAGCATCCCTCCTCACAACCTTGGCGAGGTCGTGAATGCCCTGCATCACATGCTTGAAAATTGGGACAAACTGGACGAGATCACAGTGGAGGATTTGACGGAATTCATCAAAGGTCCTGATTTTCCCACCGGGGGCGTGATCCTCCAGGACCGGAAGAGGAGCGGTTTGAAAAGCGCGTACGGCGGTGGTCGGGGGAAAATCCGCGTCAGAGCCCGAGCTTTGGTAGAGGAGATGACCAGAGGGCGGCATCGGATTGTGGTCACCGAGCTCCCTTATATGACCAAGAAGATCACCGTCCTGGAACGCATCGCCCAACTGGTGCGCGAGGAGCGTTTGGAAGGGATCGCGGACCTGCGCGATGAATCTGACCGTCAGGGCATGCGCATCGTCATTGAGCTGATGAAGTCTGCCAAGCCGGAAAGGGTTTTGGAAACGCTCTATAAACATTCCACGCTGGAGAGCACCTTCAGCGTTATCATGCTGGCGTTGGTGGACGGCGAGCCCAGACTGCTGAGTTTGAAACAGGCCTTGAAAATTTATCTGACCCATCGGATTGAGATCATCATCCGGCGGAGTGAATATGAATTGGAGAAAGCCGAAGCCAGAGAACATATTTTAGCCGGTTTACAAGTGGCTTTGGATCACCTGGATGAGGTCATTGAAACCATTCGACGCTCCCGGTCTGCACGGACGGCGAAGAACAATCTTGTGCGCGATTTCAATCTCTCCGAGGAACAAGCCCAGGCCATTCTCGATATGCCGCTCCGCCGCTTGGCTTCCATGGAGCAGAAGAAAATCGAGGAGGATCACAAAGATGTCAAAGCCCAGATTAAGTCTTTGAAAAAACTGCTCGGTTCACCCAAGAAGATCCGCGAAGTCATTGCTGAATCTCTGCAGGATGTGAAAGAGAAATTTGCTGATCCCAGACGGACCCAAATCGCGAAGATCAAAGGAGGTCAGGATGCGGCTCCGATGCGCATTCACGACCTCACCCCTTCAAAAAATGTCTGGGTGATGATCAATCGCGATGGCCTTGTTTCCCGGACGCTCGAGGATGATACGCCCCGGCCCAGCGGTTGGGATGTCCCGGATTGGTTGGTGCGCATTAACACCCGGGATACCTTGTACCTCGTCACAGAAAACGGTGAGGCGGTTGCCATCCCTGTCCATGCCATTCCAGAAGCTGAAAAACCTTCCCAAGGGGTGCTGTTCTCGAAGCTGACCCCTTTGAAAGAAGGGCAGAGATTGGCGGCCGTGTTTGGATTGCCCCCCAAAGTGAAGCGCGAGGAGGCATGGTATGTGGTCACGGTTACGGAGCAAAGCATGGTCAAGAAGAGTGAGATCGGCGAACTTCCCGGACCGTCAGCGCAGCCTTTTACGTTGGTTAAAGTCAATGAAGGAGATAAATTGGTATCCGTCCGGTTGAGCAGCGGGGAGAAGGATGTTTTCTTGTGCTCCAGTGAGGGGATGGCGATCCGCTTCCCCGAGGACGATGTGCGGCCGATGGGTCTCGTCGCTGCTGGTGTGAACGGGATGAAGTTAGAGGAGGACGATCGGATCATCGGCATGGAAATCATACCTGCCCCCGGCGAGGTCTTCTTGCTGACCTCGGCAGGTCGGGCAAAAAGGGTCAAAGAGGAGGATTTTCCCACCCAAGGCCGTTATGGGAAAGGGGTGATCGCTTGGAAATTGTCTGAGGGGGATGAATTGGTAGGCATGACCGTGGGCAAGGGGACGCTCCGGGTCACTATTCATCTTAAGGAGTATGCCCCGAAGTCCGCTCGCCTCGATGATGCCCCTCTGCAAACAAGAGTAGCTGTGCGGGGAGGTGAGGTGGTGGAACTCCGGGAAGGGGACCGTGTTACGATGCTGACCATCCCCTGGGATGTGGCGCGCCCTGTGGTTGAAGATTAAGGGGGGAAAGAAAAAGCAGACTCTGAGGACCAATCCTCAGAAAAGGGAAATCCATCGCATTCAAGAAAGGGCGTTCGCTCAAGAAAGCCCTTTCTTTTGTTAAGTTCCTCAGGCGTTGACCGAGAAGTCAGAATAATGGTAGGCGATTTTATCATCGATGAGACCGAAGGTATCGCTCCCGTCCTGGACCTTTCCCCGGGAGGAGTCCGCGGTCCATGTCAGGTGGCGGGAATTCCCCGTCCCCGAATAACCTGATACTTGAAAAGCAGCGTCAGGGAGGATGTCATTGAACAAGGATGAAAACCAGCTCTTAATGGCCCGCAGGCCTTGGACCGTCCGTTGGGAGGTGATGTGGACAGCGTTGTCCTGGTAGAGGGCGATGACCTGGGCTGGATCATGGGTGTTGAGTGCCTCTATGTAAGCCTCTGTGATATCGGCGGGCGGTTCGGGCTCATGATCCCAGGAGTAGTCTCTGATCGTCGCCCAAATTTCCTGAGGGAGTTTGTGAAAGCAATTGCTCCACTCCCAAAAATTTGCGCCTTTCAGGTTTAAGGCCTTGGCTTTGTCCAGAAATTCTAGAATGTCATCAGCGGTGGGCGCCCAATCCCATTCCGTGTAGGCGGCTCCTGTGGGAAAGACGGGAGGGGTGTAAGTTAAACTCTGGAACTCTTCAACGCAGCGCTCCAGTTGGGCGCCGGGGTTATGAGCCTTCAGCCAATACACCTGGGGCATGTTGATGTCGCATTTAGAGAGGAATGCATCCCAGGGAAATTGAGGGTGGTAACTCGGATAGCGGTAAGAGCTCAAGCCGATGGGGATGTCTGTGATCTCACCGGTCAGTATCTCCATAAACTTCCTGGCAGCCGCGTGTTTCCCTTTGTAATGCCCTTCGGCGTTGATGATAAAGCCATCCACATTTAATTCTCGAATGCGTTCGATCGCTTTCTGGGCTTCTTGCGCCGGCTGGTCCCCGAAGATGTAATGCCATCCCCAAAACTGGACCCCTCTTTCCCGAAGTTCTTTTGCAAGAGGGGGAACGAGATCGATGTTATTTTTCCAATCGTAGTTATAGCTGTAGATGCCATTGGCGATCTTAACTAACAGATGGCTTAAGTTGGCTTTTTTTGTCTTTTCAGCGATTTCAACGACATCGCCTTTATGGCAGTATTCAATCCGCCAGACGTAAAATCCTTTTCCTTTAAGCATATCTCAGATCTCCTTTGTAGGAGAAGATAGTTGTTCTGTCATAGCAGGACTGGTTGGAGTTTGTCGATCCTGCCTTTGCTCCGTTTTTATTCTGGGCTGTTCAGGGCTTGTTTGAAAATGCTCCTGATCTGCCCTGGTCGCGGTAATAAGACATGCGCACCTGCGGACGTCACCCATGAATTCACCGCGGAGCTGTCTACATAATAATGGCTGATACGGGAAGAGTCCGAGAGCTTTGCTGCGGTGGGGACCAGGGAAAGCACCGTCTTGAGCGGGATGTTTGTGCTCACGCTGTTGCGGTAGGTGTTGTACAGCTTGGGGATCTTTCCCAGGGTGTTGAGGGCCAGGGCCCGGTCAAGGACGCCGTTCAAGACCGCTTGCTGGCGGCGGTTGCGGTCGAAATCACTGGTTGTTTTGCGTGAACGGACATACCAGAGGGCTTCTTCACCGTAGAAATGCCTTCGCCCCGGGGAAATGCAGTGACGCTTTCCATGCCATTTATCACATAAAGTGCTGGGGACGTTGACGTAGATGCCGCCCAGGTCATTGATCACCCGTTCAAAGAACCAGAAATTAACCAGCACATAATAATCGGGACGGAAGCCGAAATTATATTCAAAGGTGTTCCTTAACGCCGGGAAGCCGCCATGAGGGAAGGCTGTGTTGATACGCTGGGAGGTCCAACCGGGCATGAAAACGTACAAGTCTCGGGGGATCGAGGTGATATTCACCGTATCTTCTTGTTTGTTGATGGTCAGGAGGATGATCACATCGGTGCGGAAGCCCACGCTGCCGGCTCGCTGATCGGAACCAAGGATGACGATGTTGATCTGGTTATCCGGCTCCGGGATCGGTCGGGCTCCTGAGGGATATTTGGAGGTGGGCTTTGTCGGTTTGGGCGTGGGGGTTAAGGTAGGCGTGCTGGTGGGGTAGGCGGTAGGGATATATGTCTCTGTAGGGGATGACGGTTGGAATGCAGTAGCTGTGGGTGTTGAATCAGGCGGGGAGATCACGAAGGTCCTCTTTGGCTCCGGTGTAGCTGAATAAATCAACCTCACACCAAATATGGGGAAGGCGACACAGCCCCCAAGCAGGAGGATGATAATGACCAGGAGGATAAACCGTCTTTGTTTCGTCATCAATGTCTTTTGTCAGTCCACTCCGAAATTCCGCGTTGGCTGTGGTGGGGGCGTAATCAACAGGGGGGTGATGAGAGGATAGCACTGAAGATCCTTTCTTTCCCCTCTTAACCGCAACAAGACGCAGACCACCCGCCGGCAACGCGATAGATACAAGAGCAAGATTTATTCCAAAAATACCTAGGTTGGGTTTGGATGTTTGACGCCCTTTCGGGGCAGAAAGGGGATCAATACGCTGAGGATCTTCCCTTGTTTTGGATGGTTGTCTACCCAGATTCGACCATCGTATTTTTCTACCATGTCCTTTACAGAGGAGAGATTTAAGCGGATCCCTTGGGATGGATCCTGGTCTGTGTCCTCTTGATCTGTGTCGTGATCAATGATGTAGGGAAGTTCACTCGCTGAAAACCCCTCCCCTTGATCTGTGATTTGAATATGGGCGAAACTTTGTTCACTTTCTTCTTTATAAGTGCGCAGTTTGATCGCTATCTCTCCCCGGGGTGGGGATTCTTGAAGGGCGTTGGCCAGCAGGATAACGATGATGTCATCTAAGACATCTTGCGGCAAATCCAAGGGGCGCAGGGTTTGGGGTATGTCGAATTGAAGGGCAATCTCTTTACCCTGGATCTGTTCCTTGGTTGCGCTCAATGATCTCTGAACCGCTTTTTTGAAGCTGGCTGGATGTGTTCCGGTTCGAGTTGTTTCAGGGGTCAGTTTTGTTTGAGGTAGGATGTCTCGCACGATGTGGTCGATTTGTTCTTTATAGGTTTTCATCCGCTGCAGCATTTTGCGCTGCATGGAATTCAGGACATGAAGGGATTGATCTAATAATACATCGCTGTATTCAACCAATGAATTGAGGGGTTCTTGCACCTCTTGAGCGAATAATGCCAGGGCTTCTTGTTGGTTGCGTGAAAGGGCGATTTCCGTGGCGGTGGGTTCCTGGTGGAGGGCTTTGAGCCTTTTTTCAGCTTGAGAAAGGTCCTCTCTCAGGGAGGCGATCTCCTTGAGAGCTACTTTTAGTTGGGCTTTCAGTTGTCCCCTGTTTTCCGGGATCGATAACGAAGTAATCTGTTCCGTCCTTTCCTTAAGGGATTTCTCTTCGGCCCAGATTTTTTTGAGATAAGGGTCGGGGGTTTCCTGATCGCCCTGTCGTTTTTGGCCGGTGATTGCCCGCTCTAATTGATCGATCTTTTTCTGTAAGACCAAGCTCTTTTCTTTTTCCTGCTCATACTTAGCCTTCAATTTTTGCAGGGATTGTTTGGCTTGCTCTAATGGAGCTTGGGTGGCTCGCTCGTCTTTCACGAGGGCGGCATGCAGAAGGTTGACCAATTCCGTGAGATATGCTTGATCCCTCTTGATCCATTGTCGGTTTGAGAAGGGCGATAAAAGGACAAGGGCTTTTGGCGTTTCAGAGCCAGGCAATTTCAGCGGTGTGGCTAGCAAGTGCCCTGATCTGCTGATTTGCAGGAATTGGGAGAGGTTGATGAGGTCTCTTGAGGTGCTGCTGGCCGGCAGATGCAAGGTTTGTTCACGGCGGATGAAGGTAGATAAGAGGGGGATTTTATTGCTCTGGACTGAAAATTCGGGGATATGTTCCTGCCTGATGAGGTCATAACCACCCTGGACATTGACATTGCCTTGGGGATCCGGGGCTTCGACCAATAGACAGATATCCGCGATCATAGCGTGAGAGGTTAATTTGACGATATCCCGGCGGATCTCTCGGGCATCCCTTTGGGTGGAGAAATCAAGTATGGTAGCTAAGAGTGGAAGATCGACGCTTGACCGTCTTCGTTCTTGTTTGTCTTGTCCCCCCCCATTTTCTGTCATTGAAGCGGGTTTTGAAAGCGCAAATCGGAAAGGGAGCGACATCAGCAGCGGATAAGCTGCCATTTGAGTGATCCTGATACTGCCGGAATACACAGATTGTTCAACAGGGAAGAGAAAGTGCAGTATATAGCCGATGAGCATGAGGGCGGCCATGCCTATTCCGTATACCCAGCCATTGGGTTGGCGCCGGAAGAGGAGGCCGCTTCCCGTTAACAATAAGCCTACTCCCAGGAGGAACCAGATGAGCTCGATCCAGGTAAACCCGGGGATCGAGGATGGCGCCTGGCTGGATGTCATGAATACGTGAATCAAGATGAGAGAAAGGATGATCAGGCTGGATAAGGCCACGATCGTATCCGCGGAACGATGGGGTTCAGGAAACGCCCACAGCCAGAAGATGAAAATCATGCCTAAGATGATGGCAGCCTGGTCGAGGACATAAAGCACTAAAAGCGGTTGGGTGCTGTTGGGCCGTAAGAGTCCGTTTCCGAGGATAAGAATGACCCGGATGCCAAGCAGAAAGCTCAGCCCGATGATCAACCGGTAGCCTTGGGGGAATTTTCTGCGCCGCCAAATGCTATACGCGCTGTACAAAGCCCCCAGGATGGAGAAGCCGAGTATTGTGTGATAAGCAATACTGCCGCCGGCGGAGTTAAAAACGGTTGCGATTTCTTGATAGAAAGCCATGTGTATTCCCTGCTGGGATTATAGCACGCTCTTGGCGGCTGGGTCCTGTCATTTTCTTCAGTTTGCTGCCGGGGAATCCCTGTTTTGATCTGATGGAGACCAGGGAGGTTGACAAAATCATATTTCGGGGTAAAATACCGCCTGCAGGCAGGACATATTTTCTGCTGAGCCGAAGTGGCGGAACAGGCAGACGCGCTACGTTCAGGGCGTAGTGGGCTTTACGCCCATGTGGGTTCGACTCCCACCTTCGGCATTTCTTTCTCCCATCCAGCTTTTGATCTCTTTTCCTTCTTCTACCCATCGAAAACGAAGAGCGCACTCCCTGGTTTGCGCTTCGTTTCAAACTGCGGTATGATCTAGCTATGGAGAAAGCGAAAGGGAAAACCATTTTATTGGTTGTCTTTTTGGTCGGTCTCATCATCTGGATGACGGTGTTCAGCGAGCGGATCGCTAATTATAGCCGTCTGTCCAGTGAGTACGAGGATGCGCAACGCACGATGGGGGCGCTGACGGCGACCACAAAATATCTCGCCACGCAGATGGTGGTTGCGGATTCGGACAAGGCCGTGGAGGAGTGGGCCTATGAAGATAGAAAGTGGCTCCGGGATGGTGACCATCGCATCGTGATCATCCCTGTGGAGGGGACACCTGTGACCCCAACCCCGCATCCTCGACCCACACCGGCGTCGGAAAATTTGTTTCGGCTGTGGTGGAAGTTGTTTTTTGATACCCAACCTTGACGGTGAAAATGGCCCATGCTATAATCTTCCCGCTGGAAAAGCGACGCGGGGTAGAGCAGTGGCAGCTCGTCGGGCTCATAACCCGGAGGTCCCAGGTTCGAATCCTGGCCCCGCTACTAAAGACATAATCCAGAACCAACGAGGAGAACGGCACTGCCGTTCTCTGTGCGTTTTAATGGCGCATGGAGGTGTCCTTTTCTCTCTGTTTGGGGGGATCGCCTGCTGGAGAGCCTGGATCCACCTTTGTCACCTCCCTGTTCTGCCTTCGGTATTGTAAAAAGCTCGTTAATAAAGATGACTACTATATCCAACTCACAAAGGGGTTGGTATAATGTCTTTTGCTCCTCAGAGCGGTTTTAAGGAAAATATAACACAGCAGTGAATCCCTCATCGACGATCGGGGCTGTATTCACTGCGGTTTTGATCATTTGGAGGTTTGCACGTGGATCCATCTTCCAATAATCGTTCATCGATCATCTACATTTTGCTCTTTGTAGCCATTGTCATTTTGGTCTTCTATAATTTCCGCCAGCAGGCGGTTTCCAGCGATGAGATGACCATCAGCGAAGTGGCGGCATTGATCAAGAATGGGAAATTGGCCCGGGTAGTGGTGGACGAGAATAATTTACAATTGATTTACCCGGATGGGACGGAAGCCAAGTCCCAAAAGGAACCGGATGCGACGTTGATCGCCCAATTGAAAGAGTTTGGGGTGACAACAGACGATCTCAGTCCCAGCAATGTCAAAGTTGAAATAAAACCCCCCAGTCCGTGGTTTGGGGTCATCAACATCTTGGGTTATATTCTGCCCTTTATCATGGTGGCTGGCCTGTTCTGGTTTGTGTTCCGGCAGGCAAGAGGGGGAGGGAACGCGGCCATGAATTTCGGGCAGTCTAAAGCCCGGAAATTTACCGGCGATAACCCCACCGTGACCTACGATGATGTCGCGGGCGTGCCGGAAGCCAAAGAAGAGCTTTTCGAAGTTGTGGAGTTCCTCAAAGAGCCGGAAAAATTCATATCCTTGGGCGCGAGGATCCCCAAAGGGGTCCTGCTTATGGGCGCTCCCGGCACCGGGAAAACGCTCCTGGCCAAAGCCGTCTCAGGGGAAGCGGGTGTGCCCTTTTACTCCATCTCCGGTTCAGAGTTTGTGGAGATGTTTGTGGGCGTGGGCGCCAGCAGAGTGCGCGATCTCTTTGAAAAGGCGAAAAGGGATTCCCCGTGTATTGTTTTCGTTGATGAGATCGACGCCGTCGGCCGTCAGCGAGGCACAGGCCTCGGAGGCAGTCACGACGAAAGGGAGCAGACCTTGAACCAGATCCTGGTGGAGATGGATGGTTTTGACACCGACACCAACGTGATCATCATCGCTGCCACCAACCGGCCTGATGTCCTGGATCCAGCCTTGCTGCGGCCAGGGCGTTTTGACCGCCGGGTGATCTTGGATCGACCTGACATTCGAGGGCGGGAGGCGATTTTGAAAGTCCACGCGCGCGGCAAACCCCTTGACGCCGATGTGGATTTGCGGACGCTGGCTCAAGCCACCCCGGGCTTCGTGGGCGCCGATCTGGAAAACATGATCAATGAAGCCGCCATCCAGGCAGCCCGGAAAGACAAGGATGTCATCGAACAGGAGGATTTCGAAGAGGCGATTGAGCGTGTCATCGCCGGTCCTGAGCGCAAAAGCCGGTTGATCAGCGAGGCGGAAAAGAGGATCATCGCCTATCATGAAGCGGGTCATGCCATTACCGCCCGTTCTTTGCCAGAAGCGGATCACGTTCACAAGGTGTCCATTATCGCGCGCGGTCAAGCGGGTGGGTATACCCTGATCTTGCCCGAGAAGGACCACACGCTCGTTTCTCGCAACAAGATGATGGCTGACATCATCAGCCTCCTGGGAGGCAGAGCGGCGGAGGAGATCGTCTTCAGTGATATCACATCCGGGGCCTCCAATGACCTGGAACGGGTCACAAAACAAGCCCGCAAGATGGTCACCCGTTTGGGGATGAGTGAGGAATTGGGGCCTATGGTCTACGGGCATCAGGATGAGATGATCTTTTTAGGCAGGGAGTTTACGGAACAGCGTGATTACTCTGAATCTGTCGCAGAAAAGATCGATAATGAAGTCAAAAAGCTGGTCACCGAAGCATACCGGCAGGCCAAAGAAATCCTGAATACATATCGGGATGAATTGGATGCATTGGCAGAGAAGCTTCTGGAGCAAGAAACGGTGACCGATAAAGAATTGGACCAGATCTTCCCCGTGCCCCACACCAAGAACGCTGGTATGCCGGTGATGAATTAGAAGTAGGGTTCCGGGTCGACGATTGATATCAATGGGACGGCACCGCCGTCCCATTTGTGTTTAATCTCGATTAGAATACGCTTATGAACGAAGAGGTTTGGGAACAAGCCCTCAAAGGGATTGAACTTGGCCCCCGTTTTTATTATGATCGCGTGGGGTCAACCAATGACATGGCTCAAGAAATAGCGGCTGGAGGCGGGCCTGATTTGACATTGGTTGTCGCGGATGAGCAGCTTCGAGGGCGGGGACGACAAGGCAGGTCCTGGTACACCCCCCGGGGCGCGGGGTTAGCGTTCAGCGTGATCTTGCTGCCCGACTCCGGCATAATCCATGCGGGCGATCTTTCGCGGGTGAACGGATTGGGGGCGCTTTCTGTGGCCAAGGCTCTTCGGGATGGTTTTTCCATCCCGGCGGAGATCAAGTGGCCCAATGATGTCCTGGTAGAAGGCAGAAAAGTGTGCGGCGTATTGGTTGAATCCCATTGGAAGGGTGACCGACTGAAAAATGTGATCTTAGGCATAGGGATCAACGTCGACCCTGCCTCTATTCCCAAAGGTATGGAATTGCGGTTCCCCGCGGCCAGCTTGGTGCAAGTTTCGGGTCGGGAGCTGGAACGTCCACTCCTTCTACGCTGGGTGTTAAAAAAACTGGTTGCCTGGTACCCGAGGATTTCCAGTGATGCGTTCCTGGCAGCCTGGGAAGAGATGCTCGCTTTTCGGGGACAGCGCGTAGCCCTCTCCCTTCACGGGAAGGTCATCGCGGAGGGTAAAATCGCTGGTTTGGGACCAGATGGGGCTTTACGACTCGAAAAACGGTCCGGCAAAGTGGAGGGTTTTCGAGTCGGTGAGATCCAGTTGCGTCCGGTTGACAGATCCTGAAAATGAGCTACACTACACTATAATCAAGCTTTAACCAGGAGAATGGAGTATGTCCATCGACGATATTCGAAATCAATTCGAAGGCGATTTTGATTTCTCCGATGAAGCGGAATGGGAGGAAGAGCACCCCCCCCAAATCTTTTTGGGGATGACCCCTGCCCAGCGTTTTGTGGTCGCTTTTTTATTATTTTTCATTGTCATCATCATCAGCGTCTTTTGCCTGTTGGTGACCGGTAAAATCGCCCTCACGATGTGAGGTTTCCCCTAGGTTGACAAATCAAACCGCCCATGACATCCATGGGCGGTTTTCATTTTCCGGTCTTGGTGATCCTTAACGCCCCGGGATCCGTCAGCCGTTTTCCTCCTCCTCCTCCTCCTCCTCTAACTCCGCGTCTTCAAAGAGTGCCAAGGAGGCCACCTGATCGCCTTCCCTCATTTGCATGATGTGAACCCCACGGGCGACGCGACTGTAGCGGGAGATGTTTTTGGCTTTCGTGCGCAGGACTGTGCCTTCCCGGGAGATGATGTTCACCAGATCCTGTTCTGTCGCAACGACGCGGGCGGATGCCACCCCGCCGATCTCCGGGATCGCCTTCTTGTCCAGGGTCAGGATGCCCATGGTGGCCCGGCCCCGGACCGGGTACTCCTCCAATGGGGTTCGTTTGCCGTACCCTTTTTGGCTGATGACCAGCAAATCGCCCTTGGGTTTGACGATGTCCATGCCGATCACCTGATCGCCGGGGCGAAGCCGGATGCCGATCACGCCCATGGCCGGGCGGTTCATGGGCCGGACCTCTTCCTCCCGGAAGCGCAGGGTATACCCTTTTTGGGTGATGATCACAATTTCGTCTTTCCCGCTCGATAAGTGGACCCACCCCAGTTTGTCGTCTTCCTTTAATTCGATGGCGATCAATCCCGAGGGGCGGACTGATTTAAATTCGGTCAGGTCTACCCTCTTGACCATCCCCTGTTCCGTGACCATAGTACAGTATTTGGCTTGATCGAAATCCGAGACGGGCACGATGGCTGTGATCCTTTCACCGGGGTCAATATTGAGGACGTTGACGATGGGAAGGCCGCTGCTGGTGCGGCTGGCGGCGGGAATTTGGTAGGCTTTTGAGGAGTAGACCTTTCCCTTGTCGGAGAAATACAGCACGCTATCCAGCGTTCGAGCAGGGAACATGGCCATGACCTCGTCTTCTTCGCGCGTGGCGTGACCCTTGACGCCGATCCCACCCCGTTTTTGGACCCGGAAGGTGCGGGCCATCACCCGTTTGATGTATCCTCGTTCGGTGATGCTGATCAGAATCGGCTTGTCAGGGACGAGATCCTCTTCATCGATATCCTGTTCGGCGTCCGCGGCGATATCCGTTCGCCGTTCATCTCCATAGGTTTCCACCAATTCGTCGAGATCTTCCTTGATGATCTCAAGCTGCTGGTCCTGGTCGATGAGCAAGCCTCTCAGGTAAGAGATCTCATCCAGAAGGTCTTTGTGTTCGTCCTCAATTTTTTGGCGTTCCAGGGCAGCCAAGCGGCGCAGCTGCATATCGAGGATGGCCCCCGCCTGCTCTTCCGTGAGATCAAACTGGGTGATCAAGGTCCCCTTGGCCGCATTGGCGTCCTGTGCGTTGCGGATGATATCGATCACCTCATCCAAATTGGCCAAGGCGATCAACAAGCCTTCCAGGATGTGGGCCCGGGCTTCCGCTTTTTCCAGATCATGTTGGGTGCGGCGCTGGATCACGTCTAGCCGGTGGTCGATGTATATTTTGAGGGCCTGTTTCAAGGAAAGGAGCCGGGGTTCCTCGTCGATCAAAGCCAGCATTTGGGCCCCAAAGGTGGATTGCAGGGCGGAATATTTATAAAGTTGGAAGAGGACTTTGCGGGGTTGGGCGGTGCGTTTGAGTTCGATGACGACCCTCATCCCGCTGCGGTCGGACTCGTCCCGCAAGTCGGAGATGGCGGTGATCTTGTCCTCCCGCACCAAACTGGCGATCCGTTCAATGAGGGTGGTCTTTTTCAACTGGTAAGGGATCTCGGTGATCACGATCCGGAAGCGGCCGACTTCTTCCATCTCTTCGATGTAAGCGCGACCCCGGAGCACAATTCGACCGCGTCCGGTGACGTATGCCTGGCGGATGCCCTCATCCCCGACGATGATCCCCCCGGTGGGAAAGTCCGGTCCGGGTATGAACTTCAGCAGGTCCTCAATGGTGATGGAATCGATGTTGTGATAATGATCGATCAGGTATTTGATCCCGGCCGCCAGCTCGTTGAGGTTGTGGGGGGGGATGTTGGTCGCCATCCCGACCGCGATCCCCGCGGCGCCGTTGAGGAGCAGGTTGGGAAGGCGGGAGGGAAGGGTAGACGGCTCCTGGAGGGAGCCGTCGAAGTTGTCAACGAAGGGAACGGTGTCCTTCTTGATATCGGTGAGCATCTCTTCGGATATGGAAGCCATGCGGGCTTCTGTATAGCGCATGGCTGCTGGTTCGTCCCCATCAATGGAACCGAAATTCCCCTGTCCATCGACCATGGGATAGCGCATGGAGAAATCTTGCGCCATGCGCACCATGGCATCGTAGACGGCGCTGTCACCGTGGGGGTGATACTTCCCCAACACTTCGCCCACGATGCGGGCGGATTTCTTGTAAGCGCTGCTTGCCGTGATGCCCATGTCGTGCATGGCGTACAAAATGCGCCGGTGGACGGGTTTCAGGCCATCCCGGGCGTCAGGTAGCGCACGGGCCACGATCACGCTCATAGCATAATCGAGGTAGGAAGAGCGCATTTCCTGGTCAATATTGATCGATTCTACCGATCCGATGTCCATAAAAAGGTATCCTTTATCATTAAAAGAAGTGTGCTTTTGACAGGGTGCACACCTAAGATATTATACCATCTTGGGGGTCCTTTTTGCCCGTTGCACGGGGTCCCGGAAGCGGTTTTGAAGGGGGGAGGAGAGGATAAAAAAACTCCCGCCGAGGGGAGTTTTTTAGGTGTTCAAGCTGTTTTATAAGGCTACTTTTCCATCAGATATTCGTGGATGGCGGTCGCGGCGGTCCTCCCTGCTCCCATGGCTTTGATCACCGTGGCTGAGCCGGTGACCACGTCACCACCAGCGAAGACGCCTTCTTTGCTGGTTTCCATGGTCTCCTCATCCACCTCAAAGGTGCCCCATTTGCTGGTTTTCAGATCAGGCGTGGTCTGGGCGATGAACTCCCGGGGCATGGTGCCCAGGGCGACGATCACGGTGTCCGCCGCCACGATGTGCTCTGACCCTTCGATGGGAATCGGTCTGCGGCGGCCAGATTCATCAGGTTCACCAAGTTCCATCTTGATGCATTCAATTTCCTTCACCACCCCGTTTTCATCCCCAATAAAACGAACGGGGTTGGTGAGCAGATTGAATTTTACCCCCTCTTCTTCTGCGTGGTGGATTTCCTCTTCGCGGGCGGGCATCTGTTCCCGGGAGCGGCGGTAGATGATGGTCACCTCCGACTTCCCTTTTCCGACGCGGAGGGCGGAACGCGCGGCGTCCATGGCCACATTCCCGGCTCCGATGACAGCGACCTTCTTGCCCACCTTAATGGGGGTAGCGTACTCATCTTTGTAGGCTTTCATCAAGTTGACCCGGGTCAGGAACTCATTAGCGGAGCATACACCGTTAAGGTTTTCCCCAGGTATGCCTAAAAAGCGGGGCAATCCCGCGCCTGTGCCGATAAAGACGGCATCGAAACCCTCCTCGTCCATGAGCTGGTCGATCGTCTTGGTCTTGCCGATCAGCATGTTCAGTTTGATCTCTGCGCCGAGTTTTTTCACGGTTTCGATCTCTTCGTGGACAATCCTCTTGGGGAGGCGGAATTCGGGGATCCCATAAACGAGCACACCGCCGAGTTCATGCAGCGCTTCGTAGATCGTCACCTGATGACCTTTCTGAAGCAGTTCATAGGTGACGGTGATCCCGGCTGGGCCGGAACCAATCACAGCGACTTTCTTCCCTGTGGAGGGGGCGACTTCGGGGAGCTTGACCTCCCCATGTTCCCGCTCGTAATCCGCGGCGAAGCGTTCCAAGCGTCCAATGGCTACGGGTTTGTCGACCTTCCCCATCAAGCAGACCGCTTCGCATTGTTCTTCTTGCGGGCAGACGCGGCCGCACACAGCGGGCAGGGTGTTGGTCTCTTTGATCTTTTGGGCTGCTGCTGAAAATTCTCCTTCAGCGATGAGTTTAATGAAAGCGGGGATATCAACTGAGACAGGACAGCCATCCACGCAGGGGTGTTGAGTGCAATGGAGGCATCGTTGGGCTTCTTTTTGAGCTAACTCAGCATCGTAGCCGAGGGTGACTTCTTCGAAATCATTGATGCGCTCCTCCGCCGGGCGTGTGGGCATTGGTTGGCGCGGAGGCCTTACTTTCTTGGCTGTTTTACGATCTCGGCTCCGTGTTTGCCGGTTGCGGTCTCGACTGCGAGTGGTCATTAAGTGTTCTCCTGTTCCATTTCGTCTACTTGTTCAATCAACTTGCACTCTTCGTCATGGTAATACTGGTGGCGGGCGATTTGTTCATCGAAATCGACCAGATGGGCGTCAAATTCCGGTCCGTCCACGCACGCGAATTTGGTTTCGCCGCCCACCGTCACCCGACATCCCCCACACATGCCCGTGCCATCGATCATGATCGAATTCAAACTGGCGATGGTTTTGATTTCGTAGGGGCGCGTGACTTCAGCGACAGCTTTCATCATTAAGATCGGCCCGATGGCGACGACGAAATCAATCTCCCGTCCCTCTTCCAGCATATTTTGGAGGATGGTGGATCCAAATCCCTCAATGCCGTAACTGCCATCATCGGTGGTCACGATGAGCTCGTCGCTGTACTCTTTTAGTTCCTCTTCCAAGATGACCAACTCCTTGGTGCGGGCGCCGATAATGGTGATCACCTCATTGCCCTCTTTCTTCATCCCTTTGACGATGGGGTATAACACCGCTGTGCCCACCCCGCCCCCCACACAGGCGACAGTGCCGTAGTCTTCGATATCGGTGGGTTTCCCTAAAGGACCGAGCACATCCTGAAGAGCGTCTCCTGGCTCCATGTCGCATAATTCGTGGGTGCTGTATCCAGCTTCTTGAATGATGAGATCGATCGTCCCTGCCTCCGGGTCCGCATCCACAATGGTGAGGGGGACACGCTCACTTTTTTCGCAAGCTCTGACCACCACAAATTGACCGGGTTTCTTGGATTCTGCAACAGCAGGAGCTTCCACCGAATAGCGGTTAATTTGGGGGGCGAGTTTCTTTTTCAAAACGATTTTATACATGTGCCAATCTCCTTCACCGTGATCGATCTGGGTTGAAGCGGGTGAGATCTTGGGCTTGGTTTATGACCGTTATGATCCGGAGAAGACCTCTTTCCCGGTTGGTTCTCTTTCCGACTTCCAGTGATATATTACAAGTATATCATGTGCGTAAAATGATTCTACATGAATCATATAAGAAGAATGATAGGATTGCAAAGGAAGAAAATTACATTTGCCCCGGGGGCAATGGGCGATTCCCCACAGGCCCTTGTCAAACCGGGGATCCTGCTCAATTTTCAAGCGATGAGTCAGCAGGTTACCAGCTTGCTGATACCTTGGTCGGTTGAAAAAAGGGGACAGTTTGTTGTTGATATTTCGTTATAGAAGTGGGCAAAGGCATCATCCCTTGACTTTTCCTGTTCAGGGTTATATACTAACTTACCGACCGTTCAGTAAGCTTCGCCCCGATAGGATAAGGGCAGATGGTCCCTATTCCGGGGTGGGGGGATCCCATATAGAGTTGGGGAGTTCCTCTCCCCCGGGACGCTCCATGCATAGCAGATATTCAGTGGTGAGGAAAGAAAATGGGTATGATTGAGAGAGTGAATCTACAAAACCGCAAAACACAGATCATCTTGGGCGGGGCTTTGTTCTTGATCCTTGTTGTGGTGGGTTTTTGGTTTTTCAGGCGCCGCAGCCAACGGGTGGAGATTCGGGCTCAGTACCAGACAGTGCGTATTGAAAGAGGAGACCTGATATCCATCATCGGTGCCACGGGGACCGTCCGGGCTCGCCAGGATGCTGTGCTGGTTTGGAAGACATCGGGGACTGTGGAAAGCGTCAGCGTGGCTTTGGGCGAAAGTGTTTCAGAGGGGGAGGTATTGGCTGAATTGGAGCAGAAGTCGCTGCCCCAAAATATCCTCTCCTCTCAGGCGGAATTGGTGAATGCCAAACAAGCATTGGAAGATGTGCGGGATTCGGGACTCCAGTATGCGCAGGCGATCCGGGCTGTGGAAGATGCCGAACAGGCCCTGGAAGACGCCCGGGATCCATTCTTGATCCAGGCTCAAGCGGAGAAGACGGTCGCAGACGCCAGGAAAGCGCTGGATGATGCTGAACGCCAATTGTATTATGCTGAGAATCCCGCGGATCAGAATACGATCAATCAAGCCTATGCGGAACTCGTCCTGGCGGAAGATGCGTTAGAAAAAGCTCAGGATGAGTTCGATAAAGTAAAGAATAAGCCGAAGGATAACACGCAAAGAGCTTTGGCGCAGAAGGAGCTGTCTGAAGCCCAAAGGGCATACAATGTGGCCTATTGGAATTATCAGGCCATGAAAGGGACCAGTAATGAAATTGACCAGGCTGTGGCCCGGGCAAACGTGGGGATGGCGGAAGCCCGATTGCGGGAAGCGGAAGCAGAGTGGGAGCGTGTGAAGGACGGCCTCAGCGCAGGGACCATTGCCTTACGAGAGGCCCAATATGCCGATGCGCAGCGTGAATTACAGGAATTGCAGGAAGGAGGGGGGACGGATCCGGATGCCATCGCTGCTGCTGAGGCTCGGGTAGCAGCAGCCCAATCCGCCCTGGAATTGGCGAAAATCACCGCTCCTTTTGATGGCACGATCACACAGGTGGAAGTTTTAGCGGGGGATGTGGTCAGCCAGGGGACTGTGGCGTTTCGGGTGGATGATTTGTCTCGCATGTTTGCTGAGATCCAGGTCTCAGAGGTGGATATCAATAAAGTCCAAGTGGGGCAAACCGTTACCCTGAGTTTTGATGCCATCTTGGCTGAGGAATATCATGGAAAAGTCGTCGAGGTTTCCTTGGCGGGTACAACCGTGCAAGGGGTGGTAAATTTCAAAGTCACGGTCGCTTTGACGGATGCAGATGAAGAGGTTCTCCCAGGGATGACCACGGCGGCGAATATCGTGGTCAATGAGTTGGAGGACGTGCTACTGGTTCCCAACCGAGCAGTACGGGTAAGGGAAGGGCGGCGGGTTGTATATGTCCTGCGGGGAGGTCAGATCCAAGTGGTTGAGATCGAGATCGGCGCGTCTTCTGAAGCGGAGAGTGAAGTCATCTCTGGGGACATTAAACCGGGTGACGAGATCATTCTCAATCCACCGATAGACTTTTCAGCTCAAAGCGGACCGCCAGCTTTCGTGGGACAAGATTGATCATGACTGAGAAAAACAACCTCATTGTTGACGCCCGGGATTTGACGAAGGTGTACACTATGGGGGAGGTTAAGGTTCACGCCCTCCGCGGTTTATCCGTCAGGATCAAACGGGGGGAAGTGGTGGGTGTGATGGGCCCCTCAGGGTCGGGAAAATCCACCTTGATGAACATCTTGGGGTG
Organism: Anaerolineales bacterium; assembly: GCA_041686005.1. Lineage (GTDB taxonomy): Bacteria > Chloroflexota > Anaerolineae > Anaerolineales > UBA11858 > B10-G9. The sequence goes on along the minus strand of JAWLER010000004.1, from coordinate 31,501 downwards.
TCTCGATCGCCCCACCTCCGGGGAATACTATCTGGAAGGGGAAAGCGTTGCGGAGATGACCGATAACCAGCTGGCGGATATCCGGAATCAAAAGGTCGGCTTTGTATTCCAAACCTTTAATCTGCTCCCCCGGGCCACAGCGTTGGCGAATGTGGTCTTGCCCCTCCGTTACTCGGATAATCATGACGATCATCAAGCCTTAGCGAAGAAGGCGCTGGAGAGTGTAGGGTTAGGGGATCGCATGAGCCACCGCCCCAATGAGCTCTCGGGTGGTCAGCAGCAGCGGGTGGCCATCGCCCGGGCTATTGTCAATGACCCTGCCATGGTCATGGCGGATGAACCCACCGGTAACTTGGACACCAAAACAGGGGACGAGGTCATGGAACTCCTCCTGAAATTAAATGAAGAATTGGGAACGACGCTGATCATCGTCTCCCATGACCCCGAAATCGTCAACCAGACGGAGCGGATCGTGCATATTCTGGATGGCAGGATAGAGGATGGGGAAGTGTCATGAGCCTTTGGCAAGCCTTTATCGAAGCCTTGGAAAGCTTGCTGGCCAACAAGTTGAGATCGGCTTTGACCATTTTGGGCATTGTGATTGGGGTGGCAGCGGTGATCGCCATGTTGGCGATTGGCGCTGGGGCGGAAAACACCATCACAGGGGAAATCCAGGGTGTGGGGACGAACTTGCTCTTTGTCATCCAGGGTGGATTCAACGAGGTTAGGAACCCCAAACCCCTCACCTTGGGAGACGCGGAAGCCATTAACGACCCCTTTGCCGCTCCGTCTGTGGCCGGCGTCAGTTCCGCGCTTCGCGGGACGGTGGAGATTTCCAAAGCGGGGGAGACGACCCGGACCACTGTGTTAGGCGTGACTGCGAATTACAATGAAATCACAAATACGGATATTAGGGAGGGGGAGTTCATAAACGAAAACCAAATTTTGGGTCGTTCCTCCGTAATTTTATTAGGTACAGATGTCGCGGAGGACCTATTTGGCGCGAAAAGTGGTCTGGTAGGGGAAACGGTGCGTGTGGAGGGTCAGAATTTCCGGGTGATTGGGGTCTTGGAAGAAAAAGGGGGATCCGCCTTTGCCAATCAAGATGATCAGGTTCTGGTCCCGCTTACCACAGCTCAGATTCGTCTCATCCGGCGGTCCAATCGGGATCAAGTCGATGTCCTTTACGTGCAAACCCAAAGTGCGGAGGTCATCCCCCAGGCCAAACAAGAGATCTCACAGATTTTACGCAAGCGGCACCGCACGGAACTCGGCGAGGATGATTTCACCATTGTCAGCCAGGAAGACATGATCAGCGTGGCTTCTTCGATCACAAACGTATTGACCATTTTTTTGGGAGGGATCGCAGCGATTTCCTTGTTGGTTGGCGGCATCGGGATCATGAATATCATGTTGGTTTCCGTGGTGGAGCGTACCCGCGAGATTGGGTTGCGGAAAGCGTTGGGTGCTAAAAAGTTGGACATCCTGATCCAATTTCTGGCTGAGTCCTTGCTGCTCAGTCTGGTGGGTGGATTGGTCGGCATCGGATTTGGGTGGGTGATTTCCACCGTGGTGGGGCAAATCGCTGCCGCCAATGATGTGAGTATCAACCCGGTCATCAGCCTTCAATCTGTTTTGCTTGCGACCTTGTTCTCCATCGCGGTGGGTTTGTTTTTTGGCATTTATCCTGCCAATCGGGCTGCGAGTTTGCAACCGGTGGAAGCGTTGCGGTACGAGTGAGGAGGCTGAGGAGTATGGAAGCATTTCAACGACGGACGTATGCCGGCTTCGGTGAGTTTTGGGAGGATGTTCAGTACCTGCTTTCCCGCCGATCCAAGATAAAGCGTGCCATGGATGGGGAATTGATCTCCGAAGCCTTTCGGGAACGATTGATGAATGTGGTTACCGAAGTCAATGATTGTCGATACTGTCGTTCGTTTCATCTCTCACAGGCCTCCCGGGCAGGAGTATCCAAAGAGGAATTGGTGAAACTTACGTCGGGCCTGGTCTCGAAAGATACCCCTGAGGATGAAATTCCCGGGTTGTTGTATGCCCAGCATTGGGCGGAACAAAACGCCCGGCCGGAGGAGGATCGCGTTCAAGAGTTGAAAGAACACTATCCGGCGCCTGTAGTGGAAGCCATCCATATCATTTTACGCATGATCCGATCGGGGAATTTAATGGGGAATAGTTTCGATTATCTGCTTTACAAACTGTCCTTCGGTCGGTGGGGGCAGTCATCCATGAAAAAACCTGAACTATAATCATAAAGAAGCTGTCAAGGAAGGTTGAAATGAAGATGTCTCCCCAAGATTTTTGGGTGGTCTTGGTCACCACCCCGGATGAGAAGGTGGCAGAAGACATCGCTGAGAGGTTGGTGGTGGAAAACGCCGCTGCATGTGTGAACATCCTTCCCCGCCTGCTATCGTTGTTCTCCTGGCAGGGAACTTTCTCCAGAGAAGAAGAGACCCTGATGATCGTCAAGACGAGGAGGGCATTCTTCGAGGAAAAGGTCGTTCCTCTTATCCAAGAGCATCACCCTTATGAGGTCCCGGAGATCATCGCCTTACCCGTTGTGGGGGCCTCGGAGTCTTATGTGCATTGGATGGCAGAAGAGACGGAATGAACCCCGTAGGGTGATTGTTCTGTGAAAGGAGGTGCATGCATTCACTCCAGCATGGAGTGACGGTAAATGCCTTGGGCTTGGCATCCCTTTCCGGGAACTCGTGGTATGATTAGTGAGGTAAATTTTTTGAGACCTTGAACCTGCTGTGTGTTATCATGATTGCAGCCGTTTTTAAGTGGTGAGTGCGGCATGTATCAAGGGGCCTTTTCGAGGTCAATTTCAGAGGAATAGAATAAGGCCACACCATAAAAAAGGATTTGCGCAAGGAGAGAGCATGGAGAAGAAACTGCAGGAATTGAAGAAGGAATTGGCGGAAATCGCTGATCTAAGATACGCGGCAGCGGTATTAGGGTGGGACCAGCAAACCAACATGCCCCCTGGCGGTGCGGAAGCGCGCGGGAACCAACTGGGGACGCTGGGAAGCATTGCCCACACCAAGTTCATTTCCGATAAAGTGGGTCAATTATTGGAGGATTTGGAATCCTATCAGGAGGAACTAGATCCGGATTCCGATGAGGCCCGACTCATCCAAGTCACCCGCCGGGAATACGATAGAGCGACGAAAGTCCCCTCGGAATATGTCGCAGAGCTTGCCCGGGTGACCACCCGCGCTCACGGGGCCTGGGAGGAAGCGCGCCAGAATGACGATTTCTCTCACTTCCAACCCCATCTAGAGAAGATCGTGGATATGGCCCGGCAGTACGCGGACTTCTTCGCCCCCTACGATCACGTCTATGATCCTCTCCTGGATCGCTTTGAGCCGGGGATGAAAACAGCTACTGTCCGGGAGATCTTCTCGGCGTTGCGCCCCCAGCAAGTGGAACTCATCCAGGCGATCGGAGAGCAAGAGCAGGTGGAAGATGAGTTTTTACACCAGCATTTTGATGAACAGAAACAGTGGGATTTCGGCGAGGAAGTGGTGACGGAATTCGGATATGACTGGAAACGGGGGCGGCAGGATAAAGCCACCCACCCGTTCACAACCCACTTCGGTGTGGGCGACGTGCGGATCACCACCCGAATCGACCCGGAATATATAGGTTCTGGCCTTTTCAGCACCCTGCACGAGGGGGGGCATGCCATGTATGAGCAGGGAGTCGCTCCTGATTTGGAGCGTACAGGATTAGCACAAGGAGCGTCGCTGGCCATCCATGAATCTCAGTCCCGGATGTATGAAAATCTCGTAGGTCGCTCTTACCCTTTCTGGGTCCATTTTTACCCGCGATTACAAGAGGTCTTTCCCTCCCAGTTAGAAAACGTGGATCTGGATACCTTTTATAAAGGGATCAACAAAGTGGAACCCTCTCTGATCCGGGTCGAAGCTGATGAAGCCACCTATAATTTGCACATCATGCTGCGGCTGGAGTTGGAGATTGCTTTGATGGAAAAAGAATTTGAGGTAAATGATTTGCCGGAAGCCTGGAACACGCGGATGGAAGACTACTTGGGGGTGACGCCTCCCAATGATAAATTAGGAGTCCTGCAAGATGTCCATTGGTCCAGTGGGTATTTCGGATATTTTTCCACGTACTCCCTCGGCAACTTGGTTTCCGTCCAGCTGTGGGAAAAGATAAATGAGGATATCCCTGACCTTGCGGAGGAAATCAAAGAGGGCGAATTTTCTTCCCTGCTGGCCTGGCTGCGGGAGAACATCCACCGCCACGGGAAGAAGTTTAAACCCCAGGAGTTGGTCAAACGAGCCACGGGCTCCGAGATCGACCCTGAGCCCTACATGAAGTATCTGCGGGATAAGTTTGGGGAGATCTATCAGCTCTGATCATGATTCGTTCCTCGTCATATGTTTTGCTTCATGAAGTAAAACTTTCGTCACGGAAAAGGAGACTTTGTGGCCCAGATTCTATTTGTCGATGATGATACGGATGCTTTGGAAACGTATAAAAAAGCGGTCGCTTTGCGAGATCATAAGGCCATCGTCGCTTCCAATGGGGATCAAGCCTGGGAAAAAATATCCGAATCAAATGTCGAACTTATCGTGGTCGATTTAAATCTACCGGATATTTCCGGTGTGGAATTGATCAGGAATCTGACTCGGGAAAAGGCCACAGAGTCCATTCCCGTGGTTGTCCTTTCTGCTTTACCTGAACGGGATTTAATTGACCAAGTCATAGATGCGGGAGCACTTACCTATCTAAGCAAACCGGTCTCTCTCGAAAGATTGTTATCAGTTATTGAAACATATGTCTCATCCTGACCCACAACAGTGGCATGGTCCGCCATGTAAACGGTTGAGCAACGAGAGAATCGTAGCCTTCTGCCTGAGTTTATGTGCTTTTCTCGTGGTAGGTGGTTGTGCCGTCCTTCCTCCGAAAATTGAGATCCCGACATTGATGCCTGAAGAGGAGATACCCACCGCGATCTACCTTACCTCCCAGGCGCTCCTTGAATCCACCCCTTACCCGACTCAACCTCAGGATAACTCCCCCACATCGAACCCCGCTGGCCCGGAGATTACGCCGGATCCGGCGAAGTCCACCGAGAGTGCCGATCAAACCCCTCTAACACAGGAACCTCCCACCCCCATCCTGGTCACACCCAGCCTCACGGCCACCTATGCATTAGAGGACCTCTCGCCGGGATCTTTGCCCGACTCTCTTCCCTACGGGACCATCCAAATCCTTAACCCGGGATCGCTTTCTAAGATCATCTCTCCCATCCGTCTCCATGCCTACCTTCATCCCGGCACGGATGGTAAGGTCCGGGTGATTTTATACGGCGAGGATGGGCGGGTGTTGGTGCAGCGCATCATCCGTTACGATGCTCCCCCAAAAACGAAAGTCTATCTCAAATTAGATCTCCGTTTTGAAATACCAGGGGTTGCAGAGACGGGGAGGTTGGCAATCACCACCCGGGATGAATACGGGCGGGTCATCGCCTTGGCAAGCACAGATGTCATCCTTCTCACCAAGGGGGATACGGATATCAATCCGCCCACCGATCTTTATGAAAAGATCGTCATTGAAGAGCCCCTACCTGACATCCTCATCCAAGGGGGGAAGATCATCGTCAAAGGGTATACACGCTGTGTAGAAAGCGATCGATTGTATGTGGAGCTCGTCAACTATCAGGGAGATGTGGTGGGGTCAGAATTTGTGGGTATTTCCGAAAAGGAATTGGGCCTTGGATATCATTTTTACGCCGGTGAGGTCCCCTATGAGGTCGGTTCTTCTGGGACGTGGGTCCGCGTTCAAATCTCAGCCCTGGACGATGATCTCTCGGGTGTGTTGCACACCTCAAGTGTCAGAGTGTTGATCACCCCATGATTCTATGAGGGGGGAGGGGTCAGAACAGTAAACTGCCCGTTTTCCATGGAATCGTTTTGGAGATAGGAATACGGTTGATGCTTTAGGAAGGTAAGGGTCATCATGCGGTGGACGGCATATCCTCCCTTACAGAGCAGCATGGAAACGGCTTTTAAGATAACCAATTACCTGCTTCGCATCTTTGACGCCTAACACGACGACGCCTATTGCGTAAACCGAGAGACCGAGCAAAATCCCTCCTCCGGCCACGATCCAAGCGCTGTTTCCCCCGAGGTTGTCCAGCCAAATCCACAACGCAGCGCCCATCACAGCGCTGGCTGCCATGCCTTTGATGATGCCGGACAGGTCTTTCCGGGTGAACAAACCCTGGAGCTGCTTCCTCATTAAATAAAGGAGACCAACCATCTCGATGCTGGTCGCCAGCGTGTTGGCCAGGGCCAGGCCGCCATGCGGCATCCACCCCATCCGTTCGAAAAGGGAGGAGAGGGAGATGCTCAGAAGCACGTTTAACGTCATGGCTACGCTGCCGACAAGGACAGGGGTTTTCGTGTCATGCAGGGCGTAAAAAGCACGGGACAAGATTTCCACCAAGGAATGGCTGACCAATCCTGCCGCGTACCACAGCAGCGCCCAAGCCACCAATTGTGTGGAGTAGCTGGTGAATTCCCCTCTTTGATAGAGCAAGGTGATGATGGGAGTGCGGAGGAGGATGAGGCCGACGGTGGCCGGCAAGGTTAGCAGCAGCGTCCCCCGCAGGCTGGCTGCCAGCGAGCGCCGCATATCTTCCCGGCGGTTTTCAGCGACCTGGGTGGAGAACGTCGGCAGGGCTGCGGTGGCGATGGATTGGGCGATCGCCGCTTGGGGCATGAGCATGAGGGTGAAGGCCAGGCTGACCGCGACCACGCTTCCCACTGGTTGTTTGGAGGCCAGGTTGATATTGACCCAGAAGTTCAATTGCACGACGGCGACGCCGATGAGTCTGGGACCGAGCAGGCGGGCTACCTCCCGGACCGGCTGCAAAGCCAAGCCCAAAGAAGGCGTGTACTCGCCGTTGAGTTTGAAGAGGGCGGGGAGTTGCAGCAGGAGATGGAACGCGGCACCGATCACCACCCCCCAGGCCAAACCATAGATCTCCAAGGAAGGGGAAAGGACAAGCACGCCGAAGATCATCCCGATTTGGTACATGGCAGGGGTGAGGGCAGGGATAAAAAAGATCTGTTTGGCGTTGAGGATGCTCATCACAATGCCGCTCAACCCGAAAAGGACCACGGAAGGGAGCATCAAACGGGTGAGTTTGATGGCCATCAACTCCTGTTGCGGGTTGGTTGAGAATCCGGGGGCGATGATGTAGCGCACGATCTGAGGTGCGAAGATCCCCGCGATCACACAGAGGATGATCAGAATCACCAGGGCCAGGTTGAGGATCGCGGAGGCCAATTCCCAGGCCTTTTCGTCCCCTTCGCGGGAGAGAAGACTGGAGAAAGTAGGGATGAAAGCGGAGCCCAGTGCCCCCCCAGCGACGAGGACGAACAGGGTTTCAGAGACCCGGTTGGCGGCGGTAAAAGCCTCCATGGCAGGGGAGGTTCCGAAAGCGTCCGCGACCAGGATCTGACGGATGAGACCAGTAAGTTGGCTGAGGATGAAAGCCAGGGTGACCACACCCGCAGCCCGGGCGATTTGCCTGTTCGCAGGGGTGGGTAAGGAAGGGGAGTCATCTGTGCTCATGTCAAAAAATTATATCATCGTTCAGATAGCCTCTGTCAGTTGGGCGGAGGGAAAAATGCCCCGGATTGGTGATCCAGAATCCGTTTTTGACCATCCGTGGAGTTCCATAAACCGCCTCACCCCTTTTAAGTTTTGTTAACACCGATGTGCTATAATCGCCATGATCTGAAACATACACGTATCCTTGCCCCATGGGATGGGGATGGTCCTGCTAAATCAAGGTGAATCTATGCTAGAGAAAGTCATTCGGATTTTAGGGGGAGACCCCCATAAAAAGAGACTGGAAGCATTTGCGGAAGTGGTCGACCGGATCAACGATTTGGAGGAGGAGTTCGAATCCTACTCTAAAGAAGAACTGCGCCAAAAAACGGACCAATTTCGTCTGCGTCTGTCCCAGGGTGAAACGCTGGATGACATCCTCCCTGAAGCGTTTGCCAATGTGCGGGAAGCGAGCAAGCGGACGATCGGTCAGCGGCATTATGATGTCCAGCTGATCGGCGGCATCTCCATGCATAAGGAAGACGTCGCGGAGATGAAAACGGGGGAGGGGAAGACCTTGGCGGCTACTTTGCCCCTCTATCTTAATGGGCTGGCTTTGAACCCGGATTGGGTGGAGAAAGCGCAGAAGAAGTGGGGGGAAGATCCTCATCAGTGGACATTCCAGGCTTTGGATGACATCCCTGTCAGCCGGGGCGTACATCTGGTGACCGTGAACGATTACCTGGCCCGGCGTGACGCGCGGTGGATGGGCCCCATTTACGACTTGTTGGGGCTGCAGGTGGGCGTGCTGCAGATGGCGGCCCGGACGGAACACGGCAAGAAAGCTTTTTTGGTGGATTTGGACCAGAAATCAACCCATGAAGATCGCCATCAATTGGACATGGTCCCCCGTCGAGAGGCGTACAAAGCGGACATCGTCTACGGCACGAACAACGAATTTGGCTTTGATTACCTGCGTGATAACATGGCCATGAAGATGGAAGACCGCGTCCAGCGCGGGCACTATTACGCCATCATCGATGAGGTCGATAATGTCTTGATCGATGAAGCCCGTACCCCGCTGATCATCTCCGGCCCTTCTCACGACGATCCGGAATGGTACCGGCGCATGGCTCGGGTGGTCAAAAAACTCAACCCCGAGGATTATGAGATCAATATCCGGGATCGCAACATCACCCTCACGCCCATCGGAGAGACCCACGTTGAGGAAATATTAGGACGTTCCCTGGGTAATCCGGAACGCCCCGAGGACATCACCCCTGAACAAGCCCGTCTATTGGGGTACCTGGAGCAGGCCCTGCGCGCCGAGTACATCTTCAAGCGCAACAAGGATTACCTGGTTCAGGCCGGAAAAGTGATCATTATTGACGAATTCACGGGGCGGCTGATGCCCGGTAGGCGTTGGTCGGATGGGCTGCACCAGGCGGTGGAAGCCAAGGAGGGGGTCAAGGTGCAGAGCGAGAATGTGACCTACGCCACAATCACCATCCAGAATTATTTCCGTATGTATGAAAAGCTTTCCGGGATGACGGGCACGGCGGTCACCGAGGCGGAAGAATTCAACGAAATTTATAACCTGGACCCTATCGCCATCCCCACCAATCTGGATTACATCGCCTCTTGGACGGATTCCCCGTTGATCACCCTTCAGGCTAAAGAGGAGGATACCGGGTACGTTTACACGTATTACGCGGACAAAAACGACCCGGACGAGGAACCACTTTACTGGAAGCGGAAAGATTATTCGGATCTCATCTATTTGACGGAAGAGGCCAAGCTGCGGGCCATCGCAGAGGAGATCCTTCGGCTGCATGTCATGGGACAGCCCATGCTGGTGGGTACCACATCGGTGGAAAATTCGGAACGGTTGTCCAATCGATTGGATGGGCCTTCCATCCGTTTGCTGATCTACACGTTGCTCATCCGCGATACTTGGATGCGGGAAAATGACCGGGTTCCAGATGGGCGCAGAATTCCACAGCTTCAGCCTTTGAACACACCTTTTGAAGATCTTCGGACATCGGATTTGCGACGCCTGGTTCAGGACCTGGGCTTGGATTTGTCATTGAACATCAAATCCCTCCAGAACATTCAACATATGCTGTACCTCCTTGGCCTGGAAGAGGCGCACCAGGAACGGCTGGAAAATGTCCTGAAACGGGGGATTGAGCACAATGTCCTCAACGCCCGCAAACATACCGAGGAGAGCCAGATCATCGCCGGGGCCGGTGCTTATGGCGCGGTGACCATCGCCACCAGCATGGCAGGCCGGGGTGTGGATATCAAACTCGGCGGTGAATTAGCGGAAGAGATCATCTCGGATGTGGTGCGGGTGCTGCGAAGGGCCGGTCATGAAGACCCCTACGAAATGAACTTCCGGGAGCAGGAAAAGCTCCTCCGCGCATTACCCCCCGAGGAATATGGGATCTATGAGTCGGAGGTCAATTACTTTTTGCAGCACATGGATGATAAGGACCGGGTCAAGGAATTAGGGGGGCTGCATGTCATAGGGTCAGAGCGCCACGAAGCGCGGCGGATCGATAATCAGCTGCGGGGCCGTGCGGCCCGGCAGGGAGATCCCGGATCTTCTCGTTTTTATCTCTCTTTGGAGGATGAACTCATGCAGCGGTTTGGGGGGCAGCAAATGGAAAACTTGCTCAACCGGCTTCAGGTGGATGAGTCGCTGCCCATTGAAAACCCCTTGGTGGACCGGGTTGTCGAGCAGTCCCAAGCTCGGGTGGAGGGCGCAAACTTCGACGTCCGCAAGCATCTTTTAGAATATGACGACGTCCTCAACCAGCAGCGGGAAAAAATTTACGAACAGCGGGACCGGATCTTCCGGAAGAAGGACCTCAGCGAAGATGTCACGGAGATGTTGGAAACCGAAGTTCGCCAGCGGGTCCCGGCCGGGCTGATGGAGAGGGGAGAGGTTGAGGATGAAGGACAGATCTGGAGACTCTTTGGGTGGTTGTCTCAAACCCAGCCCACAATGAATTTCAGGGATGAAAAATTCCCATCCTATACCATCAAGCTGGTATTGGATCACATCAAAGAGGAATATCCGACGTTGACCAAAGATGAGGGGGATGTGGCCCTCTTGCAGGTGGCCGAGAAAACGCTCCAGGCAGAGGAGGATCACATCCTCGACGCCATGGATCGGCTCCTGGAGGATCGCCTCTTTCGATTTGAGAATCAAGTGGAAGAACGGATGGAAACGCTGGATACGTTTTTGGACGGGTTGACGATCGAAGAGGAAGAAGGGGGGCAGCGGAGATCAGCGGAGGATATTCAGAACGAACTGAACACCCTGCTGCGGGTGCGGATTGAACTCACTCAATCCCAAATTGAAGCCATGCGGGACGGGCAGCCACATGAAGTCCGGGAAAAGATCCAGGGGAAAGTGGATGCCTACCTCAGGCGGTTGGAGATCAAACGCCTGATTGGGGCTGCGGAACGCATCTTGGGCGATCCGCTGGAATTGTCCATGGATGATTTCGATGACCGGGATTGGGACTCGGTACAGAAGGCGATCGAAGACGAGATTCGCGATATATTCCAATCCCGGCGGGAACACTACATTGCGGACTCCGAGGATCCCGAGCAGGGCCGGATTGCGAAAAGTCTGAGACGGGCGATGGATGACCTCCCGCACAAAGAACTCACGGAACAGGATCTGATCGAGTTGTTGGCGACCATGCAAGAGGGGCGCCGGGCCACGTTTGATAAAAAAAGCCACCGCAGGGTGTGGGTGCGCACCACCCGCTTGAACTACGTCTACTTTGCTGCCCAACTATTCCAAGAGAAAATGGACCGGGATTTGCCTCAGGATATCCTCGATCATTTGATAGCCGCTCAAAATAAAATTAAATCGGCTTGGGGTCGGAGTGAGAGGAAGCGCCTGATGGATGTCAGCCTTTCTGAATTAGAAGAAGATGTTCGGGAAGGATTGGCATCCGAGCTGGGGCAGGAGAAATACCAGCGATACGCGCATCAAACCATCGCTGATCTTCCCCGGGAAATTACGACCCGTGTCGAAAAAGAATTGGGCCGTTCGGCGCTGACCAGGATTTACAGGCAACTGCTCCTGCGCGTGATCTCCGAGTTGTGGGTGGAATACCTCACTGAAATGGAAGCCTTGCGTGTGTCCATTGGGCTTGAGGCGTATGCGCAGCGCGATCCCCTGGTGCAGTACAAAACGCAGGGATTTGAGATGTTCCGCCAACTGATGCAGAACATGCGCATGAGCGTGGTCAACCGGATGTTCACCTTCCAGCCGCGAGATGTGAGCAGTGTGCAGGCTGCTGTGGATAAAGTGATCACATCCCGGGCAGGGGGATAGAGAAAGATGGGCTGAATCCAACACAATCTTCACTCTCCCGGCGTGTGTTCATGCCGGGAGTTTTCTTATGGGAATAGTGTCTTCTTGGACAGGGTCCTGAGTTGCTCTCCGCACCTCGTTTTTTCATGTACAATATATTCTTAGATTCACCGCAAGGTAAGGTCTGTGAAGACATGAGTCTCGAACCAAGCGCGACCGGGGATGACTTTTACGCGAAATTACCCAAGGTAGAACTGCACCGGCACCTTGAGGGATCTCTGCGTGTGAAGACGATGATGGAGGTCGTCCGCGCCCATGATCTCGACGTGAAGGACACGGGGTACCTGCGACCCCTCGTTCAAGTGGAAAGGGATAGGGATTATACCTTTGAGAATTTCCTGGCCAAATTTGGCACCCTTCGTCTTTTTTATAAATCCCCGGGCATCATCAAACGGATCACAAAAGAGGCTATAGAGGATGCTGCGGCCGATAACATCTGGTACATGGAATTGCGCTTCACCCCGGTCGCCCTCAGCCAGGCGGAGGCTTTTCCGATCGCCGAGGTCATCGATTGGGTCATTGAAAGCGTCCAGGAAGCCGAAGAAGTGTTGGATATCCAGGTCCGTTTGATCGTCAGCATCAACCGGCACGAGAGCGTTTCTCTGGCGGAAGAGGTCATTCAATTGGCCGTAGATCGCGTACAAAAAGGCATCGTTGGGATCGATTTGGCGGGGAACGAGGCGGAGTATGCCGCCGGTCCGTTTCAAACCTTGTTTGCTGAGGCTCAACAGGAGGGATTACGGATCACCATTCATGCCGGGGAATGGGGTGGGCCAGAAAATGTCCGGGAAGCCATCCAGGTATTGGGCGCGGATCGTATTGGCCATGGTGTGCGTGTGCTGGAGGATCCCGATGTGGTCCGCTTGGCGGTTGAGCGGAGGGTTCCATTTGAGGTTTGTGTGACCAGCAATCATCATTCGGGGGTTGTGGAAGACATCGAGACCCATCCCTTGTCGAAGATGTTGCTGGAGGGCTTGAATGTGACCATTAACACAGATGACCCCAGCATCTCCAAGATCACCCTGGGGCACGAATACCGCACGGTGACGGAGACGCTGGGGTTACCACTCTGGGTCTTGCGAGAACGTGTCTTGGCCGCTGTGCGGGCTTCCTTTTTACCTTCCAGAAATCGACAGCAATTGGCTTATGAAATATCGGAAGCCTTTTCCATGGTCATGATCGATCATGAGTAAAACGACTTATTTGGCGCGATCTTCCCAATCCTGCACAGATTCCTTGATGATCTTTTGGATTTCAACATCTGGTATGGCGTCGATGGATGCGTAAGACGTTAACCCGACCCAAATGATGATTTCATTGTTAAGGTTTTCCGTAAGGCGGATCCCTTTTTCATTTAACGGGGATCCGGCCAACTTTTCCTGTAAAATCTTATCAATTTCACTGCTGAGGCTGAGAGGTTTCAGCGGTGTTTCTTCTTTTTCTGAGGCGCCTGCCTTCTTCTCGGCAGGTATCTCCTCTTTTTCGAAGATCTGGTCTGCCGCTTCCGACTTTTGTGGAAAGGGTTCTAATATGGATCGGATATCTTCGGGTAATTCCCCTTTTCTCAAAAATTTGCCTTTGAAGCCGTACAGGATGGTATCCCCCTTTTGCTCCCAGACTTGAAGCAGCAGTTTGGCGTCAGGGCTGGGTCTATCGTGGCTGGTGAGGTCTTCTCCGCCTCCGGGAGGAGGGTAATCCGGCTCCTCCTGGTTTTTCCCCAGCGATTGAATCCCGGAGGATATCTTTTCAGACAGGGGGTTGTCGAGAGAAAAGAAGAGGACACCTACAAAGAATCCGATGCCAATGGAAAACAATACCAGCAGGATGATGAATAGAATTTGCATAAGTCCTCCTTACTCAGGTGGTGCAGGTTGACATAAGGGGCAGTAATGCGTGCTCCGTTGGGCAATGGTGGTCCTCCGTATCGGTGTACCGCAGCGCTGACAAGGATCGCCGCCCCTTTTATAGACCTGTAATAACTTCTGATAGTCTCCCCCCTTGTAGACCCAATCGATGCTCGCACCCTGGTTCTCTATTCCTGTCTCTAAAATATCCCGGATGCTTTCCCAGAGGGTTTTTGCCTCCGAAAAAGAGAGGGAATCGGATTTGGTTTTGGGGTGGATGTGAGCCCGGTAGAGCGCTTCGTCGGTGTAGATATTCCCCAGCCCCGCAAGGGTGTTTTGATCTAAAAGTAAATATTTCATTTGCCGGTGGCAGGATTGAAGGATGTCATAGAAGCGTTCGGGGGTGAATTCGTCAGATAAGGGTTCCGGTCCCAGGTCCGAGAGGATATCCTCCGGATTTGCGGTGAACCAGGCGCGCCCGAATTTACGGATATTGTTAAATACAAAACGTGTTCCATCTTGGAAGTTCAGGATTAACCGGTAATGTTTGCCCATGTCCTTCTTTTGGGATTCCAGGAAAACCTCTCCGCTCATGCGGGGATGGATGATCAGCGTGTCTCGGGAGAGATGGAGAAGCAAGTGTTTCCCTCTCCGGCCTACATCGAGGACGGTTTGCCCTTTGACGCGGTGGAGGAATTCCTCCACCGTGGGCACCACCAGCACACCATCCCAGAGAACCTCGGCGTTTTGGACCGCTTTGCCGAGCACGGAGGGAAAGCCATTATCACCCTTGATCAGGGAGCGTCGGAAGGATTCCACTTCAGGCAGTTCAGGCATACGTTTACTCGTCAAACATGGCACCCACGCTTTGACCTAAGTGAGCGCGCCGGATCACTTCACCCAGGAGAGAGGAGATATCCATGATTTCCACGATCATCTTGTCCTTCAGTGTGTTAAGGTCTTCAGGTGGGATGGGGATGGATTCTGTGGTGATCAGACGGTCAATGGGGGCGCTCGCCAACCGATCTACGGCCGGAGATGAGAAGACGGGGTGCACAAAACAGGAAAAAACGCTTTTGGCACCATGTTCTTTGGCCAGATGAGCGGCTTGGCACATGGAGCCGCCAGTGTCCACTTCGTCATCGACGATGATCACATCCCGCCCCGCTGTCTCTCCAATCAAAGTTAGCGCTTCAGGAGAATTTTCGGACGCGCCTCGCCTCTTCTCAATAAAGGCGATGGGTAGGTTCAACTCAGCTGCTAAATTACGCCCTTTCTTCGCAAAACCCAAATCCACGGTGAGGACCACCGGGTCATCCATGGTGGGAAGAAGCTTTCGGAGGTGATCGCTGAGGATATGGAATGCGGTTAGCACGTCGCCAGGGATAGAAAAGAACCCCTGGATTTGTCCGGCGTGCATATCCAGAGTCATGTAGCGGTCAGCGCCAGCGATTTCGATCATATCCGCCACCAATCGGGCGGTGATCGGAACGCGGGGTTTGTCTTTTTTATCGGATCGGGTGTAGCAAAGATAAGGTATGACAGCGGTCACTCTCCCCGCCGAATCCAGGCGCAGGGTTTGGAGCATGATCAATAATTCCATCAGATTGCGGTGCACAGGCCGGGATGTGGATTGGATGACGTATACATCTTGACCCCGGGCACTGCTGTGTAGCCGGACCCACAGGTTCTCATTGGGAAACTCGATGATATCCCGCCCGCTGAGAGGGATGCTCAAATATTTCGAGATCCCTTCGGCAACAGCGGGGTTGCCTGTGCCAGCAAACAGCTTGATCTCTCCGTACATGCCACTGTCATTGTCTATCTGACCGACCATAAGAAATTCCTTTGCTGAAATGTCCCAGCTATTCTGATTGTAAGGTGATCATGATCAGGGCGTCAACGTACTATTTTGTTAACTGAACGATCTGTCATTCAGAACCTGACGTCAAAAGGGATGGGAAGTCGGTAAACTGAGCGGCTTTTATCATGCTCGTCCTTCTTCTCCCTTGAGAAGGATATCCACAGCTTCTTGAGGTGAGATCTCGCGGTCCGCAAGCCGTTTCAATGTCCGTTGATAATCAGCGGGTGTGATGGACTCTCTCCACTTTGAGAGCAGTTCGTTTTGGAGCAGCGTGTCCATTTCCCGTTTCATACGACGCTGTTCTTTAATCGTCCACTGCGTGCTGGAGATTAAATAGTGGCGGTGGTCGGCGATGCACTCCACCAGCTCCGGGACGCCCTCCCCCCGGGTGGCGACGGTGGTTAGGATGGGGGGATCCCAGGCGGGAGCGCCTTGTTTTGGTCTAGGGTTGGGGATATCTGGGAGGGGTGAATTTGGGACATGGTGAAGACTGGTTCTCTCGGCGGGTTCGACCAATTTGATCATATTTTTAAGGAAACGAACGGTGTTCTGAGCGCCCGGGCGGTCGTACTTATTGACGACGAGGATATCCGCGATTTCCAGGATTCCGGCTTTGATAGTTTGCACGTCATCCCCCATCCCTGGCGCTTCCAGAACCACGGTGGTGTGGGCTAAATTGGCGATGTCCACTTCAGCCTGTCCGGCGCCGACCGTTTCTACCATGATCACCTCAAAGCCAGCTGCGTCGAAAACTTGAACAAAGCCTGCTGTGGTGTGCGCCAGACCTCCCAGAGAGCCGCGGGTGGCCATGGAACGGATGAAGACGCCGGGATCCCCTGCAACATCACGCATGCGAATGCGGTCGCCCAACACCGCTCCCCCGCTGAAGGGGCTGGAGGGGTCCACCGCCACCACAGCGACGGTGCGGGGAGCTCGTTCTCCAGCGGGATGGCGGTATTGATAGGCAAGGCGGTTCACCAGCGTTGATTTCCCGGTCCCAGGGGCCCCTGTGATGCCCACCACATGAGCATTTCCGGTGTGGGGAAATAATGCATTTAAAGTTTGCTTCCCCTCGGAGGTCCCATTTTCTATTTCAGTTAATAAACGAGTAAGGGCCAAACGGTTCCCGTCGAGGATATCGGAAATAGATCTCATTGACATGCTTTACGAATTTCCGTGATGATTTGTTCGGTGGATGTCCCGGGCCCGTAAATGCCATGGACGCCCATCTCGTGTAAGGCCGGTTTGTCTTCTTCGGGAATGATTCCCCCTAAAAACACTTTGACCTCGTCCAAACCCGCGGAATGGATTTCCTCCAATATTTTCGGCGCCAAAGCCATGTGGGCACCGGAGAGAATAGAGAGGCCGATGACATCCACATCTTCTTGGAGTGCGGCTTCCGCGATCATCTCCGGCGTTTGGCGAAGCCCAGTGTAAATGACTTCCATGCCCGCATCCCGCAGGGCGCGAGCGACCACTTTTGCCCCCCGGTCGTGCCCGTCGAGTCCGGGCTTGGCGATAAGAACTTTGATTTTTTCCTGGCTGTTGCTCATGGAGCCTCCACCATGCTTTGCTTTGGCTAAAATTATACACCAAAGGGGTCCATCTTTGGCCTTCGCCGGGTCTGTAATTGGGGTCGTGAAAGTGGCTGCACAGCTACTCTTTGTTGAACCATGGCGCCCCCCATCCAAAGGGGGGGATGGTTCACTAGGATTGCACCCTCACTCCCAGGCGGTTTCTGGCTGCATGGTAGGCAGCCATGATCAAAGGGGCGAAGAGCACCAAATTGAGGAGGTCAATCGCGGTATACGGTGCATATTCCCCGATCAGGGCGGTTTCCAGGCTGAAATTATTCAACCAAATGTCGCCTAAAGAAGTGAGGAGAGTGCTTACTATGATGCCCAACGCTCCCCATAAATTGATGGAGACGAAGTTGAGATCCCGCTGTTCCATTAAATAGCCGTTGGCTATCATGATCGCCCCACCCATTAATAATGCGTAAGCCCAAAATGTGTAATCTTTGATCTCCCCGGTCCAAGGTTCTGGTACGACAGGGTGGAGGAAGACCATGCCAGCGCTGAGGATGATCAGGAGGATCACGAGGGTGGATAGATATCTTTGTGGGATGTTCTCTTCTTTGAGAAGAGACATGAATCCTGGGATCATGCCCGTCATGCCGGTGGCGATGCTCCAGATGGGGAAGACATCCCACCCGATGGCGAAGTCCGCCAGCAGGCTTCCCACCGCGCCGGTAAAGAACCCCACCCCAGGGCCAAACGAGAACCCGAAAAGCACCGGAATACACACAGCAGGATGGATGGAGATTTTTCCAAAAGAGATCTGCAGGATCGCTGTAAAGAGATAACGGATGAGCATATAGAGCCCGGCACCCACTCCCATGTAGAGGACCTGTTTGGGACCCACGATCCAGATGTCATAACGCGAGGTGAGCAGGTAAAGGCCGAAGAGGACGATCAGGGAAACGCTGGTGAGGATGAGGGGGGCTTGTTTGTAAGAAACCCCTTGTCCAATGACCGCCTTGATGACCAGAAAGAGGAGCAGGAAGATGAGAAGGACTGCCAGCCAAGTAAAAGTGCGTTTTCTCATCGTCACTCCTCCTTTTCCTTGAGCTGAATCTGGATCCTTTCCCTTACCTCCTCAGGTAAACTTTCCACTCCTGTGACCACGACCTGATTTTCCCTCGAATGGACCTTGATCGTATAGGTGCCTTTTTGAAAGACTTTCGGTCGGTAGGACCTGCCGTGAATGCGGAGGGTGTAGATGGTCTCGCCTGTAGAATCGTTCACTACCTGGATCACGGGATCATCCGCATCGAGGACCTGAATGGTGGGGAGGTAAGCGGTCGCTTTACGACCATAATTTTCTTCCTGAGTGATGGTGATCGGCCAACCTGGATATTGCTCACAAGTGGGATCTGTGATATCGCAGCCCCGAGGCCAGCATTCCATGGTGATCGTCCGTTTCCGTTTATTGAAACGGGTCACCCCAAATCCCGCTCCCTGGGATAACCAGCGGTTATAGGTTGTGCGGGTTGGATTGGGGTTGGCATAGGCGTACATGGTGATTTTGTTCCCAAAATTATCTAGATATTGACCGGTATAAGCCAGCGCTCCCTCCTCGTCCGTATTCGTTGTGCCTTCGGGGCTCCACCAGCGCCGGTAGTGGTTGACGACGGAGGGCATCGAGAAAGAGTATCCGGCATCCCCGAAATCCTCAACCCCCTGTTGAATAACCGTGGCCAAATGCTGGTCACCGTTGATCATGATCGCAAATCCTTTGCGGATTTTTCCCAGGGCACGATCTCGCGCGCTCTGCGGCCAGCCGTTGGAATCCAGATCCGCTGCCAGTCGGACCCGGCTTGGTCCGTGCAGATGAGCGACCGCGGCGAAAGGCGCTTGAGAGAGGACCGCTTTCATATCCTGACCAGACCAATCCGCAGTCCACTCCTCCAAGAAAGCCAATTGACGTTCTCCAAGCAATGTTCCCTCTGGGACGTCTAAAAAGTCAGGGTCAGGGAGTTGTTCAATGTGGTCAGGGCGGGAGAAGACGACACCCTTGCTTTCTAACATTTCCCGGTCTAAGATATCGATCTGGGATTTAAATTTGCGGTCTTCAAGGATGGCGAAGCCGATCCTGCCCCATGTCAATGATGTGTAATAGGTCCCGATCCCGCGCTGGATTGGGGTGGGGTCATAGGGGTCGGGGAGGTGGCTGGTTTGGGCGTTCTCTACCTGCCTGACGTAGGCTGGGTCTTGATATCCTCCAAATCCCGGTTCTCCGCCATTTCCCCATAAATTGGCGTTACCCACATCGTGATCGTCGGGGATGACCACGGTAGGTCGATCCCGGGTGATCTCTCCAAATTGCCGACCCCATAAGAGCCAAGAGACGAGGTGATCTTGGTGATCATAAACCTGGTCTCCTGAAAAAAATAACAGATCGGGATCGATCCTTTGGATATTTTTGATGATGTCCGGCCTTGGACCGCGATCTGAATTCCCGTTTCCGGTGAAAGCGGCCACCACGATTTCCTCTTTGTCCAGCGGGTTGGCGCGGATGAGACCCGTGTAAGCCGCTTTCTCCCCGTGCCGAACGCGGTACTCGTGATCCTGGCTGTCATCCCAATCTTTGACCTGGAAGGGAGCGATGAATTCCGGTTCCCAGACCTCCGTGGTGGCGATTTGTTCCCATTCCCCGTCCATTTTGATCTCCAACCGGACAGTGCGGTCCGCTTCCGGCTCCAATTGATAGAGCTGAGCAGTTAAGTTCAAAACCTGGTCGTCCACCGTGTAAAGGACAAAGCCGATTACCTCCTCTTCCGGGACTTTCGTGATCTTCCATTTAGGCTGCAGTACCGTCCGGCGCAGGAAACCGAGCCCGTAGATGAAAGCCACGCTAAGAACGGCGATCACTGCCAGAAAGAGAAGGGCGCGAGATGTTCGTTTCATAAGTCCTTTTTTACGAAGTAGCTTAATCTACCGTGAAACATGAGGCTGTTTTCATCATTCTAACATGGAGGTGACATAGGGATGGATTGCGGGGGAAGAGAAGCAGGGTTCATTCCCGAAGGAAAAGGCTCACCGGACAGTGGTCGGAGCCCATGACATTGGTATGGATGAGGACATCTTTCACCTCGGGCATGAGGCTCTCAGAGATCAGGAAATAGTCCAGGCGCCAACCGATGTCCCTCTTTCTGGCGTTGAAGCGGTAGGTCCACCAGGTGTACGCTTCGCGATCTGGGTGTGTTTCGCGGTAGACATCAATAAAACCGCTGGCCAGAAACCGGTCTATCCATGCACGCTCTTCTGGTAAAAACCCGGTGTTCGACTCGTTTTCTTTGGGGTTGCGGAGGTCAATGGCCTGATGGGCTGTGTTGATGTCCCCGCAAATGACGACCTTTTCGCCCTTCGCGTGAAGTTGATCGCAGCGTGACAGGAGGAGGGCGTAAAATTCAAGCTTGTAATCCAGGCGGGATAGGTCCCGCCCCCCATTGGGGACGTAGACGTTGAAAAGATGAAAGTCCGGGAAGATGGTCTGGATGAGTCTCCCTTCCCAGTCGAATTTTCCCTCGCCGATGCCTTTCACGCTTTCCACGGGTTCATTCTGGGAAAACGTCGCTACCCCGCTGTATCCAGGGCGCCCCCCTGAATGCCAGACGGAATGCATGTTGTTGAACGTTTCCCGCTGTTTCGTCGTTAATTGTTCAGGGCGAGCCCGGATTTCCTGGAGACAGAGCACATCGGGCTGTTCTTCTCTCCACCAGCGGTCCGCTTTCTTACGGAAAAGAGACCGCAAGCCGTTTACATTCCAGGTTGTGATTTGCATGGTCCTTTTTACCCTCGGTTTTCAAAGATTCTATCAGAACATGATCCAGGCGGACTGGATCTGGAATCATCTGGGAAGGGGGCCGATTGGAACTGCGCCCTGGGGGAGATGACTTCATTGTCCATGCGCAAAGCATGGGGTGGAGATGGTAAGAAATCCATGCTGCAGCACGTCTATAAAACGACAAGGAAAAGGGATTCTCCTCCTTGTTTTCTCCTCCTAAATAGGGGTGTGTGGGTCTGAAGGACCACGCACCCCTATTTGTTTTTACAGGGAATTAGGTTTCTATGCTGCCCCCCGAATTTTTAGGGTGATACAATGGGTACCCATGACATATAGTTTCATGTATTGAGGATGGAACATGGCTCGCATTCCCCTCCCCGAACCCAGCATCCATATCTCTCAACAGCAGGCCCGTCGGTTTATGCTGGCAGCGCATGGTTTGCTGCCGCCACGGGAGAAAGAAGGAAAAAGAGGCGTGCTGCAGGTTATCCGGGATCTGAACGCCATTCAATTTGACCCCATCGATATCGTGGGTTGCAACTCAGACCTCGTCCTGCAGTCCCGCGTCAAAGAGTATCGACCCCAGATGCTGGATGATTTGCTTTACAAGGAAAGGGATTTAATCGATGGCTGGGATAAGATGTCGTCCATTTTCCCTGTGGAAGATTGGCCGTATTTTTCAAGGCACCGAGAGAAGATGGTGGAGGAACATGGCAAGCCCGATGGGAAAGTGATGGAGATCGCCCCGGATGTACTCGGCAAGATCAGAGAGGATGGGCCACAGTCCTCTCTGGATTTCAAAGGGTATGAAGAAGCGGATTGGTTTTGGGGGCCGACCCGGGCTTCTCGGGTGGCTTTAGAATCTTTGTATGCCATGGGAAGATTGGGCATTCATCACCGGGAAAATAAGCGGCGCTACTTTGACCTCATCGAAAATTTGCTCTCCGAGGATTTAATCGAAACCCCGGATCCGAACCAGACCAAGGAGGGGTATCAATCCTGGCATGTCTGGCGCCGGGTTGGGAGCTTGAAGCTTGCCCATGCCCACAGCGGCGAGCATTGGGGCGGGATTCTGGGTGTGAAGAGCGCAGAACGCCGCGAAATCCTCAGATCCTTGGTCGAAGAGGGAAAAGTTCAAGCGCTGAGTGTTGATGAGGTGCCCGGTCGGGTTTTTTTCATTCAGAGCCAGGACATATCCCTGTTGGAAGAAATCCACGGGGACCCTGAGGATCTCAGAAGGGCCGCTTTTATCGCCCCGCTGGACAATCTGCTGTGGGATCGAAAATTGTTGACTTGGCTGTTTGATTTTGAGTATGCCTGGGAGGTGTACAAGCCAAAAGAGAAAAGGGAGTACGGATATTATGTGCTTCCCGTTTTGGTTGGGGATCAATTTGTGGCGAGGGTAGAACCCGTCTTTGATAAAGAGGAGCGCTGTTTAACAATCCAGGGGTGGTGGTGGGAGGAGGGAGTGGAGGGGGTGGGGGAGATGGAGCCAGCCATCCGGGATTGTTTGGCTGATTTCAGAGAGTATTTAGGCGCAGAGAGGGTAAGGGTCAGCGAGGCGGTGAGGGATCAGCGGCTGAAGGGATGGGTTGAGCGTTAGGGATAATAGGGAGTTTTATAAAACTAAAACAGGAACGAGCCTTACAATGTACTCAAGAGGAGGAGGTTGGACATGATTTCAGAAGAAAAAGCATTAGAGATATTAAAAGAGAACATCAGCAATCAGAATCTGCGGAAGCACCATTATGGAGTGGCAGCTGCCATGGGTGCCTTAGCCACATATTTTGATGAGGATCCGCAGAAGTGGGAAGTCGTGGGTTTGCTGCACGATGCGGATTACGAAGGGACCAAGGACGATCCAGAACGCCATACGCAGGTGATCGCGGAAAAACTGGAGGAGGAAGGGGTCTCGGACGAGATCATTCGTGCTATCAAGTCCCACAATGTTGAATACACAGGAGTTGAGCCGCAGTCAACCATGGAATGGTCCCTGGTGAGTTGTGATGATCTGGTGGGTTTGATCGTGGCGGTCGCCCTTGTCCACCCCACCAAATTGGCTGGTGTGTCGGTGGAGTCAGTGATGAAGAAATTCGACTCCAGCTCTTTTGCCTCAGGTGCAAACCGGGACAAGATCCGCATGTGCGAGGAAAAATTAGATATCCCCTTGGAGGAGTTCGTGGGGATCGTCTTGGAGAGCATGAAGGCGAAATCCGACCTATTGGGATTGTGACACGGAGCCAAGACCAATCTGATGGCAGAATCTTAAAGGGGCCGGAGGGGTCCTGGGGTGGTGCATTCAGGAAGAGGGAAATCCGGTTTTATTTTATAGCCCTTTGATGGAGAACGTCTTCAGCAGGTTTTTCTCCTTTTTCCGGTCGATGTAGGCATTGACATCGATATAGGGTTCCAACCCGGAGCCCAGAATTTTATTTTTCAACAGCTCATCCACCTGAAAAAGCCCGGCTGAATTGTTCATCAAGATGTTGATCTGGATGGGCTTCTTTTCCCCTTCTTCGATCTCGATATTGTCAATCGCCGCCGCGGAGACGGAGTGAATATTTACTTCGCCTGCCTCGTATGGGATGCGGGAGCGTCCTTTGCTCATGTCCAACGCGTCCGCGACGCGGACGATCCCCGCTTCCAGGGTGAGCGGCCGCCCGTCGCTCCGGTGGCTGATGATGGCGTGCAGAGTTTCAGCGATGACGATGGTTCGTTCTATGGTGGGAAGAAAATCCAGAGTCTCTCGCAGCAAGGTATTGGTCAGGAAAAGGCTGAATTCTTCGTGCTGGGTCCGGTTAATGGACATCCCCAGATCATGGAGAATGCTCGCCAGCAAGACGACCACTTCCGCGTGGTCTGTGGAAAGTTGGTAATCAACCGTGATAGACATGGGGATATCGTTCTTGATCAATAACCGGCAAAGCTTCAAGGCGATGTTGGCGGCAATTTGGAAGTGTACTGGTCCGTGGTCTGTGATGCCCATGCGGTCCATAGCGTTGACGTTGATCACATGCCAGAGGGTGGTGATTTCCTGATTGTTGTTAATGGCATCCAAGGTTTGCGCCAAGAGTTCGTTTCTGGAAGTGGGAACGTGGATTTTGGCGTCAAACGGGTTTTCTTTGGTTTTCATAACTCCCCTTTTCCTTCCTATCTCCTATCTTATTCGATTTCGCTTTTAATTTGTGGTGGATTTCCGGCAACGAGGTGACCAAGACTAGAAAATGTGATTCTCGCAGATTTTCTTGAAGTGGTGCCCGTAGATGGCCATGGTCACGGCAGTGGAGAAGAGGGCAGGCCGTTTCTTCAGCGTCCAGAGCAGCAGGTCCCAGTATTCCTTTCTTTCCTCTCCTACGATGCCCAACCGATAGATGGAGCGGAAGAAGGCCATAATATAGGACCAATTGAAAGGGACGCGTATGCGAGGGGGTTGATACTCCTCCAGGAAAGTCTTCACCCGCTGGTAATAATGCTGGGGAGAGTAAATGTTCCCCATCAAATATCGATACCCTTGGTACAGTTTCTCCAATCCCATGCGGGGGATGATATTGGTGCTGCCGTCCACATTATCCCCTGAAATGCGCCCCAGAAGTCGATTTTCTTTTTTCAAACGTTTGAATAGTTTGGTGCCGGGAGGGGCCTGGAGAAGGCCAACCATGGCGGTGACGATCCCGCTTTGCTGGATAAAGTCGATCTGGCGTTGAAAAATGGAAGGTGTGTCAGAATCAAAGCCGACGATGAAACCGCCCTGCACCTCGAGTCCCATACGCTGAAGATGTTTTACATCCTGGACCATATCCCTGTTCGTGTTTTGCCCTTTGCTGCATTCCGCCAAACTATCCTCATCCGGGGTTTCGATCCCGATGAAGACCTTGTTGAACCCAGCCCGGGTCATGAGATCGATCAATTCGTCGTCATCTGCCAAATTGATGGAGGCTTCAGTGTGAAATGAAAAGCCAATTTTGTCTTTCCGCCAGCGGATGAGGGCGGGGAGCAGCTCCTCTTTGAGGTAGCGTCGATTACCGATGAAGTTGTCGTCCACGAAGAAAACGGAACCCCGCCAACCTAAGGCATAAAGGCTGTCCAGTTCGTCCAGTATCTGCTGGGCGGATTTCGTGCGGGGGCGGTGTCCCAACAGCGCTGTGACGTTGCAAAAATCGCAATTATAGGGGCAGCCGCGCGAGAACTGCATGGCCATCCCGCTGTAATCGTCCAGGTTAAGCAGCGACCATAGGGGTGGCGGGGTGACGTTCATGTCCGCATATTCTTCTGTGGTGTATAAGCGCCGAGGTTTTCCTCTGGCAAGGTCTTCCAGGAAGGAGGGGAGGGTGATTTCCGCTTCGTTGAGGACGAAATGATCCACGCCTTCAAATTGGTCGTAATCCATGGTGAACAACGGTCCCCCAGCAACGACGGGTATGTCGTTCTGGTTGCATTGGGAGATGATCCGTTCCGAAGCTTTGCGCTGCACAGTCATCGCGCTGAGGAAGACGTAATCAGCCCAAGCCAGGTCTTTGTCAGTCAATGGATGCACATTGAGATCAAGAAGCCGTTTCTCCCAGGTGGCAGGGAGCATGGCTCCCACCGTTAGGAGACCCAACGGGGGAAGGCTGGCTTTTTTACGGATGAATTTCAAGGCGTGTTTGAAACTCCAAAACGTGTCCGGGAATTCGGGGTAGACAAGCAGCACATTCATGGTCATTCTCCCTGGGATCTGTGCCTGTGTGGCAAGGGGAATCTCAATGGGGATCCTACAACCTGTAAAGTCGTTCCTTATGCATCCATTCTAACATCAGAAAGGATTAATAGGTGTTAAATGCGGGGGGGAACCCCCTGCTGGGTGAGATATGATAGGTTTGCATGATGGGTTTCATTTACTTATTTGTTATCTTTAACGGTTTACCAAAGGAGAAGTTATGACGAATGATTTCCAGTTGACCTATGGGACCATGTTCAATCCCCCTGAAGAACTGCATACTCGATTTGAGGACTCGTTGGAGGATAAGAGGGCTAACTTGGGCTGTAATTATGGCATGCTCATTCAAGGGGAGGATCAATTTGCTAAGCACACCTTTAAGGTCAAAAATCCAGCCAGGAAAAACCAAGTTCTGGCTACCTTTCCTGTGGGAACTGAAGAGCATGCGGATCAAGCGGTCACCGCTGCCCAATGGGCTTTCCCGGAATGGAGCCGGACGCCCTGGCAGGAACGGGTGCGGCTCCTGCGGAAGGTCGCTGACCTGATCGACGAGCGCGTGTTTGAAATAGCGGCGGCGACCACGCTCGAGGTGGGGAAGAACCGGTTGGAAGCCCTGGGGGATGTCTCGGAGGCGCCAGCTTTGATCCGCTATGCCTGTGACCAGATGGAGAGGGAGGACGGCTTCATCAAAAGGATGGGCGAAGATCCTCTGGAAGGGTATCAGACCATGAATACTTCCCTCTTGAAGCCTTACGGGGTGTGGTTGGTGATCAGCCCTTTCAACTTCCCAACAGCATTGACGGGGGGACCGGTGGGGGCGGCCCTGCTGGCCGGCAACACGGTGGTCATGAAACCCGCAGCCAAGACCTCTTGGAGTGTTCGTTTGCTAGCGGAATGCTTCCTGGATGCGGGATTGCCCGAGGGGGTGGTGAATTTCGTGACCGGGTCAGGCAGCGTGCTGGGCGCCTCCCTGGTCGATCATCCCGATGTGGAGGGGGTGACCTTCACCGGGTCTTATGAAGTGGGGATGAGCATCCACCGGGCTTTTGCGAAACGCGACTATGTGCATCCTGTGATTTTGGAGATGGGTGGGAAAAACCCGGCCATTGTCTCCCGCCATGCGGATGTGGGTCGGGCTGTGAAGGGTATCGTGCGTTCTGCTTTCGGACTCCAAGGCCAAAAGTGTTCTGCCAATTCCCGGGTCTATATTGAAGAAACCCTCTACGATGAGGTGGTCGAGAGGATTATCGAAGAAACCGAAAGCCTAGCGATCGGCGACCCCAGCGACCGGGACACCTTCCTGGGTCCGGTGATCGCTGAGGGTCCGTACCGGGATTTCATGGAGTACACCGAGGAACTGTCTCAGGCTGGCACCATTTTAACGGGAGGGAAGGTGCTCACCCGGGGAGAATTCGGCGAGGGGTATTACTGCCAACCGACGGTGGCAACGGAGGTGCCTTACGATCATCGGTTATGGGGACACGAGATGTTTTTACCCATCACCATGGTGGGGAAGGTGAAGGATCTCGATCAAGCCATGGAGCTTGCCAACGATGTCCAGTATGGCTTAACCGCTGGGTTTTACGGCAGCGAAGAGGAAGCGGAATGGTTCTTCGAGAACATTCAAGCCGGCGTTAACTACGTCAACCGGCCCCAAGGGTCGACCACGGGCGCCTGGCCGGGCTACCAGCCTTTTGGGGGCTGGAAAGCCAGCGGATCGACGGGCGCCAACGCCGGTGGGCCTTACTATTTGCAGCGTTACATGCGCGAACAGGTCCGGACGGTGATCAAGTGAATCAAGCTGAAGACCAACCTCATCTGAAAGAGCTTCTTTATTTATGAGGGCACCTCATCCCGTCCCATAGATTATGATCGGGTTTCTTGGGGGAGGTGTGGACACGGAGCGTGGGACTATGGATCTGCTTCCGATCTAGTGGGAGTTACCTCGCGCTTCTTGAATTTAAACCAGCCGGGGATGATGGCCAAAAATGCCGCCGCGGCGGTGATGGCAAAGGGCACTCGCGGGGTGAATCGCTCCCATAATTGGGCCCCGATCCAGGGCGCAGGCAGGGAAATGAGTCCGATGCTGCTCCGGAAAAGCCCGGTGAACACCCCCAGGTTTTCTTTGGGGACGACTTTGGAGATCAAGGATTGATAGGCCGGGCTGAGCAAACCCACCCCTACTCCGTAGATCACCCAGACCGATGCAAATCCGAAAAAACCTCGTGATAATAAAAAGATGACCATGGCTATGGCGGTCAACAGGAAGCCAATCGAGATGGGGACCCGCTCTTCGGTTTTGTCCGCGATCTGGCCGGAAAGGAGAGGGACGATCATCATGGCCACCGAGAAAAGGGATCCTAAGAGCCCAATTTGTTCCACGGAAAGCCCTCCAATTTGCTCCAGATAAAGCGGTTCAAGCTCTTGGGTCATCCGGAAGGCCGTGTCGCGAACCCCATCGGTGAGGAAAATCCAGGTGATCACACCCCCGCCGGTGAGCATGGCCAGCATCGTCTTCAGGCTCACCTTCAATGAGTTCCAAGACAGGTCTCTTTTTCGTTTCTGTTCGGAAGGTGACATGGTTATGGCCATCCAGATCCGCAGTCCAGCTGCCACGGTGTAGATGACGGTGGCCACAAAAAGCATGACCCGGAAGCCATAAGCGCCGACCAAAAAACCCCCCAGGGGGGGACCGAGAACGCCCATGATGTGGTAAAGGGTGTCCGTGATGCCGTACACTCGCCCCCGGTTTTCTTCCGGTGAATTCTCGGCGATGAAAGCGCCAAAGCTGGGATTGACCAGGGCGTAGGGGATCATGGTCACAGCATGAGCGGCCAGCATCCACTGCCAGGTGGGGGCAAGAGTCATCCCGCTCAAACCAATGATCCCTACACAGGTGCTCAAAGCGATGGTCCGGAGCCTGCCTATGTTATCCGAAATCCATCCCCCGATAATTTGTAATATAAATAAAATGGTGTAGGAGATAAAGAAAAATGTCCCGATTTGCCCCACACTGGCGCCCAACTCGGTGAGATAG
Organism: Anaerolineales bacterium; assembly: GCA_041686005.1. Taxonomy (GTDB): domain Bacteria; phylum Chloroflexota; class Anaerolineae; order Anaerolineales; family UBA11858; genus B10-G9. The sequence continues at coordinate 2,701 of JAWLER010000004.1, read as the reverse complement.
ATGGGAAGCATCATGGGGTACATGGCCCCGGCGATATTTGCCAGGATCATGGCCAGCATGAACCAACGCAGAATGGGGGTCAGCAGCGTTGACGACCTCTTCTCGTTCATCAGCTCCCCTCTTCAGGATGGATAGGGAGGAAAAATGGTTGTTTTATACACCCCTTTTATTATACATGTGGATGTCACTTTATTCAAAGTATTACGGGATCGTGACAAGAAGGGTCTCTGGCCGTTCACTCCATCCTATCTTTAGCAGGTGGAAAGAATAGCCCGGTGGGAGGGGATGCATCCCCTCCTATGGTATAGGTTCCGATTTGAGGGGGCGATGAGCGGATTGCTTCTTATCTGCCCGCCAGGGTGCTGGCTGCTTAGGCTTCTGAAAAGGCTTCCGCTGGTTCCTCTCCCTTGGGCAGCTTGAATTTAAACCAGGTGGGGAAGATGGTTATCAAGGCTGCAGCAGCTGTGATCATGAAGGGCAGTTGGGGGGAGAAGCGTTCCCAAAGCTGAGCGCCAATCCAAGGTGCTGGGAGTGAGATCAACCCGATGCTGCTTCGGAATAAACCGGTGAAGATTCCCAAGTTCTTTTGAGGGACGACTTTGGAGATCAAAGATTGGTATGCAGGACTGAGTAATCCCACCCCCATACCGAAGATGACCCAAACGAGGGCGAAACCGAAGAAACCCTTGGCGTGGAGGAAGACAATGATGGCGATGAAAATGAGCAGGAATCCCAGGGAGATCGGCACGCGTTCCTCGGTCCGATCGGATAACTGGCCGGAGAGGAAAGGGATGACCATCATGGCCCCGGAAAAGATGGATCCTAATATGCCAATTTGCTCCAGGGAGAGCCCCCCGACCTGCTCCAAGTAGAGGGGTTGCAGTTCACCGGTCAGGCGAAAGGCGGTATCCCGGACGCCGTCGGTGAGGAAGATCCAGGTGATCACCCCGCCGCCGACCAACATGCCCCACATTGTGGTCAGGCTGCGCTTGAGGGAGGACCAGGACAGGTCATCGGATCCGGTATCCTCGGATGGTGTCATCGTCCTTGCCATCCAGATTCGGAGCCCTGCAGCGATGGAATAAATGAGGGTGGCGGTCAGGAGCATGGGTTTAAAACCGAACGCGCCGGCCAAGAAACCTCCCAGGGGAGGACCCAGGATCCCGGTGATCTGATAAATCGTGTCCGTGATTCCATATACGCGCCCCCGGTTTTCCTCCTGCGAGTTTTCGGCGATGAAGGCGCCAAAGCTGGGTCCGACCAGGGCGTAGGGGATTTGGGAGATGGAGATGGCAGCCAGCATCCACTGCCAGGAGGGTGCTATGAACATGGCGCTGAACCCAATAATCCCGCCCACGCTGCCGATGGCGATGGCCCGCAGGCGGCCTATCGAATCCGACACCCAGCCGCCGAAAAGCTGCAGGATGAGGATGGCCAAGGAGGAAACGGTGAACACCATCCCCACTTGGCCGACGCTGGCCCCCAACTTGGTGAGGTAGATGGGGAGGAGCATGGGGTACATGGAGCCGGCGATATTGGCCAAAACCATGGCCAGCATAAACCAGCGCAAAATAGGGGGAATCAGGGAGTGGGTTTTCTGTTCTTGCATGGGAGAGCCTTTATAGTGGGTCATTATCAAAGCCAAGGGTATCCAATACCTGGCCATTATAATGGGACAGTTTTAAAATGTCAATACCTACTTAATATAATTTTATTTATAACCGCTAATAAAGAATGATAATTTACTCATAAACTTAATATTATTTATTTACCCCTATAAATATTAAGTAGCGCTAACTCTGTCCCCATGCGATCCTCATACCCTCTCTGAAGGGACACGACCAGCGCGGAGGCTGGTCATGTGAAATCAGTAGTGTATGAGAGGTTTTTACTGCTATTTGTCTTTTGCGGGAAAATGAATCCCCCCTGATGGATGATTCAGATTGAAGGGGTGATCACCCGTCTGACGTTCAGGGTGAAGGAGTTGAAAGGTATGGGAACGGATCACGGATTGGGGATGCCCCGTAATCTGCGCATGAAATTATCCGCAAGACGGTCGAATGCAGCATTGATGGATTGCCCGAATTGGACGACTTGGCCCAGCAGGCGCTCGATGCCGGGCATGGGATTCTGGGGATCGATGTCTGTCAAGGCAAAGAAAACGATCACAGCCAAAAGAACCAATATGGCCCATAAGAGGATTTTTGCTACATCCATGACACGCACCTCCCTTAGATAGCGAAAACTGTTTGATTTGATTTTACTTGATCTCTTTATATTTTACCTGAGGAAGGGGGATCTGATAACGCGTATCGTACCCTTGTGTCTCCCCCCGGGATCTGTTCGCTGTCGAATGAGATTGGTAGGGTATGGATCTGGGGAGGCTTGGATTTATAGACCTTAAGCGTATGGAACGGTTCTCACTCCTCTTTAGAAGTGAAAAAGTGTGATCTGCAAATCCTACCGGTTGTATGAGGGGGATGATGGGTTATGCTACGTGGATTTCGGCTGATACGTTTGGACAGCTTTTCGGACTTCTTCCGCTGATGTGAGGTTTTTCAACTTCTCTGCCAGAGTCTTCGCCTCCTCTTTCGTCCATCCTCGGAGGACCTCTTTGACGTGAGGGACCAAGGTGGGCGAGGCGCTGAACTCATCCAATCCCAACCCGAGCAAGATGGGGACGGCGTCCTCATCACCGGCC
>JAWLER010000047.1:0-13274 GCA_041686005.1 Anaerolineales bacterium | reverse complement strand
GATTTACCTGCAGAACCGGACGCCGGACGCTCTCCAGCTTGATGTCAAGGCCACTTTCTATCTGGCGTCTCGTGATCTCCAGAGCAGGATAGATCCGGCAGCCTTTGAGCTGGGCGTCCACACCAAGCTGGTAAGACATTTCGACGCGAATGGGGACCAGGATGTAATTCGTAAATATATGGTCAGCGATTTTCTAAGCCCGACGGGCTTTCCGATCTATCACGGGGATTATCCCTGGAGCCCGATCCCATATTTGCATACTGTCCAGGAATGGCGGTCCGTCTCAGAAGAGATCCTGGCGGCTGATCTGGAATTCACACTGGCCAATGAAGATCGTTTACCCCTGACAGATGGGTATTACGGACTGCAGTTTGAAGTAAACAATCCGCCGGGATTGGAAGGCAATACCTTTCCAGGGCTGGTGCAGCGCAGCGGTATCTTCTATGCCAACGGCGGTTTTTATTCCCCCATATTTAAGGTCGGGGAACCGGAGCCGCCTCATCTTTACTGGACGCTGCTGACCGACACGCTCCATGAAGCCACCCGCGGGACCACACCGCGCGATGACCAGGACAGGATCATGCTCCTGCCGATGATATCGCTGCAGGACCACAACTTCGTCCTTCCGCGGGAGGATCCCCGCAGCGGGGAAGCGCTGTCATACCGCCTGGAGCCCTTTCTGCCCCTGCTGGCTTACGGCGACCGGGGGGTTCCCAACCCGCCCACGATTGACTTTGCCTTTCCATCCGGCGAGCTGCAGGTGACCGTCACCAAGCCGGATGGCAGCCAGGACGTGCTGGGACCGGCCCCCTTCCGCCAGTCGGTCAGCGCCACACCGGGCTTTGATTTTGGAAAGGTCCGGGATTACAGCAACGGAGGCGGGGCGATGCAGGAGGTCTACCAGCTGACCACGCTGGAGGATAGTTTTGGCTACACGTTCGAGCAGTACGGCCACCACGTGATTGTGATGGTGGGGACGATAGAGGACGTTCATGGTAACAGCTACACAGGCGGGGGTACCTATGATCTCTGGGTAGCCCGGCCGCTGAAGATCCGGAGCGGGACGCTGCCAGCAGTGCCGTTCCTGGAAGGTGACAGTTTCATGCCGTCCCTGCAGGTTTATCCGCGAGTGCCGGCTGAGGTGGAGATCAAATTGGGGTATCTGCCGGACTCCTCGCTGGAGAGGGCGGTGACGAAGAAGTTCACCGGCAGAGCCAACGAATACGGCTACTTTTTCCCGGGAGAGGAGGAGCCCTTTGTGTTTGAGGGGGGTGGGGAGTACCGGGTGGATATCACGGTCAGCTACCAGGATGAGGAGGGGACGCTGTGGATGGGGACGGCCACGTGGGGGAATGTGGTCGAGAATCGGGATACCCCCCTGATCGCCCACGGCATCCGCGGTCTGGACAGTCCGGAGTATAAAAATCTCTGGTTTTTCCACGATCAGCTGGATGTCGCGGAGGTTCTCCATACCTTTTTCCCCTATTACTCCGGGGATATTTTCTGGGGAATTGATCTGGAGGACCTGCCTTCCAAAGGCGCCAATTCGATCATCCCCGGTGTGAGCCTGGAGGATACCTCCGGTGCGATCTACGACATCCTAAAAACCAACTGGGAGACCAAAGTCCACGGCGGGTATACCTACGGGTATGACATCGATACCATGGTGCAGAACAGGGAGGTGATCCCCTTTACCACCACCTCCAGCGGATTGGGCCTGGAGCTGTTTCCGGAGCAGATCAACCAGTATGGATATGCCTATTACACCAGTGAGCGCCCTGGCGCCCGGGTCCATGAAGCGCTCGGCGAGGGGAACATTCCTGTCGGCTACTGGCGTTACAGTGGAACCTATGGGGACCAAGCGGGTGTGATGGGCGATCTGCCCAACGATCTCAAGTGGCAGTATGGCGGGGTGGTTTTCCGGGATCTGGACCGGGGGATCGCGGAGTATGCCGCCTATGCCTCGTTGTGGGTGCTGCTCCCGGATGATGATCCCATCGGCGGGCGGGTGACGCCGCCCTTCCAGGGGGCGACCGGGGGGCCCAATGGGGGACCCATCATGACCTTGAAGGGGGAGGAGATCGATTTGCTTTTCCTGCCCCGAAGCGGGTTTCCAGGACAGGTGCTGGAGGTAGGGGATACGCTGGCGGTCTCCGGACATGTCGGTCCGCCGTTGGACTCGAGGGTGACGGTCACGGTGACGTCGCCGGGAGGGGAGGTGCGGGAGATCAGCGGCCAGGCCGACAAGGTGGGGTACTTCTACCAGCCGGAGGGGAACCTGGTGGTGGAGGAGCCCGGGGTGTGGACGGTGAAGATCGAGGTGGTGCATGAAGGGATGACCTCTTCGGGGCCGACGGCAGCGCCGTATCCAAAGGGTGGGGTGCTGGGAACGGCGAAAGGAAGCTACCAAATCTATGTGGTGGATGAGGGGGCGAGACGGCCGACGTTGAGGGAGCCTGCGCCAGGGTATCTGACCATCCGGGAGGTGCCGCTGCCGCCGGTGGTGTTCAGGGGGGAGCTGCCGGAGGGGTTTGAGAACGCGCGCTTCAGCTACACCATAGCCATGCCCGGATTTTTGTTGGAGCAGGGGGAAGGAATGAGCGAGGGGGGGAGCTTCCAGCTGGCCTACGATCCGGAGAGGCTGCATGAGGAATATCCGAATATCGACCTGACCGCGTATGATGCCCTGCGGCCGGGGCTGGCGGATCAGATCTGGATTACCGCGCTGTTTGAGGCGAATGGGGAGTATCTGCCGCTGACCATCACCCTCTTGGGAGAGGAGGTCTTTCACCGGTGAAGCGGCGCAGTTCCGGGGACATCGCCCGGCGGTTGGCAGCGCTGATGCTGGCCGCAGGTCTGCTGGCCGGCGGTGCTGCCTGCACCACCCGGCAGGCGCCTGCTGAGCTGCACCCGGTGGGGAAGCAGTCCAGTTCAGCGGTCGCCGTCACCGCTGACGGGAGCATGCTGCTGGTGGCTAACCCGGATTCCGACAGCTTGACCCTGGTCGATACAGCCTCCTTCGAGGTCATTGTGGAGATCGGCGTAGGCCAAGATCCCCGCACGGTCGCTGTGGATGCGTCCGGGCGGCGCGCGGTCACCGCCAACCGCCGGGCGAGAACACTCAGCCTGGTGGACCTGGAGGGAAAACGCCAAATCACCGACATCCCAGTGGGTGCGCTGCCCTGGGGGGTTGTGATCTCCGCGGACGGGGGCACCGCCTACGCCGCCTGCGAAGAGGAGGATCAAATCGCGGTGGTGGATCTGGACAAGCAAGCAGTCGTTGCCCGCATTCCGGTAAAGGAACGGCCTAACGGGCTGGCCTTGAGCAAGGATGGGGAGACCCTCTATGTCACTCATTTACTGACTGCCGAGATCAGCGTGATCGATCTGTCCTCGCGGTCTGTGGTGGACCTCATCCCCACCTGGGTGGACGGCAACCTATCCCAGTCCATTGTCCTCAATCCACAGGGAACCAGGGCCTATCTGCCGCTCACCCGCTCCAACACCAGCAATAAACGGTTGACATTTGACACCACCGTCTTCCCGCTGGTATCCGTGGTTGATCTCAACTTGAGGGAGCATCTCCCCCGGGAGATTATCTCGCTTCCGGAGGCGGATCAGCCGGTGGGACTGCCCTATGATGCCGCCTTCTCGCCGGACGGGAGCAGGCTGTACGTGGTTCACGCGGCCAGTGATGATCTTTCTGTGATCAATTTGGAAACCGGAATGGGGGTCGCCCACCTGGGAGTGGGGCGGAATCCCCGCGGGGTGGTGATCAGCCCGGATGGAAAGTGGGCTTTTGTCAACAACACGCTGGATGGAACTGTGTCCGTGATCGATGCCCGCCGGAATACGCTGACCACCGTGATCCCAGTTACCGAGATCCCCCTGCCGCCCGCTTACCTGGAGGGCAAGCGTCTTTTTCACAGCAGTCGCCACCCTGATTTGAGCCGGGACGGTTGGATGAGCTGCAACAGTTGCCACTGGGAAGGGGAGCATGACGGACGGACCTGGACCTTCAGCTTTGCCGGTCCTCGCAACACCACCAGCCTGTTGGGAATGGTCACCACCTACCCGCTGCGCTGGTCCGCGGAGTGGGATGAATCCGCCGATTCGGAATTCGCCATCACGGAAGAGCAGTTCGGGACCGGGCTGCTGGGAGGGGAGATGCATCCACCGCTGGGGGCAGCCAACGCTGGGCGGAGCAGGGAGTTGGACAGCCTGGCTCTTTTCATTGATTCCCTGGTCTATCTGCCCAATTTCCACGCCGGGGCGTATGATCCGGAGTTGATGGAGCGGGGTGAGAAGGTGTTCAAGGACCCCCGGACAGGCTGCCTGGAGTGTCATTCAGGGCCCTATTTCACCGATTTCCGGGTGCATGACGTGGGGACTGCCGATGGGCCGCTGGAAGCCCTCGGACCGGAGATTGACACCCCGACCTTGTTGGGTTTGAGCCGGAGCGCCCCTTACCTGCACGACGGCAGCGCCGCGACCCTGCTTGATGTGCTCACCACCGCCAATCCGGAAGACCGGCACGGACAGACGTCCCAGCTCACCGACCGGGATATGGAAGCGCTGGTGGAATACATGCTTTCCCTCACTTTGCCTTAACAGAAAGTGGGGTTGTATAAAAGTTATGGGCCCAGCCTTGCTTTTTCCTTTAATGGTGGCATGAGAGAAAGAATTTAGCTTTCCTGCACATCCCTCCGCCTACGGACACGGAAAAGGTGGAGGCGACCCTTGTGGTGATCACAGGAGGGGAGAAAGAGGAAATAATCGCCAAAGTGAAAGCGGATCTGGCTTCAAGGCTGGGGATCAGCGAGGATGAGATCACCGTGGTCAGCGCGGAGGCCAAAACCTGGAGTGACTCTTCGTTGGACTGCCCGGAGGAGGGCATGATGTACGCTCAGGTGATCACCTCCGGTTACCGGATCATTTTAGAAGTCGACGGTAAGCAATACGACTACCGCATAGACCAGTCTGAAAAATTCATGTTGTGTGAGAAATAATATTATCTCCAGGAAAATAACCCTGCAGAATCTTTCCGCAGGGTTATAGTTTTTCTTTGGTTATAGAGTGATATAAGGCTTTAGGGAATTGCGTCTAACGCAGCATCAGCTGTGGCTAGGCCAGCACCAGTCGCATCAGCACCCCAGCAGAATTCTTCATAGAATCCATAGGGTGTAAACACATCTCGACAATCAGCTGGGAGTGGAATCGCTGATGACTCTAGTATAGCTTCTACCTGAAAAGCATTTAGGCTTGGTTCTTTTTCCGCCATTAGTGCCGCTATACCCGCCACATGAGGGCTGGCCATAGAGGTGCCACCCAGGTAGTAGTAGCTGGTCTGGCCCATATTAAGTTGGTAAGGCCCGACAATCCAGGAACCAGGAGCAGCAATGTCAAGGTCCTCTCCTTCCATTTCTCGGCTTGAGAAATCAGTGATGTAAAAGTCATCTGGGTTTGTCGGATCAGCTACATCACCTAGCCACCAACCTCCTGTAAGCCACTCTCCGGTCCATCCGGACGCTGCAACAGAAATAACAGGTGCATACGCTCCAGGGTAACCCATGCCTAGTTCTCCATTATTTCCAGCTGAGGCGACGATAATCACACCCTGTTCAATGGCATAGTCAATAGCTGCTTGTTCGACTGCATCTAGCGCTGGACCGCCCAAGCTCATATTGATGACAACGGGATATTCAGCCAAAGGACCCGCCTTAAGATCACCAATATATTCGATACCTCGAGCTACCACAGAGGACCACCCCGAACCGTTTTGATTGAGAACTTTAACCGGGATTATTTTTGCCAGGGGTGCTACACCATTAATTGGTGTAATTGGTGTGCCACCAAAACTGTACCCAATTATCGTGCTGGTAACATGGGTGCCGTGAGAGTTGGTATCATGTTCCCATTTGTTGGGTTGTTCAGAGACATTACCTTGTTCTCCTCCCCCACCACCAAATGATTTCGCATACTCTGTAGCGATGCGCTCTTGGGGGAAATATTGTCGCCAGGAGTTGACTAATCCTGTATCAATGACCGCTACATACACTCCTGTACCATCAAAGTCAACTTGACGGTTATCAAACCCAAAGTCTGTGACATTTATTGCGTCCAGGTTCCAAGTGCTCAGACCATCTACGAAGTCTTCTACAGGAACGGTGTCAATGGGGGGCGCATTTCTTTCTGCATCTGGGTTGGCGGCTTCCACAAAAGGCAAAGCCTGAATCTCAGCCAGCAAATCTTCAGACACTTTCATGGTCAGAGCATTAATTTGCTCTAGCTTGCCGATCACCTTGCCGTAGGTAACAAGTTCCTCTAAAATTTCATCAGTGATCTCCGTATTTAGAAGAACGTTGATGTGAATATTCTTGGCTCCTTTTGCCACTGCCTGCGTGGGTACCAGAGCGAAAACCAAAGCCAATATAAACAATACGCTAATAAACCGTTTCATGATCTAAATTCCTCCTATCAGAAATTGTGGTTAGGTCGGAAAACAGTTTCGTTTAACCGAGTTAGGGTGGGGCTATCACCTCCTTTTGCATCTATTCTGTTGTCTGTAGGCGAGGCTTGATGACATTCACCATCATGTTGAGAGATCGAGTTGTTTTTGTGAACAACCGACCTAACAATTTTGTTAGGTATCTATATCTTACCCCAAATGGGGTGTGAATATCTTAAAAATTCATGAAATTTAGCGTTGATTTTACCTTTTATAATCAGCTGTTGAGGCACCATCCTGGTTTTGGTAAACCATGGTGTCTTTTGTTAGACAGGGGAAAAGTTCACATTCGAGTAGTGCTGAGAAGAAGCCAGGATATGTTTGAGGACATGATCTGGGTTCAAGGTTTTTTCATCGGGATATATACAGCTTTCTTAATAAAAATGTTCTATGAGGGAAAACCAGCCTACTTCCGTCCAGAGATTGATAAAATAGTGTATACAAACACTAAGGGATGGGCGGGATCCCTCTTCAGCACTCTTCTCTCCAAGGATATCGGTCCTCACTGGACTTAGAAGCAGAAAACCATGGACAGCATTCGTTTCTTTTTTGAAGTCAATCGCAGCCTCCTCTACTTCGTCTACGGCCTGTCTTTCTTCATCCTCGGCCTGGCCACCGCGCTGCAATCCCGCCAGTATTCGCGCCTGGACCTGGCTCGGGCGCTGAAATGGCTGGCTGCCTTCGGGTTGATCCATGGGCTGCATGAATGGGGGGATGTTTTCATCCCCGTCCAGGAGGAGTATGTCAGCACCTTTACCTCTCGAACGCTGCACCGGATCCACCTTATCAGCCTAGGCGTCTCCTTCGCCTGTTTGATGGAGTTTGGCGTGGCGTTGCTGGGTACGGTGGGGGGAAAGGATTGGCTGCATATCATCCCGGCCGCTTTGCTGGCGGTGTGGTTTTTCGTGGGCTTTTTCCCGCTCGCAGATGTTTATGAAGAATTTATGGTCTGGCATGATGTCACCAACGCCCTGGCGCGATACTTCATCGGCTTCCCGGGCAGTTTTTTGGTCGCTTATAGTCTGCGAAAACACTCCTTCCAGCGGATTCGAAAATTAAACGTCCCTGACATCTTTAATATGCTGCGCAATGCCGGGATCGGTTTCCTTTTGTACGGTCTGTTTTCGGGGTTGATCCCCCCGCCCATCCCTTTTTTCCCGGGAAATGTGATCAACACTCAAAGCGTGATGGAAGCGCTCATCCTGCCCGTCCCCGTTTTCCGGGCCCTGATCGGCTTTGGCTTGACGATCTCAGTCATCCGCGCCCTGGAGATCTTCGATGTGGAAATCGAGCGCATGATTGAAGAGATGGAAGAGGAACAAATCCGCGCTGCGGAGCGCAGCCGCCTGTCCCGTGAATTGCATGATGGGGTGATCCAGAAAGTGTACACCGCCGGCTTGATGGTGGAGTCCGCCCACCGCATCTCTGAATCTGAAGAGAGTGCGTTGGCAGGACGTCTGAAAAGCGCGGAAACCGTCTTGAAAGATGCCCTGGAGGATTTGCGCAGCAACCTCATTGAACTCTATCATCCGGTTCGCGAGATCCAGGTCAGGGAGGCGCTCCAGGAGTTGGTCGGGGATCCGCGCTTCCAATCCTTTGTGGATATCGATCTGGAGGTAAACCTGCCCAGCGACTCCTCCCTTTCCCCGGTACGAGGAGATCACCTCCTGGCGATTATCAACGAATCCCTCAACAACATCATTCGTCATGCCCAGGCGACCCAGGTTGAGATCACGGCAGAGGTGGTCGAGGATCAGCTCCATCTGCGGGTGAAAGACAACGGCGTGGGCATCCCGGAGGATGTAGAGGCTGGCTATGGGTTGAGGAACATGCGGGATCGGGCCCGGATGCTGGGAGGCACGGTCAGAGTGCGCGGAGCTGAAAGCGGGGGAACCGAGGTGGTGGTGGATATCCCCTGGGAGGATACAACGTGATGGACAGGATACGGGTTTTGTTGGTGGACGATCACTCTGTGGTCCGGATGGGGATGATGACATTGATCAACGACCAGCCGGAGATGGAAACGGTGGGGGAAGCCGGGACGGCGGCGGAAGCGGTGGAAGCGGTCGGGGAGCTGCGCCCAGATGTTGTGCTCATGGACATCCGCCTGCCTGGGGAAAGCGGCATCACCGCCACCAAGGAGATCAACCAGAAGTATCCCGAAACCAAAGTGGTCATGCTCACCTCTTATGCGGATGACGAGTTGATCTTTCGGGCCGTGCGGGCGGGTGCCAAAGGATATGTGCTGAAACAGGTGGGCAATGAAGAATTGCTGGAAGCCATCCGAGCGGCAGCTCGCGATGAGGGGGTGTTGGACAGTCAGACGACGAATAAAATCCTGGCCAGGCTGCGGCATTTGGAGGAAGAGGCAGAACTGAGTGTGTTCAAAGAATTATCCGCCCGAGAGTTGGATGTCCTGGCGGAAGTCGCCCTGGGGAAGACCAATAGCGAGATCGGGGACTCCCTGAATTTGAGCGAAACCACGGTCCGGAACTACGTCAGCAACATCCTGGACAAACTGGACCTCAAAAACAGGGTGGAGCTGGCGACCTTTGCGGTGAAACATCACCTGGATGACTATTTACGACCTGAGGGTTAAAAACGGAAAGGCAGTGCCCCCGCACTGCCTTTCCTCCACCGATAAAGGGGATTTATTCCGAAATCCTTGACTGTTCGAAAGATGAACCTATCCATTTCTCTTTTAGGATTTTCTTTTGCTTGTCTTGGAATCCCAAAGGTGCCTGCCAGGGTGTGCCGATCCAAGGAAGTAAGAAGTAGTCTGCGCCAATACGTCCGGAGACTTTCCAGGCTAAAATCAGGCCGACAGCGATGGTGAACAGGATGGGGTTCGTACTCGCTGATCCAGCCATCATGAAATTCCAGTTCATGAAACCGCTGAAGAAAGCTGCAAACCCGGTAAAGGCCCCGATCACCAGGGCGATACCAACCGCAAGTTCCCCGTAGGCGACCAACTTGCTAAACCAGGTGTAGGCTTCAGCATCTAACATGAATTGGATAAAGCTCCGGTACCATTCAAAAGCGATGGCAGGCCGGCCTGCTTCGGGGATCTGCACAGCGCCGGTCCAAAAGCCTTTCAAAGCTGTGCCTGTTTTCACCCAGGCCGGGTTGGTGATTTTATGCTGCGCAGCCTGAATCCACTGCCAGCCCAACCATACCCGGAGGACAAACCAGAACCAGGAGGCCCGCTTATCGTTGAATAAAACTTGAGCGATGGGAGGATCTTTCAACTTAGATTTATGTTTCGTCAAACCAGTAACAGCCATGATCCTTCTCCTATGTATACGGTTAAATTGAATGTTTTTATCTTTCTGTACTCATTTTATGAAAGAAAGGCTTAACACGGTAGAGTGGGGTGTACCTGATCGATTGGGTATATGTGTCTCTATTTCTTTCTGTCAGCAAAGTGGGTTCTTGGGATGGGATGTATCGACCCATAGGCGAATACTCAGGCTGTATAATTCTTTTGGTCATTTGTCGTTTACAGAGCTATCACAAGGATCAATACCACTTATAAGGATCCCTGTTACGGGAACTTCAGCAAAGTCGGGTAAATACAGCGAGGTAGAAGATGAGCGAGTTGAAAGTCCATATCCTGTCCCCGCCGGCGGAAGATGAGATGGGGGTTCTGAAAGATCATTTGCGGGAAAATGTAATCCTTAGTTTTGGGGATGATCTCCCGGACCCCCCGGATTATCAGCTTTTGGTCGCTGGAAGACCGCCCCGCGCGTTCCTGGAGAAAGGGAAGGCGCTAGAAGCCCTGATTATCCCCTGGGCAGGACTGCCGACGGAGACACGGGCATTGTTGGAAGCCTTTCCCCATCTGGCAGTGCATAACCTGCACCACAATGCGGGGCCCACTGCAGAACTCGCTCTGGCCCTGCTCTTTGCGGTTGCCAAGCGGGTGATCCCACTTGATCAGGCTTTGCGGGACCATGATTGGAGACCGCGGTATGAAGGGGGCCATTCGCTGCTCTTACGTGGAAAGCGGGCTCTGATCGTTGGTTATGGAGAGATCGGTAAAAGGGTGGGCGGTGTATTAGGGAGCCTGGGTGTCAGCGTAATCGGTGTCCAGAGGGCCCCGTCTAATCCCAGGGATGGGGATGTGGCTCTTTACTCCCCCGATGCGTTGGCGGATCTCCTGCCGGAAACGGATTTCCTTTTTCTCACCCTGCCATTGACGCCCGACACGGAGAGATTGATCGGGGAGAAGGAGCTGGCTTTGTTGCCCTCTGAGGCGATCTTGATCAACGTCTCCCGGGGCCCGGTTGTGGATCAGGAAGCGCTTTATCATGCTTTGCGTGATGGGAAGTTATTTGGTGCGGGGTTGGATGTCTGGTATCACTACCCTCCTGATGAGGGAGCCCGCCAGAACACCCCGCCGGCGGATTACCCTTTTCACGAACTGGAGCGTGTGGTGCTCAGCCCTCATCGAGGGGGGAGCACACGATCATCGGAACGATTGCGCATGATCCATCTGGCGCGGGTCATCAACGCCGCAGCCCGGGGGGAGGAGATGCCCAACAGAGTTGACCTTGAAAGCGGGTATTGATCATAGCCATCCTCAGCGAGGGGGGAAATCGCGGTCCCTCTTAAGTCCCCCTGATTTCCTGGCGGCAGGGCTCCAATGTTGGCAGTGAAACGGATGTTTATTCCGCGGCCCCATCCCGAACGGGCCCGCGCAATTCAGTTGCGTATAGGCATTTTCGGATTGCGCTAAAGGGGGTTTGATTGGGGCTTAGGTTGAATGTGCTAAAGGCAGGGAGAAGTAGAAAGTGCTGCCCTGGTTGAGTTCGCTTTCCGCCCAGATTTTTCCTTTGTGGACCTCGATCAAGTGTTTGGAAATCGCCAAACCCAGACCGGTGCCGCCGCTGCTGCGGGCCTGGTCCGTTTTATAGAAGCGTTCAAATATACGATGTAAATCAGCAGCGGGGATCCCGATGCCCTGGTCTCGAACGAAAAAGAGCATATCATCTCTGTCCACCCTGGCGCCCACGTGTATGGTCCCGCCCCTCCCAGAAAACTTAATGGCGTTGTGGATCAAGTTGACCAGCACTTGCTCGATTCGCCTGGGATCTGCTTTGACTTTTGGCAATTGGTCAGGGAGGTCCATATGTATTGTGATCTTCCGGCGGTGGGCTTGCTCCCTCATGCGCTCAACCGCTTCTTCCACGATGCTGTGGACGGAAACATCCTGCAACTCAAGCGGGACCTGTCCGGATTCGATGCGGGACAGTTCCAAGAGCTCCGCCACCATTTGGGCTAAGGCGTCGACTTCCGTTTCCATGCGGGTTAGGAATTTACCGGCAGCGGGAGGGTCTTCCAGCGCGCCGCTTTGGAGGGTCTCTGTCAACGCTTTCAGGGCGGCCAGCGGGGTGCGCAGTTCATGGGAGATATTGCTGATGAAATCCTGGCGGGTCGTTTCCAGGCGTTTAATTCGCGTCAGATCCTGGAACAAGAGAAGCGTGTGATCCGGCATGGATTCCCCCAGGGGGATGGCGATCCCCTGCAGGAAGATATCCTTTCCGGGCAGTTCCAGGGATTGGGCTTGTTCCTTCCCTTTTTCCCGGCAGGAGTGCAAGAGGTCAATCCACTGGTGCTGGCGTAAAATTTCTGCCGCGGAATGTCCTTCCACGTTTCGAGCACCAGTTTTAAATAACCTCTCCGCGGCAGGGTTGATCAGTTCAATTTCGTCCTCGGCGTTGACGATGATCACGCCGTCCGTCATTTGTTGTAAGACAGCGCTGAGTTTTTCCCTTTCAGACTGCAGGGCGCGGATTTGATCGCGCAAGGTTCTTACGAGGTTGTTGAAAGCGTGTGTCAGCTGACTGATTTCATCATAGCCCCGGGAATCTAGAAGCCCTTCCAGGGAACCCTCCGCTAATTCTTGGGTGGATTTTAGGAAACGAACCAGCGGTTTCGTCGTCTGATAGGCGATCAGGGTTGAGAGCAGAATTGCAGCTAAAGCTGTCAAGCCGCTTACCAAGAGGATCCTGTTTCTAAGTTGATTTTGATCGCCTGCGATCCCGCTTTCGGGGATGGCGAGGCGGGTGAATCCAACCGTACGGCCGCGGACCTCAATGGGTACGGCAACGGAGAGCACCTCCTGCCTCTCTGTCTGGTTGTACCTCATGGTGTGTCCCTTCCCTTCTTCCAGTGCCTCCTGAATCTCTGAAAGTTGGAGAAGGTTCCCCATGGATTGGGGGTCCTGATCTGAATCCCCGACCACCGTTCCATCCCTGGTCAGAATGGTGATCCGGGCTTGAAGCAGGCTGCTCCAGTGGGCCAGCTGTCCTTCCAGTGTTTGTTGGGAGGGGGGAGGAAAGGGAGCCTCAGCCAGGGAAGCGCTGATCCATTGCGCCTGGTCGATGAGGTTGTCTTGGGCCTGTTGTGCATATTGCCGGTGGATGAAACCGTTTAAAAATACCCCGACACCGAAGGTGATGATCAGGATGAGTATGATGTAAGGAATCGCGATTCGCCACCGGATGCTTCTCAACATATCAGCCCTCGAAGCGGTAACCCACGCCTCGCACGGTGAGAATCTTTTGGGGATTGGAAGGGTCTTCTTCGATCTTCTTACGCAACCAGCGGATGTGGACATCTACCGTCCGGCTTTCTCCATGAAAATCCCACCCCCAGACTTTTTCCAGGATGCGGTCCCTTGATAGGACATGTCCCCGATGTTGAACGAGATAATAAAGGAGATCGTACTCCTTTGGTTTCAATGACCAAAAACTGTCATTGA
>JAWLER010000113.1:0-3081 GCA_041686005.1 Anaerolineales bacterium | reverse complement strand
TCTGAAAAACACCGCCATGGTCGACCGCACGGAGGCGCTGCTCCTGCAAGCCTCTCGGGCCCAGCTGGTGGAGGAGGTCATCAAGCCTGGCCTGGAGAGAGGCGAGGTGATTTTGTGTGACCGCTTTGCGGATTCCACGCTGGCCTATCAAGGCTTCGGCCATCAAAATGATTTGACCCCCCTGCGGGAGATCATCCATTATGCGACAGGAGGGTTGACGCCGGACTTGACGATCCTTCTGGATATCGATCCGGCAGTGGGGTTGAAAAGGAGAAACCAGGCGGGAAATTTAAACCGTTTGGATGCCCTGGACCTGGGTTTCCACCAGCGGGTCAGGAAGGGCTATCTCGAATTGGCGGGCTCAGAACCGGAGCGCTGGGTGGTGATCGACGCAGACCGTTCTTTCCAGGATGTGCTGAATCACATACAAGAGGTGGTCCTGGAGCGTTTGCGGGCCCGAAGACAGGCTTGATATGCCCCCCGAAGGGTTGTGGAGACGGTTAGATTAAGCAGGGAATATCGAGTACAATGACCTAAAAGTCGGAGACATCTCCGAAATCTTCGTCCCCTGCGCCAAGGTCAGGCAGGTCTTGTTCAATCTCTTCCGGACTTTGCCCCCGTTCCAGGCGATCGACGACTTCATCAAACTCAGGACCCATGTCCTCTCCCATTTCTTCGCTCATCTGGCGCATCATGCTCCCCAAAGCTTTCGGATCGTCTTCCAATCTGGCCAGGGTATCCGGATCCGCCAGATCTTCCAGGCGGCTTTCGCTGGAGTGAGCAACCCGCACCGGGCCAATCACGCGTTCGACTTGAGAGCTGCTGCATTGCGGGCAGTGTACGTTGCGACGGTCAAATTCTTCGTAGGTCATGAACAGGTCAAAGGTTTCCTGGCAGTCTTTACACCGGTATTGATAGGTAGGCATGAAATGCACCTCCTGCGCCTTTTTCGGTACCGATACAGGGACATTATATACAAAGAAGGACGGATTTCCAATGAGTGAATCATCCCCCGTACGATTTCATCCCGGCCCCCCGCAACCTTTGTTGATCGTCATCTCCGGCCCTTCTGGGGTGGGGAAAGATTCTGTGATTGAGGAGATGAAAAAGCGGGATCTCCCCTTTCATTTTGTGATCACGGCCACATCGCGCCCCCCGCGCCCCGATGAAGAACAGGGCGTGGACTATTTTTTCGTCTCCGAGGCGGAGTTTGAAACGATGATCGAAGAGGGTAAGTTGTTGGAGTACGCGGAGGTGTATGGAGATTATAAGGGCATTCCTAAGTCGCAGGTCAGGAAGGGGCTGGAGAGCGGGAAGCATGTCGTCATGCGTGTGGATGTCCAGGGGGCGGAAACGGTGCGGAATCTGGTGGAAGATGCGCTGTTGATTTTTTTGACCACCCAGCATGAGGAGGAGTTGGTTCGGCGGTTAAAAAACCGGGAGACGGAGAGCGAAGAGAGCCTCAAACTCCGCCTGCAGACCGCCCGTAAGGAACTACAGCAAATGGATTTATTTGATTACGTGATCATTAACCGGGAAGGTGAGCTTGAGGAAACCGTCGATGTCATCGAATCCATCATTGAGGCGGAACAGCATCGCGTGCACCAACGCAAGGTCGAGTTATGAGTGAACACGAAACCCGGATGACCGGGGATGAGCCGGAACCGGAGAGGGTCCCCTCACCCCGTATAGCTTTACCCCAGCCCGATCCCCATGTCACCTACACTTTGATGGCCTTGTCCATTGTGGTTTTTTTACTGCAGGTGGGGACGAGTATGCTCTTGGGACAGGATCTTCCCGCGTTGTTCGGGGTCAAAGACAATCGCTGGATCGAAGCGGGGGAGTATTGGCGTTTGTTCACCCCCATGTTATTGCACGGCTCCATCCTTCATCTGGGGTTTAACATGTATGCCCTGTACATATTGGGCCGGCGCCTGGAACGGTATTTTGGCCACACTCGCTTCCTGGCTTTATACATCATCAGCGGGTTTTGCGGGAATATCTTCTCTTTCGTACTCACCCAGGCCTCCTCCTTGGGCTCCTCCACTGCCATCTTCGGATTACTGGGGGCGGAGGGTGTGTTCATCTACCAGCACCGCGACTTACTTGGGGACCGCTTCAAAGGCGCTTTTGGGCAGATCGTCCAGGTGGCTGTCATCAACCTTCTGATCGGTTTATCCCCGGGGATTGACAATTGGGGGCATATTGGGGGATTAATAGGCGGGGTGGTTTTCACCTGGTTTGCCGGACCCCTCTTTCGAGTGGAGGGCATTTCCCCCTTTCTGGAACTCAAGGACAAGCGGTCCAGCGATATGGTGCGCATGGTTTTCCTGCTCATGGCCCTTTCTCTGGGGGTTCTGGTGTGGTTCATCATCGCCTTACGGTGAAACGGTGGTTTCTGCGATCTGATTTGTGAAGGGGAATATCGTTCCCTTAGGGTAAATAGAGATCTAGGGGTCATTTCCCGGTTGCGATGGTTTGTTCGCGAGAAGGGCTGTTCCGAAAAGAAGGGCAGTGAAGAGAGCACAGAATAGGACACTCGGCCGGTAACTGCCCAAGTTCTCTAAGGAAAGGCTGAATAAGTGTGGTCCCAAAGAGCTGAATGATACCGTCCACGTGCGTTGGAATCCTGAGATAGCCCCTAAGTGTTTTTTGCCGAAGAACCGCGGCCAGGTGATGGACAGCAGCAACCCGAATAGTGCTTGGGATACGCCGTTTCCGATGATGATCAGTATGTAACCGAAATTTGATCTTAAGTAGAGGATGCCCAACATAGAAGCCAGCATTCCGGCCGTCATCGTCATCAGCAGGAACTTGAGCCTGGTGTAATCGCTGAACCAGCCTGCGATCAAACCCAGAGCAATGGAAATGAAGGAGATGGGGAGGAAGATCCTAAAGGCGGCAGTCCCTGTCCGCCCTGCTTGCTCGAAAATGGATTCTATGTGAAAAGTGATCGCCGTAGTATAAAGTGCGTTCATAGCGAGCGCCAAGTTGAAGGCCCAGAAAGAGAATGTCTGGCGCGCTTCAGGCAATGTGAAGATCCCCCCGTCCCATCCGCTCTGCTTTTTCTTTGCGTTGGCG
>JAWLER010000046.1:0-13665 GCA_041686005.1 Anaerolineales bacterium | reverse complement strand
GCGTTTTTCAGGCAGTCCGATCAAGGGCGCCACCAGGCGCCGGATGTGAAAGGGGACCTGGGTGCTGGTGCGGATCACCATCCGTTCATCCTCGTCCCAGTAGGTGATGCACACGTGTGATTCCAGGTGGGCCTGCTGCTGTTTGGGCGTGCGGTATTCCCCTTCGAAGACATGGTCCGCCTCCTGAAAGGCTTTCTCCACATCCCCCACTTGCTCATCGATATGGTGGACCAGGTTGCGCTGGCGGTCGTATATATCCTCCGTATCCTCTTCATCGTGGATCACCGGCGCGCCTTCTTTCATAGCCTCCAAGGGATCGAGCACAGGGGGAAGGACGTCATATTCGACATCGATCAAATGCAGGGCCCTCTCCGCGATCTCGGGGGTTTCGGCGGCGACCACAGCTACCCGGTCCCCGACATGGCGGACCTTGGTGTCCAGGCAAACCTGGTCGAAGGGTGGGGGTTGGGGGTAGGACTGCCCGCCGGAGGCGTATTTAATTCGGGGCAGGTCGCGGTGGGTGAGCACAGCGTGCACCCCCGGCAGCTCCTTCGCTTTGGTGGTGTCGATGTCCAGAATCCGGGCGTGGGCGTGAGGGCTGGTCAGCAGCGCGCCGTAGAGCATCCCGGGAAGGTGAAGATCGTCCGTGAATACCGCCTTTCCTTGGGCCAACTTGGCAGCGTCGACCTTTTCTTGGGGTTTCCCAACCACGTCCAAACCTTCCATCCCTTGAGGAGTGCAGACCAGAGGCGGGAGGGGCTGGCGATCATTGGCAGGTCGTGTATATTCTTCGGGGAGTACTAAATCCTCCTCGCCTGTAAATATGATCTCCGGGATCTCGATCTCGGGGGGTTCTTCCCCGCGCAGCACAGCGGCTGCCCGCTGCACGGCTTCCACCACCCGCACATATCCGGTACAGCGGCAAAGCACGCCGCGCATCGCCCGCCGGATCTCCTCTTCGCTGGGGTTGGGGTTTTCATCCAGCAGGGCTTTGGCCGTCAAAATCAGCGAGGGTGTGCAGAACCCGCACTGGATGGCGCCGGTTTCCATGAACGCACCCTGGAGGGGGTGAAGTTCACCGTCCTTTTCCAAACCTTCCACAGTGGTGATCGCTTTCCCATCCACCTCGAAAGCGGGGATCATGCAGCTGCGCACAGGTTTCCCCTCCAGGAGGATCGTGCACACCCCGCAGTCTCCGGTGTCGCAGCCCCGCTTGACGCTGAAGTAGCGGTAGCGGCGGAGAGCGTCAAGGAGGTTTTCCTGGCCCCCAACTTCTAAAATGCGCTCTTGGCCGTTGATGGTTACCTTGATGGTTTTCGTATGATTCCCCATAGCTCAGGCTCCTTTTTCCCTGCACACCAATAATGACCGGCGCGTCAGCAAACCCGCCATTTCACGCCGGTAGGCCGCGGATCCCAGAAAATCTGATCGCGGCGTAACCTCGTCTTGGATGGCGGCAGCAGTTTCCTGGATGACGTCGTCCTCCAAAGGCCGTCCTCGCAAATGCTTCGCGGCATCAGCAAGCCTGGCCTGCCTTTCCCACACCCCGGTGAGGGCGATTTTGGCTTCCTGGACGACATTTCCTTCCAGATCAAGGACGCTGGTCACCGAAACGATGGGGTTGTCGGATGGGGTCCGTGCCACCTGATCCCTGCCCCAAACACGCCCCGGCACTTCCAATGGAATGCGGAGAGCTTTGACCTTTCCGGGGTGGGATGCCGCGTGCTCCAGGAAAGTCGCCAGGGATGTGGTCTTTTCATCACCCTGAAAAGAGACTTCCGCACCCCAAGCCAGCAGCGCCGCCACCCAGGGAGGGAGCAGGTTGGTGGACATGACGCTCCGTCCGATGGTGATTTCATTTCGCCACTGCCAGATGGTGTTTTTCAGGGTGACCCCAAATAAATCAGGCAGCTGAGGGTGTTCCAGGGCTTTTTCCAGGGGCAGACCATCAGGCAAGATGAGGTACGATCCCTTCTTCTCGTCTCTCACCTGAGGCGTACGTTCGTCGTCTGTCATGGTTCCTTCCTTTCCCGTTTGCAATGTTTATCATCAATCCCGGGGATATGTTTCCCACATCCGGGCCAACTCGTCTTTTTCCGCCTGGATCCCGGTGTAATGGGCCGTTTTTCCCTCCCGGTGGAGGACGACGCCTTCTCCTTCCACGACCTTCCCAATATCTCCGAAAAGGATGCCCTTGTCCCGGAGGGACCGCTGGGCTTTCTCCAGGTTCTCCTCGGCAATGGTCGCCACCAGGGTTCCGGAGGAGATCATCTGCAGGGGATCGAATTGAAACGCATCCGAAAACTTCTCCACTGTGTCGGGAATTGGGATGCGTTCGTAATCGACCTCCATGCCCACCTCTGAAAGATGGCTGATCTCCAATAACGTCTCCAGGATGCCCCCCCGGGTGACATCGTGCATGGCCGTCGCCCCCATGAGGGCGAGGAGCAAGGCTTCATCGATCACACTGATGTTTTGGAATAATTCCTCTGCTTTTTGGATGTCCTTTTCTTGGAGCCCTTTCTGTGCAGCGATGTCGGAGAAATCGCTGGCCAGGATGGCGGTTCCCTCCAGGGCGATGCCTTTGGTGACCAGGATGTGATCCCCGACCTGAGCGCCGCTGGTCCTCACCGGGGTGCGGGAGGAGGCGGTTCCCAAAGCGGTGACCGAGACCAGGGGCCGGGTGATCCCTGAGGAATATCCGCTGTGCCCCCCGATGATGGTGACGCCGATGTCTTTCGCGGCTCGGTCGATATCCGACATGATCTCTTCTAATAATTCCTCGTCATCTGCACTGGGAACGATGACCAGGACCAGGATCCAGCGAGGGGGGATCCCGCTGGTGGCGATGTCGTTGCAAGAAATATGGACCGCAAGCCAACCGATGTCCTTGATAGCGCCGATGATGGGGTCGATGTGAGAAGCGAGCAGGTCATTTCCCACCCGGGTCAGGGAGACATCTTCCCCGAAGGTTGTACCTAAGACGACGTCCGGATCTTCGCTCCCTTGATAAGGATACACGCATCTATTGAGCACATCCAATGAGAATTTCGACAAATGATCCTCCTCCACCAATTCCCGCTTGTGGACATAGGCGATTTGTACCATCATACTCCACTTTTTTCATCCTGGAAGCGAGAATTTCGAAATTATATGCTGAGCAAGCTTTAGGTCAAACCACCTGCTGCCTATTGTATTGAATGTCCGCTGGTTTAGCAACGGACAGCTTATTTTTTACTCCGGACATATGTATCTGAAACCGTCCAAATTCCACCGCGAATCGCATGTCGACGGGTTCACCCCGGGGGATCTGCCTTTTTCTTTTTGGGCGCGGTGCGTTCGCTCTGTTCTTTTTCTGGGTATTTGGAGGGGGAGCCGCTCCAGAACTTGACCCCGTAGCGTTCGATAATCTGGGCTCGGCCGCTTTCCCGCAGCTCTTCCAGGGTTTGGCTGATTTGTCCCGGGGACCATTTCTCCAGAGTGGACAACAGTTGGTCCTCGCGCATGGGATGCCGCGTGATGACCCCGATCACGGCCTCTGAAAGGGAATCGTAACTCCCCAGGTCAAAGGCCCCGACCGCGGGGTGAAGTAATGTGGCGACGTCACCCAGGATGGCCTGGGCGCGGATCAGGCCTTCTTGTGTGGGCGGTTGGACCCAGGTTTCCACGGCGGGACGGGTGGGTTGAGCTAGATGGACCTCGTCCGGTTGGATGGGGCGAAGCCCTTTGGCGATGGCTTTTAACGCGCTTTCTGTATCGTTTAACCCCCGCACCAGCATGACTTCCACCCACAGTTTTCCGCCATATGCCTCCCGGAAATCGATCAACCCTTGCCGGAAACGTTCGAAAGTGATCTCGGGATGGGGCCGGTTGAGGGTCCGATACAATTCCGGGGTGCCCGCATCGAAGGAGGGCAGCACCGCATCCGCCAAAGAAAGCGATTCTCGGACCTCCGGAAGGTAGAAAAGAGAGCCGTTGGTGATCACCGCCACGGGGAGATCGGTCACTGTCTTGACTTTCCGGATCATCCACCCGATCCCGCTGTGCAGGGTCGGTTCCCCGGACCCGACAAATGTGATCCAATCGATGGATCCCGGGAGGTGATCTGGAAGGGCTTGTTCCACCTCCCGGATGACCTGGTCCTGTGGAACATACTCTTTCCGCTGGTTGGTGAGGGGCACAGTGCGCCCCAGCTGGCAGTAGACGCAGTTCCAGTTGCAGGTTTTGAGGGGGATGGTGTCAATCCCCAGGGATTGGCCCAGGCGGCGAGAGGGCACCGGTCCGTAGACGTATTCCATCATCCATCTCCCATCATCGTTGCATGTCCTTCTCCCCTGTAAAAAGAGGGAGGAGTGAACCATCCTCCCTCTTTTTCTGAGCTTATATCCGCCTGATGGTGATCTCCATGTTCAGCGCTCTGGATTCAATTCGGGGGAGATCACGTTCTGTCCCAGCCTGTCACGTAAATACAGCTGGCGTTCCGCATCCGTCAAGGAAAGGCGGACGTGTTCCCCTTCCTCGTTTACTCCCACCCGGTAGAGGTCTTCCGGCGTTCTGGCGCGGTCGATGAAGAGCACACCGTTCAAATGATCGATTTCATGATGGACGAGGACCGCATCAAACCCTTCAAAAACCCGGCGGAAAGGCTTGCCATCCTCATCCCATCCGGTGACATGCAGGAAATGGGGCCGCACCGTTTTCCCATATAAGCCAGGGAAACTGAGGCAGCCATCAAAATCCAAGCGTGGATCGCCAGCGTCGATGATTTCTGGATTGAGCAGAGCCAGGGGTGGTTCCGGCTGGTTTAACTCTCCGTCCCCACTTGATCCCAAGCGGACGACCACTGCCCGCAGATGGCGGTTAATTTGGGGAGCAGCCAACCCGATCCCTTCCCGGTGGGCCAATAAAGTCTCCTTTAAATCTGTGATCAACGAGGCCGCTTCCCGGTTGATTTCGAGGATGGGGCGGCTTGGTTTCCTGAGCCCCTTTTTATCCATTGGATAACGTAAGATCTCACGCACGGCCATCTGCTGCCTCTTCCAATTTGTCGAGGATGTATTCTACATCTTGGAGTGTTTTTTCCTTGGCGATTGGTTTCCCTTTTAACCAGGCCATGGGAATCGATGGGTCCTGCCGGACCACAGCGATGGGTTCGATATCGTTCTCTTTTAATTTTTCTCGCAGATAGGATTCAACCTCGGGGTCCGGTATCTTATTGAGGACAAAGAAGATGTCGTTGATTTTTGCTTCCTTGAAGATCTTGTTGGCCAGGGCGACCATCCCGGCGTTTTCAAGGTGGGCGGTGGCCGGAAGTTCATCCTTTTTGATCTTTTCCACCATGTCCCGCATGTTAACCGCCATCTGCAGGGAGGCGGATGTGGGATCGATCACCATTAAAACCCAGTCAAGCCCGGTCACAGCGCCCCGCGCGGTATCTTCAAACCCGGCTTTGAAATCGATCAACGTTACAGGCTCGGCGTTTTGTCTGTGAACGATGAGGTCGCGGGCGATTTTGGCCACCGGGCCGTCACACCCCGCGCCGGGTCCTAAATCGCCGATTTTCCCTGCGGTGAGCAGGGTGAGTCCGTTTTCACTTTGCGTATAGTATTGGGGAGGGAGATCGTCTAAAGAGATCGCAGCGTTTTCAAGTGGGGTGGGGTCGTCGACAGGGCAGGTCACGGCGCCGCCACTGAACACCATGCCGCCGTAATAATCTAAAAGGGTTTTACTGGGCTGCTCCATCCCCAAAGCTTGGGGAAGGCCGACATTCGTGGAATCGGCGTCCAACACACAAACCGGGTATCCTTCCTGAGATAGTTTTTTCGCCAGGAGGGCGGTGACCGTGCTTTTTCCACTTCCCCCCTTGCCAAATATGCCGATTCGCTTCCCATTCAAACTTTTATTTTCATTCTTGGACATGTACGCTCTCCTCACTTTTCCTTGCTGGTTGGATTGTTAGTGAACCCCCAGCTGTGGTTTTGATTTGTTTGTGGGTCATTTACCTTTCCTATTGTAATACTATAGTTCACAATTGTCAAAATTATGTTACAATACATGGGGGTGGAAATATCTGCTTGAGAGGAGGAAACGTGACGAAATCCGAAGATATACGGCTTGGAAAACGGATCAAAGAGTTCCGGAAGCAACGGGGGTGGGCGCTGCGGGGGCTTGCCAAGCGTTGTGGGTTATCGGCCAATGCCATCAGTTTGATCGAACGAGGGGAGAATTCTCCTACGGTGTCCTCCTTGCGCCGTCTCGCGGAGGCTTTCAACGTCCCTGTTTCTGATTTCTTCCAAGAGGATCACAGTAAAACGTGCACTTGTGTCAGAAATGGGTCGGGGATGCGCATTCAAAACAAAGATGTTGAGCTAGAGAGCTTGGGTTTTGGTTTGGAACACCAACAGCTGGAACCGTTTCGAATGATCATTGATCCCCACACGGAGACCTTCTGCGAGCCCATCACCCATCCCGGACAGGAATTTGTATATTGTTTGAGCGGCCAAGTCGAATATACCGTGGGGGAGGAAACCTACCATTTGGATCCAGGGGATTGTTTGCTGTTCAGCGCGATGGCGGAACATAGCTGGCGGAACAAAAATCCCGAACCGGCGACGATCTTGCTGGTCTTTCAAGCAACCCAAGACCCACATCTGGCACGACAGCGTCATCTAGAGATCAACCCCTAGGGATCTACCACCAAGGGCTTGCGGGTGATAAGATATTTGCAACGGTGGTATGCCTGAGGATGTCAAGTGTGCAGTCCAGCGGGAACGGGGTGTTATCCCTTCTGCTGGTGTGATCCTTGACGAAGGGGCAAACCGTGAAGCGAATCCTGACTGTTGTCGCTATTAGAAACAGACCCGGTGGTTCTATACTGGAGTGAGTGATGAGAGAAGCCATGCTTTATGAGCGATTGGATGAAAACCGGGTGCGGTGCAACCTTTGCTCCCACCGCTGCGTCATCTCTGACGGGGATGTTGGTGTGTGTCGTGTGCGTAAGAATGAAGGTGGGACTTTGTACACCCTGGTATATGGAAAGACCATCAGCCAGCACGTGGATCCCATTGAAAAGAAACCCCTCTATCATTACCTCCCGGGGTCGAGGTCCTTTTCCATCGCCACCCCGGGGTGTAACTTCCACTGTCGGTGGTGCCAGAACTGGGATATCGTCGCCATGTCGATGCGAGAATTTGACCTTTTCGGGCGTGAAACACCGCCCGAGAGGCTTGTCACCGCAGCTGTACAATCCGGGTCTCGGAGCATCGCTTACACATATACCGAACCGACCATTTTCTTCGAATACGCTTTCGAGACGGCGAAACTAGCCCATGAGGAGGGACTGGGAAACGTGTATGTCACCAACGGGTACATGACCCCGGAGATGCTGGACGCATTCCATCCGTACCTGGATGCCGCCAACGTCGACCTGAAATCTTTCCGAGAGGAGACATACCACCGCTATGTGGGGGCGAGCCTGAAACCCATTTTGGGCAATCTGGAAAAGATGAAGGAGATGGGGGTGTGGGTTGAGGTCACGACCTTGGTCATCCCGGATTTGAATGACGATCCAATCGAGCTGCGGGATGCGGCCCAATTCATTTTCGATTCCTTGGGACCGGACACGCCTTGGCATATCAGCCGTTTCTACCCCCATCGTCAGATGACGGATCGCCCGCCCACTCCGATGGCGACCCTGCGCGAAGCCAGGGAGATCGGTTTGGAGGAGGGCTTGCATCATGTCTACATTGGCAATGTGGCGGATGAAACCAACACACATTGTCCTGAATGCGACCGCTTACTGGTCAGACGGCGCGGGTTTGGGATCTACGAAAACCATATCCAGGATGGCCGATGTCCATACTGCGGTGCGGAAGTGGCGGGTGTATGGGCGTGACGGCTCCTTTTCCTAGGGCCTTTGCCCCGATTTTGTAAATTATATATGACGATTGTAATATAAGTGTTACAATAATAGGGAAGCCAGGCACGCTTTGGAGGTGAATGGAGATGAGGGAATTTAAATGCTACGATTGTGGTCATACCTGGGAGCTCCCCTTCGGACAGGGTGGTCGGGGTGTCGACCAGGTCTGTCCTGAGTGTGGAAGCAGCAATGTCCACCGGGTGGGTGGGGAGTATGGTCGAGGTCGAGGAGGAAAAGGATGGGGACAGCGCCGGGGCGGGGTGGAGGACCTTGGCGAAAGCGATGAGGTGTAGCGCCTAATCTGAATGTGGAGCCCCCTCGGGTAACATGCAACCTTTGTCATCCAAATAAACGACCTCTTTCCTTCCTGCAAGGGTTGGGTGGATGAAAGGCAGCAGGTTTGGACATTGGACCGTGATGGAATGGATTAGATCCCCTTTTCCCATGCGATGCGAAGGAGGGAACTTTTTTTCTCTCAATCCCGTCTTAGTTAAAGGAGGATAAACGGGAGAACAGGGAGGTTGAAAGCACCCCTGTGGAAGAGGATAAAAATGAGTGAAAAGAAAAATCGACCATGGATAGCTTTTGTGGTCATCTTTTTGGCTGGATTGGTGCTTGGCGCTGGTGTGACCTGGGCTGTGCAAAGAGCTTGGAGTCCACGGTTTGAAATCATTGAAGGCTATACCACAGCTGTGAATGAGGAGGGGGATGCCATTGGTTTGGCGAAAGAACCGGGTGGTCCCGGTACAGGGTACCAGATTGAGGGAGCCTGGTGGCGGGAGGAGAACGGGTCCTGGCATACCCATGGACCGACATGCCTTGAGCCCCTCACCAGCGGACAGCCGGTGCGTTTGGGTGTTGTCCACCTTAAAAACACGAAGAGCCCGCGAGGGAACGTCGTCATCTGGCTGGAGTGTTTGGAGTGAACAAGAGCCCAGATCCGGATCTTTCTGGGCGTGATAGACGGGGGGGAACACCCTTTTGGGATCAGGGAGGGTTGTGATAATATAGTTTTCGCTATCGTTGGTGAGTGGAGGTTTTTAGTATAAAAAACGAGTCCGCTCTCTAATGGGCATTAGTTAAGATTAGCAGAGCAGAGGAGTATTGCATGTCGTTGTCGTTCGTTGAAGAGATCAAGCGAGAGGGTTCGGGATTTATCATTTGGACAATACTGGTTGTGACCATTGTGGCCTTATTTGTCGCTGGCTGTGGGATGACCCCAGGTGATCAGGAGACGCCGACGGAGGGGGAGCGCCATCCTTTTACAGCTCGCGCGGAGAGCGAAGACGGGGCTGTTGTAGCTTGGAGCGGTTACCGGGATGGCTTTCAACCCGGAGGGGAAGAGGAGTTTGAGGTCACCATCAAGAACGAAACAGATCGACCCTGGCATGGGCGGTACTGTCTGCAGTTGATGTCCGGTCAATCGCCCCTGGTGCTCAACACGTTGAAACAGCATGAATTCACGTTGGAACCGGGTATGGGGTATTCGGATACTGTTACGGTCCAGATTCCAGAAACATTGGATGATGGCGCTTATGGTTTATCCATGGCCGTCCGCAGGCCGGGTGGTCCCATGGTGGACATGGTGCCCATTAAAGTTGGGGAGACCGAAGAAGAGATCGACGTGATCAGCCAGCGGGATATGGATGCCTCTTTAGAGGCCTGCCCACCCGTGGACGGTGTGGATCAGTTGATCGAGAAAGCCATAGCGGACTTGGCTCAGACATTAGAGGTCAGCCCTGATCAGGTTCAGGTGGAGGATGTCGAGTCAAAAGATTTCCCTGATGCCAGTTTGGGTGTTCCTGAACCAGGCATGACATATGCCCAGGTGATCACCCCGGGGTACGTCATCCTCTTGAGAGCGGAAGGTGAGAGTTATGAGTACCACGCTGCTGGGGAACGGGTGGTGCTGGCTGAAAAGTAGGGTTAAAAGCAGGTTGCGGTAGGTCTCCACACCCAAGTATTGGGGTGACGGAGTTAAGTCTGAGGGGATGAGGGATGGGAAGGAGGATGCTGTGTATAAAAAAATCTTAGTTCCTCTGGATGGCTCGGAGAGAGCTGAGACCATATTGTCTCATGTGGAAGAATTGGCTCACTGTTCTGATGCCGAAGTCATCTTCCTGGAAGTGGTCGTCCCGGAAGTGGTTTTCACCCCGACACATGGAATGATCCGCGACATACATGTTGAGGAGCAAAAGCTTGAAGAACTTGTGGATCAGGCCAAAGCGTATCTCTCAGGGCTGGTGGAGGCGTTCGAGGAGAAGGATATCCGGGCGCGGTCCCTTGTAGAGGTGGGTTCCGTGGTCCAGATGATCATTGACAAAGCTGATGAGGAGGGAGCTGACCTGATTGCCATGGCCAGCCATGGGCGAGCGGGTTTATCCCATGTCTTCTACGGCAGCGTGGCGGCGGGGGTGCTCCACCGTGTGGATCGACCTTTACTGCTCGTACGGGCAGAAGAGGAACAGCCCACTGAAGCGTGACTATTGAGGATGATCCACTGACATCCTTTGGTGGTTTTGTGTGTTCAGGGTTTGGCTGTGGAACGAGTCATGATCGAATCAGGATTTGAATGGATGTCTCCTGAAATTTTATCCATGTGAGTGGGGGCGGACTCGGATTCTTCGGTGGCATCTGGTAAGTGAAATAAGGAGTGTGCGTATGTGTCAGGCAACGGTGTATCTGGATGGGGAAGAGATCATGAAGGACGTGATCCTGGTTGAACCTGTGAAAGAAGGTGTTCTCCTATCCAAATTCTTTGAAGAGCCCAGTCAGGTCCCGGCGGTGATCCGCAAAATCGACCTCATCAAACATCGGGTGATGTTGGAATCCATCGAAAAGGTGGAGAAGCAGCCATGAAAGAAAGCGAGAAGTTACGGATCTTGATCCCGCACTGGATGCTCCACAATGAGGAGCATGCGGACGAATTTCGAAGGTGGGCAGAAGGCGTGGAGGAGGGGAAAGCAGAGATCCTCGAGGCAGTTGATTTAATGGATCAGGTTAACGATGCGCTGGGAAAGGCCCTGGAGACCTTGGGAGGACCGTTGGAAGGCTATCCCCACGAGTACGGTCACAGTCACGCCCATAGTCATCCCCACTCCCATGATCATTCCCATGAGGAGTAGGGCGCATTTTTTGAAATTTTAGGGTTTTGGAGTCTTGTTGGGGTCCGCTTCATCGATGGTCCCTCTAATACCGTAAAAGGGTATCCTTCCGGTCCCCCTATTGACCACCCGGATGGTAACTGAATACGAGTCATGAAGCCAGCCCCCGAATGTTTCTTTCGGGGGTTTTTTACATCCCGTAAAGTGGACTGGCCATTTTAAGGGGGAACTGGTTCTATATTAAAGAGCATTTTTGTTGTATCTTTAATATACCAGTCCTGGTGGTGGTCGTATTGGAAAGGAGGATACCGGTTCGGATTTCTTGTGGATCGAGAGACAAAAGAACCTCTGTAGCGGCGGGATGTCATCGAGACGGCGATCCGGGAGCATATGCCCCGTGGGGAGTTTCTGGATCTCACCTCCGGGAGGTCTTTTCCTCCGGCTTTCTTTGCAGGGGATCTGTCTACCACCGAATTGTGGTTTATTGCGGGTGAGGAAGGCGTGGGTTACGGTCCGGTGGAAGCAAGGTGGAATGTAAGAAGATGCGAAAAAAGATATTCACTTTTGTGCTGTCTGTATTGTTGATAGGGATGTGCTTCTCGGCTTGCCAGGCTTGGCCCACGTTTGGGCCTTGGTCCGCTCCGGGTTCTGGACAACCTCCCGCCCCCTCCCCTCTACCCCAGTGGTCCACATTTAGCGAAACCAAGTACGTGACGGATCTGGCTTTTGATCAGGGAGGACATTTGTGGGCCGCTTCACTCCAAGGGGTAATCCGCTGGGATATAGACAGCGGTTCATCGGTCATCTTCACGGTGGATGATGGCTTGGCCGGTAATAATGTCAACTGCCTCGCGGTGACTCCCGATGGCGCGCTTTGGTTCGGCACCAATTATGGTGTCACTCATTTTGATGGTCAACATTGGGCCACCTACACTTCTGAGGATGGGCTGGCGGAGGATCGCGTGCAAGCCATCGCCGTGGAACCTGACGGTACACTCTGGTTTGGGACGTACGGCGGTTTGTCCGGTTTCAAGCCTCCTGCGGGATCAGGGGAGGGGGATGGCGTGTGGACCACCTATACGTCCGAAGATGGGTTGGCAGGGGACCGGGTCCTGTCCATCGCTCTGCATCCGGATGGATCCCTGTGGTTGGGGACCTTTGGTGGCGGTGTTTCTCACTTTGAAGACGGGTCTTGGACCACCTATACCACCGAGGATGGCCTTGCGGATAACCGTGTGAAGGATATCGCTGTGGACCCTGACGGCACACTGTGGTTTGCAACCTTTGGCAGGGGCATTTCCCACTTTGATCATGATAATTGGACCACCTATACCACAGAGGATGGCTTGGCGGAAAATGTCCTCAACTGCATCACAGTTGCGCCGGACGGGGTGGTGTGGGTTGGCGCAGCGGATAATGGGATCTCCCGCTTCGATGGTCAGACATGGACGCGATACACCGCATCTCATGGTTTGGTGGATAATGAAACCTGGTCCATCCTTGCCGCTTCGGATGGTACGGTGTGGGCGAGTTCAATAAACGGGATCTCTCGCCTCTTTTCGTCAGAATAAAAATCGAAGTTTTGCTTTTGAATGGATGGCAGGGGGCGTGTGCCGTTACGCACTTAAAACGATAGGTCGTCGGCCTCTGTTTCCTGCGATTTTTCGCCTCTGCCTTGGATTCCAAAAGTACGGGTTGGGTTGAGATTTTAGAACTCAAAACCCACGAAAATAAAATTTGCGGTTAGAATGCTGGTATGCCCGATATTCAAACTATCCCGTACCGGATGTCGATACCTTTATATCAATACCATCAGTACCAGGGTGAAAGCACCAATGACTGCGGTCCGACCAGCCTGGCGATCGCGGCCAACGCGCTGTTGGGGGAGGAGCGCTTTTTAAAGGACCAGATCGCCCAGGAGATGAACCATCCTGGTTTCCGGGTCTGGCCCTTTCCCCATTTTGTGGTCCGCCGGATTCAGAATTGGGCCACCTTTCCGTGGGGCATCGTCCATTACTTGAAGGAGCAGGGTTTCAGAGCCCGATGGTCGCCTTTCGGGACAGCGGAGAAGTTGCGGCGAAATCTGGATGAAAACCGGGTCACTCTGGTTTTCGTGGGGGAACCGTGGCGCTGGAAAGGCGGGAAGTACGACGGTTGGGCCCATGTCAAAGTCCTCTTTGGGTACCTGCCGGGGAAAGGATACGTCTTTGTCGACCCCGGTCACCGGAAACGGCCCGAGAACCCAGAGAGTTGGGCTTCCCTGGGATTGTTCTGGCAACTGGAAGAGGACTTCATCAAGTTCTGGCGGAGTTTGTTCCGCATCTACGTCGAGGTGGGGTAATTTTGCCGCTTTTTCTTTTTCCCATTCCCGGACATGGAACCTTCAAAACGAGATTATTATATATAAATTTTCTTAATTCCTTTGGAAACACTTGGTTTTCACTAACACAGTTTCGGATTTTACGATAAGATATGGGATGGGATGGTCAGCTTGATTTTTCCTATTCGAGATAAAACAAGCTGATGTTTTTTATGGACAAATTGGAATGTGTATTACGATCATTCATTATCATTCATGAGGAGGATTTGCATGTCAGCTAGAGTGGCCATCAATGGATTTGGAAGGATAGGCAGGCAGGCGTT
>JAWLER010000014.1:0-52973 GCA_041686005.1 Anaerolineales bacterium | reverse complement strand
CCTAAATAGCGATGCCACATATACCGGCTGATTTCCTCCAGGTCTTTGTGCAGGCTGGTGTGTTTGTAGTATTCACACCAACCCCGTACGATGGCGTTCAGGGTCGTCAGTCTGATATATTCGTCCATCCAGGTCCAATTCCGGCCTGTCAGTTCCTTGATCTTGCGTTTCACTCTTTTTGTGGTTTTCTCGGATGGACGCAGATGTACAACCCACTTTCCTTCGGGTCTAACCCTCTGGATGTGAAATCCCAAAAAGGTAAATCCGTCATTGACATGGGTAATCTTCGTCTTCTCTTCCGATAGTTCCAGATAGAGTTCATCAGCAAGATAATTTTTGACTTCTTCCTTAATCTGGCGTACTTCATTGATAGGGCCATTGCCGACAATGACAAAGTCATCGGCATACCGAACCATACAGTAGTTACCTTTGCCTTGTTTCCTGATATGGTGTTGTCGTTCGTATCGTGTTCGGCTGTGCCACTTTCTTTCCGCTAACTTGTCGAATTCGTTGAGATAGATATTCGCCAGTAGGGGCGAAATGGCCCCACCTTGGGGAACACCTGTTTCCGTTTTGGCAAACAGTTCTCCTTCCATGACGCCAGCTTTCAGGAATTGCCAGATCAGTGTTAGTACCGCTTTATCAGCAACGCGCTTTCTGATAAGAGTCATCAGTTTTTCATGATGCACATTGTCAAAGTAGCTTCTGATGTCTCCTTCAATCACGTAGTAGTGTTTCGCACTCGTGTTGAAGAGAGGCATTAGCACTGCTATCGCATCCATTGTGCACCGCCCTTTTCGAAATCCGTATGAATGATGTTGAAAGTCTGACTCGAAGATCGGATCAAGCATCATCCTCAGGGCTTCTTGGACTATCCGGTCATATAGGATTGGGATTCCTAAAGGCCGTTTCTTCCCATTCCCTTTCGGGATATAGGTTCGCCGGACAGGCTGCGGTTTGTACGTCCTGCTTTTAAGTTGGTTTATGAGTTTAGCAATGTGCCTCTCATAATCCTCCTTAAAGTCATTCCGTGTTTTTCCATCCACTCCTGCCGTCGAACTTCCAGAGCGTGCCAGGACTTGGTTTGCAGCGTGTTCTATCCAGACCCGCCAGTGCATTTGCTGGTACAGATTCTTGAATCTGTATTCTGGATATTCCACTGCTCGTTTGGCTAGTTTTGCTTGCTTTTCCGTAATCATCGTAGGTTCACACGTCCTCCTCATACGTATTCAGCTATGCAATTTGCACTTTTGACTTGACTGTCTCCCTTCGCCGTGTGATGGGTTTTCCCCATCCCGGACTACTGCGGAGACTCCGCCCTGCATATAACATTGGTCGCAGACACCTACTCCGGTTTTGACCGGAGAGCTATACACAGTTCCCAAGTTCACATTTGTTTCGTCTTCAACTTGCTGTAGGTTCCGCCTGTACGCCAATACTTGGCTCTTTGCCAAGTTCATTACCGGGGATTGCGGTATATTATCTAGAGCCCCGCGCTCCTGCCCTAGTGAGACTTACCAGCACCCAACGAGTGCTGGTATCCGATAACTACACCCTGCCCTACCATTGACGGGTGTTCCAACCTGTGACGCTTCAAACGGTGATTTCTATTCGTAACCCTGGCAAGTCTCTGGCTAGCAGATCTCAGGATTTATAGGGAATCCTTCATCCACATTGTCAGGAGAGCTTCATGCTGTCTGTGGTCTCGCAACATCAAACATGTCTCCTTAGCCATTGATAGACTCTTTATCAAGTCGCTCGTTGCGACGTTAAACAAATGCGCTTCTTGGCGCACCGCTGGGATGATTATGAACCACGATGATCGCTGCTGCATTTCCCCGCAGGGCTGGTTTGAACAATTCCCCGATCCGGACATGGGATGAGTTTAATGAGCCCTTGTAAATGGTCACCACCCGGAGGACGTGATTGCGGGTGTTGAGCAGCATGACACGGAGCTCTTCCTGTTCCAGTGCGCTCATTTCGTATTGGACCAGGTCAGCCGCGTCTTCCGGATTGTGGATGGTGGGCCGGTGCTCCGGGCTTTGGGCGGACAGCCTTCTTCCCAAATCGATGGCAGCTTTGATCTGGGCGGCTTTTGCTGGTCCAATGCCGTGCTGAGCACAGATTTCCTGGTATGATGCTGAGTGAAGCCCCGCAA
Source organism: Anaerolineales bacterium (assembly GCA_041686005.1). Lineage (GTDB taxonomy): Bacteria > Chloroflexota > Anaerolineae > Anaerolineales > UBA11858 > B10-G9. The sequence continues at coordinate 50,815 of JAWLER010000014.1, read as the reverse complement.
GGCCGTTGAAATCTTGGAGGAGACGCTGTCCGAGCTGGATGGCATTTTCACCCTCCACCCCCACCCGAAGGAGGATAGCCAGCAATTCAGCTGAAGTTAATACCTGGGCTCCCATTTTTGCCAATCGTTCGCGGGGTCGTTCATTTGCGGCCAGATCTGTGATGCGATAGCTGGTGGTCGTCCCTTCCATATGCTTCCATTTCCCTCCTTTATGTTGCGCTTAGTTTTTTTATACCGAATTCCAGGGAGGAATACAAGCCGGATGGGGCGACGAATCCCCCTCTGCCGTGGAAATCAGGGACAGAAAAGAGCGGTATTGGGTTAGAAAATGATGCTATAATTCCTTCGTGGAGTGAGATTATGAATTTTGACCCATCCGCTTTGAGCAATTTTTTGTTGATCCTCACCGCCTGGGGCGGCGCATTTCTGGCGGCCCTGTGGTTGAGCCTTTTGATTTGGACCTACCGGGATATTCGAGCCCGCGCGAAGGATCCTCTGACCAGAATTTTGGCGGTTCTGGTGGTGGGTGTGCTTTTCTTGCCAGGCGTTGTGATCTACCTGATCTTGCGCCCTTCCCAGACCATGGAGGAAGAGTACCAGTATATGCTGGAAGAAGAAGCCCTCCTCCAATCCATAGAAGAGAAACCCCTCTGCCCGGGTTGTGGGCGTCAGGTGGATGAGCGCTGGCGGGTATGCCCGAACTGCCACACGAAGTTGAAGAAAACCTGCCATCATTGCGGTGAGTTGATGAAGCTCTCCTGGAGTTTGTGCCCTGTATGCGGCACGCCTGAACCGGGAAAGCGCCGGGAAGATGTCTCCATCAAGGAGGCAGTGGGAACTTTACGGATGTCGGATAGGGCTGGGGATGACGAGGAGGATGGGGAAGAGGGCGAAGAGCTCATTTAGGTTTCTGCAAGTATATAGGAAGTTAAAAAGACCTTTAGGGAAAGAAAACAACCTAAAGGTCTTTTCGATGTGATATCTGGGGATCTACTTCCGGAAAGGCTCCCAACCCGCGTAGTGAGCTTGATCTCCTAAGTCCTCTTCGATCCGCAGCAGCTGATTGTATTTCGCGACCCGATCAGATCGTGCGGGAGCGCCGGTTTTGATTTGCCCGGTGTTGAGGGCCACAGCCAGATCGGCGATGGTCGTGTCTTCCGTTTCTCCGGAGCGATGGGAGGTGACCGCCGTCCATCCCGCCCGCAAACAGGTTTGTACAGCTTCAATGGTCTCCGTCAGTGTCCCGATCTGGTTCACTTTCACCAGCAAAGAATTGCAGGCTTTCTCCCGGATACCGCGTTTGACGCGTTCCGGGTTCGTGACCAACAAATCATCCCCAACGATCTGGATTTCATCCCCCAGTTCCGCGGTCATCATCTTCCACCCTGCCCAGTCATCCTGCGCGTGCCCATCCTCGATGGAGACGATGGGATACTGGTCGACCCAATTCTTCCAGAATTGGACCATCTCTTCGCTGGATAGCTTTTTGCCCTCTGTGCGCAAGTTATACAGCCCCGTCTCCTGCTCATAAAACTCCGAAGCCGCGGGGTCCAGGGCTATGCTGATGTCCTCCCCGGCTTTGAAGCCCCCTTTCTCGATGGCTTCCAGGATGATTTCCACCGCTTCCGCGTTTGATTTCAAGGCGGGCGCATACCCACCCTCATCTCCGACCAGGGCGGTATAGCCGTGCTCTTTGAGGACCGTTTTCAGGGTGTGGTAGATCTCGCTCCCCCAACGCAGGGCTTCAGAGAAGGTCGCCGCCCCTAAAGGCATGATCATGAATTCTTGGGCGTCGGTGGACTGCCATCCGGTGTGCTCGCCCCCGTTAAGGATGTTCATCATGGGCGCTGGGAGCACATGGGCGTACACGCCGCCGATGTATTGATAGAGCGGTATGTGGAGGGAGTTCGCTGCGGCTTTTGCTGTCGCCAGGCTGGTGCCCAGGATGGCATTGGCGCCTAACTTGGATTTGTTGTCTGTCCCATCCAGTGCCAATAAGGTCATATCGATATTTTTTTGCCGGGTAGCATCAAGGCCGGTCAGCTCTTTTGCGATCTGGGTGTTGACATTTTTCACTGCCCGGGAGACGCTTTTCCCGCCGTAACGTTCTTTGTCCCCGTCGCGCAATTCCAGCGCTTCGTGGATGCCTGTGGACGCGCCGGAGGGCACAGCTGCCCGACCCCAACTCCCATCTTCAAGGTGGACATCCACCTCCACGGTGGGGTTGCCGCGCGAATCCAAAATCTGTCGTCCAATGATTGATTTGATGTTTTGGTTCATACTATCTCCATTTTATGGTTATTTTTTCGAGGTCATTGTAAATCATTTATTCCACTTAATAAATACTATCTTTCCCAGACTATGTTGAGCTTTGGCTCTTTTTCACCGCGGATTGGGTGAAGGCCACAAAGAGCGGGTGAGGGCGGTTGGGTCGGGAGAGAAATTCGGGGTGAAATTGGGTGCCCAACATGAAGGGATGGTCCGCCAATTCTGCGATCTCCACCAGGCGGCCTTCCGGGGAAAGACCGGAAAAGACCATGCCTGCATCTCCCAGGGTATCTCGGTAGGCGTTGTTAAATTCGAATCGATGCCGGTGGCGTTCTTGAACGAGATCTTTTTGATACGCTTTTTTGGCCAGGGTATGGTCTTGAAGCTCACAGGGGTATAACCCCAAGCGCATGGTCCCTCCCATATCTGTTATGTCACGCTGATCGGGCATGAGGTCAATCACGGGATGGGGGGTAGAGGGGTTGAACTCGGTGGAGTTCGGACGTTCATCCTTGAGCACATGGCGAGCGAATTCCACGACCATCAACTGCATCCCCAGGCAAAGGCCCAGGTAGGGGACGCGATGTTCTCGCGCGTACTGTATGGCCGCGATCTTGCCTTCAATGCCACGTTCACCGAACCCACCCGGGACGATGATGCCCCCCACCTCATCCAGGCGGTGGAGGTTTTCCTTTTTCTCTAGTTCAGAGGAGTGGATCCAGGTGATGTCAATATCGACGTCGTTGGCGTTTCCGGCGTGATGCACGGCTTCTTTAACGCTCATGTAAGCGTCATGGAGTTCAATGTATTTGCCCACGATGGCGAGGTTGATTTTCGGCTTTTCGCGGCGCATGTTTTGGACCATTTCTTGCCAATCCGTCCAATCCGGCTGCCTTCGAATCTCCAGTCCCATCCGCTTGCTGATGAAATCTCCTACGGAAGCTTCTTCCAAGGTGAGGGGGATTTGATAGAGGATATCCGTTGTCACCATGGGGACTACGGCCCGTTTCTCAACATCGCAAAACAGGGCGATTTTATCTTGGATTTCTTCGTCCACCGGATAATCGGAGCGGGCGATGATCATGTCGGGCGCGATGCCGATGGAGCGTAATTCACGGACGGAGTGCTGGGTAGGCTTGGTTTTCAATTCTCCCGTAGCGCCGATGTGGGGCAGCCAGGTCACATGAATGTAGAGGCTGTTTTCCCGGCCCACATCGCTCCGCATCTGTCGCAGGGACTCCAAAAAGGGCAGAGATTCGATATCTCCCACTGTCCCTCCCACTTCAACCAGGACGATCTCAGCCCCGGTGGTCTTGGCGACCAGGCCGATCCTGCGCTTGATTTCATTGGTGATGTGGGGGATGACCTGGATCGTTCCCCCCAAATAATCCCCGCGGCGCTCTTTGGTGATCACTTCTTCATATACCTGTCCAGTGGTCACGTTACAGACCTGATTCAGGCTGGTGTCGATAAACCGTTCATAATGACCCAGGTCCAGATCCGTCTCTGCCCCGTCATCCAGGACGAACACCTCGCCGTGTTGGTAAGGGCTCATCGTGCCCGGGTCCACATTGATGTAGGGGTCCAATTTCTGGATGGCGATTTGGAAACCGCGCTCTTTGAGCAGGCGTCCCAAAGCAGCGGCTGTGACGCCTTTCCCCACTGAGCTCAATACCCCCCCGGTAAGGAATATATATTTCGTATTCATCATCAGCCTCGCTCCACTGCACCTTGAAAGACCGACCCCCTCTTACAAGGGCTGACTCTGCAAACCCATGATAAAGAGAGAGGGGAGGATGAAGCCTTCCCATCCTCCCCGATTAAGTCGCTTGGATTGTCTTGTTTGTGTGTTTTCATCCCACCAATTCACTGAGGTCTTCAGCCGCTCGGCGCATCTCCAAGAAGATCAGGCCTAATTTGGCCTCCTCACGCGCCAGGGCAGTCAATACAGCGTCTTCACCAATGGAAGAGAGGATGACATAACCGTTGTCTCCCCGGATATATACCTGTTCCAGACTCCCTCGTTGCAATTCCGAGGCGATCCTCTCTCCCAGACTAAGCATGGCTGCGGACATGGCAGAGACGCGGTCTTCTTCGACATCTGCAGGCAAAGCGGAAGCGATGGTGAGCCCATCTACTGAGACAACAGCAGAGGCTTCGATCTCTGGCGTCGCCGCTTGCATCTCTCGCAAACGTTTGACCATTTCATCTGCTCTTGAAGCAGCCATATGTCCATCTCCTTCTTGAAAGCTCGTTATGGTTTGAGTTTACCATAACTTATCGATTAGGGGATAAAGGCCCCTGGGTCATGTCCCTTCATATCATCCTCATGTCCTTTACACCATTTCGCGATCGGAGCTCGGGGGATGGATCAGCAATGGGACGGTGGCGATAACGGGGACGCTGCTGGGGAAGGACATGGGAGCGTGATATCCTGCTGCATTATATCATGGTATAGTGTTAGAGGTTCGGGGGCTGATCTGAGCAGGATCCGGAAGGGCCTGAGAACGCTGACTGTTTTTTGTTGACCATCTTCATCCTCCATGCTACACTAGGAAACCGCTATGCGCATTTCTTTTTTCTCTTTTTTGGGGTTCCTCTTGACTCTGGGATTGGCGTCCCCGGCGCTTTCCACCGGTCCCGTCTTGGCACCGACCATTTCCCCCGATGTGGTCATCACAGATCCCCGCCCCGGAGAAGCTTTACAAGGGGTGGTTCTTGTCGAAGGCAGGGTTCGGGGGGAGGATTTTTCTTCTGCAGAGCTGACCTTCACTTACGCCTCTGGGGCACCCCGGAATTGGTTTTTTATAGGGGAGGTTGATTTAGAGGATGAGGAAAGTTCCCAGTACGATTTCAGGTTCGAGTGGGACACGACACAAGTGACGGATGGGGATTATGATCTGCGGGTCAAAGCTATATATGAGGGGGGGCAGGAGGTCGAGGCCACGGTTTCTGACTTGAGGATTCGGAATTATTCCCCTGTTGAAACGCAAACGCCCCGCCCGCTGGGTACGACCAGTCCGACCCCAGAGACACCAGAAGCCGCTCAGCAGACCAGCATCCCCACCCCGACTCCTCTTCCTCCCAATCCGGTTTCGCTGGAAAGAAGAGACATCACCGCTGCTCTGGGAAAGGGTTTGGCGGTTGTGGGAGGAGCTTTCGCGTGCTATGGTTTGTACGTTCTGATTAGGAAAATGACCCGTTGATTTTCTGAAAGAAGGCAGATGAACTCATGCAAGGAAAGGATCATCCCTATTTGATTGTGGGATTGGGCAATGTAGGTCTGGCATATCAACATAACCGCCATAACGTAGGGTTTATGGTGCTTAACCGGCTCGCGCAGGAGTTGGATGTACCCTTTTCAGCCTCTGAATTGGATGCTTTGGTCGGGCACACCTCCTACCAAGGCCATACTGTGATCCTGGCCAAACCTCAGACCTATATGAACAACTCCGGAAGGGCTGTCAGGTCACTGCTGCGCTCGTATGAACTTCCCCTTGAGCAAATATTGGTCGTTTATGATGATGTTGATTTGCCCTTCGAAAGCCTCCGTTTACGCCCTGAAGGAGGGGCAGGAGGACAAAAAGGGGTGAAATCGATCATTGAAGCAATGGGCACAGAGGAATTTGCGAGGTTGAGGATTGGCGTGGGGCGTCCGCCAGGAAAAATGCCGGTGGACTCCTATGTGCTGAGAGATTTCTCGGAGCAGGAACGAGAGGTGTTGCCTTTTGTGTTGGATGATGCTGTTCAGGCCATTTTGACGTTTGTCACCGAAGGTATTGAACAGGCGATGAATGAGTACAACCGCACCCCCTCCTAATTAATGCCATGCATGATTATGTGAAACGAAGGCTGCAGGAACAACCACCATTTTGGGAACTCCTTGAAAGGATCCGCCAGGGAAGTACTCAGGGGGAAAAGGTCGGGTTAGCGAAGGCTGCCCGTTTGCCGGTTCTGACTGCGTTGAGGGACGAATTACAGGTCCCCATCCTTTTGCTGACAGGTCGGACGGATCGCGCTTTCGTGCTTAGGGATGAGCTTTCCATTTGGGAACCCGACCTGGTGCCCCTCTTCTTTCCCGAGCCGGACCCCTTGTTTTATGAGGGTGTCCCCTGGAGCAGGAAGACGCGTCAGAACCGGATAAGGGTTTTGAGCACTTTGGCCTCTGTGCTGATCCCCGGGAGTGCAGAGAGGGAGGTCTCTCCTGTGATCCTGGCGCCGGCCCGCGCCGTCATGACCCGGACGATGCCTCGCAGAGATTTCCTCAAAGCCACGCGGATTCTCCGGAAAGGTCAGAAAGCCTCCTTGACAGAACTCGCCCGATCGTGGATCCAAACAGGATATGAAAGGGCTTCCCTGGTGATCGCTCCGGGTCAATTTGCCCGTCGAGGCGGCATTCTGGACATCTGGCCCCATAAAGATGACTTTCCCGCCCGGATTGAGTTCTTTGGGGATGAGGTCGAGATGCTGCGGCTATTTGACCCGGACACGCAGCGGACCATTGAGATCGTTGATGAGGTGCAAATCACGCCTGCGCGGGAATATCTGCTTCCCGACGAGCTTGTCTCTGCAAAGGATGATACCTCTGAATATCACATCCCCCTTTTCCACGCTGCCAGGACGACGCTTCTGAGTTATCTCCCCCCGTCCACGCTGGTCGTTGTGGATGATTGGGACATGTTGAGGGGGGCGGTATCGGAGGTGGAAGAGCAGGCGTCTTCCCTGCGACGGCGATACCTTGAGGATGGGTCGCTCGAACCTGAATACCCTCTTCCTTATTTGGCGTGGGAGGATTTTCGGTCCCGGTTGGAGGATCGAGCTCCGCTCATCCTCGGTCCGGTTTCTGGCCCCGATTCGCCTCCGCTTTCGGGGTTGTTCCAGCCCAACCGCCGTTTTGGTGGGGAGCTGAAACCGTTCCTGGCCCACATTCGTGAGCTTCATGACCGGGGGGCAAAAACGATCATCGTCTCCCGGCAGATGCCGCGCCTGGAGAAGATCTGGGAAGAGCACGTATCCACACCACCCTCTCCCATCTTTGTCAAAGGCAATTTGGAAAATGGATGGATGATGAACGCGCAAAAGGGCGAGGATGTCCATCTTTTTTCAGATGGGGAGATTTTTGGTTGGGAGCGCGTCCAACCTCGCCGCCGCCCTTTCCAACAAGCCCATCCGCCGGAAGTCAATTTCAGCGATCTTGAGGTGGGGGAGTGGGTGGTCCATATTGACCATGGCATCGGCCGCTTCATCGGCTTGGTGCACCGGACTTTAGGCGGTGTGACAGGGGAATATCTGGCCATCGAATACGCCGAAGGGGATAAGCTGTATGTTCCGGCGACCCAGGCAGACCGGCTGAGCAGGTATGTGGGGCCGGATACCAGCGAGCCACGCATCACCCGATTGGGAAGCGTCCGCTGGCGGCAGGTGAAATCCCAGGTCAAAGAAGAAGTGGAAAAGGTGGCCAGCGATCTTTTGGAACTCTACGCCCGTCGCGAAGTGGTGGAGGGCCACGCTTTCAGCCCGGATACAGCCTGGCAGCGGGAGCTGGAAGCCAGTTTCCCCTACATGGAAACGGAGGATCAGCTCCGGGTTTTGGAAGCGGTCAAGCACGATATGGAACAGCCCAAGCCCATGGACCGGCTGATCTGCGGGGATGTGGGGTACGGGAAGACGGAGATCGCCGTCCGGGCGGCTTTTAAGGCGGTCATGGATGGGAAGCAGGTGGCGATGCTTGTGCCCACGACCGTCCTGGCGCAGCAGCATTATGACACCTTCCTGGAGCGGATGTCCGCTTTCCCGGTCGAGATCCGCATGCTGAGCCGTTTCCGGACTTCAAGAGAACAGCAGGAAATTTTGTATGACCTGGCCCGGGGTAGCGTGGATATCGTCATTGGCACTCACCGTCTGTTATCCCCGGATGTGGTTTTCCATGACCTGGGACTGCTGATCGTGGATGAGGAGCAGCGCTTTGGTGTGGCCCATAAAGAACGGATCAAAAAGATGAGGGCCAATATCGATGTCCTGACGTTAACCGCTACGCCCATCCCCCGCACCATGTATATGGCCCTCAGCGGTGTGCGGGATATCTCGCGGATCGATACGCCACCAGAAGAACGGTTGCCTGTGGTCACCCATGTCAGCGGCTACGATCCGGAGTTGATCCAAAAGGCCATCTGGCGAGAATTGGAGCGAGGGGGACAGGTTTTCTTCGTCCACAATCGGGTGAAGACGATCTCGGCCATGGAGAATCACCTCAAAAGGCTGGTTCCCGAGGCGAATATCACCATTGCCCACGGACAGATGCCGGAGGCGGAGCTTGCCCAGCGGATGCGGGAGTTCACGAGCGGCAAGGTGGATGTTTTGTTGTCCACCTCGATCATCGAATCCGGATTGGATATCCCCAATGCCAATACTTTGATTGTGGACCGGGCGGATATGTTCGGACTCGCTCAACTCTATCAATTGCGGGGTCGGGTAGGCCGGGGAGCGCAGCGGGCGTACGCGTACTTTTTCAAACAGCGCCAGAAACCGCCCACCCCAGAAGGCCAACTCCGTCTGGAGACCATCGCCGAACACACGCAGCTGGGGACCGGCTACTCAATCGCCATGCGGGATCTGGAGATCCGGGGCGCGGGGGAACTATTAGGTACGCGGCAGCATGGGCATATCGCCGCGGTCGGTTTCCACCTTTACACGCGCTTGTTGGCGGATGCGGTCCGGCGGCTCCGTGAGGAGCACCATCCCTTCCCGGAGGGGAAAAGTGCTGATTTTCAAGCTTTTCGACCGCTTGTGAAAGTGGACCTTCCCCTGCCAACCGGGATCCCTGAGGATTATATTGGCGATCGATCCGTGCGATTAGGTCTGTATCGCAGGATGGCAGACATTACGGATATCAGCGAAATTCATTCCTTGCGAGAGGAATTCAGGGATCGCTTCGGTCCCATCCCAGCCACTGTGGAGAATATCCTCCTGCAGTTGCGCATCAGACTTCTCGCGGAGGAGATTGGGGTGGAAACAATTTCTATCCAGAATGAACAAATCACACTTCAGTATCCCGAAGACCATCCCCTGCCGCAGCGTTGGGAAGTAAGCTCTGATGTCCGCTTGGGTGAAAGCACGGTGTGGCTGAACTTTAATCTCAAAGATCATGATTGGTTTCCTAAGCTGGTGAAGGTATTGAGGGAGTTAAGGGGGGAAAACGAAGACGGGGAGCTCTTGCTTTGACAACTAACTGAGCGGGCGGTATAATTTAGCCTTGTCGATATACGAATTAAAGTGTGGAAGGTGCGTTATGGCGAAAGACAATCTAGCGACTCCGGAGTCCATTGAGGATCTGGAAGAAAAAATGAAAGTAAAGGGGAAAGTGATTAAAACGTCGTTGGCGGGTGCAATTGTCGATATCGGTGTTGAGGTCCCCGGGGTCGTTCATATCTCGAAGTTAATGAAAGGTTCGGTCACGCGTGTTTCGGATGTCGTTGAGGAAGGGCAGGAAGTTGAAGTATGGGTACAGCATGTCGACCCTGAAAAGAAGAAAATTGAGCTGACCATGATTGAACCGCTCGATCTGGAGTGGAGAGAGATTAAGGAGGGCATGGAGCTTACAGGGAAAGTGACCCGGATTGAAAAGTATGGTGTCTTCGTTGAGCTGGGAGCAGAGCGGCCCGGCCTGGTTCATATCAGTGAGATGGCCCACGGTTATGTGGAGAAACCAACTGATCTGGTAAAGAAAGGCGATGAGATTGATGTGAAGGTATTGAAGGTGAACCGCCGTAAGAAACAGATCAAGTTAAGCATGAAGGCTTTGGAAGAACCACCCCAGGAGATGTATCAAGAGGAAGAGGACGAGGAAAAGCGAAGCGAACCCACGCCCACAGCCATCGAAGCCGCATTAAGGAAGGCGTTTGGAGCCAATGGGGATGAGGAGTCCCTGGCTGATTTGCTGTCTGATCAAGAAAAAAGCTAGCACACCTGATTTTTTGGAAGGTTTTCACCCTGCGAGGGGATCCTCGCAGGGTTTTCGTTTAAGATGTTGGTTATAATGAGCGTATCACTTTCAGGTTGGTAGGCATCGTCTGGAATTAACCCTTTCATCCGCATGACATCATCTCAGGGAAAACACGGCCGATGATAAACCGAGAGACCCTAGGGATTGGGTTTTTAGCTGCAGCCACTTTGATATTCGAAACCACTTTGACCCGCTTTTTAGGCGTGGCTCAATACTATCATTTCGCCTTTTTAGTGGTCAGCTTGGCGTTATTGGGTTTGGGCGCCAGCGGTACGTTCTTGTCCCTTTTCCCTTCCCTCACGAACCTGGATATCTCCCCCTTATTAACTTGGGTAGGGTTGGGATTTTCCTTGAGTGTTGCCTTAGCCTATGGGGGGGTGAACTGGATCCCTTTTGACTCCTACAGTATCGCCTGGGAAAGGATTCAAGTCCTGTATTTTTTCCTGTATTACTTTGTACTCTCCCTTCCTTTTCTGATCAGCGGTTTGGGGGTGGGGGTGGCCCTTTCTTCGGAGGAAGGCGACCACCATCAAATCTATGCAGCCAATCTCGTGGGCTCCGCCGTTGGCGTGTTGTTAACCCCTGCTGCGTTGGAGTTATCCGGCGTTCCCGGGGCTGTTTTAGTGAGTGTGTTATGCGGATTGAGCACGTTTTTCATCTTGGGGGAGGACCCAATCGGGGGTCGATTCCTGCGGTTCCTCGTCCGTCTTTCTTTGCTCGCGGGTGTGTTCCTCTTTGCGGCGTTGTCCTTTGTCAACCTGCGCGGTTCTTCCCCCTTGGGGATGACCATTTCGCCATACAAAGGATTATCTCATGCCCGTCGCTATCCGGGGTCAACATCTCAATTCGGGGCCTGGAATGCGATCTCCCGGGTCGATGTGCTCTCCGAGGCTGGTACCCATACCCTACCGGGATTGAGTTATCAATTTAAGGGAACCCCACCTGACCAGCTGGGGATGTCGATTGACGGCGGTCCCCTCCATCCGCTCACCCAGGCGACGCCGGATGCGTTCCCAGCGGCAGATTGGATGCCGGAGAGCTTGGCTTTTTCTTTGGTCCCTCAAGCCCATGTCCTGGTCCTCAAGTCAGAAGGGGGGTTAGGGGTATTACAGGCCTTGGCAGGGGGTGCGAAGACCGTTACGGTGGTGGAGGAAAATCCCCTTCTCTTGAAAGCTTCCGCTCAAACCAACCCGAAATACAATACCTACCATCATCCGCACGTCCAAGTTGAGGTTAAAAATGACCGGGCCTATTTACAGGAGGGGAAGGGGACATTTGATCTCATCTATTATCCCCTCACCGATGCCTATCGACCGGTCACCAGCGGGGCGTTCAGTTTGGCGGAAGATTATACCCTGACGGTGGAGGGCTTTGGAGATGCCCTCCAGAACATCGAGCCTGGGGGTGTCTTGGTGGTCACTCGGTGGCTGCAAAGCCCGCCCAGTGAGGGGGTTCGCCTCGTCGCCACCTTGCTTGAAGCGGGAGAGAAGGCCGGGTTAATGGACATGGGGGAGAACATGGTCATCTATCGTGGTGTGCAGACATTGACGGTATTGGTGAAACCTGCTGGTTGGAGCGATGTCGAATTGAGGAAGTCGCGAGCTTTCCTTGAAAGCCGGCGGTTCGACCTGGTCTGGGCATCCGATGTCAAGACCTCAGAGGTCAACCGTTTCAATCAGCTTCCGGAGCCGCTTTATTATCAAGAAGTGAAGGGTCTGTTGGGGGCTCAAAATCGGGATCTCTATCTGAGTGACCATCCCTTTGATATCTCCCCCCCGGATGACAATCATCCTTTTTTCTTCCACTATTTCACATGGGGACAAACGCCTCAGGTGTTCGCTGCCCTGGGGCGGACATGGCAACCGTTCGGGGGAAGCGGGTATTTTGTCTTACTCGCGCTGCTGGGGCTGGTGCTTATCCTCAGTGCCGTGTTGATTTTGCTGCCCCTCTTTTTCTCTCCTCGACTGGTACGGCAATTGCGGCAGATGCGGGGCTGGCCCATCCTGCTTTATTTTGCTCTTTTAGGGATGGGATTTATGTTGGTCGAGATCCCCCTGATTCAGCGGTGGATGCTGTTTTTGGGGCACCCTATCTCGTCCTTCGCTGTGGTGGTGGGTACGCTTTTGTTCTTTTCCGGATGGGGCAGCATGGCATCTCGACGGAAATGGGAACTGGGCCTGGTCGGCTGGGGTTTGCTCATCCTTTGCGCACTGGGTATGCCTCTGTTTGGTTCGGTCTTCAAAGAGAGGGTGTTGAGCTGGCCTTTATGGGGGAGGGTGGGTGCGGCAGTAATGGGCCTGGCCCCGCTGGGATTTTTGATGGGGTTTCCTTTTCCGACCGGGTTGACGTGGATCAAATCAAAGTTACCCGGGATCGCCCCCTGGGCTTGGGCGGTGAACGGTTTCACCTCTGTGATCGCTTCTGTGATCGCCTCCATTTTGGCCTTAAGTTGGGGTTATTGGGTGGTATTCATCAGTGGATTGGGGGCCTATATCCTGGCGGGGATCACGTTTTGGTCACTCCCTGATTAATGTTTTCCGGTGAGGGGGACGAACTGGACGGCGCCCAGGTTTTTCGCCTGGATTTCACCTTCGATTTTCTCATAGAGCCAAAGGGTTTGCACGGCGCCGATGGGGCCGATGGGGATCACCAGACGACCACCCTCTTTCAATTGTCCCACCAACGGCTGGGGGAGATGATCGGGGGCAGCGGTGACGATGATGGCGTCATAGGGGGCGTGTTCTTCCCAACCGTAATAACCATCCCCGTTCTTCACTTCCACCTCAGTGTAACCCAATCGCTGTAAACGTTGCCCAGCCCGGTTTGCCAGTTCTGGGATGATCTCAATGGAATAGACCTCTACATCCATTTCCACCAATACGGCAGCCTGGTATCCGCTCCCGGTCCCCACCTCCAAGACCCGTTCCCCGGGCTGTAGTTCCAGTTGTTTTGTCATCAGAGCCACAATATAGGGCTGGGAAATGGTTTGGCCATAGCCGATGGGTAAAGGATGGTCGGCGTAGGCCTGATTGAGATAATCTTCCGGGACGAATTCGTGGCGGGGGACGGCCCGCATGGCTTCCAAGACATCGGGATCCTGGAGACCTCGTCCTTGAATTTGCCGTTCTACCATTTGTTTTCTGGCGCTTGTGTACTCATCTGTAGGGGAGGGAGAGGGTTGAAGATGGCTGGAGGGAGAAGGGTGGAGGCTGGTTTCGGTGGGCTGCGCCGGGGCTGTTTCTGGAGGTGCTGATTGGCACCCCGTCAGGGACCTTAGGCTGACCAGCAGAAAGAAGGACAGGGCTGCGCGAGCTGACGTTTTCCGTACCATAAGTAGCCTCCTAACAGTTTTTTATCAGGCACACCCTTATGTGAATGGTACGGGGAAAATGGGCTCATGTCAAATCTGAGTTAAGCGTTCGTTATAGTAAAATTAGGTCGGCGAGTTCATCTCTTTGGTGAGGAGAGGCACATGGCCGGGAAACTTGTGGTTGTGGCAGGGAATATCGGGACGGGGAAGACATCTCTTACCGAACGTTTGGGGGATCGATTGGGGTGGAAGACGGCTTTCGAGTCCGTGATCGATAACCCCTATCTGGGTGATTTTTATCAAGATATGGAAGCGTGGTCTTTTCATCTGCAAATTTTTTTCTTGGGACACCGGGCTGAGCAGCATTTGGAGCTCGTAGAGGATGAGTGTTCAGCCATCGCTGATCGCAGCATTTATGAGGATGCTCAGATATTTGCTCGGGCCTTGTATCACCAGGGCAGTATGACAGAACGAGATTACATGGCCTACCGGCGTGTCTTCACCATGGTGGTCGCGAATTTACCTGAACCGGATCTGTTGATTTACCTCACCGCCGATCCGGAAGTGCTGATGGAACGTATCCGGCAGCGGGGTCGGAAAATGGAAGCCGGGATCACCCTGGATTATTTATCATTGCTGGATTCTTACTATCAAGAATGGATGGAGACCTTTGACTTATGCCCGGTATTGACCATCCGTTCCGACGACCTCGACTTCGTCCACAAGCCAGGTCATTTGGATATTGTGGTCGATCGCATCCATAACAAATTGACAGGGAAAGAAGAGGTGGTTTTCCCGAATCCGGAGGGGGAATCCTGAGGCCGGTGTGGGGCTTGTCGTCCCCTACTCAATTTTAATATCAGCCATCACCGATCCCTAAATTGGTTGATTTGGTTCTGAATATCTTGTCTTGATGTGTCCCGGGCCTGGTGGGGAAAAATGCCCCATCGGTTTGCAGTTTGGGGCGTATTTTACAGCGATTTTACACACCCCTTTCTCTCTCTTTACATCCCTTGGGTACCCTGAGGGTGTACTTCATAATCAATTAGTTTAACGGAGGGTTTAACCATGTTGAAAAAGATCGTTTTATCTGTGCTCGCGGCAATGCTGGCAGCTGGCTCGTTAAGCGGGCTTGCGATGGCAGCGATCCCTGCCAAAGAGGTGGGAGATAAGGATGCTCGCCTGGTGTATGGCGAAGTGATCGCTGTGGAGGAAGACAGCTTCCGGGTGATGACCTTTCAAGGGGAAGAGCTCTCGTTCTTCGTTGATGAAGAGACCCGGTTCCGAAAAGGGACGTTCGCCGACCTGAAACCCGGCGTGAAGGTCGCGGTCGCTGCCCGTGTCGACGAGGAGACAGCCATCATCGTCGCTATCCTGCCTCCGGACTTCGAACCTGGCGGCAGATTTGCCATCCGGGTGCGGGGGACGGTGACGGCGGTGGACAGCCAGGCGGGTAAGTTCCGCATCCAAACGCCAGATGGTGAGATTCTCACCTTCTTTGTGGATGAAAAGACGCACTACGGAGGCCAGCTTGGAGACCTGTCCGACATGCAGGTGGGCTGGAAAGCTGGGGTGACGGCGAGAGAAGGGGAGGAGGGGAAAAAGGTCGCCACCGTGGTCATCGCGGGAGAACGTCCGGCGTGGATCAAGCTACGGGGGACGGTGACGGCGGTGGACAGCCAGGCGGGGAAGTTCCGCATCCAAACGCCAGATGGTGAGATTCTCACCTTCTTTGTCGACGAAAAGACGCGCTATGGAGGCCAGCTTGGAGACCTGTCCGACATGCAGGTGGGCTGGAAAGCTGGGGTGGCGGCGAGAGAAGGGGAGGAGGGGAAAAAGGTCGCCACCGTGGTCATCGCGGGAGAACCCCGCCATGGGATCAAGGCGAGGGGAGAGATCACAGCTGTCGATGTGGGTCTGGGTAAATTTCGTCTGAAAAAGGCAGATGGGACAGTGCTTACCTTTTTTGTGGATGATGCCACACGATTCAAAGGCCAAGCACACGGCATTGGGGACTTACAGGTAGGCTGGAAGGCCGGTGTGGCGGCTGTAGAGGGAGAGGATGGTCATTGGTTGGCACGTTTGGTCATCGCGGGGGAACCTCGCGCGGAAAGGCCTTTGAATGATCCGGACCATCCTGATCATCGTGGAGATTTTGGCGATAGGCCGTGGGGTAGACCTGCTGAGGGTCAGCCTGACGCGTAATCCGTAAGCCGGGATCTGTCGTTTTTTCCTCCCTGGGGTGGTGTATTTTCCAGGGAGGTTTTTTTGTTCAGGAAGCGCTGGCAGAAAGGGAGGAGGGGATGATGTTCGAACAAGACCCTCTCTGACCCTTTTATGCCCAATTGGGGAAGTCCGGTCAGGTGTTATAATGGCAAAACAAATGGATACGTCATATCGCAAAGAGAGGTAACGATGGCACAGCAATGGGAACGCCCTCCTGAGATGAGGATTGATGAGGGGAAAACTTACCAGGCCAACATGCAAACCGGGAAAGGGGAGATCCACTTAGAACTCTACCCCCAGCACGCGCCCAAAACGGTCAACAACTTCGTCTTTCTGGCAGAAAACGGGTTTTACGATGGGATCACCTTCCACCGCGTGGTGGATGACTTCGTCATTCAGGGTGGAGATCCAACCGGTACGGGGCGAGGGGGACCGGGATACCAATTTGAAGATGAATTGGAGGGGAATCCCCTCAAGCATGAGAAAGGCGTCATCTCCATGGCCAATGCGGGACCAAACACCAACGGATCTCAATTTTTCATCACCCATTCGCCTCAACCTCACCTGGATGGCAAGCATACCGTGTTTGGCGAAGTGGTGGAAGGTCAAGACGTGGTGGACAGCATCCAGGAGGGGGATGTGATCCAAAAGGTGGTGATTGAAGAAGGGAAGTAGGCTTGTCATCTCAGTGATACTTTAGTAAGATAAAGTCCGCGAAGGATGGTGACTCAGCAGAGCCCGCTGCCCTTCGTGGAGATCTTCTATGCGGGGAGGTAAAGGGGAAAGAACGCAAGGAGAGGGAAAATAGCGCATGGCCCTGTGGATCAGGGTGACGAGGATGAGGGTTCCTCCTAAAGCAGGAGGTTAACCGGCTGGGGGACACTGGATGTCGGGAAAATCGATCCATCAGCGGAAGCCCTCCGGGGTATGTCACACCCCGATTTTTCCCTCCAAACTGAAAGGGGTGCACAAAAAGGCTGGGCAACCAGCTTTACAAAAGCGCCTTGGTGACACGAATAGAATTGGGGATGGTGGGTTCCTTGAGTGAAGGATGACAACCTGTTCCTGAGCAAGTGAGGGAATCTGTGGTTTTGTCCATACACGAACCATCATCCTGAAAACAGGAGGGTACACGCAATGTGCGGGATTGTAGGTTATATTGGGTCCAAAAATGCCACCCCCATTGTCATGGAGGGTTTGAAGCGACTTGAGTACCGGGGGTACGACTCGGCTGGCATAGCTGTCCTGGAAGAAGGGGAGATTCAGGTGCGGCGCGATGCCGGGAAGATCGAGCATTTGGCAGATTTGGTACGGGAAGATCCTGTCCGGGGAAACGTGGGCATCGGCCATACTCGGTGGGCGACCCATGGAGAACCGAATATGCGCAACGCTCACCCCCACGTGGGTATGACCGGGGATGTGGTCCTCGTCCATAACGGGATCGTGGAAAACTATCTGGCTTTGCGGAATGAGCTGAAGGAAGAAGGGGCCGTTTTCACCTCGGAGACGGATACAGAGGTCATCATCCACCTTATTGAACGGTACCTGGCTGCGGGACTCTCCCTTCAGGACGCGGTTCGGCAGGCGTTGCGCCAGCTTCACGGCGCCCACGGCATCGTCGTCTTATCCAAACACGAACCGGACAAGATCATCGCGGCCCGTATCGGAAATGCGGGGGGCGTGGTGATCGGTGTGGGGGAGGGTGAGATGTACATCGCTTCTGATCTCCCAGCGATTTTGGAACATACCCGGGATATGGTGTTTTTAGAATCCCGGCAAATGGCGGTCATTCAGCGGTCTGGGCTCCAAGTTTTGACCCTGGAGGGAACGCCTGTTTCCTGCCAGGTGCAAAATGTCCCTTGGGATCCCGTGTCTGCGGAAAAGGGCGAGTACCGCCACTTTATGCACAAGGAGATCCACGAACAGGTTCGTTCTTTGACCGACACGATTGGCGGTCGGGTGGATTTTGACCAGGGAAGGGTCCGGATCCCGACCTTGAAGATCTCGAAGGACATGGCGAAAAAGATCAACCGCATGTACATCACCGCCTGCGGCACCGCGGCATATGCAGGCATGGTGGGGAAGGTGTTGATCGAACGCATCGCCCGCATCCCTGTGGATGTGGAGATCGGGTCCGAATTCCGGTACCGGGATCCGATCATCGATGAGCACACGGTGGTCTTGGCCATCAGCCAGTCGGGTGAAACGGCGGATACCTTGGCCGCCATGGAAGAGGGGCGGAAGAAAGGGGCTACGTTGTGGTCGATCGTCAATGTCATCGGCTCGCAAGCCATGCGTACCGCGGATGGGTACATTTCCATGCAGGTGGGCCCTGAGATCGGGGTGGCCTCCACGAAAGCTTATACCGCTCCCTTGGTGGATGTGTACATGCTGGCCATCTGGTTGGGGGAATTAAGAGGAACGATCGATGAAGAAGAGCGTCAAAAGCTGGTCGCTGACCTGCGTTTGATCCCTGATTTGGCCGGGCAATGTCTGGATCGAGAGGGGGATGTCGAGGTCATCGCGGAGCAGTTGATGGAAGCTGAGAATGCGCTTTATTTAGGACGGGGGATCAATATGCCTACAGCTTATGAAGGGGCTTTGAAGCTCAAAGAGATTTCCTATATCCACGCGGAAGGCTACCCTGCAGGGGAGATGAAGCACGGTCCGATCGCGTTGATCGAAGGGGATTTGCCGGTCGTGGCTATCGCGCCCAAGGATCCCTGGTATGAGAAGATGTTCAGCCAGATCGAGCAGGCCAAGGCGCGGGGAGGACGGGTGATAGCCGTCGCCACGGACGGGGACGAGCAGATACCGCCGGTTGCGGATCATGTGCTCTGGGTCCCAGACACACCCTGGAGGTTGAGCCCGGTGACGACAGTGATCCCTCTCCAGCTCCTGGCCTACCATATCGCTGCCCTGCGCGGTTTGGATGTCGATCAGCCCCGCAATCTAGCCAAATCCGTTACAGTGGAATAATGAGTCCACATCTATTATGGGGGATCATAACCTCAGCTGGAAGCAAGGGATATATTTAGTATGAGCGTTTTTTCAGGAAGTCATCTCCGATAAACGTTCAGCGATGGAAACCCATTTTTCCCAAGCCTGACTGCGTTCTTCGTAACTCCACCAGGCAGCCAGGACAGCCTGGGAGAATCCCCATCCTATCATTCTGGATGGATCGAGTGAGAGCGTGTCCGCGAAAATTTCGATGCGCTCAGCGGTCAGCTTTTGAAAGTCAGCTTCATGGAGGATCTCAGGGAAGGGATTGCGAAGATAGGCACCCATTTCGTAAGCAGGTTCGCCGATCAAGCCTTTGGGATCAATGGTTAGCCATGGGTCCCTTTGAGCCTTAAGGAGGTTTCTGTGATGAAAATCCCCGTGAAGGAGGACGGGTTCCGAGGTGGAAGAGAGGAGGTCTTTGAAAAGCGCCTCCGCTTTTTCTACAAGCATCTTGGGGAAAGGGCCTGTGTCTCCTTGAAACTCCTTGCGCAAGCGTTGGAAACCCTGCCCCCAATCTTCCATTGTGGGGAAGGGGTGGTTTTTCGGCGGAGGCCGCCACAACTTATCGGCCACGTTTGCGGCGGCTTGGGCTGCGTATAGATTGTCTTTGACATGAAGGAGCGCTGTGCCGGGAGTGATGCGTTCTAATAACAATCCCCCTCGTCCTTGGTCAGCTTTCAGTAGCCTCACAACCCCTCTGCCTTTGAAGTGGCGGAGGGCGTTTATTTCTGTGGATAATTCCGGATTGGGGACCCCTAATTTGAGAACGGCATCAACCCCATGCTGCGTTTGGCAGGGGATGACATAATGATAAGAAGGTGGAAATGGGCTGTGGTGAAGCGTGAGAGACCATGCATCTTGGAAATGCTCCAATAGATCCGGGAGTTGTTTTAACCAACTTTGACCGTCTCGTCCAAAGGTCCCGTGGATGCGAGTTTTGAAATCTTCGGGTAGATCCATGGTTGGATGTTTGTCAGTGCTGCTTAGGTCGTTGGTGACTCAATGGGTTGTCTTTCATATGATACTTTATTACCCCCTCTGTGGCGGTCTTCTGCCCGAGGTGTAAGCTTATGATCCTTCTTGCTGTCGTTTCCATCGGCGGGCTTTAACAACGGTTTCTTGGATGAAACCCGTTTTTCCCTCCGTATAATCCCCGCTTCTATGGGGAAAACGAGCAGCCAATTCTTCTTTCAAACTTTCGTAATCTCTGGCATCTTTTGGGTGCGTGAGCAGATAATCCCGGAATATCAAATGCCTTTTAATTTCGGAGTTGTTGGGTTGGAAAGCGTGCACATGATGGCTTCGCTTCCCATTCGTGTCCTTTGAAAAAAACCGCCGACCGGGAATTCCCCGTTCTCCCTTTGCGGTGTACCCCAGCGATTCCATTTCATGGTTTTTTTGATCTAAAGCGTCCAGATCCTTTACGACCAGGAGGAAGTCCAGGATGGGTTTAGCTTTAATGCCGGGGATAGCCGTGCTTCCGATGTGGTGGACAGCGATGACATCAACGGATAAGGTGTTTTTTATCCGTTCGCCCTCTTGTCTGGCGAGATCCAGCCATTCCGGTTTGTGGGAAACAAGGATGACTTCTCTTTGCTCTGGTTTGAACTCTTTGTCAGCCATAAAATAGTTTTTCTATGAGTGCGCTGTGACTTTGTATGGTGCAAGCTGTAAAGGGCCTGCCTGCCATTTTCAATGCTTGGTGATTATTCATCCATAAGTATAAATAATAAATTGGCGACTGATGCACCTATGAGCTATCAAATTTGTTGTGTCGACCGAATCGTGCCTAAGACCCTATTATATATGAGAAGATCGGATTTTTGGATCAAATCACCCAAGGATTGGATGTATTATTGTTTTCCCTGTGTCAGGAGATGGGGGTGAAGCTGTAAGAAAGCCCATGAGGGTGGGGATGTGGTTTGAGATATCTCTCACCCCGGTCTAGGGGCCCTTCATTACAGGTAGTTTCCTCTATGAACGGCTGAGAAAGAGTTGTCTTGCGCTTTGCTCCCATCGATGGAAGAAGCTTGGATTTCGCCAATCAGGATGGAAATTAAGGGTTCGAGAGATCGTTTAAAAGAGAAAGCTATCCGAATGGGGGTGTCTTCGGAACGAGGATGAAGGTTTTCAGCTGCTGTGTTTCTTGTTGGATATTAATCCTGGTGGGTGACCACATCTTCGATAAGGCTGTGGCCGGCGGCCACCTCATCGATGGAATGGATCGTCGCCCCATTTTTTTCGATGACCGCTTTCAACTCTTGGTATGCCAAACCGTTTCCTTCGACCGTTACTTTCGCGTTTTCGACTTGGTGATCGATTTCATAAAGGGTGATATTGACCCCTTCCACCCCGTTCATGTTCGCAACTTCTTGGGCCATTTCTACGATGTTAGGTTCAAAAGGTTTCAAGACGTCGAGAACGATTCTACGTAGGTTTTCTAACAAAAACTTTGCTCCTTTTCATATGATCTGTATCCCTTCCCGTGTTCTCCAGCTGGTGAGAAGGATTTCTACGGGAAGGTTCAAACGAAATACTACTTACAGCTTGGACATTTTATCACCTTTTTCAAAAAAGAAGAGGTGATCTTTGCATGGAGGGTAACATACAAAGCGCCTTTGTCGCCACGGGCTTCCTTTTTTCAGGATATGAAGCAGGGACGACGGGCGTTTGGAGGGGGAAATCATCAACTGGTTCATATTTTCTCCCAGGGGGCGATCTTGCCGGGGATGACTGCAAAGGAAGGATGGGCTTGTGGGGTTTCGATGGATTTCAGCTGCTGGTATCGTTCCCGGTCCCGGGTTTGGAGTTTATGTAGCAAATGCGAAAATTCATAAGAAAGCTGCCCCTGGGTCACCGGGATGAGGTCCCATGACTTCGGATGAAGGATTTTCTCTCGTTTAAATCGGTACCCTCGACGATCCCCTTCCTCTGCGACATGGACCAGGTATTGGCCGATGGCCCTCAGAGGGTCTTCTTGGGACTGGAATCGGATTAATTGTGGATGGTGTTTATAGCCATCCGTTGTTCCGGCGATCACACGCTGGGCTAACAACCCTTCCCGCCACAACCCTACCAATCCCAACCGATCCAGATATGTTGGTGAAAGCGACCAAAGCCTCATTGTAAGCGTATCATCCCTTGTTGTTCAGACGGTTCAATTCCTAAGAAGCCGACCATTTTCTCCTCTGATGCTCCCGTTTTGATGGCAAATGACATAGGGGATTTTTTGCGTTGGTGCGAGTAGTGAGATGCATCCTACCCCGAAAGTAACCAGCCAGGCATCTACGCGGTCTAGCATCCGCTTGATTCTAATAGAATATTGAGATTTTAGGTACCCTGCCATGCTAAAATGGTACAGGTATTTCAAATTGGAGAGATGACCCGCGTATCTATAAAATCTAAAGGATGATTATGGCAACAAAAAAAATTTCAAAAGATGATGTGATGAAAGCGTTGGGAAGGGTTCTGGATCCTGAATTGGGCAGAGATTTGGTCAGCTTGGGGATGATCAGCGATGTGGAGGTTTCCGATGCAACGGTGAGGTTTCGAATAAAATTGACCACACCGGCTTGTCCGATGCGGGATCAAATCCAGCAGGATGCTTACAATGCGGTGAAAGCCCTGGAGGGTGTGGATGAGGTAGAGATCGAGATGGATGCTGAAGTACCCATCGGGCAGAAAAAATCAAAACATGAGGGCATTCGGAACGTGGTGGCCATTGCTTCAGGCAAAGGCGGCGTGGGGAAGAGCACAGTAGCCGTCAATGTGGCTGTCGCTCTAGCAGAGATGGGTGCCAGCGTCGGTTTGCTCGATGCGGATATTTACGGTCCGAACGTACCGACCATGATGGGTGTGGATGAAATTGGGGGTACGGTGGAAAAGAAGATCGTCCCCGCCGAGGCATATGGCGTGAAATTGATGTCCATTGGCTTTTTGGTCGAGCCCCAACAGGCCTTGATTTGGCGGGGTCCCATGCTCCACGGGGCGATAAAACAATTCATCAGTGATGTCGAATGGGGTGAATTGGATTATTTGATCGTCGACCTCCCCCCTGGAACGGGTGACGTTCAACTGAGTCTGAGTCAGACGCTGGAGATTCAGGGAGGCGTGATTGTCACCTTACCGCAAAAGGTGTCCCTGGATGATGCCCGTCGCGGTTTGAATATGTTTGCTGAATTAGATGTGCCCATCTTTGGCGTGGTTGAGAACATGAGTTCATGGACGACACCCGGTGGGGAAGAAGTGGACATCTTTGGATCAGGGGGTGGAGAAAAGCTGGCAGGTGAATTTGGTGTACCCTTCATCGGTTCTATCCCCATCGACCCTGAAGTCCGTAAGGGAGGGGATGCAGGTGTGCCTGTGGTGATCTCCAAACCCGATGCCGAAGTGACGGCTGCTTTGCAGAATGTGGCCAAGAAGATCGCCGCCCAAGTAAGTATGGAAGCCTACCAAGACGCCTGAGGCAAA
Organism: Anaerolineales bacterium; assembly: GCA_041686005.1. Classification (GTDB taxonomy): domain Bacteria; phylum Chloroflexota; class Anaerolineae; order Anaerolineales; family UBA11858; genus B10-G9. The sequence goes on along the minus strand of JAWLER010000014.1, from coordinate 27,536 downwards.
ACAGAGGACTGGTTAGCCAGGGCGAGAGGCTGGGGGGATTCTCGCCCTGGTTTTTTGTGCCCAGAGGGTGGAAAGGTGAAATAACCCCCTGGTTGGATAGGTTTCATAGGACCGGTGTCCTCACCAGCCACCTCAAACGGATAAATTTGGTAAAATATCCCCATGATGTCACTGATCGTTGGTATTCGTTTCCATAAAGGGGGCAAGACATATCATTTTGACGCCACAGGTTTCCCGGATTTGGAGGAAGGGGACTACGTGGTCGTTGAAACCATGCGGGGGCAGCAATTGGGGCAGATTGTGGTCTTTGTTGACCCTGGGGGGTCGACCGGGGATCAGAACTGGAAACCCATTCAAAGGAAAGCCACCCCACGCGATTTGGTTTTGCGCCAGATCCTGGAGGGAAAGGAAGAACAAGCCCTTGCATACAGCCAGCAATTGGGCAGAGACCTCGCATTGGAGGAAGTGAAATTCGTCTCCGCTGAATACAGCCTGGATGGTGAAAACCTGATCTTTTTATACTCCTATGATGGCAAAGAGGACCCCGATCTAAGTGAATTTCTGAAGAGATTGGGGGACCGGTTTCCGGAGCATCATGTCGAGTTGCGCAGAATCGGTCCCCGGGATGCTGCCAAAATCATCGGTGGGATGGGCGCGTGTGGGAAAGGCATACGCTGCTGTACGGAATACATGACCGAGTTTGAACCCATCTCCATAAGAATGGCCAAAGAACAAGGGGTTTCCCTGGCGCCTTCTGAGATCACAGGCATGTGTGGCAGGCTGCGCTGCTGTTTAATGTACGAGCATGAACAATACTTGGATGCCAAAGAGGGTCTTCCCGAGTGCGGAAAGCGAGTGAACACTCCCAGAGGGGAAGGGGAGGTGGTGCGCTTGAATCCCTTGCAGAAAGAAGTCCACGTTGATCTGGGGGAGTCGGGCGTCCAAAAGTTTGAAAACCAGGAGATCGAATAAGTGAACCATGCCAGACTTTCTCGTTTTAGCAAGGGATCTTTTCCCATATTCGCAGGAACTTCGCCGGGATTTCCATCGGCACCCCGAGCTGGGTTTTCAAGAAAAACGGACCGCGGGTGTAATCGCCCGGGAATTAGAGAAACTGGATCGACTGGAACTGCAAACGGGGATTGCTGAGACAGGTGTTACCGCCTTTTTAGAAGGGGACCCCTCCGGGCCCATCGTCCTCCTCCGTTTTGATATGGACGCACTCCCCATTGTGGAGGAAAGCGATGAGGAGTACGCCTCGGCAAACGAGGGGGTAATGCATGCCTGCGGGCATGACGGGCATATGGCCATCGGGCTGTCTGCAGCTCGCATACTTCACGATCAGCGAGATGAGTTGCCGGGGAGTGTGAAGTTCGTTTTCCAACCGGCGGAAGAGGGCTTAGGGGGTGCAGAGCGGATGATCCAGGAGGGGGTATTGGAAGACCCCGTCCCTGATGTCATTTTGACGCTCCATCTTTGGAACGAGAAGCCCCTTGGGTGGTTTGGGATCAGCGATGGTCCCATGATGGCGGCCTCTGAGATCTTCCGGGTTCGAATTGTAGGCAAGGGGGGGCATGGGGCAAATCCCCACGAGGCGGTGGATCCCATCCTGGCTGCCTCCCATGTGGTGACCGGACTGCAGTCCATCATCTCTCGCGAGTTGTCCCCTTTGGATACGGGCGTGATCACGATAGGCAGCTTTCAGGGGGGAAGCGCTCACAATGTGATCCCCTCTGAAGTGAAGATGGAAGGCACCATTCGGACATTTAACCCCCCAACACGGGCGTATGTCTTGGATCGGTTCGAGGAGATCGTTTCGGGGATTGCTGAGTCTCACGGTTGTTGGACGGAGATCGAGGTGGAAGAAATATCGCCCGCAGTGGTCAACGATCCGGAGATCGCCAACATGGTGAGAAATGCAGCTGCCCAACTGTTCCCTGATTTAACGCTTGATTCCACATACCGGACCATGACCTCGGAGGATATGGCGTTGATGATGGAGGGGTTTAAAAGTTGTTATCTGTTGGTGGGCTCTGCAAATGAAGGGTTGGGATTAAACGCCAAACATCACCATCCTCAGTTTGATTTTGATGAACGGGCACTCATCCATGGTACGGCGTTGATCACCGCTGCGGCTTTTTCTGTTTTGGGCCGTTGATCAGGGCTGGTGTAGACAATCAGGACAGGGTTGAGCGGGAGACGCTCAGCCTTTTTGGTTTAACCCGACCCCTCCTTTCCCCTGGGCACCGCAAGCGCATTGACGTCCTTTCCCAGGGGTGCTACAATGTGTTTGCAAAATTAATCTTATTTATCATATTAATGTGAAGATATGGCCGATCCATTCCATTTCTCCGACTTTCTGGCTTATTTATCCGAACGGGCGAGTGAGGATGATGACACCCGTTCTCTCCCCTCCCTTTCCGGGTTGAGCGAGGAGTTGGATATCAGCATTTCCCGCCTCCGCGAGCAATTGGAGGTCGCCAAAGCGCTGGGTTTAGTCGAGGTTCGACCCCGGGTGGGCATCCGCAGTTTGCCCTATCGCTTTGCCCCCTCTGTCCGCCAGAGCTTGTTTTACGCCATCAAACAGGATCATAAGCATTTTGAGGATTTCTTGGATTTGCGTCGGCATATTGAGTATGCCTACCTTCCTCAGGCGGTAGAAGTCTTGACCAAAGAGGACAAAGAGACCCTTAGAGAATTGATCCACTGCGCTTGGGAGAAGCTGAAAGGCAGGCCTGTCCGCATCCCCCATGAAGAACATCGCAAGTTTCATTTGACCATATTCCAGCGTTTGGAGAATGTCTTCGTCACCGGCCTGCTGGAAGCCTATTGGGATGCATATGAAGCGGTAGGACTGGATGTGTATGCGGATATGGAATATCTGGAAAAAGTGTGGCAGTATCATGAGAAGCTGGTCGAGTCCATCATCGCTGGGGAGATGGATAGAAGCCTGCAGCTGTTGAAAGATCACTTCGATTTATTGATCGACCGCTTGGCTTCTTGAATTTCAAACATCGGAAGCTGCAAGATGTGAGTGCAGCAGGGGATAGGGAAAAGGATTTTTTTATGATTGAAAATGAGGTGAGGAATGAGTGAATCAAGCGCTGTATCAGCGGGCATTGCCAATCAAGATCAGGTTGTGAATGATTTCTCCATCACCATTGGCACAGTGAATGGTTCGGGAAGCCAGACCTCAAATCTGACCATCATGCGTTCCATCTTCAAAATGGGCATACCGGTCTCGGGTAAGAACATTTACCCCTCTAATATCCAGGGGATGCCGACCTGGTACACCATTCGGGTCAGTAAGGATGGTTATCTCGGACGAGTCCCTGAGCCGGATATAGTGATCGCCATGTGCCCGGAGAGCTTTGAGGAGGATGTAAACAGGCTGCCTCCGGGGGGCGTTCTGATTTACGATCAGGGGATTCGCAAGGAAGTGGGTCGGGAGGATATCATCCGTTATCCACTCCCTGTCCAGAAGCTCGTTCGTGCCTCGGATACGCCGCGGAATTTGCGAGATTATGTGGCTAACATGGTTTATGTTGGAGCGCTGGTCAACTTTTTGAATCTGGATATTGACAAAGTGCGTCAAGCGCTGGAGTATCATTTCAGCGGCAGGGAAAAACCTGTCTCTATCAATTATCAGGTGATCCAATCCGCAGCGGAGTGGTGTGCTGCAAACATCGAGAAAGTGGACCCATATCGTTTGGAGTCCATGGAGGTCACGAAAAAATATAAACTCGTCAACGGAAATGAAGCTGCTGCCATCGGAGCTGCGTTTGGGGGAGTACAATTCGTCGGCTGGTATCCGATCACGCCGGCAACGGGACTGGCGGATATGTTGAAGGTCTATCTCCCGAAACTGCGCAAAGACCCGGAAACGGGCAGGAACACCTTTGCCATCGTTCAGGCGGAAGATGAGTTGGCTGCTATCGGCATGGCCATCGGCGCCGGATGGGGTGGGTTAAGGTCGATGACATCCACCTCAGGGCCCGGGTTGAGTTTGATGGCGGAGTTTGTCGGCCTGGCCTATTTCTCGGAAACACCTCTTGTGGTTTGGGATGTGCAGCGCGTGGGCCCCAGCACAGGGTTGCCCACCCGCACCTCGCAAGGCGATGTGATCATGGCGCATTACCTGGGCCACGGTGACACGCAGAATGTCTTGCTGTTCCCGGGTTCAGCTTATGAGTGTTTTGAATTTGGCTGGAAATCATTTGATCTTGCTGAAAGGCTGCAAACGCCCATCTTTGTCCTCAGTGATCTTGATTTAGGGGTGAACCAATGGATAACGGAGGAATTTGAATATCCCGATGTTGAGATGGACCGCGGGAAAGTGCTTTGGGAAGAGGATCTGGAGGAATTAGGTGGAGAATGGGGACGTTATTTGGATGTCGATGGGGATGGGATTCCCTACCGGACTGTGCCCGGGAACAAGCATCCGAAAAGCGCCTGGTTTGCCCGGGGGACGGGGCACGATGCGTATGCTCGTTACAGTGAGGACCCTGAAGACTTTCGCCAAAATATGGAACGCCTGCAAAAGAAGTACGAAACGGCCCGAACCCTGGTCCCTGAGCCGGTGATAGATGAGGTCGAAGGGGCTGAGATCGGTATTCTGGCCTATGGGTCCACGGATTCCGCTGTCCAAGAAGCGCAGGATTATTTGCAGGACAAGGGGATCCCTGCGGACTACCTTCGACTGCGTGCCATTCCCTTTACTTCTTCCGTGCGCGAGTTTGTCAAGAATCACCGAAGGATATATGTGGTGGAGATGAACAGGGATGGTCAGGTGCACAAACTGCTCTCGCTGGAGGTCCCAGAAGAGACCCACAAGCTGGTGTCGGTGGCCAAAGTGGACGGTTTGCCCCTGGAGGCGGAATGGATCCTGGGTGAGATTATCAATGTGGAGGGTAAGTAACCATGGCAAATAATCGTGGGAACGGTAAAAATGCAGTGGGCTTGACCAAAGACGATTATCGCGGCGCGCCCAGCACCTTGTGTAAGGGATGCGGGCATGAGTCGATCGCCAACCAGGTCATTTCCGTGATGTATGAATTGGATGTCTTGCCTGAAAACGTCGTGAAATTCAGCGGTATCGGATGCTCCAGTAAAAGCCCGGCGTACTTTTTGGGCCGCTCATTTGCCTTCAATGGCCTGCATGGGCGCATGCCCTCTCTGGCCACCGGGGCGGTCTTCGCCGATCACACCTTAAAAGCGATGGGGTTCAGCGGTGATGGGGATACAGCCAGCATCGGCATGGGCCAATTTAAGCATGTCATGCGGCGTAATGTGCCCCTGGTGTATATCGTGGAAAACAATGGTGTATATGGCTTGACGAAAGGTCAATTTTCAGCTACCGCAGATCAAGGGTTGGAGTTAAAGAAGCAAGGCTTGAATCCCTACATGCCTGTGGATATCGTCCGGGAGGCGTTGGCCAGCAACGCCACATTCGTAGCCCGGGCATTCTCCGGGGATGTGAAACAGATCCGGGAGATCTTGAAAGCCGCGATGAGTCATCAAGGGATTTCGGTCATTGACGTTATCAGTCCGTGTGTTTCCTTTAACAATCAGGATGATGCTCTGCATTCCTATTCTTGGGGACGGGAACATGAGGTGGCCATTCACGATCTGGCTTATGTGCCTCCTCGGGAGGAAATTGAGGTCGACTACGATGAAGAGGTTATGAAAAAAGTCACCATGCATGACGGGTCGAAAATCATCCTGCAAAAGATCGGCGAGGAACATGACATTTCCAGCCGCGTGGCTGCTGTGAACTTGTTGGATAGGGCGGATGAGGAGGGGATCCTTTTGACAGGTTTGTTTTACATCAACACGGAGCAACCCTCTTTGATCGATATCAAAGGGATCAGCGAGGAACCGCTGAACCGATTGTCCAACGAGCGCATTCGCCCCTCCCGGCAGGCGATCCAGGACGTAAACGAAATGCTTTTTTAAGGGGGAAGGATCCAGATATCCCCTGCATCACGTGTGTATGGCATGGAGAGGTCCCAATCCCTAGAGATTGGGACCTTTTTGTGTACTAAATATCGCGGGTTGATGGTTTAGGTTTCATGCAGCAGGGGGCTTGATCAGGGTTGTCAGGCGGCTCTGTGCAATCTAAATCCATCCGGGAGAAAACAACTGGGTTGGAAATGAAAAAAAGCGACATTGAGTGTTCACTCCAATGTCGCTTCCTTTCTTGGTGGACAGCCGTTCACTACGGTTCGGGGGTGGGTGTTTCCTCCGCAGGGGCTTCGCCCGTCCACGTGAAGACACGGGGGTCGGATACAGCGCCCGCACTCTCCCAGATCGCGTTCCCATCCTCGTCGACATCCACCTGTCTGACTGTGGTGATGGTCCAGCGATAGATATGGGGTGAATTAACCTGCGGTCGGAATGAGCCGGGGACGATGAATTTGGTATCCGTTTCGTATTCCACCAGTTTCCTGCCTTCCCCTTCGGTGATATCCATGACGGTGATCTGATAGGCTTCATTTTCATTAATCAGGCCCACTGATGACCATTGAAGGGTCACTTGTTCCGTATCAAGCGGGAAAACGGATCCGTCGGGGGGCAGGAGCAGGTTGGGAGCGGGATAAGGTGGCGGCGGGGTGGGTGTTGGGGAGGGTCCCGGTGTGGCGGCCCGTTCACAAAGGGGGATGACCAATGTCATATCTTCATAGACAGTTTTGCTGACCATGCCGTTGTACTCCTGGATGGCGCTTTCGGGGACGTTGTAATTCAGGGAAATGGTGTTCAGCGTGTCTCCAGCTTTCACTTTATACGTGACCTTTTCACAGGCTGCTTGGGTGGCTTCCAACCCGCTCAGGGTGGCGGTGGGGAAGGGTGTGGCCGTAGGAGTGGGGTGGGGGATCAACAGTTTCTGACCTACATATAAGGTGTCGCATGCAGCGGGGATGTCATTCAATTGCACGATGGATTTGATGGATACTTCATATCGGGCCGCGATCGTCAAACAGGAGTCGCCCTGAGAGACGGTATAGGTAAGTGGTGTTGGGCTGGGTTGAGGGGTGGGTGTCAATGTTGGGTTCTCAGGCGTGGGGGTGAGGGAGGGGGTGGTGGTCAGTGTGGATGTCGGTGTGGCGGTCACCTCGACATCCTGCCCAATTTGTTGCATGGCAAAGTAAACGATCCCTGCACCTACGCCCAAAAAGAAAATCACCAGTAAGATGGCAATGGGAAGCCCCAAGGTCAGTTCCGGCATACGGCTCCCCTGCACGGTCTGGGATTCCCGGGACCTTGTCAACGAACTTCCGCAAACCGGACATCGCTCGGCATCTTCTTTTACCCTGCTACCACAGGTTGGGCATAGTTTCTTCTTTTCGTCATCATTCATAGCTTTTCTCTTTTTAGACATCCAGTTCCGTATGACGGCAGCAATTATACCAGAAGCTCTAAGGAAGGAAAGCGCAATCGAAATAGCAGAATGTTTGTTCGATAGGGGTGGATATTCAGCTCCTGTTCATTTCTTATAGCCTGGATTTGCCGTTTCCGTCTGCTTACCGTTGGGACCATGATTTGGAAAAGGGAAGGTCGCTCTGATGGTATTTTCCCACGGGGGTTTTCTTTTAAGCTTGTATGATTAAAATTCACCATAATGAACGGTGTCGGAGGCTGTATTCCTATATTGAAAAGAGCGTCATCCCCTGCGTTTGAGAAGGACCTCTGCTAGCGCCTGGAGTGCCTCTCCCCCTTTCCCTTCGGGATTGGCGTCTTTCAAAGCGTCCAAAGCGCTTTTTGTCAATCGGTCCGCCTCTCTTTGGGCGTGGCTTCGAGCGCCCTCCTCCTCTAAAAGTTGAGCCAGAGCGGGGACGTCCTCCGGTGGTATCCTTCCGCCTTTCCAGCGCTGATAAAACGCTTTTCGTTGCGCTAGCCCATAGAGGATGGGCAGTGTTTTTTTGCGGGTGACCAGATCGCTTTTAATTGATTTTCCAATGATTTCCTTTTCTCCCCAAATGCCGAGGATGTCATCCTGGGCCTGGAAGGCTAACCCCAGTTGGTGGCCGAACTCGCGGAAGGCGGCCCGCCTCACGGGGGAAACCTCAGCGCATATAGCGCCTAATTCCATCGCAGCTCCCAGCAAAGCGGCTGTTTTTCCCTTCACCATCTGCCAGTATTCATCCGGGGATACATCCTCGCGTTTTTCAAAGTCAAGGTCAAGGTGTTGTCCCTGGGTCAGGTGCAGGCATGCCTGTTGGAATACGCGGCATGCCTGGAGGGTAATGTCTGAAGGCAATGTGTCCGCTAAGTCCAGGATGGATTGGATGGCGAGGGCGAACATCGCGTCGCCGGTGTTGATGGCCTGAGCCTGTCCCCACCGTTTCCATACTGTGGGTCGACCGCGTCGGGTGGGGCTGCCATCCTGGATGTCGTCGTGGATGAGGGAGAAATTGTGCAGCAGTTCTACTGCTCCTGCTGCAGGGAGGGCATGCTGCCAGGTCCCTCCGCCGGCATCGGTGGCGAAAAGTACCATCAAAGGGCGAATTTGCTTCCCTTCTGCCCTGCGTCCGGCACCCTCTCCTACCCATCCCAACTGGTAGGACAACATATAAGGCAAGGACCCCCTTTCGCTTTCCGATGCGACCGGGACGATCGATCGCAGTTGGCTTTCGATGGCAGGTCGCATGAGATCGGTCAGCGTGTCTAGAGGGGAGGTATTGTCCATGGTTAATCGTTGGCCCTTAAGGGAGTCTCCGCCAGTGTGTTCAAGTCCTTCACCCCGGCCGCGAACATGGTGATCTGGATTTCTTTGATGATCGTCCGGATGACTTCCACGGAGCGCTCTGTCGAGTGGGAAGCTGCTTTCAGGAAGGGGCTGGCCATGCCCCCCATCGTTGCCCCAAGGGCGATACATTTGGCGATGTCTGTGCCCGTGCGGAGGCCTCCGGAAGCAAAGAGGGGGATGCCAGGCGCTACTTCCCTCACCATTTGGATGGATTCCGCGGTGGGGATGCCCCAGCGGATAAAGGAAGCCGCTAACTCGCGCTGCATCTCAGTTTCAGCGCGGTGCATTTCCACCTCAGACCATGAGGTCCCGCCTGCGCCTGCCACGTCCAAGGCGGATACACCTGCCTCCACCAGGGCTTGCGCGGCTTGTTCGGAGAGGCCCCAACCGACTTCTTTGACGATCACAGGCACATCCAGCGCGGCACATATGTGCCGGATCTTCTCTGTCAACCCTGCGAAGTTCGTTTCGCCCTCTGGTTGGACCGCTTCCTGGAGGGGATTGAGGTGGAGGATGAGGGCATCCGCGCCCGCCATCTCGACCACCTTTCGACATTCGTCTACTCCGAGGTCCTCATTGAGCTGGACCGCACCCAGATTGGCAAAGAGCAGGATATCCGGCGCGATATGACGCAGTTGGTAGGATCCCTGTGACGAAGGGTCTTCCAAAGCTGCTCGCTGTGAGCCGACACCCATGGGGATGCCCGTTTCTTGGGCAGCGGCAGCCAGCCTACGGTTGATCTCACCCGCTTCCTGTGTGCCTCCGGTCATAGAAGAGATGAAAAGGGGGGCAGGGAGGGTATGCCCGAACAGGGTCAACGTGAGGTCGATTTCGTCCAGGTCCAGTTCGGGGAGGGCTTGGTGGGTGAAGGAGTAGCGTTCCAAACCTGTGGTTAACGCGGATTGGACGTCTTCCTGCAGATTGATCCGGATATGATCCGATTTTCGCTGGCTGGTTTCAGAAGGTTCTGACATCGTCTGTTTCCTTTGGGTGTGGGTATGGTAACAGCCTGCGGTAGGCGTGTCAATGAATCCTTATTTAAAGCAAGGGCCCGAGGGGGTGCTTCTTTGTTTGGACCTCCCTTTTCCGGGAAAAGCGGTTGATGCCGGCCAGAGCGAGCATAAGGAAACGGAAAATACTTGACTTCTGCTTGCTGGCGATTACAATTAGCTCAATGCGTCAACCCTTGCATTATCTCAAAATATGATATTATTTTACAGGACTTGTCGCTTCCGTCAATTTCATTCGAAGGAGTAGATATTATGTCTCAGGTATTTGACAAAGTACAGGAAATCATCGTCGATCTCTTAGCGATTGACCCTTCCCGGGTCACCCCTGATGCGCGCTTTCGCGAGGACTTGGAGGCAGATTCTCTCGATTTGGTAGAGTTAATTATGGAGTTTGAAGACGAGTTTGGCGGTGAGATCTCGGATGAAGACGCGCAGAAAATCACCACCGTAGGGGAAGCTGTTACCTATATTGAAGAGAAAATGTAACCGGACCACCTCCTTATTCTTTAACAAAAAAAGTCTGCCCTCGCCAGGCAGACTTTTGTTTATCTGAGGGTTAGAGGAGAGACGGGATCTCCTCCGGATGTTTGGCGACTTTAACATGCGCCTTTTCAAGGGCTTTGATTTTATCTTCAGCTAATCCTGTACCTCCTTGGACAATGGCCCCGGCATGTCCCATCCTTTTCCCGGGGGGAGCTGTCCGCCCGGCGACGAAGGCCGCTACGGGTTTGGTGACGTACTTGGAGATATAATCAGCTGCTTCTTCTTCATCTGTGCCCCCGATCTCCCCAATCAAAACGATCTTTTCCGTCTGGGGGTCTTCTTCGAACATGCGCAGGGTGTCGATGAAGTCGGTCCCGTTGATGGGATCGCCCCCGATCCCCACACAGGTGCTGACGCCGATATCCAGGTTTTGGAGGGCGTAGAGCACCTCATAGGTCAGGGTGCCAGATCGGGAGACGACACCCACGTTCCCACGGATAGCGATGTTGCCGGGGATGATGCCTACTTTTGCTTCTCCGGGGGTGAGTACGCCGGGGCAGTTGGGTCCCACCAATCGAACATTCCTTTGATCCAAGTAATAGCGGACGCGCATCATGTCCTGAACGGGCACCCCTTCTGTGATGCACACGATCGTTTCCATGCCCGCGTCTGCGGCTTCCAATATAGCATCCGCTGCAAAGGGGGCGGGGACGAAGATCACAGATGTATTTGCCCCGGTGGCTTTTTTGGCGATCTTTACGGAGTCGAAAACGGGAATTTTCCCGTCCAGTACCCATTCTCCCCCCTTGCCGGGCGTCACCCCAGACACGACTTCTGTTCCGTAGGCGACCATTTTTTCCGTGTGAAATAAACCTTCTTCGCCGGTGATCCCCTGCACTAATAATCGGGTGTCCTTATCAACTAGAATACTCATGCTCCTTCTCCACTTGCGTTATGAGTTAAATGACTTATTTGTTTGCTGCCGCAACCGCTTTTTTGGCCGCTTCAGCCAGCGTGTCCGCGGTTTCCATCTCCGCATCTTCGAGCAATTCTCGACCCTCTCGCGCGTTGGTGCCCACCAGGCGGACGATCATGGGGACATCCGTGTCCACCTCCTGGAGGGCGTCGAGGATGCCTTTGGCGACCAAATCGCACCGGGTGATGCCCCCAAAGATGTTGAGCAAGACAGCTTTCACGTTTTGATCAGAGAGGATGATCCGCAACGCCGCGGCCACTTTTTCCGCGCTGGCCCCACCCCCAATATCCAGGAAATTGGCGGGTTCTCCCCCGAATAATTTGATGATGTCCATGGTGGTCATCGCTAAACCCGCTCCGTTGACCATGCAGCCGATATCCCCGTCCAACTTGATATATGAAAGCCCGTGCTTCCTGGCCTCGATTTCTGATTCAGCCTCCACATCTAAATCGCGGTATTCTTCAATATCGGGGTGGCGGAAAAGCGCATTGTCGTCGATCAGCATTTTCCCATCCACGGCGAGCAATTTCTGATCTTTGGTGATCACCAGAGGATTGATTTCTGCCAGTGTAGCGTCGTTCTCGACATACGCTTCCCACAGCCCATGAGCGATCGTCCCAAAATCCCGCCACAACCCCCGTGAGAGATCAATGCCAGCTGCCAAATCCCTCGCCTGGTAATTTTGAAGCCCCATCACAGGATCAATATGGCATTGGATGATTTTCTCCGGGCTCCTTTGTGCGACTTCCTCGATATTGACCCCACCCTCAGCAGAGGCCATCATGACCGGTTTTCGGGCGGCGCGGTCATTGGTCACGCCCAGGTACAGTTCGTCCTGGATATCCACCGCCTGGTCAACCAGGACTTTCCGCACAGGCAAGCCTTTTATTTCCATGTTCAAAATGTCCTGGGCATATTTGTAGGCTTCTTCCGGGGTATCCGCCAATCGGATCCCCCCCGCTTTGCCCCTCCCCCCCACCAGGACCTGCGATTTAACGATGCTGCGGCCACCCATTTCTTCCGCAATCTGCTTCGCTTCATTGGGGGTGACCGCCACTTTCCCACCTGGAATGGGGATGCCGTACTCAGCGAATATTCGTTTTGAGATGTACTCGTGAAGTTTCATAAAACTATCTTCTCCTACAGCGGTAAGAGGAATGCATTAAAAAATTTTTGCGCAAGCATTATACCACGGGTGGCGGGAAGGTCCATGAGGGGTGTTTGGAAGGACCGCCGCCTTCCCGGTGGGTGAAGGTCTGGAAATGATTGGGTTTCTGTGATCGTCCCTTACGGAGAGCTCCCTACCAAAAACAGGTAGGGAGTTGTGGCGTCCGAGCGAGGGTTGAACAAGGCTCTATTCAGCGGGCAGGATGAAATGCAAAATCCGATTGTTCTTGGTGTCGCTGATCCACAGCCCGCTCTCCGGATCGGCGGCCAGCCCTGTGGGCAGGTTGAATTGGTTTTCGTCGGTCCCGAAGGTGCCCCAATAAAATTGAAAATCACCCTGGGTGGAGAAAACCAGGATCCTGGACCCCTCAGGATCGCTTATGAAAACCTGGTCACCTGCGATGGTTAAGTACGGTTTATTATCCAGGGATTGGCCATACCAGCCATCGATGTCCCATTCCCTCAGGTACACTGTGGCAATGCCCTGCTCGTCTTTTCCAAACACCTGCACCCGTTGGTTCCAGGTGTCAGCGACATACAGATTTCCTTCCTCATCAATGGCGAGGCCCACCGGCTCGTCCAATTGTCCTTCTCCCAGACCTGCGCCACCAAATTGGTGGAGGAATTCTCCCTGATCATTGAAAATGGCAACCCGCTTGTTGCCGGTGTCGCTGACATACACGTGTCCGGCTTGGTCGACGGCGATGTCCCTCGGGCCCCAAAATGCGTCTGAGGTTTCCTGCTGTCCAAACTGACCCCAGCTTGAGAGCAGTTCGCCCTCAGCGGAGAATTTCAAAACCCGGTGGTTCCACGTGTCGGCCACGTATACATTCCCTTCCGGCCCAACTGTGATCCCCCAGGGTTCATTGAAGGTGATCGGCTCTGGAGAGTCTGACTCTGCGCCGCTAAATGAACCCCATGTTTGGAGGACATCCCCTTCCGGCGAAAGATGAAGCACCCTGTGGTTATTGGTATCCGCGATGTAAATGGATCCGTCAGGCGCAGCAGCCACATTGCGCGGCATATTGAGGTCCAGTTTTGTGATCACCATCTCGGGAGCAAGGCTTCTTTCTTTCCCTTCATAAGGATCGGCAATGATCTCGCTGATCTCTTGATCAGAAAGCCCGTAATTCCATACTTTGGCGGCGATGTCTTTGCGGATGTAGAGTCTCATTTCGTCAGCAGGGCTCCAATTTGCCAGGCTCATGTCGGTTCCCTTAATCTGGGCGTATTTGGTGTAATCACGATTGAGCCAGATCTGGAATATCGCTTTGCGCATCTCAGGGTTTGTGATCGCATTCTTAATCCGTTCCCAGGTCAGATTGTAGTAATCTTGATTGGGCCACACGATGCGGTCATATTCGAATTTATAGTAGGCTTTTCCAACCACGGGTTCAATTTTGCCGTAGTTATCGTCACCAACCAGGATCACGGGGGACTCTCGCTGCTTGCGGGTGGGATTTTCACCATAATAATCCTGGTTAGTGTAATCCCTGAGATACCACCAATAGGGATAGGTTGTCTCGTTATCAAAGGAGACGTTGATGTCCAAACCGTCACTGATCCGGCGGGAAACTTCTTCGATCTGGTTCAGGGCGACTTTCACCCCCCGTCCACTGTGAGCGTAAACCAGATATTCCTCCGGGCTGTCGTAATTGATGTAGGAAGCTTGGACTGAGGTATGAAGGGTCAGAACGACCAGGATAAGGAGGACGGTAAAGCCCAGTGTGATCAGAAACTGCTTTAACTGCCAGTTTCTGAGCAGGAAGATGATGCCAACCGCGCTGCCGATTGTGAAGATCAGCGTGGTCAGGAAAGTCCCTGTTTGCCTGAGTTGATATAACTCTTGACCTTGGAAGGGGACACCGCCGGAAAGCAAAGCCCCCAGGGTCCCGCTCAAGCTGATCAGGAATATCAGGCTTACCGAGGCAACCAACCACCCATGGTTTTTTCTGAAAGAAGGAACGTCAAATTGGGAGACCAATTTTTGGAAACCCCAGCCGGCGAGGAGGATCATGGGCCAGGTGATGTGCACGGTGAGCCAAGGCATTTTCTCGCCAGCGATGGGGTAGGCGATAAGGCTGGTAAGGACCCAGAAAGTGAGGGTGGCAAAGACAGGAGCGTGCAGCGTTTCCTCTTCCTCCTCCAGGTCCTCTTTCTCAACCGGGGTTTCGGCTTTCTGAGGGGCGGAGATGAAGGAATTGAGCCGCCGGATCCCGGTCCCGATCATGGTCGCAAAAGCCCCTAAGGCAGGTAGGTATTCGTAGATAGGGATTTGGATCAGCCAATAATAATACCAGGGCTGGCTGCCACGCTCCACCCCTTGTTGTTCCAGCCAATACCCCAACGAACCAACCAGGCCGGTGAAGAAACCGGAGCCGTTGGTGAAGACCGTGGTGTATAAGATGGTGAATGGGATGTAGAAAATGCCCATGCATATCAGCCAAACCTGTGGATTCCACGCCAGGCCGACGGCTGCAGCGATCAGGGTAAGGAGGATGATGAATCCCCCGGTTTTTAACATGCCCGTGTTGCTGTAATCCAGCGGGTTCCAACCCAGCATACGAACCGGGAAGGGGGCCAGTTGGGGCAGGACCAGGGTCCCTAATAATAACAAGGCGCCGAATGAGGGAAGTTCTTTTAATTTTTTCCAGGTGTAGCCGCGGATAGCCAGGACCAAGGCGATCAATAACGAAACCGCGCTCAATCCCAGAGAGGCTGTAGAGCCCAGCGGCATGGTTCCCGCCCCTTCTTCCCCTTCGGGAAGGGAGGGGGTAGCAGACTGGACCACGAAACCGATGGAGAGGAACAGGGCAGCCAAGATCAACACGGTCAGGAAGACATTCCGCAGCTGGGGTAGAGCCCACTTTCTGTTCGAAATCCGGAACACGAAGATAAGTCCCAGCAAAATCATGGCCTGTGCGGTGTAAATGAAGGCGGTCTCTTTCGCTGTGAAATGAAGCATCGTTGCTGCGGCTAACCAGTACAAGAACCGTGGAGATTTGGTTTCCAGGTAGCGGAGTATGGCCCAAATGGTGACCACACCGAAAAGGGCTGAGTACGCTTCGTTTCTGACATACCGGCTGTAATACAACATGAAAGGGGAGATCAAAGTCATCAGAGAAGCGGCCAGTGTTCCCCAACGCCCGAGATAGCGGCGGTATTTCCAGAGAAAGGCGATGGTCGCCACACCCGCCAGGATGGTGGGGATGCGGGCGGTGAAATCGCTCGCTCCGAATATAAAATAGACCAGGGCCAGGAGATGAAATTGTAAAGGCCCATGCGTGATGGGGTCATGGGAATACCCCCATCCCTTGAATAATCGCCAAGCATAATACACATGCGAGGTCTCATCATGGCTGATGACCCGCGCGCCCACATTGTAGAAACGGGAGAGAAGGGCCGCTACTAAGATCAGACCGAAAATCAGGCTCTCCCAGGAAATGGTGAGATTGGAAAACACGGGTTTATCAAGCCAATGGGATTTTTCTTGTCTTGTTTCATCTTCCATGGTGAATTCTCCCTCATTCATATGTTCGCTTCAACGCTTTGATTTCTTCATCGGTGAGGTGGCGCCATTCTCCAGGCGGGAGATCGCCGAGGCTGAGACTGGCGATCCGGATCCGGATGATGCGTTTCACCGGCGGGCCGGTTTGATCACCCATGCGCCGGATTTGCCTTTTCTTCCCTTCTCGAAGCGTGACCCGCAGCCATGTTCCTTCACCGCTCTTGGTATCAATGTCCACCTCAGCGGGTATCGTTCGCTCTCCGTTTTCCAGACGAACGCCGTTTCGCCAAGCGGAGAGTTGTTCTGGGGTGGGGTGATGCGCGACCAACACACGATATTCCTTCTCATGTTCATACCGCGGGTGCGTGAGGCGGTTGGTTAATTTGCCGTCATTCGTCATCAGGATGAGGCCTTCACTGTCCACGTCCAGACGGCCCATGGGATAGAGCCGCCCCGGAACCTGCACCAGCTCCCGAACTGTGGATCGGGCGTCGCGGGTTTTGACCGTGGAGAGTACGCCTTGGGGTTTGTGGAGGGCGATATATTGGAGCGGTTCCGGTTCGGGAATCGGTTGCCCGTCAACTGTGATGACATCCTTTTCACGGTCCGCCTTGCTCCCCAGGGTCGCTATGTGACCGTTAATTTTCACTCGCTGTTCTTCGATCAAGTTCTCGCAGGTGCGCCGCGAACCGTAACCTGCGCGAGCCAAAATTTTTTGCAATCGTTTTTGCATATTGAATGATAAACAAATTGATGACCGTGAGGGAACCACCGCCGGTGCCTAATTCTTTAACACTTTGGGATCCCTTAACTCTCCCCGATCCAGGTCTTCGATGTCCAGAGGGGGCAGTTCTTCGAAGGACGACAACCCGAAATATGTCAAGAATTTCGAAGTCGCGCTGTATAGGATCGGCCTTCCCGGGCTTTCTGCACGGCCGACTTCCTTGATCAGCCCTTCACTCAGTAAGGTGCGAAGGACGCTGTCGCTGTTAACACCCCGGATGGCGTCGATTTGAGGTCTGGTCACCGGCTGCTGGTAAGCGACGATGGATAAGGTTTCCAGCGCTGCCTGGCTGAGTGTGTAAGTCGTCTCGATCTCCAGGAAATGCTCAATGAGCTGCGCTGCTTCAGGTGCGGTGGTGAGTTGCACAGCCCCGTTGTGGTGCTGTAAGCGGATCCCACGACCCTGATACTTACCCTCTAACTTGTCTAGACAATTCTTGATTCTGCGGGTGGATACATCGAGGATCGACCCCAACTGATAGGGCGTGATCGGTTCTGGGGAGACGAATAACAACGCTTCCACTTTCGCGGTAAGGTCTAATTTATTATTGGTTTCTGTCGGAGGTGAATTCTCATCTGGCATGCTATAATTTGAGTTCAGACGGTTTTTCAACATGGTATCCGTTTCTTTTAAGCAAAAACGGATGGGTTTTCACTAGGATGAGATTATACCATTATTATAAAGTCATTCTATTCATTTTTGTTCTTGCCCTCGTGTGTGCTGGCTGCATTCCCTCGCCGGTTTCTCCTCCCCAAAGAGAGATCAACGTTGAGATCGTTGCTGACCAAGAGACATACGCAATCACCGTCCCTGCCGGTAGCACCGTGGGCGATGCTCTCCAGGCGGCGGATGTGACCCTGGAAGGCAAGGATCGTGTCGAACCATCCACTTCCACGGTATTGGAGGAAAACAGCACGCTGCGCGTGATCCGTGTGGAGGAGGAATTTGAGACCGAAGAGCAGGTCATGCCTTATGAGGTCATCCGTCAATCCAGTGAGAGCCTTCCTGAAGGGGAAGAACAGCTTCTGCAGGCAGGAAAGAACGGGCTGCGTAAAGTGACTTATGTCCGGGTCCTTGAAAATGGGGAAGAAGTCGCTTATGAGGAAGTGAACAGCGTCGTTGTCGAGGAACCTGTGGATGAAATTGTCTTGGTGGGCGTGCAATCCTCTATCTCACCGCTGACCATTCCAGGGAGGCTCGTGTATCTTTCTGATGGCAACGCCTGGATGATGGAGACATCAACCGCCAATCGGACCTTGGTGGTGGCTACAGGGGATTTAGATGGCAGGATTTTCTCTTTGTCAGAGGATGGAAGGTGGCTTCTGTTCACCCGCCAGGAGGCTGAGGATGAGGATGTCATCAACTCCCTCTGGGCAGTGAACATTTCCAGTGAGGAGGAAGAACTCGTGGACCTGGGCGTTGAGAATATCATTCACTTTGGCGACTGGGTTCCCGGGGCGGAGAAGGAGATCGCCTACTCAACGGTTGAACCTCGGGTTTCCTCACCGGGATGGCAAGCCAATAACGATCTCATACTCAGGGATTTCGCCCCTGATGGTTTCGCTGAAGGTGAGACGCTGGTGGAAACGAATTACGGGGGTGTGTATGGCTGGTGGGGCACCGATTATGCTTTGACACCTACCGGTGAGGTATTTGTGTATTCCAGCCCGGATCGGGTCGGTCTCATAGACAGGTCGTCGGGAGAAAAGAAGTCGTTGATGGAGGTTATCCCCTATAAAACCCGGGGAGATTGGGCCTGGATGCCGGGGTTAGGGATGGGGAGCAACGGGCGTATTTTGTATACAGTGGATCACGTACCTCTGGAAGGGGCGGGAGCGGTGGAGGAGTCCCCCCTCTTCAACCTCGTCGCTGTACCCCTGGATGGAGGACAGGTGATGACCCTGGCCCGAGAGGTAGGCATGTTTGCCTATCCCAAGACATCCCCTGTATTAAAAGACGCTGTGAGTGAATCCGCGTACCAGGTCGCCTACCTGCAAGCGATCTTTCCCCAACAGAGTTCGACCAGCAGTTACCGGGTCACCCTTATGGACCGGGATGGATCCAACAAAAAGGTCCTATTCCCTGCCCTGGAAGATGCGGGTTTGGAACCGAGCAGGGGTTGGGGAGCCTGGGCTCCGGAGGTGTTGGAGGGAGAAGACAGCTATTTGCTTGCTGTGCTATACCAGGGAAATATCTGGGTGGTGAATACAGCGTCGGGCCAGTTTTGGCCGGCAACGGGGGATGGACGTGTGCAGCGGATGGATTGGCAGTGAATCCAACGCCTGAAAGTGGATCGAGAAAAGGATGAATCTGGACACATAGGAGAAATATTCGTTATGAGGATTCTTGTCACAGGGGCCGCGGGGTTTCTCGGGTCCCATTTATGCGATCGCTTGATCGCCGAAGGCCATCAAGTCATTGGGATGGATAATTTCATCACCGGCCGTCAAGAAAATCTGGCCCATCTGGCGGGGCAGGAGGGGTTTTCTTTCATCCGCCACGACGTCTCACAGTACATTTTCGTGCCTGGAAAGGATTTGGACGCGGTGCTCCATTTTGCATCCCCTGCCAGCCCCAACCCGAACTCTCCTTATGGGTATGTCAATTTACCTATTCAGACCATGAAGGCGGGCGCTATGGGGACGCACAACTCGTTAGGGGTTGCCAAAGCTTTTGATGCCCTGTTCATGTTGGCTTCCACCAGCGAAATCTATGGAGACCCTGAAGTGCATCCTCAAACGGAGGAATATTGGGGGCATGTCAATCCCATTGGCGAACGGTCCGTGTACGACGAGGCGAAGCGGTTTGCGGAAGCGTTGACGCTCGCTTACCATCGCTACCATGGGATTGATACCCGGATCGTGCGCATCTTCAACACCTATGGTCCGCGCATGCGGCTGGATGACGGGCGAGTGGTCCCCAACTTCATGAAGCAGGCTTTGAGGGGTGATCCGCTCACCGTGTACGGGGACGGCTCCCAGACGCGGAGCTTCTGCTATGTGGATGATCTCATTGAGGGCATTTACCGATTGTTGTTATCCGATGAAACCCGGCCTGTGAATATCGGGAATCCGGACGAAATCAGCATTTTGAGATTGGCGGAGACGATCAATGACCTGCTGGATAACCCGGCCGGTGTGACCCTTCTGCCAGACAAAAGGGGGGAAGGGGACCCGGAACAAAGGCAGCCGGACATCGGCAGGGCTCGGGAGGTCCTGGATTGGGAGCCCCGAATCAGCCTGGTAGAGGGGTTGAAAAAGACCCTTCCTTATTTCAAAGAAAACCTGTAGGGTGGACATGGCCTTTTCCAACATTGTCACGGACCAGAAAGAACGAACGCGGTTTCTGCGCTTTTCAGTGGTGGGGGCATTTGGTGCGGTGGTGGATTTCAGCACCTTTCACTTCTTGGAGAGCGTCATTGGGGTGGGAGCCGTGTGGGCCAGCGTCTTCTCGTTCACAGCAGCCATCACCAGCAACTTTATTTGGAATCGGTTTTGGACCTACCCCGACTCGCGATCCAAACCCATTTATCACCAGGTGGTGACCTTTTTCATCGTCAATCTCATCGGCTTGGGGATCCGGACCCCGATTTTTGTCCTCTTGGAGTCACCCTTGCGGCGACTCTTTGCCCGCTTTGGGTTCCTCCCTCTGGGTTTGATAACGGCGGACCGCCTGGGATACACCTTTGCACTGGGAGTGGCGGTGGTGGTGGTCATGTTCTGGAATTTCTTCGTCAACCGCTATTGGACCTATAACGACGTGGAGTGAGGGGAATTGCCAGGTTTGTTGTCCAATAGACTTCCGGGGTTTTCGAAAACCTCGGAAGTCTTTTTCATTTTGGTCAAGTCGGCGTCCAGTCAGCACAGCTATCCGATCAAGCTGACATTCCCCTCTGCAGAGTCAATATGATCAAACCGACATCCCCGTCGGTGGGTGATGTGATCTGCGACGAGGATGTAGCAGGGGTCTTTTAATGTCTGGAGGGGGTCGTTATGGAAACACCCTTTCAAAGCGATCCAGCACCTGAAGCAAATGGGGTGTCAGGCGTTCCCGGGTGTTCCGAAGGATAGGGTCTGGGATCGCTCCGTAAAAGGCATGGGCGATGCCGCCGGCAATGCACGCCTGGGTATCGCTGTCCCCGCCTAAGGAGACCGCTAGGCGGACCGCGTCCTCATAATCTTTGGAATCCAAAAAGGCTATCACCGCCTCCGGGACGGAGCCCTGGCAGGAGACGTCAAAGGTGTAGGCAGGCCGGATCTCCGCTATGGTGCGGTCCAGATCATATCCAAAGCGATCGCTGATCTCCTCCCGGATGGTGCCCTTCCTTTCCCCCTGTCTGGCCAGGAAAACGGCGAGCGCGGTGGCCTGCGCCCCCTTGATCCCCTCCGGGTGATTGTGAGAGACTTCCGCGGTTTTCCTTGCTTCCTCTAACACCTCCTCCTGATCGTCAAAGGCAAAGCCCACCGGGCTGACCCGCATGGCGGACCCATTCCCCCAGCTGTTGTAGGGCCTGATTTCCTCCTCAAAAATCCACTGTTTGAAATGGAAACCATATCCCGCCCGGGGGTATTTACGCCCGAAGGTTTTCAACGCTATCCCGTACTCCTCCCCCTCCAGGATAGCCTGGGCGATGGCCAGCGTGAGGACGGTGTCGTCCGTGAAGCGGGACCCCGCCTGAAAAAGGGGAAAGTCGGTGGTGTTAATGGGGCGGCCTTCGTAAACCGAACCGATGATATCCCCTGCGATGGCACCGAGCATATGGACCTCCCTCATATCGTGAGTTGTAAATCCCAACCTTGAAGCGTGCGGTGAAACCCAGGCAATCCCATAATGTCATTGTAATATGTGTCGTGACCAGTTGGACGAAAGCTTTTCAAGGGTGGTGTATGAAGATACCAATGGGGGGATGATACGGTTCCCGCTTAACCAAAAAGTCAGCACTGACAAAAGCCCCCTTTGAGTATAATAGGGGAGAGACATTTTCAAGGTGAGGAACATGACTGAAGAAAATAAAAAAAGGCAGCAAGGGGATGAACCGGAACTGATCACTGCGGTCGGATCCCTACAGGAATTGTTAGAAAAGGCTTCCGGGATGTCGGCTCTGTCGACCCAGGAGCTGGAGGATGCGGGGATCGCAGAAAGCATTCCCTTCCCCTTTCTGGCCATGGTGGACCAGATGGAGATGAAGCTGGCCTTGATGCTTTCCTTGATCAATCCCAACTTGGGGGGCGTGCTCCTGGTGGGACCCCGGGGGACAGGAAAGACAACGGCAGTGCGGAGCCTGATTGATCTGCTTCCGAAAACCAAACGCAGTCTTTGTTTTTACGGTTGTCTGGAGGAGGATATCGAAGCGGGCGGGATGGATGCGGTCTGCCCGGACTGTGCGGAAAAATATGGGCACGGGGAGCCGCTCTCTAAGCTGGAGAAAGTCCGCCTTGTGGAACTGCCGTTGAATTCCACCCTGGAGGATGTGGTGGGCGGGTTGGATCCGCGGGCCGAAGTGCATGAGCGGATGCGCTTGAAGCGGGGCATCCTATCTCGGGCGGACCGGAATCTGCTCTATGTAGATGAAGTCAATATGCTGGCTGACCAGGTGGTGGATGCCATCCTGGACGCGGCGGCCCAGGGGCAGTACACCGTCCGCCGGGGCGCCATGTCAGCGACCTACCGATCCGATTTCACTCTGATCGGCTCTATGAATCCAGAGGAAGGTCGACTCCGGCCGCAGATCATGGACCGCTTTGGGCTCCGTGTCGTCGTTGAGGGGTTGACAGAGAAGGAGGATAGATTGAGGGCCTATCACCGATCCCGGGCGTACCAGGAGAATAAGAGGGCCTTTTGGGGACGGTATTGGGAGGAGACGCGTTTGCTGCGGGATGAGATTCAAGCCTGTCGTGACGCACTGAATGAGGTGGAGTTGCCTAAAGAAGTGGCTCAAACAGGTTTGGATCTCATTGAGAAGTTAGAGATTGACTCCCTGCGGGCGGAGATCACCCTCTTTGAAGCCGCGCGGGCTCACGCGATCGCAGATACCCGCAAAAAGGTCACCTTTGAGGACATCCGGACGGTGGCTCCCATGGCCCTCCGCCTCCGGCAATCGCCTTTTATTGAAGATTATCTCCTTGATCAAAACAGCGAGACGAAGATGCTCATGGATACCCTGGAGGGGGTGATCTCTGACTCTGGTGAAGAGGAGTGAGTGGGACATGGACCCATGGGTGAATTAACTGTCATCGGCGGGAAGGCAGGGGGATTTAACCTTAAATCTGTGCCGGGAAATATCACGCGGCCGATCATGGCCAAGGTAAAGAAAGCGGTTTTTGACATCGCCACCCCGTATGTGTACGACTCTTCCTGGCTGGATTGTTTTGCGGGGACGGGCAGCGTGGGGATTGAGGCGTTGAGCCGGGGGGCGAGTTTTGTTCGTTTTGTAGACATTCACCCAGCAGCGATCCAAACCATTCACGAAAATCTGGAACATACGGGATTGGAAGACGGGGCCCAAGTGTGGCATGCCAATGTGTTCCAGGTGTTGGACAGGGAACCCGACCGGCGTTTTGATTTCATTTACGTTGCACCCCCTCAATATGAGCGTTTGTGGGTCAAAACCTTGGAGGTCTTGGACAGGAACACGGGATGGATGTATTACGACACGTGGGTGTTCGTGCAGGTCGATCCTGTTGAGTACGAAGCGCTGTCTTTGCAAAATCTAAAACTATTTGACCGGCGGGAATACGGCAGCACGGCATTGTTGCTCTTTACGCCTAATTTTGAACAAAGGGAGAATGAGGGGTAAGGACTGATCAGCCTTGCTCGGCAGGGGAAGAAGTGTCAGCGAAGGTCGTCACCAGTATCCCTTCCTCGTCATAATAATAGTGGGCTGAAAATGGGGGGTCTTGATCTTCCATCCCCAAAACTTTCGGGAGAAGGAAGGGGATGTCCTCAACCAGAGGGAGGGATGAGATTTGCTCCCTCGAGACCCATGCTAATTCCCCCTCTTTAGAAGGGGTTATGTCCCCGCCTTGATATTCCCCTTTGAAGACATACAGTCCCACACCTCTATCTTGCCCCGTGTCAATGGTCACCGTTCCGACCAACCGTAGGGGTTGGTGTTCCAGTCCCGTTTCCTCTTTTAACTCCCGGCGGGCTGCGGACAATACGTCCTCCCCCGATTCAATGTGTCCCCCGATCCCATTATATTGGTCAGGCCAGATTTTTTTATCCGGATCGCCCCGCAGGAGCAGAACAGAATCCCCGCGCGTGATGAAGACCAACGTGCGGGGAACGAGAGCGTACCGATCGGTGCTTAACCCTTGATCAGATACCGGCATGGGTGTTAATCAGCCAGGTCCGAGGTGTCTTCCGGTTCCATCCCTCCCAAAAAGTAACCTTTGATGTCCGGTTTGACGTTGATGGGGGTGATCTCCGCGTCGACATACTGCCGTGTATCTGCGATGCTCAGGCGGCGGAACAGATTCCGGAATTGGGTTTCCCAGGCAGAAGCGATCTCTTCGATCTTCGCTTCAGGCAACCCCCAAATCTCCTTTTTGTAAGGTCCCAGGGCGCGTTTTCTATTTTTGTAATAGAACTGATCGTCCGTCTGGCCTTCTTTTCTATAATCGGCGAAATGCTCGTCCAGATGGTTGTAGATCTCCGCCACCAGGTCTTCCGGGAGCCTATCGAACATGATGTTTTGGAAATTGGTCGCCAGGTGGACTTCCACGGCTTCGGATTCAACGAACTTGTTGAACGCGCTTTCCGGGAGTGTGGAGGCGCCGTGCTGGACTGCACCCCCCAATCCGTAGCTTTCTCTGGCCACTTGGCTGAGATGCTTGAGGGTATCGAAATCGACGGATACCTTTTTTATACTCCCATCAGGAAGGACCACACCGCCATGGGCAGTTCCCGTTTGGATGCTGATCTTGCTCAATCCGGTTGTGCCAGGGAAATCTTCTGCTAAGGAGGCGTTGTATCCATCTAAGAAGGCGCGCAATTCCTCTTCCGTAGAATTTTGACTTCCGATCTCCCCGATTTCGCCGCCAATGGACACGGTAACGCCTTCCGGTTCGCGTTCACGGATGAAGTTCGTAAACAAAGCCGTCATTTCAATGTTTTGGGTTTGTTGTTCAGGGATGGTGTCCTTGCTCAAGTCCACGAGTGTGGAGGCGTCGATGTCGATGTTGAAGAAACCAGCCTGAAGGGCTTCTGAGGTCAGCTCCCGGACCACTGTCAACTCGCCTTCAGGGTCCTTGGCGTAGCGGGCGTCGGACACCTGATAGTGATCGCCCTGTAAAAAGACCGGTCCGGTGTAATTTTCAGCGATCGCTGCCCCGAGGATGTTGGCGGCATACTCCGAGGGTCGCTGGTCTGTGTAACCGGTCTCGGAGCGGGCGAGTTCAAAGATGAACGCCCCTCCGTCAATTTCCTGGACGATGCGAAATATCGCTCTCGCAGCGTAAAAAGTTAACGAGCGCAAGTTAATGGCCGGGGTGGTGAACGTGTTGGGCACGTCTCCACGGCCCCGGGCGATGTATAAATCATGGATGGAACTGGGGATAATGTCCAAGGCTTGAGCGATTCTCCGGATCAAAAATCGGGCTAGATACCGTCGTTCCTCATCATCCGCTAACGTCGCTTCCCTCACCAGGCGTTCGATATGCTGGCGCACTTTAGGGGGGTTTTTGATCGTGAGCCGGTTGTCTGTTATGACCACGCTTCCTTCCAGAAGGTCTATAAGTTGGTCTTGCATTTTGGAAACCATGCTTTCTCCTCTTTATGTATTTTGAATCTATGCTATAAAACCTGTATAGCATTATAAACGCTCTGTAAAGGATGGCAAGCCGGAAGGGGTTATTTCTGGAGGGGTGGTTTTCAGATATCGTCCTCCTCGTATATCCGACCTGCGAAATACCGGATTAAATCCGCTGCCAACCTTGATTTTGGGGTGGATGGGAAAGGGATGAGTCATGATTCTACAGTGTTTGGGAGGCGGGAATTCTCCCTTCTCCACCCTTTTCTGATGGGCTGTGACCCCCCCTGAGTGATTGTATTTTTGCTTGCACAAGGTATAATATGGGGGATAAGCTTATGATCTTTACCTAGGAGGAGGATCAGAATGAGCGATTATCGAGAGGAAATCCAGTCCGAACGGGGTGGATTAAAACGACTTCTCAGCAAAGTTCCGGGTTTTCAAGGCTATATTGAGCACGAAGACCGCCGGACAGCTGACAAGATGATGCGAGAAACGGTCGCTGACCGTTACAATGAACTTTTGGATTGGCTTTTTGCCATTCAGCGGGAGTTTGTAGATCAGGGAGAGCTCGAGATTCAAGATGATTTGGAATCCGTGGGCGTCAAGCTGCGCACGTTCATTGACCGCATTCGAAGGGCCACCTACGGCTACTCAAGTTTCTTTTCCGCAGTGAAGATTGACACCGACCGGCTGGATGAGTTGTATGAATATGACAATGCCTTGTTGGACGGTGTCGCCCAATTTGAAGAGATTCTAGAAGAGCTGGAAAGCGCGGAAGAGGAAGAAGAGGTGTACCGGAAAATCAAGGAGTTGGACAAGCTGGCTCGGAAAGCCGTTCAGTGGGCCGATCGCCGGAAAGAAGTCATTATCGGGGACAGTGAAGAGGAAGAAGATCATACATAGGAGTTTGAAATATGGCCAGGATTTTTGATGTCATTGAGTATCCGAATGAGATGAAGGATGAGCTCATTCATCGCTTCCCGGAAGGGGAGTCAGGTGATTTCCGCATTGGATCCCAGGTGATCGTGCGCGAATCGCAAACAGCTGTCTTTTTTCGGGATGGTAAAGCGTTAGACACCTTTGGGCCCGGTCGACACACCATTACCACCGCCAACATCCCCTTGTTGATTGGTCTCATCGAAAAGGCTTTTTCGGATCAAACCCCGTTTACCGCTGAAGTGTACTTTGTCTCACGGAGAGAATTTCCCGATCAGAAGTGGGGCACCCCACAACCGATCATCGTCCGCAACCCGGGAATGGGGTTGGGGATCGCTTTGTTGAAGAGTTTTGGCACCTATGGATATCAAATTTCCAACGCACAGCAATTCGTCACCCAGCTTGTGGGCGCTCAAGGAGTATTCCGCACAGAGGATATTGAAGGGCGTTTGCGCAACATCCTGCTGACCGTTTTGACGGATCTCTTAGGAGAGACAGCCCGGGAACACGATGTCACCGATTTGACCTCTTTGGTTAATGAGTTGAGCGCCAGCGTGCGCGCCAAAGCCGGGGAACAATTCCAATCCCTGGGATTGGATTTGAAATCTTTCCTGATCGCCAGCCTTCGACCCTCCGATAAATCGATTCGCGAACTGCGGGACATGGGTGTCTTGGATACCGAAACATACACCCGACTGCAGGCGGCAGACGCATTGCTGGAGGCGGCGCAAAACCCGAGTGGGGGAGCGGGTTTGACCGCTGGCATCGGCGCGGGTATGGGCGTGGGGAACATTCTCAACCGCTCATTGCAGGATATGGGGGCTGGCGGTGGAGAAGGCGGAGCTGGCGCGGCGGGTATCCCGGAGGTCATGACCCCAGCGGAAGCGGCTCAAATCTTGAAGGTTTCTGAAGAGGATGTGATCGCAGCCATCGACGCCGGGGAGTTGAAAGGCAAGAAGCTTGGAAAAGCGTATCGAATCAGCCGGGAAGCGCTGAAAGCCTTCTTGAATGAGTGATGGATGAGGAAGTAAAGGTAGAGAGCAAACAGCCCAAGCCATTGGCTTGGGCTGTTTTATTAGTACGCCCGGCATGGGCATTGACTGGAGGGTGAAAGACCCTTACGGAGGTTGATCGCACCAACCGTTAGCTGAAGGCAAGGGCGTCGGCCGCAAGG
>JAWLER010000112.1:0-3196 GCA_041686005.1 Anaerolineales bacterium | reverse complement strand
CAAACGACGGTTTATATATAGAAAGAACGTTTCGCCCACACTAACCCAGGGGTTGTGCACCATGAGAGCACATTTAAATAAACAGATTAAAAAGGCACAGAGTCGCTGATCGTCACCTCCAAATCGAGCTCGATGTTACGGTGTACAGCGAAGCTGTGAGATACTCTTGGGTGGTTTTGATGTTCGCGTGGCCCAGCAGGATGCTGATCTGCTCAATGGGCACGCCGGCCCGTCGGCCCAGCTCCGCGTAGGTGCGGCACAGGTCGTGCGGCTGCAGGTCAGGCTTCCCGATCAATGCGCCGCGATTCTGCATGATGTTGTACAGCGCCGTGGTGCTGATGCTCTCGCCGGGCTCCTTGTTCCGCCCCAGCTACGCAAAACAAAGCCGTCCGGGCCGGCACCCGTGGGTGTACTCCGTACAAGAACTGCCAGTCCAGGATGGCGTCCGCCAGCCGGTCGCTGATCGGCACTACGCGGTCCTTGGCCCTTTTGCCTCCCACGTCCAGCACAGTGTGTTCGTTCTGCTTTTTGACATCCTCAAACTGCAGGCTGGCCGCCTCCTCGCGGCGCAGCCCCGCGGCCATCATCAGGCCGATGGCCAGTCGGTGACGATCAGGGCTTCCCAATCCGCCTCGCGGCGGGCCTCCTCGTGGTCGAGGCAGCGTGTTAGGTTCAAAGTTTAACCATCAAGGAGACCAAAGCCACCACTGCTGGGCTAACTATGTTTTCCTAGAGGCGATTTCAGGGGCGGATTTACGCTGTTTCTTTTTCAACCTTTGCGGCCATTGTTGTAAAATATATATGACAAATGTAAACTAAAGTATTATAATAATTTTACAGGAAAGGGCTGTGGGAAAAAAGAGGTGCAAAAAGACCTCCCTGTTGGGAAGTTGGGTGATCCGGGATCCAGTGCAGAATGATTGGGTGGCATCTAGTCCGAAGATCCATATATATGGAAGGCTTGGTTAATTCCAAGACCAAAGGGTGAACGGTGATTTCAAAATGGTCGTTACGGTCCTAGAGAGACGTATGGAGGATAGATTGTAGTTTCTATGATGCGGAGAAGGGAAACTCTCCTAAGGGGTGTAGACAGGATTGAGGTTTGGACTAGGGAACGTATCGGTCGGTAAGCGACCTGATGAGGATGATTGGTCTGGGGAAGGGGAGGGATGCCCAGTGTAAAAGGCCCATGTTGAGATGCGGAGATGCTGATCGTGGTTGTCTAATCGCTCTTATCTACTTTATAAATCGGGTGCGAAAACCAAAGGAGGTAAGGCAATGTTAGTAAAAGAACGAATGTCCCGCCCTGTGATCACAATCCACCCTGATAAGCCCATCATGGATGCCCTCAGCTTGATGCGCAAAGAGGGCATTCGCCGTTTTCCAGTCGTGGACAAGAAAGGCCGCTTGGTGGGCATTGTTTCAAAAGAGGATATACTTCACGCTGCACCGTCGGATGCGTCGAGTTTGGATGTTTGGGAGATAGGCCGCCTGATCAGCAAAATCACTGCTGGATATGTGATGACAAAAAAGGTGATTACGATCGAGGAAGATACGCCGCTGGAGGAAGCAGCTCGGATCATGGCTGATAACAAGGTTGGGGGTTTGCCGGTGGTACGGGGAGACCAGGTGGTTGGGATCATCACCGAAACGGATCTGTTTAAAATTTTCCTGGAGATGCTTGGTGCCCGAGATAGTGGGGTTCGGCTGTCGGTTTTAGTGCCTAATGTCATGGGAGAGCTGTCCCAGTTGACTAGATCCATTTTTGATATTGGGGGAAATATCCTCTCTCTGGGAACTTTCCTTGGTGAGAGCAGTGAGAATTGTGAGGTGGTCATGAAAATTGAGGGGGCTGACACGGAGGCAATCAAGGGCGCGATACAACCTTTCATTGAACGGATAGTGGATATCCGGGAAACATAGTCCGATGGAAATATGTTTTGTTGTGTGCCCATCTGTTTTAACCAGAGTGCTGTGTCTTCAGCGTGCTTTGCGGGTGGATACAGGTGATTTTGAGCTCGATCAAATCCTGTTTGGGTATATGAAGGTTGTCGTTGGGTATCTAGAAGGGGTGGTGGTGAAAGTCAAATGTTGAAAGAGATATGTAGGTTACATATGAATGAGATGCCCTATCCCCCGCCGCGGCGCGTGAGGGAGGCTGCCAGGGAGGGGATCGGAAAGTTGAACCGTTACGCTGACCCCGAGGAAATCCAAGAGCTCCGCGAACTTGTTGCGCAATATGTCGAGGTCTCTCCACACCATGTGGTGCTGAGCCCAGGATCGGATCTACTCTTACGGGAGATCGTCCATTCCTTTTCGCAAGGGAGAAAGGTGGTGACGGTGAGTCCGACATTCCTGCCTACGGTTGAAGCTGTCGGACAATTCACCTCAACAAGGGTAAGCATTATGCTCGGTCGTTCCAAGTTTGATTTGGATCATGATCTACTGGCCCGAGTACTGGATAAACCCAGTTTGTTGATCATAGATAATCCCAACAACCCGACTGGGGGCATGTTGTTGGATCGAGATACGGTAGAAGGCCTGCTGGCGAACCCGGATGTCCATCTTGTCGTGGATGAGGCTTACCATGAATATTCAGGGAGGACCTTCGTAGATCTGGTGCCTGACAACCCACGGTTTGCGGTCACCCGGACGATGGATAAAGCCTTCAGTCTGGCAGGTGCTCGGGTTGGTTACGCAGTCCTTGGAGAAGCTTTTTTGGACGCATTTTCAGCATTTTGTGAATTTTTGCCCCAACCAAGCCTTTATGTAGCAAAAGAGGCACTCAGGGATCCCGTTTTTATGCAGGACAACGTTCGCAAAATTATCCAAGAAAGAGAGCGTATGCGCGAGGTTTTGGAGGGGATGCACGAGAATTGTCCTCTACGAGGAAGGGTTTATCCAAGTAATACAAATTTTCTTTTACTAAATACCCAGATCCCTGATGTGGCGGAACAGCTTTGGGAATACGGGGTGCTCGTTTCCGATGTTTCCCATCAATTACCAGCAGGGTTCATAAGAGTAACGGTCGGTACCGGGGATGAGATCGACGCTTTCTTATCCATTTATAGGAAGATCCTTGATTCCAGTGAGTGATTCAGAAGGAGGATTGAGAATATGATTACTTTTGGGCCGGTTCCATCCAGGCGTTTAGGACGGAGTTTGGGGATTAATAATATACCCCCCAAGATATGTA
>JAWLER010000045.1:0-13996 GCA_041686005.1 Anaerolineales bacterium | reverse complement strand
GTGTCAACAACGTTGCACAAACAGGGTCGATGGCTTAAAATCATCCCATGAATTGGCATATGATCGGTCATCAATGGGCTGTGGATTTATTAACCGCGCACATCCAGGGGGATTCTTTGCGGCACGCGTACCTTTTTACTGGGCCGGCATCCATTGGAAAGCGAACCTTAGCGCTCCGTTTCGCCCAGGCGTTAACCTGCCCAAACACAACCTCGGATGGCTCCCCTTGTTTGACATGCCACACCTGCCAACGCATTGAAAAGATGGAACACCCCGACCTTTTCCCGGTCCAATCAGCGAAAGACAGCCTGGTCATTAGGGTCGACCAAATACGGGAAGTCATCCATGATCTCTCCCTGTCAGCGTATGAAGCTCCCTATCGGATAGCGTTATTTCTCAATTTTGAATGTGCGCACGATGCGGCATCAAACGCTTTATTAAAAACGCTCGAGGAACCGCCGCCCAAAGCCATCCTGATGATCACGGCTGAAAGCAGTGACAGCCTATTAGAAACGATCGTCTCCCGCTGTGAGGAAATCCGCCTTCGACCTGTGCCCTTGGAATCCATCCAGGAAGGCCTGCAGACCCACTATCAGATCCCCTCCTCCCGCGCCGCGTTTTTAGCGCATGTTTCGGGCGGCAGGCCAGGGTATGCCCTTCAGCTCCACCAAAATCCTCAGCTAGAAACACAACGTGAACATTGGCTGGATGATCATGACCAACTGTTGCACGCCAGCAGGGTAGAGCGCTTTGCCTATGCCAAAAAAATCAGCGGGGAAAGCGAACTTTTGCAGGACATGATCAATATCTGGACATCGCTTTGGCGAGATATCATGCTCACAGCCGCCCATTCACAAGCCCCTCTGCACAATATCGACAGGAAAAAAGAAATCGAAGCCATCGCTGCCAGGGTTGATCATGAACAAGCACGGGAAGTCATCGCCAGTTTAGAACGAGCCCAGTATTTGTTAAACACATATGCCAATACTCAACTGACTGCTGAAGTGCTGATGTTAGACCTCCCCAGACTTTGACGGGCCCTTCGATACACTTTGTCAGGATAACCTTTCCGCCAACCCTAAGACATCCTTTGCATAACCATTCAACATCAAATGTGCTATACTCTACCTATGATGCCAATAGCCCCTCATTGTCCCTCATGCAGCCAAAGCCCAGCATGGGAGCAGTTCTTTTTTTAAAAGGCCAAGCTCTTATATTCGATAGTGCCAATCATCGATGCGGGGTTACACCCCTAAACAAAATTATGAAAATCGCACACCAAAAGTCTATACGAAGCCACTATAGCCCAGGTAGTTGATGGCGAAGTGAGGTAGGTTTATTTATGTGGTGTGATTTGACATGTCCCGTCAGGTAGTAAGCGATGAACACAAATCCCCCTTCAGAGAATCAAACAACGGAGAGCACCAAGGCTTCCCTCGATCTTCTTTATCGGGTCAGTCGTGAGTTAGCAACCGCGTTAGACCTGCCTACCGTACTCCAACGCGTTCTCTCCTTATCAATTGATACCATCGGTGCCACAAGCGGGAGCATTATCATCCTCGACGAGCAGGAACAACCGGTGGAATCCGCCATTATTTACGAAGATCAGGTCCTCCATCATACCACCGAACAGTTAAAATCCACCTTGGAAAAAGGTCTCGCCGGGTGGGTTGTCCAAAACAAAGAAGCCGCCTATATTGCCGACACGCGAGAAGATGACCGCTGGCTGTTTCGCCTGGATGACGAAGAAACGGCTAGTGGGGCGAAATCGGTCGTGGCTGTACCCATCAAAGCGAGAGAAAATCTGGTTGGGGTGATCACCGTCACTCACCCCATCCCCAATTACCTGACCGAAGACCATCTTGCCCTGGTCCAGGCCATCGCGGACCAGGCCGGGGTCGCTGTGTTAAATGCCCGTTTATACGATGGGAGCAAAAGACAAGCCCGGGTCATGACCGCATTGGCCAACAGCGCCATGGTGATTTCCTCCACGTTGAATTTGGACCAGGTCCTGAAAAATATTTTGATCCAGATTAAAAAAGCGCTCCAAGTCGATGCGATCGCGCTAGCCTTGATTGATAAAGAAAAAAATGAGCTGGAATACAAGGCTGTCAAATATGATAAGCCATCCATGGAGATGGATTTAATCGGACAGCGGGTACAAATGGGAGAGGGTCTTATCGGCTGGGTGGCAAGGAATGGCAAGGGGATGACCATAAAGGACCTCAAAAACAACCCCCATTATCCCGCCATATCCAAGCTCCATTCAGAGATCAACCTTCAGTCCATTGCCTGCGCACCCATCCGCCTGCACGGAAGTGTCATCGGCGTTTTGGAAGCCATCAATCCCAAGGGGGAAGATTTTGAAGAGGATGCCCTCCTCGTCCTCAGCGGGATTGGCAGCCTTGCCGGTTCTTCCATCCAAAACGCCCAGTTGTTTGAGGATTTGCAAGCCGCACACAATCGCTATCACGACCTTTTTGAGAACAGCGCTGATCCCATCATTATCACGGATTTCCAAGGCAGCATCCTGGAAAGCAACTACAGAACGCTTAAAACGACCGGATATACACAAAAAGAGCTCCATTCCCTGTCCGTAAGAGATCTCCATAAGATCGATTGGGAATCGGTAGGCAGGGACTTTGACTCTTTAGCGACCGGGGAAACCTGCACCTATGAATCAACGTTGGTCAAAGCCGATCAAACGGACATCCCCATCCAGGTCAATGTTCACCCCATCAACATAGCCGGGCAACCACGATTGGAATGGATCCTCCGGGATATCACGGAGAGGAAAAAACTTGACCAATTGAGAGAAGATCTCACATCGATGGTTTACCATGACCTCCGTTCTCCCCTGTCCAATGTCGTCTCCAGTTTAGATGTGCTGGAAGCGCTCCTCCCGGTGGAGAAAGACGAAGAGATCAAATCCCTTTTCGACATCGCCACCCGTTCCACTCAGCGGATACAGCGGCTTACCAAATCACTGCTCGATATCAATCGCCTCGAAAAGGGACAACCGATCACCGCACAGGAGCCTATTAAACCTTATCTCCTGGCTGAGAGCGCTTACCAGGCCATGATCCCTCACGCCATGAACAAAGAACAGGATCTTTCCATCAACGTACCGAAAGACCTCCCCGTTGTGATGGCAGACCGGGATATGATCGAACGCGTTCTCATAAACTTGCTTGAAAACGCCATCAAATTTACCCCACCCCAAGGGGCCATCGAGGTCGGTGCTGAAACGGATCAAGAAAACATCCGCTTTTGGGTTCACGATACCGGCCCCGGCATTGACCCCGATCAAAAGGACAAGATCTTTGACAAATTCATTCGCCTAGATACCAATGAGCGAGTAAAGGGTTTAGGGCTGGGATTGGCGTTTTGCCGCCTGGCTGTGGAAGGGCATGGCGGGAAGATATCCGTTGAAACCCCACCAGAGGGGGGTTCGTTGTTCTATTTCACCCTTCCCCTGACCCCGTCCCCTGAAGAAACTTAATCACTCAGCTTCAAGGAGTAAGGATGCAGGAAGTACAACCTGGGATCTATTACGAAAATTCATATCCGGGGCCCACCTTGGGAGCCATTCTTCTCCCCGGAGGCATGCTGTTCATAGATACCCCCCTCAGACCGGAAGACGCCCAGACCTGGAAATCCACCCTCATGAACCGGAGCAGTGGCACCATCCATAAAATGCTGATCTGCTTGGATGACCACCCGGATAGAACGATCGGAGCCAACGGGCTGGAATGTTCCATTCTGGCTCATAAAGATGCGACAAAAACCCTTAAAGAATACTCCTCCATCTTCCGGGGACAGCTGCCGGAAAGCGGTGCTGTATGGGAAAAATACCCTGAAACTACCGGGTTACAGTGGGTGGTCCCAGATATCTGTTACGACAAACGCATCAAATTTCACTGGGGCGAACCCACAGTGGTGGTCGAACATCATCCGGGTCCAAGACCAGGGGCTAGTTGGGTGATCATCCCTTCCCAAAAAGTGGTCTTTATCGGGGATGCTGCTGTCGTCAAAGGTCCCCCTTTCCTGGGGAAAGCAAACCTAGAAATTTGGATCGATACGCTAGATCTCCTGCTCACAAATACATACAAAGAATACACGATCATCAGCGGCCGTGGGGGGGAAATTGACCCTACCCTTATAAAAGACCAGAAGAAAACGCTCCGGAAGATCCATAAACGAGTCGACAAACTCGCTGGGAAAGATGCCTCCCCCGATGATGTGGCTGAACTGGCCGGCACCTTCCTGGACGATTTCAAACCCACCAAAGAAGATCGGGAATTCTATAAACAACGACTTCAGCACGGCTTATACCAGTATTACATGAATACTTATTATCAAGATGCAGAAAATAAAAAATAAAACTTCCCTCACCTTTTCCCCCAAACACACCTCTTGGCCTGGATCTATTAGCGATGAATCCAGGCCGAGCACATTATAAGGACGGACAAGCTCATGGATCAAAGCCCCTATCAACCCATTTACCATTTCACAAGAGGAGAGATCGTGGAGTCAATCCACTATGGAGCCATCGCGGTGGTGAACGCCAGAGGAGATCTGATCGCTTCTCATGGCGACCCAGAAACCACAACTTACCTGCGCTCCACGGCGAAACCATTCCAAGCGCTCCCCTTCATCGCTCGAGGTGGGGATCAGAAATACCATCTCACAGACCAGGAGATCGCTCTGATTTGCTCCTCCCACTCCGGGACCGATGAACATGTTCAGGTGCTTGGAGAACTCCAGAAAAAAATCGGCATAACAGAAGCAGATTTGATGTGCGGCACCCACCCCCCTTACCACAAAGCAACCCGCCAGCAATTGGAAGAGCGCGGAGAAGAACCCACTTCAAACCGACATAACTGCTCTGGAAAGCACACAGGTATGATCGCCCACGCTAAACTCATCAACGCTCCCATAGATACTTACCTCGAAATAGATCATCCGGTTCAACAAAACATCCTCCAGGCCCTCAGTGAGATGTGCGATTTGGAAATCGAGGAGGTCCACTTGGGTACGGACGGTTGCTCGGTTCCCACCTTCGCTGTACCGCTCTACAATGCGGCCCTCGCTTGGGCACGGCTCGTAGATCCAGGAGAGCTTTCCCCTGAAACGAAAAAAGCCTGCCAGACGATCACCAGGTCCATGACCGCCCATCCTTTTATGGTTGGCGGTCCGGACCGATTGGATACGAAGTTAATGGACATCGCTGCAGGCAAGGTCATCGCTAAATCCGGCGCAGAAGCCTATCAGGGAATTGGCATCCCCCCGGGAGCTTTGGAAAACGGCTCTCAAGGGGTGGGCATCACTCTGAAAATCGCGGACGGGGACCGCGGCAAGCGCGCAAAAGCCCCCGTGGTCTTAGAAGTCTTGAGGCAATTAACAGCTCTTTCCGAAGATGAATTGGAAAAACTACCTGAATACCATCCTCGACAAACCCTGATCAATTACCGAAACATCGTGGTCGGACATGGAGAACCGTCCTTTAAATTAGAATGGTAAGCCATATGAACCCTGAAGCCCTGGCTGAAGAAATCCACCGGCGATTAATCGCCCACTATGGAACCCCAGAATGGCGCCCTCACCTCTCACCTGTCGATGAGTTGGTATCCACCATCCTCAGCCAAAATACGAATGATACCAATCGGGATCGAGCTTTTCAAAACCTGACAAAACGGTTTTCAACCTGGGATGAAGTCCGGGACGCACCCGTGGAGGAAATCGTCGAGGCCATCAAAATCGCGGGGCTTGCGAACCAAAAGGGGCCGCGCATCAAAGAAGCACTCCAGGAGATCACAGAACGGGAAGGGGAGATATCCTTGGATTTTCTGAATGCGATGAGCGTACGCGAAGCAAAAGAATGGCTTACCGGCTTGAAAGGGGTAGGGCCAAAAACAGCGGCCATTGTCCTCCTTTTCTCCCATGAAAGGCCGGCCTTCCCAGTAGACACCCATGTCCACCGGGTGACAGGGCGCATCGGTCTCCGCCCTCCCAAAATGAACGCGGAAAAAGCACACCCCTTTTTAGAAAAGGTCTTTTCACCCGAGCAATATTATGCCGTTCATTTGAACCTCATCAAACTGGGCCGGGAGATATGTAAAGCCCGCAAGCCCGAGTGCCCTATCTGTCCGCTGCGCGATATTTGCACTTATTTCCAAGAAAAAGTGAAATAAAATATGAAAATCCGCTCTTTCAAACCTATCATACTCACCATCTCAACAATTCTCCTGTTTTCCAGCTGCACCGGCAGCTTGGAACCATCCCCCACGGAGACCATGGCCCCCACAATGGTGACCGACGATGAAACGACCCCTTCCTTTACAAATACACCGGGCCTTCAACCCACGGCATCTCCCCAACATACAACAGCCCCTACACCCACCCCCTCTCCTTCCCCGACATCCACCGCGGTCCCGACCAATCCGCATGCCGTGGTCGGAGTCGAGAAAGATGATGTGCTCAACATCCGGGAGGGACCAGGCGTCGAAAACCCCCGTGTCGGTACCATCCCTCCCTATGGAACGGACATCGAAGTCGTTGGCAAAAGTGTCGAGGTTGGCGGTTCACCATGGGTCCCTGTACATTACCAGGGACAGCAAGGCTGGGTCAACTCTCATTACCTGGCAAAGCAAGTCGGGCAGGCGGACCCTCAACTCCTGGAGGTAAGCAACCAGGTCCTGCAATCCATCAAAGAAAAGGATTTCTCGACATTGGTTGGCTACGTCCACCCCGACATGTGCCTGCGATTTTCCCCTTATCCCACGATCCAGCCCCAGGATTTGGTATTTTGCCCCTCTGAGATCAGCACGCTTTTAGCGGACAATACCCAATACCAGTGGGGGCAGTTCGACGGATCGGGAAAACCGATCCGCATGACCTTTTCCCAATATTACGAGAGGTTTATCTACGATGTGGACTTCGCTCATGCAGAAATGATCGGTTTCAACCAAATCATCGGGACCGGGAATGCCATCAACAACATTCATGAATTCTATCCCCAGGCTGTTTTCGTCGAATACCATTATCCCGAGATAGATCCTCAATATGGCGGTATGGACTGGAGGAGTTTGCGGCTGGTTTTTAAGAAAGAAGACATGTCATGGTTCCTCATGGGTATTGTCCATGGCGAGTGGACCATATAGCAAACCCCAGGAAATGATGTCAGATGATATCGGAGGACTTATTCCATAGTAAAATAAGACCCATTGTGAGCACATCCGTATCGACAGAACACAAAGATCATGTTCAACCCATCCTGAAGCTTACTTCACGATGTGATACAACCCCCTCATGAAGAGACATTCTTACCGGTTTACCATACTGATCATCGCGCTAGGCACAATCGCCATCGGCATTGCCTATCTCCTTACCCATCCCAGACCCTCTCAACCAGATCCCCTTCCCCAACCCACACTCACCCCCAGCCCTTTACCCACCTTCACCCCCCGTCCCACATCCACACCCATCGTTCCTCCTTCCCAGAGTCAAATCCCCGGCGACAAATTTTATTTCTACGGAGATTGGGAAAAAGCCATCACTGCTTACAACGAAACACTGGAAACCGCTCAGTCAACAGAAAATCGTCATCGAGCGCTGCTCGGGTTAGGAAAGACCTATTACCAACAAGGGGAATTTTCGCAAGCATTAGATGCCTTACGAAACCTTATCTCCTCCTCTCCCAGCCAGTCCCACCTATCTCAAGCTCATTTTTTCCTCGCTGAAACCTATGCCCGGCTGGGCCGAAACAT
Source organism: Anaerolineales bacterium (assembly GCA_041686005.1). Classification (GTDB taxonomy): domain Bacteria; phylum Chloroflexota; class Anaerolineae; order Anaerolineales; family UBA11858; genus B10-G9. The sequence continues at coordinate 6,227 of JAWLER010000045.1, read as the reverse complement.
TGAAGCAGCGGAAGCATACGCAGCGTACCTCGCTGTCAAACCCGGAATCATCGATGCCTTTGTCCAGGAAAAAAGGGGGGATGCCCTATATGCTGCGGAGCAGTATGTGCCAGCTATCGAAGCGTATTCAGCAGCTATCTCAGCGCCCAGCCTTAAGGATGGATCCCTCTTGAAAATAAAAATAGGCCGGAGCTATCAAGCGCTGGAGGACTATGACTCCGCCCTGGTCATCTTCAAAGAAGTCTACAACCAGACAAGCAATGATTACACAAAAGCCAGCGCGGATTATCTAATCGGCCAGACCTACGATGAACTCGATCAGGAGGACCAGGCGCAAGCGGCCTACCTGGATGCCGTTATCAAGTATCCACTATCCTATGATGCTTATCTGGCGCTGGTCGAACTTGTCGAACGGGGGTACCCTGTCAACGAACTTGATCGAGGGCTGGTGGATTACTACGCCGGCCAATACACTTTGGTAATCGATGCCTTTAATCGCTACCTGGAAGACCCTGAAGCGGAAGACCCGGGCTTGGCATATTATTACAAAGGCTTCGCCTACTATAAAATTGGAGCAACACAATACCAATCAGGAGAATACCAAGCTGCTGTAAACACATACCAGAACGCCCTTGCCTCCTGGTCCCTTTTGATCGACAACCATCCTGACCATGCTTACTGGGATGAGGCATGGGAATTCACAGCATACACACAATGGGCCTATTTGAACCAATACCCGGAAGCCGTCCAAACTTTGCTGGAATTTGTCGACATCAATCCCTATCATGGGCGTGCCCCGGAATTCCTTTTCGATGCGGCCAGCGTGAGCGAACGAGAGGGAAAATTAGAGCAAGCAGCCTCGCTCTGGAAACGTGTTTATAATGAATACCCCACATCTTCCTATGCAAATAGAGCCCTCTTTCTAGAGGGCATCATGTATGCGCGGATGAATGCCACCTCTGAGGCCCTTTCCACTTTCAACCTCTATCAGCAGGCTTCCCAGAATATCGAAGAGGAAGCCCAAGCCTATTTCTGGATCGGAAAAATACATCAGACCCTGGGGAATAACGAAGCTGCTCAATCAGCCTGGAGCAGAGCAGCGAACGTGGATCCAACCGGATATTACAGTGAACGCGCTCGGGATCTCCTTCAGGGAAGAGAACCTTTCCAACCTCCGCAAGATTACGATTTCGGGTACGACATAGAAAAGGAAAAACGGGAGGCGGAAGAGTGGATGCGCGCCGCCTTCCCCATTCCGCAGGAAACCAACCTCTCCTCGCTGGGCGCCTTGGCGGACGATCCTCGCTTGATCCGGGGCACAGAACTTTGGAATCTAAACCAGTACGATGAAGCGCGCAAAGAGTTTGAGATCCTGCGAAAAGAGGTGGATTTTGACCCGGCGAGCAGTTACCGATTGGCGAATTATTTCTTAGAGATTGGGTTGTACCGCTCCGCTATCTACGCTGCCCGTCAGGTCCTCAACAGCGCGGATATGAGCGACGCTGAAACCATGAACGCGCCCATGTATTTTAACCGTATTCGCTTTGGTAATTACTACCAAGAGCTGGTCTTCCCGGCGAGTCAAGCTTATAACTTACACCCCCTCCTTTTATTCAGTGTCATCCGCCAGGAAAGCTTGTTTGAAGGGTTCGTCCGTTCGTCAGCAGGCGCCCGGGGATTGATGCAAATCATCCCCTCCACAGGGCGGGATATCGCGGAAAAGGCCGGGTGGCCGCCCAATTACACAGAGGATGACCTTTACCGGCCTAAAGTGAGCATCACCTACGGGGCCAGCTATTTGAGTTATCAGCGTAATTATTTTGACGGAAATATCTATGCAGCGCTGGCGGCGTACAATGGGGGCCCCGGCAACGCTTCCAAATGGCTGGACGCCGCTGGGGAGGATTACGACCTTTTCTTAGAATCGATCCGCTTTGAGGAAACCAGGGAGTATATCAAAAGCATCGCGGAGATTTTTTCCATCTACCGCCGTCTGTACCAACGGACGCCTTAATAAAAAAGCAACCCCGCTTTCATTATAGGGCTGCTTTTTCACACATCCATTTCCAATGCGTTCAGTACCGCAACAAGGCCCCAATGCCTCCATGCTCCGCCAACGCTTCGTTGCTCTCCAATACCTCGATGCTCCCACCCGCCTGCAAGACTTCCCGGACCGCCATTTCAACCGCATCATCGATTTTCTGGAACGTTTCCGAGCAGAAGGGACAGGAAGTTAACTCCTGGGTGGTGATGTAACCGCAGCCCGCACATTGATACCCCGGTTGAATGAATCCTTCATTGACAAGAAGGGTTTGCACGCGGCCTTCACGGACCGCGCTGAGGATTTCATCAAATCGCAACAACCCATTTCGCCCTTTGGCCGCCTCCGTGATCACAGCCTCCACCAGCTTTTCCTCTCGTTTTTCTTCCGCCTCTTTTCCAATAATCAAGGCGCGTTTTTGAACCTCGTTGTAACTGGCATTCATATCCATGGGAAATGTGCCCACAATCAAACTTTGCCATGACTTGGGGAGATACTCTCGGAAGGTGGAGACGTTCTTCTCTGTTCCACCAATCAACACGCGACGAACATCATGTTTTTTAAGGAACCTGTTGGCGCGTTTGGCAGCTTCTCTCATGTTCCGATCACTGACTTTATCTGAGTATTCAGCATCGCCGACATCGCCACTTCTTCTCCCCGTGGTCTGAGATCCCCCACCGTGTTTCAGGCGCTGCACCTCCCGCCCTGAGAAGATCTCTTCACCCCCTAATTCGCCCAAGTGAAAAGAGAAAAAGCGAGCTTTCTGCTGATCGATCAGAATCACACCATAACCCAAATAGGCGTCAAACAAACTGGCCAAGGGTTTGATATAAGGTTGGTCCTCAACATGAGCTTGGTTTCTGACATCCACAGCCAAAGGGATGGATTGGAAAAAGTCATCTTCTGCACATGAGAAAACCACAGCGCTCCGATGGGCCATCCAATCATATTGATAATCAAAATATTCTCTGACAGCTTCCACATCGTCGGCCAAATCAATGTCCTTGAGCAAAGAGCGAAGTTGGAGTTTGCAATCATCTGTCGTGTGCTCAGCCGGATTGGTATTTAGATACACGCTGAGAACGGGTGTTTGAGGGCGATAGTCCAACAACAACTTGAGATCTTGTTTCGTAAACATGGCTCGCTCCTTTTCAATGGTCAAAATATCTGCCGGGGATGATCCAACCCCTATTTAATCTGGACGGCTGCCAAGCGTTAATTCAAGGTTTACCTCCTCGTCCCCCCGAAGAACGGTCAGCTCAATGGTATCGCCAGGTTTTTTATAGGCCAGTAGATAGCCCATAAAATCATCAAAATTTTGCACTGGCTGTTCATCAATGGCGATGATCAGATCCCCACCACGATAAACCTCCATTGTCTCTAAGTCTTCAAGCTGAACTTCAACATCATCCAACGCTCCCACCAACCCCGCTTCATCCGCTGGACTCCCCTCCGTCACCTCAAGCACATACACCCCTGTAGACCGGGGCAGGTCAAGTTCCTCTTGTGTGAAAAGGGTGATCTCGCTTTGAACGCGTATGCCGACATAAGGGGATTCATGTTCACCTTCCCGAATCAGATCAGGGACGACATTCTTCGCCTGGTCAATAGAAATGGCAAACCCCAATCCTGAATTCACGGGCTGACCGGTCAAATCAATGCTGCTGGTTTGGATGGCTGAATTAATGCCGATCACTTTGCCACTCATGTCCAGCAGGGGCCCGCCGGAATTGCCTGGATTGATGGCCGCGTCCGTCTGGATGATATTCCCCGTAGCAAACACACCGCCGCCGGGTGCCTCCCGGAGAGAATCCAGGGTCCGACCTAAAGCTGAAACGATACCAAAGGTCATGGTCCCTTTTAAACCCTTCGGATTCCCAATGGCGACCACAATTTGACCAACCTGTAATTCCCTGCTCGAACCCAGATCTAGCGGTGTAATAGTGGGGGGGTAGTTTTCCAATGCCAACACAGCGAGGTCTGAATCTGGATCCGTGCCAATTACATCAGCTCGGGTCTTAAAACCAGAGGGAAAATCTACTTCCAGATCCGTCGCATTTCGCACCACATGAAAGTTGGTGACGATATGGCCTTCCTCGTCCCACACAAAACCAGTCCCCAACCCGCCACCCTCAAACCCCCCTTCAGACTCCGTAATGGTCCGAACAGAGACGACGCTGGGATTGACCTTCTCGTAAAGAGCAGTTAAATCGCCAGCTTCAAACGGAACGATCCTCTCGTCCTCATCGACCACGACGGTTTCTTCAGTAGCCGTGGCCTGGACCTGATGTGGTGTATTTGTGGGCTGGCTTAGCTGAGTATCGACAATACAAGAAGAAGCCATCAATGCAACGATCAACACAAATACCAAACTATGCAGTCTTGTTTTCATATGTCATCCCATATACTAAATTTGAACAATTGAAATTTTTAGATCAACGGTAGAATAACGCCCTCGCTCTCTCCTTGAAAGACGCCTGGCCCTTAACACGAATAAAAACAAACGCTTTCCAGCCCTATTCCTCTGCTAATGCATAAACCTATTATAAATCGAAACCATTTTGGTGACGTTTCTTTTTATAGATTGTTAATGATAGAACACGGCCCGCAGGAATTCGTTTCCCAGCCTGTCATTCTCCATTTTCTGAGATCCAGACTCGGAAATCGGATTTGCTCCTCAGCCATTAGAAAGCTACAAACGCGACCGCCTGCCTGAAAGGACGAAAAGAGGGAAGCGGAAAATCATGTTATGATTTAATCACAATATGCCAAGATGCCTCTTTGGGAGACGATTCAAATGCAAAACCAAAAGGTGCATATCCTAGTTGTCGAGGAAAACCCTGAGATACGAGAGCAAATTGAACACCAGATTTTAAAACCCCTTGGTTATCGCGTTTATTCGACCCCGGATGCATCAGAAGGTATTGCTCAGGCGATGACAACCAAACCGGATATCATCATCGCAGACATCAACTTAACCGGGTTGAGCGGAAAGGACATGCTGGTGGCCCTTTCTTCCCAAGGGATAGAAGCACCGGTGATCATCCTGGCCGAGGAGGGAATGGAAAAAGAAGCTATCCAGGCCTTCCGCCTTGGCGCGGTGGATTATCTCAAAATACCCCTTAAAGAAACGGAAGTCGTCTCCGCTGTAGAACGTGTGCTGAAAACAAAACAAACCCAACAGACCCCAACTGCTCTTCCTGCCCAAGCACAGGACAAGATTAAATACCTTGAAGACAGGATCAAGGACCTCACCAAGGTGATCGGGATTGCCAAAACCCTGGTCGCCACGAAAGACCCGCAAAGCTTGTATCAAAAAATCATCGACGGTGCTGTGTATGTCTCCAAAGCAGACCGAGGTTGGTTAATGCTCAGAGAATTTGACAACAAAAAATTATCCTTGAGATATTACAACAACCTGCCTAATTCTCTCTCCACCGTTCTCAATAAACCCTGGGACGATGGCATCAGCGACCTGGTCATGGAGGCCAGAGAAACCCTCAACCTGAAAGAGGTGAAAAGCCGCAAGAAAGAGATCTCAAAGCTGGGCAAAGTGGTATTGGGTGTGCCCTTATTCGTCCACGATAGCCTATTGGGGACGATTGTTTTGATCAGGAAAGAGCCCCATCCCTTCTCGAAAAGTACCCAAAAGATCATCGAAACCATTTCAGAGTTCGCTTCGATTGCCCTCATCAACGCTGGTTTCTTTGAAATTACCAAGAGGTGACGATCAGAACACCTAAATGGATCATCCCGATGTGGACTTCGAGGCTGATCACAGACAACACTCCACCGGCCTAAGCTCCCAGCATACCCTGCCAATTTAAAAGTGAAAGCCCCCGCTAAAGCAGTGAGGGCTGTTTAGCGGAGGCATTCGCCAAAGGAGGAAACAGTGATAAATTGGGAGTAATTTATCTCCCGTCTCTACCCACAATCATAACAATCAAAGCCCCCATTTAGCACAGTACATCCTCACGCTGTGCAGGTGATATTTATCACATAAACAGAGCAAAAATCACCCAGGTACCCTTGCCGGCATCGGACCCAAAACACCCCTCAGCCAAATGCTGTCCCTGCATCCGTCCCACGGAATGTGTCAATGATTTTGGACAACTGAATTCAAAATTTACAGAGTAATTCTATTTTCTGCCACCTCCGAAAGACCAATAAAACCCTCCCGAACGTC
>JAWLER010000044.1:0-14501 GCA_041686005.1 Anaerolineales bacterium | reverse complement strand
GCCGAATATGCGGGTCAAAAAATTAAACAAAGGGACGAAGATCTTCGCCAGCGGATGTTCTCCCGTTCCAATCCCAATGTAAAAATAAGGCCAGCGGCCATATACATACCCATGCAGAAAATCAAATAAAGAGTACCCTTGGATGGTTTTGCCTTCTTTGTAGAATTCTCTGGTGGATTCTTTAGGTGGGATCATCCTTTTCTGACTCACACGGATCTCCTTTACTGCGTTCAGATGCACCACACTGGCATACCTTTAAATTGTATCCTACTATACATGGAGATCAGCAGCGACCCTGCTGAACATAGAAGATCATGATACCCGTGTTCCAAATAGATCATGCTTGGTTGGGAAACCTCCCTATCCTTTGGCACCCTCTTTTCATGTTACTATACATATGCTTACTTAAACATGCCGCTATTTACATGGGGAGAAAACGTATGAAGATGAGATACTTGGGTAATACGGGGATACAGGTATCCGAACTGTGTTTTGGAACGATGTCATTTGGGGGAATCGCTGATGAGGAAACCTCGGCCGCGATGTTTTCTCGCTGCCGCGAGGCTGGGATTAACTTCTTCGACTGCGCCAATGTATATCAAAAAGGCACAGCGGAACGGATCTTAGGAAAGCTCATCAAAGATTGCCGGGACGAAGTGGTCATCACCAGCAAAGTGTATTTTCCCATGGCTGAGGATGTCAACGCCCGGGGTGCCTCCCGCCGCCATATCATGCAGGCTGTCGAGGACAGTTTGCGCCGCCTGGACACAGAGTACATCGACCTTTATTTCATCCACCGTTTCGATGAAAACACCCCTTTGGAGGTCACCCTCCGGGCCCTGGACGACCTGGTCTCCCAAGGGAAAATCCTCCACCCGGCCGCCAGCAACTTCGCAGCCTGGCAGATCGCCAAGGCGTTAGGGATTTCTGAGCGCGAAGGATTGGCGCCTTTCGCTTGCATCCAACCCATGTACAACCTGGTTAAACGGCAGGCAGAGGTGGAAATCCTCCCCTTGGCGGAAGCGGAAAACCTCGCTGTCACCCCCTACAGCCCCCTCGGTGGGGGATTGCTGACTGGAAAGTACGGGCCCGGCAAGCGCCCTGAATCGGGTCGCCTGGTAGAAAATGAGATGTACCAGACCCGTTACGGGGAAGATTGGTATTACAAAGTCGCGGATCAATTCAGCGACTTGGCGCGAGACCACGGTCTCTCCCCGGCCAGCCTGGCTGTCGCCTGGGTTAGTGCCCATCCCGCTGTCACAGCCCCGATCATCGGAGCCCGGAACGTGGAACAACTGGAGGATTCTTTGGCCTCAGTGGAGATAGATCTCACCCCTGAACTTTACCATCAGATCTCGGACCTCTCTCCCCTACCCCCGCCCGCGACGGATCGCAGCGAAGAACGAACCGCATTCACTTATGACGCGAAATTAAATGACAAAAAGTGAACGAAAAGGAAACCCTGATGTCGAAACATGAAAATCACCGAGAAAAGGAGAAACAAGAGAAAAGCGTGGATACGCCCAAAATCCCTGAGGAGATGGTCTCGAAAACCCAACACACGGTGACCATAGACGGCCAAAAAATCGCCTACACCGCTACTGCAGGGACGATGATCCTCAAAGAGGAAGAGGAAGAGAGCGGTGAAAAACCCAAGGCGTCCGTCTTTTACATAGCCTATACGAAAAACGATGTCGAGGACATCGGCAAACGACCCCTCACCTTCTCCTTCAACGGTGGCCCGGGGTCCTCCTCCGTATGGCTTCATCTCGGCGTGCTCGGACCCCGCCGCGTGAAGATGGGCGATGTCGATGACCTCCTCCCCCCACCTTACCAGATGGTTGAAAACGAATACTCCCTGCTGGATGAGACGGACCTTGTCTTCATCGATCCTGTCGGTACAGGGTACAGCAGACCGGTCCCCGGTGAGGAAGCCAAACAATTTTACAGCGTCAAAAAAGACGTCAAATCCGTGGGAGAGTTCATTCGCCTTTTCACTACCAGGTACAAGCGCTGGTCATCGCCGAAATTTTTAATCGGAGAAAGTTACGGCACCACCCGGGCAGCGGAACTCTCCGGTTACCTCCAAGATCGCCATGGCATGTACTTTAACGGCGTGATGCTGGTTTCCACGGTGCTTAACTTCCAAAGCACCCGTTTCAACCCGGGCAATGACCTCCCCTACATCCTCTTCCTCCCCACTTACGCTGCCACCGCCTGGTACCACCAGCGTTTGGAGGACAGTCTTCAATCCGATCTCAGGGAGACTTTGGATGAGGTCGAACACTTCGCCGCCAATGAATATGCCCTGGCTTTGTTCAAAGGTTCTACCCTTTCTGAACAAGAGAAAGACCGGATCATCAAAAAATTATCCCGTTATACGGGCCTTTCCAAAGAATATATCGATCAAACCAATCTGCGGATCAACATTTACCGTTTCGTGAAGGAGCTGTTACGGGAGGAAAGGCGCACCGTGGGCCGCCTGGATGCCCGTTTTAAAGGCATGGACCGTGACGCTGCCGGGGAGAAATTTGAGTTTGATCCCAGTTATAAAGCCATTCAAGGTCCCTTCACTGCCGTCCTCAATGACTATGTGCGCAAAGAGCTGGCCTTTGAACAGGATCTTCCCTACGAGGTATTAACCAATCTCTCTGAATCATGGGACTTCGATGAATTCGCCAACCAGTATGTCAACGTCGCTGAAACGCTGCGGAAAGCCATGGCACTCAATCCATCCCTGAAAGTGTTCGTCGCCAATGGCTACTTTGACTTGGCTACACCCTACTTCGCGACCGAACACACCTTCAACCATCTGCACATCGATCCCTCCCTCGAGGAGAACATCACCATGGCGTATTACCAGGCCGGTCACATGATGTACATCCATCACCCTTCCTTGGTCAAACTCAAAAAGGACCTGAGCGATTTCGTCCAATCTGCGACCTCTGGCTAACGGCATAGAAGCGGCCCTCCGCGATCCACCGAGGTGAAAAGCGGAGGGCCGTTTTTTTCTATCTCAGAGAAAGATCCTTGCAGGGAGAGCGTTCCCCAGGCCCTTAGAGGACAAGCGGTTTCCTGCAGGTGGTGTATTTCTTCCTCACCTGATATCCAACGCCCTCATAGAGGTTTAACGCCTGATTGGGATTCTGGGCATCCACCCCCAGAGCTGTCTCCTCCATACCCATATCCCGGAACATCTCAATGCTCTTCACCAAAAGATACCGGGCCAACCCCCGGCGCCGGTAAGGGCGCCTGACGCTGATATTCTCTGTATACCCCCGCTTGCGATGATACTCCTCGTTCTCTTCCTTGTTGAGAAAGTTAAGAACCATGCCTGCCACTTCCTCGCCATCCCAGGCCACTTTCCACAGGCTGGGATCGAACATGGGATCCGAAAGAAAGGCCTTGTAATCCATCTCCGTGGCATTGACATGTCCCCAGTGATCTCGAAAAGCTTCATCCTGGGCCTCGAACACGTCCCTAAAGCGGTCTTCAGTTACGGGGCGAACTGCCAACCCCGCAGGAAGTGAAACCTCAGGGAGGGGGGCATCGATGGGCCGCGACATTTCATAAAACCAACGGGTGTCCTGATAGCCAAATCCCTTCAGCAACCGTTCCACATCCAGGCGCTGGTCATTGTACTCCGCTTGGAAGAATTTCTTGCACTCCGGCGGATGCTCCGCAGCGATCTGGCGAAGGCGGTTTTCACAGAACAAGAGCACACTGGTGCCGATCCCCTTTCTCCTCCAATCAGGAAGGATCCATCCCAGGGAATAATAGATCCGGTCGCCCGAATCCTCTGGATACCAGCCCACCCTGGCATATCCGTCCACCTCATCATCGACCCTGATGAAGACCATATCCGTCGAGAGATCACATCTTTCCAAATGGTCGTAATGGTGCCCGATGCTCTCCAGAGTCATGGTGTATTCCTCACCATCGACCCATTTACATTGATTGAAAACATCCACGATGAGCTGGTAATCGGATTTTCCCTGAAAATACCGGAAGGACAAACCCGGGATATCAGGACACCGAGGTATGTTTATCTCTCTTACTCCAACATGATTCGTTTGCATGATTCCTCCAACATACGTAAAAAAGCATATTCGAAGCGCTTTTTTTCACCTAGAAACTTGATTCCGGACTTACTCCTCGGCCTGTTTGGACTCCCCATCCTTCTCTTCAGGAACCCTGAACTTGAACCAAGCGGGGATGACTGTAAACAAAGAAATCACCGCCGTGATCATGAAGGGTGTGCGGGGAGTATATCGATCCCAAAGCCGGGCTCCGATAGCCGGCGCCGGGAGGGAGAACAATCCCAGGCTGCTGTGCAGCAACCCAAAGGCTGTCCCCCGGAGCTTTTCCGGAACCACTTTGCTGGTCAAGGATTGGTAAGCCGGGGACATCAGGCCGACACCCACTCCGAAGAACGCCCAGGCGATGGCGTACCCCGCAAAGGTGGTCACATTCAAGAAGACGAGCAAAGCGACAAAGGTCAGCAAGAACCCGCTGACGATGGCCACCCTCTCCCCTTTTTTATCGGCAAGCCTTCCGGCCGGGATGGTGGTGATCATATTAAAGACTCCAAATACGGAGCTCAATAACCCAATCTGGCGCATGGACAACCCACCCACCTCTTCCAGGTAGAGGGACTCTAAGGTGAAGGACATCGTGAAAGCGATGTCCCGCACGCCGTCCGTGATCAAAATCCAGGTCATCACCCCACCCGCCAAGAGCAGGCCGCCCATGGCGCCCAGCTTACTCTTGAGATTGCTGATGGACAGTTTTTCCGGATTCGCCTCCGACCCTTTGGCTGCGGTTCGGGCCATGCTGATCCGGATCACAGCGGCCACTGAATACAGCAAACCGGAAGCTATAAGCATCATTTTGAAACCATATGCGTCCGCCAACCAGCCCCCCAGGGGCGGCCCGATCACCACCACAAGCATGAAAATGCTCTCGGTGATCCCAAACACCCGGGCCCTGTTTTCTTCTGAAGATTGCTCAGCGATGAAAGCGCTGAAGCTGGGACCAATTAAAGACCGCGTGATGGCGCCCATCCCCTCCCCCAACAGCACCCACTGCCAGGTGGGAGCTAGGATCAGACCAACATAAGAAAACATTCCGGCCACGCTGCCCATGGCAATGCTCCGCAATCGCCCCAAAGTGTCTGATATCCACCCGCCGAGAATCTGCAACACCAGGGGGATGATGCGTGAGATCGTGAAAAACAACCCCACCTGGACGACACTGGCGTTGAGCGATTTCAGGTACAGGGGAAGCAGGGACCCATACATGTTGCCGGCGATGTTCGCCAGCACCATCGCTACCATGAACAGCTTTAACAAATTGCTGAGTAACGGTTCTTCTTTTGCAGTTGCTGTATATTCACTCATGATTTAACCCTCATATAGCCAGAAATCGCCCCTCCTGGGCGCTCTTCCTGGCATTAGACCCTCTTCCAATACTTCCGTTTCCATCCATCCTCAGGTTCCAGGAATCTGGACCATGCGAACCCCATCTCAACAAGGAAATCATGCCATCCCTCATCGCGATCGTTGTTTCCCGGGCAAAGGATCACCATCCCCCCAGGTTTGGTGACCCGGACCATCTCCCCGTGCTCCTCTTCAGGCGCATCACCGAAAACATGCCCGCCCATGCAGACGTCAACGAAATCATCCGGGAAGGGGATATCGGTGATCAAACCGTCCACGGGGAAGAGGTTGCTGAGACCACGCCCGTGGGCTTTCCGTTTCATATAACGGCGCAAGTTGCCCACGGGTTCTACTGCGAACACAGCATGGGCCCCCTCCTCGGCAGCCACAAACGCCAAGCGGCCTGTACCAGCGCCCACATCGATCACGTCCCTCCCCTCGAAATCAACCAGCCCGGACAGCTCCTCGGAATCCCAACCCAGGAAAGGCAGCTCATCGTACAGCGCGGGATCGACCACATACACCAAGAGGTCATTGATCGTATTCATAACCTCGATCTCAGCCTCCCGAACCTGTTCCGGATCGGAAACTTCCTCCGCCTGGGAGAGCACCTGCTCCACCCATGTTTTGATATCGGGACACTTTTCCTTTAAATACCAGGCCACACAAGGGTTCGCGTGCAAAGCGATACCCAGGTCCTCTTCCGGCACCCAACCTGGCAACCAGCTGATTTGCTCTCTCTCGAGCAGCAAAAGGACGTTAAAAGGTAGATGGGTGACTTCAATCCAATTAAGAGACATTTTTTCTCCCGTTTTGACCTTATCACAAAGCCTGTGCGCCGCTTTTTATCGCAAGAATATGGTTCCTCATTATCAAAAATAAAAACCGGCCGGGGCGTATCCAACCCACGGCCGGTGAAACCACATTCATTAATAAAATCAGCCACGGGTTCGCGAAGATTGCCCGTGGCTGTGAAAGTTTAACAACTGTCACTCATCTCTCAGCAGGCGCACTTCGCCCTTACCATTCACTCCCTCCCCTAACCAAGGAGGCTTGGTTCAGAATTCGATTGAGTGTTCGCATGTGCATAGACCTCCTGCTGAATTTTAACGGTAGGAATTTTACACAGAAAAAGCAGGGGTGTCAAGAGCCAATGAAAACATTAACCTTAAATTTTTTAGCGGCACGGATTTGGAAAAATCCTGTTCGGTCTTTATAATCTCCTCTTCCTGATTCCCATCCCGATCCAACACTAAGACAGGGATGCCTTCCCCAGCTTGAAAAACATGGACTATAATCTAAAAGGATTTTGGGAGTAAAAACGCTGAAACCTCTCCTTAGCGAACCCTCAGTATGTTTTTTCTCCTAAGGTTGGCATGCCAGACTCTATGACAAGGAAGGGACCATGGACGTCGGGGTAGACATCGGGGGAACCTTCACAGATCTGGTTCTCAACCAGAACGGGCAGTTAACCATCCATAAACTGCCCAGCTCCCCTCAAGATCCCTCCCAAGCCCTGCTTCAGGGGTTAAGTCATTTCCACACCAAAGGTTTCCCTTCACCCAAACGGGTTATCCACGGCTCCACGGTGGCCACCAACGCCATCCTGGAGAGGAAAGGGGCCCGCACGGCACTGATCACTACCCAGGGTTTCAAAGACATCTTGAGCATCGGCCGGCAGGATCGACCAGATCTCTACGCATTGCACCCCCACTTACCCCCGCCGTTGATCCCGGAACAGCTTTGTTTTGAGGTCCCCGAACGCTTGAACCACCGGGGCGACATCCTCACCCCTTTGGACGAGGACGCGGTGGGAGGGGTTCTGGACCAGCTGGAGAAAGCTGACATTGAGTCTGCGGCCGTATGTTTCCTCTACAGCTATATCCATCCTGAACACGAACGACGCCTGAAAGCCCGGATTCTGGAGCGGGGTTTTCTCAAAGAATGGCAGATATCCCTCTCCAGTGACGTCCTCCCCGAATTCCGTGAGTACGAACGTGCCAGCACAGTATCCTTGGAAGCCTACGTCCGCCCCGTGGTGAGTGCATACCTCGAGAACATTCAGGCGGGGCTTCCGGAAGCGAGTTCTCTACAGATCATGAATTCAGACGGCGGGGTGATGAGCGCAGAGAGGGCCCGGAAGCAGTCCATCCACACCGCGTTAAGTGGACCCGCCGCGGGTGTGATCGGTGGATTTCACATCGCACAGCAAGCTGGCTTTGACAGGGTCATCACCCTGGACATGGGCGGCACATCGACCGATGTCTCCCTCTGTCCGGGAGAGCGGGTCCACCGCACGGAATCGGAGATCGACGGCTTGCCCCTCCGCATCCGGATGATCGATATTGAAACCATCGGCGCTGGGGGTGGTTCGATCGTCCGCCTGGACCCGGCTGGCGGACTCCATGTCGGACCTCAAAGCGCAGGTGCGGATCCGGGTCCGATCGTGTATGGCGGCGGCGGAGAAAACATCACCGTCACGGACGCCAATGCCCTGCTGGGACGGATCGACCCCGCCTTCTTCCTGGGAGGGGACATGCCCCTCCACCTAGACAAGGCTCAAAAGGCTTTCACCTCCCTCGGCGAGAGAATGGACCTCACACCCCAGCAAGCGTCTTTAGGGGTCATCCGGATCACCAACGCGAACATCGAACGGGCGCTCAGGCGCGTCTCCATCGGCCGGGGATACGATCCACGCCATTTCACATTAACCGCATTTGGCGGGGCGGGACCGCTCCATGCCTGTGAAGTAGCCCAACGGCTGGAGATCCCCCGTGTCTTGATCCCCCTTCACCCGGGTGTGTTGTGCGCGTACGGGTTATTGATGTCCGATGTCATCATGGAAACCAGCCACGCCGTGATGAGCATCCTGACCGGGCAAACCCTCGCGCAGGTAAAACGCCAGATTGAAGAAAGGAAACAGTCCGCCTTTGAACAGCTGCGCAGAGAAGGGCTGGCAAAGGAAGCCATCCAGATCACCCCCCTTGTCGATGCCCGTTACCAAGGGCAGTCCTTTGAACTCACCATCCCCTTCACTGACGATCTCGAAAGCACGTTTCATAAAGCTCACAAAGCCCAATACGGGCATTGCTTTCCAGATCGTGAGGTAGAGATCGTGAATCTCCGCTTACAGGCTGTGGGGATGATCTCAAAACCCATCATCGATCCCGAACCCGTGCAACAGAATGACGCTTCGACCGCTTTGATCGGGAAAAAGAAGGGATTGGTGGGTGGTGGAAGTCCTGCGACTTTTTCCCTTTACAAACGCGAGTTAATCCAGCCGGGGGCTCATTTTTCGGGTCCGGCGCTGGTCTTCCAGATGGACAGCACCACCTACCTCCCCCCTCACTGGAAGGCGCAGGTGGATGGGTACCACAACTTGATCCTGGAGCACAAACCATGACCGTCGATGCCATCAGCCTTGGGGTTTTCAGGAACCTTTTCGCCTCGGTCGCTGAGGAGATGGGGGTCACCCTGCAACGGTCCAGCTTCAGTCCCAACATCAAAGAACGCCAGGATTACAGCTGCGCCCTTTTTGATGCCCGGGGACGCATGGTGGCCCAAGCAGCCCATATCCCGGTCCACCTGGGCAGCATGCCGGCTTCCGTGAAAAGCGCCATCGAATCCACCCCCAACATTCGCCCCGGAGACATGATCATTCTCAATGATCCCTACCACGGCGGAACGCACCTCCCCGACATCACCATGGTTTCCCCTGTGTATGCAGAGCAGGAATTGTTGTTTTTTGTAGCCAGCCGCGCCCATCATGCGGACGTAGGCGGCATGGCGCCGGGATCCCTCCCCCTCAGCACGGAACTGTACCAGGAAGGATTGATCATCCCCCCCATCAAATTGGCGGAGGATGGTCAGGTCAAAGAGGAAATCCTGTCCCTCATCACCGCAAACACACGGGCCCCTGAAGAGAGAAAAGGGGATATTCAGGCGCAAATCGCAGCCCAACGCATTGGAGAACGACGATTGCTAGCATTGATTGAAAAGCACGGGACCCAATCCGTCCAAGAACATGCCCTGGCTTTGATGGCGTATACCCAGCGCATGACGGAGAACCTCCTCTCGGGCATCCCAGAGGGAGAGTACGTTTATCAGGATGCACTGGAAAGCGCAGAACCCACAGCGGAAGATATTCCCATCCAGGTCAAGGTCTCCATTAAGGGTTCATCCATGACCGTCGACTTCACGGGCAGTGCCCCCCAGGTGGCTGGGAACTTAAACGCAGTTCAGGCAGTCGTTAACTCCGCAACCTGGTACTGCGTCCACTTGCTCTCCGAAGAGGACATCCCCATGAACCACGGCTGCTTCCAACCGGTGGAGGTCATCGTCCCCCCACGCAGCGTGCTTAACCCCACCTTCCCCGCCGCAGTCGCCGCGGGCAATGTGGAAACCAGCCAGCGAATCGTGGACGTGGTCCTAG
The DNA here is from genome assembly GCA_041686005.1 of Anaerolineales bacterium. Lineage (GTDB taxonomy): Bacteria > Chloroflexota > Anaerolineae > Anaerolineales > UBA11858 > B10-G9. Next base: position 4,631 of record JAWLER010000044.1, on the reverse strand, counting down.
GCGCCCTGGCACAGGCGCTCCCGGAGCGCATCCCCGCCGCCAGCCAAGGCACCATGAACAACGTGACCTTTGGCGGGATATCCGGAGAAAACGCCTTCGTCTTTTATGAGACCATTGGGGGAGGCCACGGCGCTGGCCCTCAAGGCCCCGGCCTCAGCGGGCGGCACAGCCACATGACGAACACCAGAAACACCCCCGTGGAAGCCATCGAACATACTTTGCCGGTGCAAATCCTCTCTTACGAACTGCGCGAGGGGTCAGGCGGGGAAGGCCAATATCGAGGGGGGAAAGGGATCAAGCGCGTCTACAAATTTCTGGCCCCGGCCAAGGTGACCGTCAACAGCGACCGGCGAAAAAACCCTCCTTACGGTCTCCAAGAGGGACAACCGGGCCAAAGGGGCGTCAACAGGCTCATTCGGGACGGCGCAGAAAAGCAGATCGGCTCCAAAGCCGCTTTTGACGTCAAACCTGGGGATATTTTAGTCGTCGAAACCCCCGGCGGCGGGGGATGGGGAAAATTACCAGAAGGTGAATAGGAACCCTGTCAGAAGGATGTATACCCTCTCACCATCTTTTATTATCATGCTTTAAGCGGTAGGCACATAGACACGAATCGCAGCCGATCCAGCAACCGGGCATTTGTATTCACAAATCCCGCAGCCGATGCACAGCTCCCGCCGGACATAGGGCCGCTTGACAACCTTTTTTTCTCCCTCTTCATCCGTGATCTCTACCTCATCAAGATGGATTGCTTTTTCAGGGACCGGGCACATCTCCTCACAGACGATACAATCGTCATCATCCGCCCAAGCGATACATCGATCGTGATCGATATACGCTTTCCCCATCACCTGTTGCTTTTTCTCTTCCAGGCTGAGATCCGGGATGGCGCCCATCGGGCAAACCTGCCCGCAGGCATGGCAGGAATAGTCACAGTACCCCAACCGGGGCACCAGCACCGGCGTCCACAGACCCTCTACACCGGCTTCTAAAAGCGCAGGCTGGATGGCCCCGGTAGGACAGGCGTAAATACATTCCCCACAGCGGATGCACTGGTGATTGAAATCGTCTTTCACCACGCCAGGGGGTCGAATAAGGCGTGGGTGGTCCCGCTGTGAAACTGCACTCCTCCCCAGGAGACCCACCCCTACGATCGAAGCGCCTAAGCCCATCAAAACTTCCCGCCTCCCCGGGTCATAAGGTTTCCATTCAGCAATGGAAAACCCAAAGGGGAAAGAAATCGCGTCCCCCGGGCACTCAAGAAGGCAGTCCAAACATACTGTGCACTCGCTGGGATCGCTGGTGACACCACCTTCCTCTGATTGGATGGCGCCCGTGGGGCAAACATCCTCACAAATACCACACCCGGGGCAGCTGGGACTGATCCGGTGCTTCATCAACCCCACCTTGCTCAAAAGCCCCAAGAAAGCGCCTAAGGGACAGAGATACCGGCACCAAAACCGTGGGGCTGCCAGATTGAGTGCCAGGATGGAGAAAAAGATGACCCCATACAACGCCGAATACCGGTAAAAAACCGGATTGATGGGCAAGATACTGGGGCGCAGGAAGGTGTCAAGTCGTCCTATCGAACTTTGCAGAAAGGGGATGTTATAAAGGGCCATTTCCCCGGCTGTGACCAGTTGATCAAGAGCAGGCCAAATGGCTGTGGAGAAGGTCCGGAAAAGGATGGTCAGCGGGTCGAGGACCAATAAGGTGATATTCGTGAAAATCGCGGCGATAAGGATGGTGATCAGGAGGATGTATTTTACACTCCGCCATTTTTCTGAAGGCAGCGGACTAGCATTTTTCCAGTTTCTAAGCGGGATCCAATCCAGCAGGGTGCCCAAGGGGCAAAGCCACCCGCACCACACCCGGCCCAAGATCAGCGTCAATAAGATGGTGATGAGCGCCAAAGCCGAACCGGCTAAGAATTGACGGCTTGCTAACCCATGGGCAAGCATGGCCAAGGGATCGAGCTGGAGGGGTATTTTCGCTAATGTCGTGCGCCAATTCGTACCAGGTGCGGTGGCGTAGGTAGAAGCCGTCCTCAAGCTGAGGAAGGAGGTTATGAAGATGACAAAAGCCAGAACCTGGACAATTTTCCGGAGCCTGACCCAGTGTTTTGAAGTCCACACAGGATCATGACGTTTTTCAACCTCAGCCAATGTTGATCTCCTCGATTCTGAGGTTCTCCAAATCCTTTCTGCCCACATTCATCGCCGCTCCAGCCTTGATATATTCCAAGGTGTTGGGTTTCAAACCAAATAAGGTCGCTGCGTAACTATCCGCGGCCACCACATCAGGAGTGGCGATCAAGGTATCCGCTTTTTTAACATCGTTTAAGTTTCCCCCGCTGGGTCCATGCCGCATCAGCATACGCACTGCATCCACCACCACCAGGGAGGATTTGACCCGGTGGTTCAGATCTGCCAAGCGCTGTCCCAGATCCCAATGCATTTGAGGTCGGTTGTAAATCACGCCCATCATGTTTTTCATGCCCAGGGTTAAACGGGCCAAACCATGGTGTTTGGCGATGGGGACATTGATGAGCACATCCGCTTTGAGGACATCATCATAGATCCGGCATTTCTTGAGTGACTTCCCAACCTTGATATTCCTTTCAACGAACTTGAAAGGGGCCATGATCTCCATCTTGCCGCCGGCTGCTTTGACCTGTTTTTGGATGCCGCTTTTGACGTACGCTTGTTCAGCAGTACCCCCAAAGGGAAAATCCATCACCCGCACCCGGCGGGCGCCGGCCCCAAGGGCCATTTTCACCAGGGCGCCCACCACCCAGGGGTTGGTCGTCGCTGCATACTCATAGGTATGGTAGGCCACGCAGATATTGGGTTTGATGATTACATCATCCCCTTCTTTCACAAACCGTTCTATCCCCCCTAACGCGGCCAGGGCTTTGCGGACCAACTCTTCTGGCTCGCCATTCCGCACCACCACCAGATCAGGGGCCGGTTGGGTCGGTTTTGGCGTCCACGTCGCAGTCGGTCTGGGCACGGTGGCCGTGGGCACACCGGTCTTCGTCGTAGTAGGTAAGGATGTGACCGTCGGCACCGAAGTCTCCATCCGCGCCATGGATTCAGACTTGGTTAAAACCTTTTCTTCCTCTTTGCAGCCCAGCAGGGAACCGAGACCAAAGAAGCTTAACGCCCCCACGACCAAACGCAGGAAACCTCTTCGAGAGATCTTATTCATCTGTTTCCTCCAAAAACAATATACAAACCAATAAAAACCTGCCCACCAATAGGTTCCTCAATAATCATCCATCAGTCAGTGTCATGTCCCCCATGACGCACTGATTTTACTTCATGCAAACAGGTAATACATAGTATCAATGCTCTTAATAAAACCCTCTTATTGGCACAGGACCGACCCTGATGTGGCTCTCGTTACAACTGCCACAGGGCGGGATGGGGCCAATCCACTCCAGTTCTCCTTGGATCATTTTTAAGGCCATGGTCGACAGAAAAGGTAATAACTACGTGCCGACCTGCCAGGAGTTGAGATATTCGATTTGTTCTTGCGTAAGTTCGTCGATCTCCACGCCCATGGTTTCCAGCTTCAAGCGGGCGATCTCCTCATCGATCTCTTTGGGCACCGAATGGACCCGGGTCTCCAAGCTTTCCGCGTGGTCGACCATATACTCCGCGCACAAAGCCTGGTTGGCAAAGGACATGTCCATCACGCTGGACGGGTGGCCCTCCGCGGCAGCCAGGTTCACCAGGCGGCCTTCCGCCAATAGATTGATCTTCCGCTCATCCTCCAGGGTGTATTGATCGACCATGGGCCGCACGCGGCGTTTCCCTTCCGCCATCTCTTCCAGGGCGGGGATGTTGATCTCCACGTTGAAGTGCCCCGAGTTGGAGATGATGGCCCCGTCTTTCATGACTTCTATGTGATGCTGGTCGATGACATTGATGTCCCCCGTTAGGGTACAGAAAATATCGCCCTGAGGTGCGGCTTCCATCATGGGCATGACCCGGAAGCCGTCCATGACCGCTTCCAACGCTTTCAAGGGGTCCACCTCGGTGACGATCACATTGGCCCCCATTCCACGAGCCCGCAGCGCCAACCCCCGCGCGCACCAGCCATATCCGGCGATCACAAAGGTCTTCCCGGCGATCAAGACGTTCGTAGCCCGGACGATGCCGTCCATAGTGGACTGACCGGTCCCGTATCGATTATCAAAAAGGTGTTTCGTCAAGGCGTCATTGACCGCTACTATGGGAAAATTCAACGCGCCATCCGCGGCCATGGCCCGCAAGCGGATCACACCCGTGGTTGTCTCCTCCATGCCCCCGATGACGTTGGGGAGCAGTTCGCGGCGGTCTTTATGCAGCGTGCTCACCAGGTCAGCGCCATCATCCAATGTGATCTGCGGTTCGTGATCGATGGCTGCGTTGATGTGCTTGTAATAGGTGACCCGGTCCTCCCCTTTGATGGCATGGACCGGGATCTCATCATGCACCACCAGGGAGGCGGCCACATCATCCTGGGTGGAGAGCGGGTTCGAGGCTACCAGGACCACGTCCGCGCCGCCCGCCTGGAGCGTCTTCATCAAATTCGCCGTCTCCGTGGTGACATGCAGGCAGGCGGAGATATGAATCCCATCCAAA
>JAWLER010000043.1:0-14971 GCA_041686005.1 Anaerolineales bacterium | reverse complement strand
TTTTTGACCGGTGTGTTGGCAGGCAGCCTGGGGGTAGGAGGCGGGTTTGTCCGCATGCCCATGTTGGTGTATGCCCTTGGTATTCCCACCCATGTGGCGGTGGGGACGGATTTGTTTGAAATCATCATTTCAGCAGGATTTGGCACCTTGACGCACGCGCTTAAAGGGAATGTGGACATCTTGATGGCTTTGGTGATGCACACGGGTGCAGCTATCGGAGCGCAGATTGGCGCGACGGCAACCCGCTTGTTTGCAGGACCGCGCATCCGCTTGGCCTTTTCATTTTTGCCCTTGATAGGTGCGGGATTGGTTCTGAATCGTTTATTAGGAAGTGGTGTTATTCATTAAGAGAATGAGTGATGCTGGAGGGAATGGTCACCCATGAAAATCTTGATATGCCTTGAGAGTGAACATTATGTTCATCCCCCCATCTTGATGGGAAATATTATCGCTCACGCGACCCAGTCGACGGTTGATATTTTGGTGGTCGTTCCCGAAAATGGTCACTGGGAAAACGGGGAAGCCGTTGCCAGGCAAGCCCAAGGGGATCTGGAAGAAATTCCGGTCAATGTCTTTCTTAGGCGGGGAGATGCCTATGCCATTTACCGAGAGGTGCTGCAGAATACAGAGTACCAATTGGTGATCGTCCATGCCCATCGACGGGCCGGGCTTCGACAGCATGTGGATGTGGAATCCGCCCTCTTAGATCAATCCCAGGTCTCGGTTTTGCTTACCGAGAATGTCAAACCGAAGATCGGCACTATCCTTCTGGCCTCGGCCTGCAAAGTAAATGATCATTCTCTTCTACGCCAGGGCGCGAATCTGGCCCAGCAGTTAGCTGCCAAGATCACCCTCTTGCATGTCGCCTCGGGGTCCGTCCCCACCATGTACACGGGGCTAAACCAGTTTGATGAAACGGTCTCCCGGATGTTGAAGACTGACACACCTTTTGCAAGGCATTTACGGAAAGGGGTGGAGATATTAAATGAGAAGGTTGTCTCCTCAGAAGTGAAAATCAGACATGGGGTGCCGGTGGAGGAAATCGTTCGCGAAGCGCAACTCGGGAATTATGACCTGGTTATCGTGGGTGCCAGCGGTGTGAAAGAGGGCATCAAAGGCCGCCTGTTAGGTAATTTAACCACCAAAATCGTCGACCAGGTTAAATTGCCTGTGATGGTTATTGGCAATCGATCACTGAACTTACCTACCCCTATGACCGGTGAGGGATCGGACAGTTGATATCCATCGAGCTTATGTTATGATATGCAGTCGGTTGAACGCAATATGGAATCATTGCTTTGGTAATGTACAGCCAAGTATATTTAAAAAACGGATAAGGAGTTTATAGAGCACTATGAGTAAGGAAGGTAAGATTATCAGTCCCTATGGTGGAAAACTGGTCAACCTTTTGGTACCCGAAGGGGACCATGATGGGTGGGTTGATCGGGCGAATCAATATCCCTCCCTACAGCTCACAGACCGAGCGCTGCACGATTTGGAACTTCTGGCGGTCGGTGGGTTTTCTCCCTTAGATCGCTTTATGGGAGAGGACGACTACCAGCGCGTGCTGACGGAAATGCGCTTGGATGATGGGACGCTATTTCCCATTCCTATCACCCTGACCATCAACAAGGAGGAACTCCCCACCCGCGGGGAGTGGATCACGCTCCGGGATTCCAGGAACTATATCATCGCGGTCATGCGAATCGAGCAGGTGTTCCGTTGGGATCCCACACGAGAAGCGCGATTGGTGTTAGGCACTACGGATCACCGACATCCCCTGGTGTCTGAGATGGAGCACTGGGGCGATTTATGTATCTCTGGTGAACTGAAAGTGATCCAGATGCCGGTGTATTATGATTTTGTGGACATCCGACATTCACCGAGTGAGGTTCGAGCTTTGCTTGAGGAAATTGGCAATGAGCATGTGATCGCCTTTCAAACCCGGAATCCGATGCACCGCGTCCATGAGGCGTTGACCAAGCGGGCCCAGGAAAGGGTGAACGGCAGCCTGTTGATCCACCCGGTGGTGGGATTGACCAAGCCCGGTGATGTGGACCACTACACCCGTGTCCGGGTATACAAAGCGCTGGTCGAGAATTACTATGATGAAAGTACCGTGCTCAGTTTGTTGCCCCTGGCGATGCGCATGGCGGGTCCGCGGGAGGCGCTCTGGCACGCGATCATCCGGCGGAATTACGGTGCGGACCACTTCATCATCGGACGGGATCATGCGGGACCGGGCGAGGACAGCAGCGGGAGACCGTTTTACGGTCCGTATGAAGCTCAAACGATGATGGATCAATACCGGGATGAGATCGGGGTCACCGCGGTGAAGTTTGATGAGCTGGTGTATCTCGAAGATCAGGATCGATATGTATCTCGAGAAGAAGCCCCCGAAGATGCCAAAGAGGTTTATATCTCGGGCACCCAGGTCCGGGAAGAGTATCTCGCCAATGGAAAAGAACTGCCTTCTTGGTTTACAAGGAAAGAGACAGCCGACATCCTCCGGGAAAGTTATCCTCCCCGTTACAAGCAGGGTCTCTGCATCTGGTTTACCGGATTGAGCGGTTCGGGGAAATCCACCATCGCCAACGCTTTGACACCCATGCTCATGGAGCGGGGTCGTCAGGCGACGACCCTGGACGGTGATGTCGTCCGCACCCATCTCTCGAAGGGGTTGGGCTTCAGCAAGGAAGACCGGGATACCAACATCCTGCGCATTGGCTTCGTGGCGGGGGAGATCGCTCGACATAATGGTTCAGTGATTTGTGCTGCCATCAGCCCGTACCGGAAAACCCGTAACGAAGCTCGCAAGATGGTCGGCGAGGATAAATTCGTTGAGGTGTATGTCAGTACCCCGCTGGAGGTCTGCGAGGAGAGGGATGTCAAAGGCTTGTATGCCAAGGCGCGGAGCGGTGAGATCAAAGGATTCACGGGGATTGATGACCCTTACGAAGAACCCCAAAATCCAGAGATTGTCATCAACACAGTGGACAGAACGCCCAAAGACTGCGCTCAGCAAATCGTAGATTTCCTGGAGGATCGTGGTTTTCTGAAGCCGGATGGATTTTCAAACCGTCTTCCTGAATAGCCAGAGAAGGTGATGAAGGCATGGCAAGGATGCCAGGTGGCACCCTTGTCCTTCGGATCTGAACCTGTATTGGAGTATGTTATGAAGAAGGTCGGCGATTTATTTGACCTCACGGATCGGACAGCCTTAGTGACGGGTGGGGCGGGATTTCTGGGTCAACAGTTTTGTGAAGCGTTGTCTGAGGCTGGGGCCAATGTGGTGGTGGCGGATATTGACCGGGAAAAAGCGCTTGATTTTGCAGCGGAGCTGGTGCGCGGGAAGGGATCATCTGCCGGGGTAGGTGTGGATATCGCCGATCCAGAGTCTGTTCAAAACATGATCGATTTTTCGTTGGATCAATTTGGACGGTTAGATATCGTGGTTAATTCAGCGGCGTTGGACCCAAAGTTTGACAGCGAAAGCGCTGCCCAGCATGTGACTTCTTTTGAGGAGTTTCCCCTGCGGGCCTGGCAGAATGCCATGGATGTCAATCTGACTGGCATGTTTTTAACCTGCCAGGCAGCAGCGAAGATCATGAAGAAGCGGGGTAAAGGGTCTTTGATCAATATCTGTTCCACTTATGGCATCACAGGGCCGGACCAGCGCTTGTACGAATCCCTCGGAGAACCCCGGAAATATAAACCTGTTTATTACACGGTCAGCAAAGCCGGCGTGCTGGGATTGACCCGCTATATCGCCACCTATTACGCAGGAACGGAGATCCGCTGCAACGCCCTCACGCCAGGCGGGGTTGAACACGGGCATGACCAGGCCTTCAAAGAGGCCTATGCGAGCAGGACTGTCTTGGGGAGGATGGCTTATCCGCACGAATTGAAAGGGGCGATCGTCTTCCTGGCGTCGGAGGCTTCCAGTTATATGACCGGGGCAAATCTGGTTGTGGATGGGGGGTGGACAGCATGGTAGAGGTCCTGGCCCTGATCCCAGCCCGGGGTGGTTCGAAGAGCATCCCCCGCAAAAACATCAAACCGTTGGGTGGACATCCTTTAATTGCCTACAGCATAGCTGCGGCCTTGAACTCTGCCTTGGTGGACAGGACGGTGGTCTCGACGGATGACGAGGGGATCGCTGAAATCGCCCGTTCGTACGGCGCGGAAACCCCCTTTATAAGGCCCTCGAAGTACGCCCAAGATGACACCCTGGACCTCCCTGTATTTCAGCATGCCCTGAACTGGCTTGCGGATGAAGAGGGCTACCGCCCTGATGTAGTGGTTCAGCTCCGGCCCACGAGTCCCTTCCGGCCTCCCGAGTTGGTGGATGGGGCGGTGCAGGTTTTCCTGGATCATCAGGATGCCTCATCGGTGCGGGGAGTTGTGCCCTCAAAACAGAACCCTTATAAAATGTGGCGGCTCGAGACAAGTGGCCGGATGGTTCCGCTCTTGGAGACGGAGTTTACAGAGCCATATAACATGCCCCGCCAGGATCTTCCTGATACATATTGGCAGACCGGTCATATTGATGTCATCGCTGCAGAGACGATTTTAGACGGCTCCATGAGCGGTCCGGTGATATATCCTTACCAGGTCAACCCCCGCTTTAGCGTGGATCTGGACACTCCCTTGGATTGGAAGCTGGCGGAATGGCGCTTGGGAACCCTCCGGGAGGGGATCGTCTGTCCACCACTTGAAAAACGTCTCTCCTTGCAGGGAGTCAAGCTGGTGGTGCTGGATTTTGACGGGGTGATGACCGATAACCGCGTCTATGTAAATCAGCACGGTGAAGAATCTGTCGCTGCTCACCGTGGGGACGGTATGGGCATCTCTCTGCTCAAAAAAGCGGGTATTGAGGTGGTCATTTTATCCACGGAAAAGAACCCGGTGGTTTCCACCCGCGCTCAAAAACTGCAGGTTCCCGTACAGCAGGGGATTGATGAAAAAGGGGAAGCGTTGAAAGCCCTCTTGGCGGACAAAGGGATTCCAGCCCATCAAGTGGTGTATCTTGGGAACGATGTCAATGACCTGCCCTGTTTCCCCCTGGTTGGAACGGCGGCTGCGGTGGCAGATGCCCATCCCGCGGTCCGTGAGAGGGCTGATCTCGTGTTGGAGAAGGCAGGAGGGACAGGGGCGGTACGCGAGCTGGCAGATTTGATATTAAAGTATCATCAAAGTGAGGTGTGACATTAAGGGAGGGATCATTCATGAAACGGGAAATTAAGTTGGGGGATCGCTGGGTTGGGGATGGACATCCCACCTATATCATCGCCGAGATCGGCATCAATCATAACGGGGATGTGGGTATTGCCAAACAACTGGTTGACGCTGCAGCGGAAGCGGGTTGTGACGCGGTTAAATTTCAGAAGCGGACGCCTGAACTATGCGTGCCGGAAGAACAGCGGGACAAGATGCGCCATACTCCCTGGGGGTATATCGATTACATGGAGTACCGCGGCAAGGTGGAGTTTGGTTTGGATGAGTACGAGGAAATCGCGGATTATTGCCAATCCAAGGATATCGATTGGTTTGCCTCTTCCTGGGATCAACCCTCTGTGGATTTCATGGAGCAATTTGACCCCATCGCTCACAAAGTGCCCTCTGCCTTACTGACGGACTCAGCCTTATTGGAGAAATTACGGGAGCAGGGGCGCCCGATTATTCTCTCCACAGGGATGTCAGAGATGGAGCAAATCAAAGCAGCGGTTGACCTGCTGGGGACAGAGAATCTTGTCATCGCCCACTGCACCAGCACCTACCCTTGCCCTCCCAAGCAGCTCAACCTGCGCATGATACAGACCTTGAGGGATATGTATCCGTGCCCGATCGGATATTCCGGTCATGAAGTAGGGCTGCCCACGACCGTTGCGGCTGTCACGTTAGGAGCAGGTCTGGTAGAGCGCCACATCACCCTGGATCGAGCGATGTGGGGGTCCGATCAGGCTGCCTCCGTGGAACCGGGCGGTATGCGTCGCTTGGTGAAGTACATCCGGGTCGTTGAGGAAGCGTTAGGGGATGGGGTGAAGACGGTGTATGAGAGTGAATTGCCCAGCTTGGAAAAGCTCCGCCGCAGGAACACACTGCCCGTTCGAGGTCGGTACAAGAAAGAGTGATCGATGGCGGCAGCTGTGGATAAAGAGGGTGGGAAGCAGCGGCAGCCTCGTTTCATTCGTTAAGGATGCTTTGGGTTATCTACGGGTTGATATTCAAGATAGCAAAGGGAGACGATGTTTTCAGGATTGATGGAGACGCTTAATCGGGGCTTGGTGAACCTCCGCCTGTTCTGGCGCATATTCCGTTTGAATCAACAGGTCAAAGCCCATTCTCACCCCAGTGAAGACAAAAAACCGGTCATTTTTTTCAACGCCTCAACTCGCTTATGGGGCTTAAACTTAAATGCCGCCTTTGCAATGCTCGCCAGTTGGGCTGTCCAACTTAGCGGCAGGCAGGTCTATCATTTTGGATGCGCTTCTGGCATGAGCCAGTGTGTCCTTGGCGCTGGTTTGGGAGACCCCAAGGATCCCCCACCCTGTCAGGATTGCATGGCTTATACCCGGCGGTTTACAGGGGCAGCTCCCACCGTCTGGTTTACATACCAAGAGGATCCGGATCTCCGTCAGCAACTGGAAGGGAAATCGATTCCCGAGTTAAAGGAAGTGACTGTTCATGGTCGACCGCTGGGACGGCTGGTGCTGCCCAGTTTGCGTTGGATCCTCCGCCGGCACCATCTGGAAGATAATCAGGTGACCCATTATCTCTTTCGTGAGTTCATCCTTTCAGCGCACAATGTAGCTGAAAAATTCTATGATTTCCTTGAGGATGTAGATCCTGAGGTGGTGGTCGTCTTCAATGGTTTGCAATATCCAGAAGCCGCCGTGCGCACTGTTGCGGAGCAAAAAGGCGTCCGGGTCATCACCCATGAGGTGAACTTACAGCCCTTTTCAGCCTTCTTTACAGAAGGTCAGGCTACGATATACCCCCTGAATATCCCGGAGGATTTCCAGCTTACAAAGCAGCAGAATCAAAGGTTGGACCGCTATCTCCAAAAACGGTTCCAGGGTGATTTCACCATGGCCGGGATAAAATTTTGGTCATCCATGACCCGTCTTCCTGATAATTTCCTAAATTTTGCGGGACAGTTTGAGGATCTTGTTCCGGTTTTTACCAATGTCATCTTTGACACCAGTCAGGTGCATGCCAATACGATATTCCCGCATATGTTCGCCTGGCTGGATGCTGTCCTTGATATTGCCAAAGGGCACCCACACATCCTGTTTGTCATCCGAGCCCATCCGGACGAAATGCGCAAGGGGAAGGAAAGCCAGGAAAGCGTAGCCGCCTGGGCGGAAGATCACCAGGTTGACGCCATGCCAAATGTCCTTTTTGTCCCCTCTCAAGAAACGATCAGCTCCTATGAACTCATCCACCGCTCCAAATTCACCATGGTTTATAACTCGTCCATTGGTTTGGAAGCCGCCCTGTTGGACGTCCCGGTCTTGTGCGCGGGTAAAGCCCGTTATACCCAGTATCCCACGGTTTTTTATCCTTCCAACCGAGAAGAGTATGAAGCCTTATTGCTTTCGTTTTTAAAGGATGAAGATATAAAAGTCCCTCAGGAATACGTAGAAAATGCTCGCAGATTTTTATACTACCAGCTTTATAAAGCATCCTTACCGTTCGGTGAATTTTTAAGGGACCATCCCACCCCGGGTTATGTCCAGCTGCGGAAATTTTCGTGGAAATCGCTCCACCCCCACAACTCTGATGTCATGGATGTGGTAGTCAATGGTATCTTGCATGGGGAAGAGTTCGTCATGGAGGACGATCTTACGTGAAGGCTTACTTCAAATTGAAACGCTTTCTGAAATTGTTGCGTTTGGCGTATCGCCGCCAGCGAGCGATCAACCGCTGGGGGAAGGACGCCTTTCTTAGTACACCCCCACTTCTGGGTACAGCTCTTCCCAAATCCGGCTCCCATCTTTTGATTCAGGTACTGCGGGGTTTGGTGGAGATTGGGCCCTTTGTCGATCCAGGATTTCCCCCCGTGAACCGGTTTGAGGGTAACACCCCCTTATCTGAAGAAGAGACGGTGGAAGAGATCAAACGCATGCGATCCGGTGAAATCCGTTATGGATATGCCCCCTGCCGGGAACCCTATCTTTCTGCCATTACCGCGCCAGGACGGGCGACCGTCTTCATTTATCGGGACCCCAGGGATTTACTCGTCTCTCATGTCTTTTACGCCCTGGACATCCACGAAGGGCACGGTATGCATGAGTATTACAATCATCAGCTGGATTCGATGGAGGAACGGCTAAACGTCGCTATTGAAGGCTGCGATATCCCCGGCCTGGAATTGCCCAGTGTATGGGAGAGGTACGAGGACCGCTTGGGGTGGTTTGAGCAAGAAAACGTGCTCTGTGTTCGGTTTGAAGATTTGATATTAAACCGGGAGAAACCCCTTGGAGAGATCCTGGAGTACTTGAGTGGATTTGGGGTTGCATTCACCCTCCCCCGCCAGAAGGCGATCCGGGCTTTGGGAGATGCGATCCAGCCTCAAAAATCGGGCACATTCCGGAAGGGGGAACCCGGAAATTGGAGGGAGCACTTCACCCCGGAGAATAAAGCGCGCTTTAAAGCGGTGGCAGGTGATTTGTTGACCAGATTAGGTTACGAAGAAGACGACCAGGATTGGTAGATGTTGGATATGGATGTTGAGGAAATGGCCCCCAGCCCGAAATGCTCGATCGTCATCCGCGCTTTCAATGAAGAAGAACACATCGGTCGCTTGCTGGAAGGGATCACCAAACAAACCCTGGATGATTGGGAGGTCATCCTGGTTGATTCCGGTTCCACGGATGCCACTCGAGCGATTGCTTCTCGCTATCCTCGTGTTCGAATCGTCCCTATCGATCCGGACCAGTTCACTTTTGGTCGTTCGTTAAACACGGGCATTGAACATGCACGGGGGGAGATCATCGTCATCATCAGCGCGCATTGCTATCCGGTCTATCCCGATTGGTTGGAACAGTTAACAGCCCCCTTGGAGGATCCCCACATTGCAGTGAGTTACGGGAAACAAAGAGGTGGGGATTCCAATCATTATTCAGAGCATCAATTTTTCCGCCATTATTTTCCGGAGAACAGCCAACCCAAACAGGGTCAACCGTACACCCATAACGCCAATGCAGCCATCCGGCGCTCTTTATGGGAAGAACATCCTTATAATGAAAACTTAACGGGATTGGAAGACATTGCCTGGAGCAGCTGGGCCAAGGAGCAAGGTTACGGGATATCTTATGTGGCAGAGGCGGAGATCATCCATGTTCATGACGAGAAACCGGCTCAGATCTATAACCGCTATCGTCGAGAAGCGATCGCCCTAAAGCAAATTTTACCTCACAGCCGTTTTACATTTTGGGATTTTTTAAGTATGTGGCTCCACCAATCGTTCTCTGATATGGCACAAGCGTTCCGGGATCGTGTACTACGAAAGGAATGGATTGACATCCTGTGGTTCCGTTTCCTGCAGTATTGGGGAACGTTCCAGGGGTATCGCTATTCGGGCAAGATCGATTCCCAGCTTCATAAGAGATTTTATTATCCCCCCCATGTCCTTTCCCAAAAAACCTCGGACTCCCGAGCCATTAAACCTATTGCATACGGGACGGAGGGGGAGAAGGAATAACCCCAACCATGTCTAAAATCACTGCCTTAGTACCCATGCGCCATCATTCTCAACGGGTTCCTGGTAAAAATTACCGCCCCTTGGCGGGAAAACCCCTTTTTCACCATATTCTTTCAACCCTTCAAACGGTGCCAGATATCGAAGAAATCATCGTGGACACAGACAGTCCGGTTATTAAAGATGGGATATCAAAGCATTTCCCGTCGGTGTCGATCCTCGATCGCCCCGATCATCTATGTGGGGATGCAATCTCCATGAACGCGATTATCTCTCACGATGTATCCCAGCGAGACGCCGAGTTCTTCTTGCAAACCCACAGCACAAATCCTTTTCTGAAATTGGAAACGATCTCTCGGGCGGTTGATTTGTTTTTCAGCCACTATCCTGAGCATGATTCCCTTTTCTCCGTGACGCGAATCTATACCCGTCTCTGGGATGCGGATGCCCAGGCCATCAATCACAACCCTTCCGAGTTGATTCAGACTCAAAATCTGCCGCCCATCTATGAAGAGAATTCATGTTTGTATATCTTCTCAAAAAGAGGTTTTGAAAAAGAACAGCACCGGATAGGCGAGAACCCTCTCTTATATGAAATGGATCGCCGGGAGGCCTGGGATATTGATACCGAGTTGGATTTTAAGATCGTTGCCTGTTTGATGGAACGATAGCGAAGAGAGTGAGCTATGAAAACTATCCTGTTAACCGCACCGTACATGCAGCCAGAAGCGGATCGTTTCCTGCCCATCTTTGAAAAACACGGATTGGACGTGATCATGCCCGAAGTGGATGAGCGTCTTGAAGAACAGGAACTCCTCCGTTTTGCGGGTCAATTTGACGGTACGATTTGTGGTGATGACCAGTACACGGCGAAGGTTTTGGAAGCCTGTTCGCCGCGTTTGAAAGTGATCTCAAAATGGGGAACGGGCATTGACTCCATCGACCAGGAGATGTGCGCCCGTCTGGGTATTATGATCGGGAATACACCCAATGCATTTACCCTCCCTGTAGCGGATACCGTTCTGGGATATATGCTCGCTTTTGCGCGAAATCAACCGTGGCTGGATCGAGCTGTGAAAGCGGGCCAGTGGCGTAAAATTCAGGGCAGAACCCTCAGTGAATGTGTGCTTGGCGTGATCGGTGTGGGGAATATTGGCAAAGCCGTGCTCCGGCGTGCGGATGCATTCGGGATGACGCTGCTGGGGAATGATATCCGGGAAATCGAACCGGATTTCCTTGCCGAACATGGTGTAAAGATGTCATCAAAAGAAGAATTGTTGTCCTCTGCGGATTTTGTCAGCCTGAATTGTGACCTCAATCCGACCAGCTATCATTTGATTGACGAAGGCTCATTATCAAAGATGAAACCCGGAGCATACCTCATCAATACCGCCCGAGGGGCCATTGTCGATGAAGCGGCGCTGGTCCAGGCTTTGGAAGGTGACCGTATTGCGGGGGCAGCTCTGGATGTTTTTGAGCAGGAACCCCTTCCCCAAGACAGCCCCCTTCGGTCTTTTGACCAGGTGCTGCTTTCGCCACACAACGCAAACTCCAGCCCCGCCGCCTGGGAGCGGGTGCATTGGAATACCATTCGCAATCTCTTCAAAGGTCTGGGGATACCGGCCGATGATTTAGAAGAAAAGGGTTAGGCCTATGACGCAAAGGACACTTTTGATAACTGGCGCAGCTGGTGGCATTGGTCGAGCCACTGTAGATCATTTCGCATCCCAAAACTGGCGGGTCATTGGGGTGGATCGAGCTCCCTATCCGGGAACTTTTCCCGCTTCGGGGCTTTCCATTCAGGCGGATGTCGCCGTCCCTGGTGAATGGGACAAGATCATCAAGGAAGTGGAATCCGTTACGGACTCTTTGGATGCCCTGGTCAATAACGCAGCCATTCAAATCACCAAACCGATGTTAGAGACCACGGTGGAGGAGTGGAACCTTGTGATGAACGCCAACCTCCGGGCGGTTTTTTTATCGGCGAAAAGCGCCCATTTTTTGTTAAAAACCAAAGGCGGCGGAGCTATTGTCAATGTCTCCTCTGTGCACGCGGTGGCGACTTCAAAAGATATCGCCTCTTATGCAGCCAGTAAAGGAGGATTATTGGCCTTGACCCGGGCTATGGCGATCGAATTCGCGCGGGATGGCATCCGCGTCAACGCCATCCTCCCCGGAGCGGTGGATACTTCAATGTTGCGGGCGGGGCTGAATCGGGATCATGCAGGCCAGGGAACTATCCAGCAGCGTTTGGAAAACCTGGCTTCGAAAACGGTCAGCGGTAAGATTGGAAAACCGGAAGAAATCGCCCAGTCGATTTATTTCTTGGCTGATAATTCGCAGTCTTCGTTCATGACCGGGCAGTCGCTAATCGTGGACGGCGGGGCGACTGCGAAATTAAGTACGGAATAAGGCTATGGGATCTTTTTTTAGACGGTTAGCTGAATGGCTTCCCTCTCCGGCTCAAGATTATTGTCGCCGGCTGTGGTATGGTCTGAAACGTGCTTCCCAATGGCCTTCGGCGCGGTGGCATCCCTGGCGCCGGGAAAGCATTCGGAGGCTGGGGAATTTGAAGGATGTCCACCGCGGAGAACGCTGTTTTGTGATTGGCAATGGTCCCAGCCTCAACGAGACTGATATTTCGCTCTTAGAAGATGAATATACCTTTGGCATGAACCGGGTCTATCTGGCATTCGACGAATGGGGGTTTCAAACTTCGTATTTGGTGTCGGTGAACGACCTGGTCATTCAACAATGTCATCCAGATTTTCGGGAACTTGAGATCCCTAAATTTTTTTCCTGGCGGGCCCACAATTTGCTCTATCCCGAGGGGGCCCCGGATGACCATACCCACTTTTTATTCACCACCTATACTGGACCCAAATTTGCTCGAGATGCGAGGTCCAGGATGTGGGAGGGTGCGACGGTCACCTATGTTTGCCTGCAGTTAGCCTTTCACATGGGATTTGAGAAGGTAATATTGATCGGTGTAGACCATAGTTTTTCCACGCAGGGAGATCCAAATGCCACCGTTGTCTCTGAGGGAGCTGATCCGGATCATTTCCGTGAGGAATATTTTGGGAAAGGTTTCCGGTGGCAGCTCCCTGATTTGGCAACCTCGGAGATCGCATACCGGATGGCCAGAGAAGCATATGAAGACGCTGGTCGAAAAATCGTCGACGCCACGATCGGTGGACAATTAGAGGTGTTTCCCAAAGTGAACTACCCCGATTTGTTTTCATGACCATCATAGATTTTTGTGTGATATATGTTTGAAAAAGAACCCCAATCCATTTTTGCCCTGTCAACTTTATGGCTGTTTGCTGTCATAACCATGATTCTTGCCTGCGGTCTGGGGGTGCGCTTATATGACCTGAAAGATCCTCCCCTGGATTATGCCTCCACGAGACAACTGCGTTCTGCACTCATCGCCCGCGGAAAGTATTACCAGACCGCTCGTGACGTTCCGGAATGGAAGCGGGAGATCGCTCTCAAACAGGGGGAGCACACACTGATCGAACCCACGGTTATGGAGACGATCGTGGCAGGCACCTATTGGATCGTAGGGGGAGAATATGTCTGGATCGCCAGGATTTACTCCTCTTTGTTCTGGGTTTTGGGAGGATTGGCGGTATATGCCTTGGCGAGGGAGATGATTGGTGTAGATGGGGGGATCATCGGGATGACCTACTACCTCTTTGCCCCTTTCGGCTTGATTTCCAGCCGGAGTTTTCAGCCTGATCCCTTGATGACCGCGAGCATTATCCTGGCTTGGTGGACATTTTACCGGTGGCACCGGGCGCATACCTGGAAGTGGGCGGTTTTGGCTGGATTGTCAGCAGGTTTTGCCATGTTCGTCAAATCCACAGCGATTTTTTTCTTGCTGGGCGGGATGGGAGCGCTTGTCTTATTGAGGACCCATATTAAAAACAGCCTGAAAGACGGCCAGGTGTGGGCCATCGGTTTATTATCGGCCCTCCCGGTTTTACTTTACAATATATATGGGGTTTTCATCGTTGGTTCTTTGGGGAAACAGTTTAAAGGGAGAATCTTTCCCCAGCTGCTCAGTGATTTCCAGTTTTACCAGCGGTTGAAAAACGCGATGACGACAGTAGCTGGGCATGAGTTGATTTTATTGGTCGTAATCATCGGGTTGTTACTGATCAGGAAAAAAGAAGAGATTGGGTACCTGGTCGGTATTTGGATTGGTTATCTTGTGTATATTCTTGCATTTTCTTACCATTCCACAACCCATTACTATTACCATCTTCCGCTCATACCCTTGGCTGCGATTTCCATCGCTGGTTTCTCCCATTTCATCTTTGAAAGGGTGAAAAGCAAGCTATTTGACAACCTGGTCCGGATAGGATTGGTTTTAATCCTCCTCCTCGGCGTGGGAGGAGGGTATTACATGTT
Source organism: Anaerolineales bacterium (assembly GCA_041686005.1). GTDB lineage: Bacteria > Chloroflexota > Anaerolineae > Anaerolineales > UBA11858 > B10-G9. Next base: position 849 of record JAWLER010000043.1, on the reverse strand, counting down.
GTTCAACGAAGACTTTGGAAACGTACCGTACTTTTTCGGGAAAGTGACCAGCAAGGTAGAACATGATGCGAAGATTGTGGTGTTGAGTCAGGATTATGGTTTGCGGATTGCATACTATGGCTGGATTGCTCCCAAAGCTTGGTTGGGAACTGGTGATCTTGAATATTCTAAATTGCGCGGCGGGACAGAAGATCCGTTTGAGGAAAAGTTCAACCAATTTGTCGGAAACGCTGATTATTTTATCGTCACCTGGTTTAATGAGCTTCGCAAGCAGGAAAAATTGTACGACAAACTCTATAACAACTACGAAATTTATGAAGAGGGGGGTGGGTATGTCATCTTTGATCTCCATCAAAAACTCGAACAATGAATGAACTTCCTCTGGTCTCCATCATCACACCTTCTTATAACCAAGCCCGTTATCTTGAGGCAACCATCCAGTCTGTGCTGGAACAGGAATATCCCTACCTCGAGTACGGCGTGGTCGATGGGGGGTCCACCGATGCCAGCCTGGAGATCATCAAACGATACGCAGATCGCTTAGATTGGTGGGTTTCAGAGCCTGACCGCGGTCAAGGGGATGCTATCAATAAAGGGATGAATAGGGCCAAGGGGGATATCGTTGCCTGGCTCAATTCAGATGACATCTATCTGCCAGATGCCATACACAAGGCAGTGGAGGTGTTCCAGAACTGCGATCCGGGCATGGTATTCGGAGATGCGATTACGATAGATCCTCACGGCGTCCCCTTAAATTATCTGCGTTTTGGGGATTGGGATTTATCCGATCTGCTGCGTTTCAGAGTGATCTGTCAGCCGGCAGTTTTCATGAAAAGGCAGGTCTGGGAA
>JAWLER010000001.1:0-200282 GCA_041686005.1 Anaerolineales bacterium | reverse complement strand
ATTGACCAGCTCAGGCAGGACAGCTTCAGCCTTCTCCGCCTTGGCTACCAAACGGCTGATCTCCAATATCTGGATGATCAGCTCTTCACCTGATACGGTCCGGTCTCCCATATCAACCATAAAATATGAATTCTCTCTTTAAGTATCTGTACATTAGTCTGTTGATCACAACTAAAAGCCGGATCCCATAAAGCCTTATAATACTGATATTATAACCGCATCTTTCCGAAATGACCGCTTCTTCGCAAATACCAGCTTCCCATCAAGATCGTTAACCAGGGATATCAATAAACGCTGTCGCGGCCTTCTTCACCCGGACTTGTTAGCTTATTGTAAAGTAAGTTGGCTCCCCTGTGTGGTTAAATGATGGCAACCATGAACAGGACAGCTCAAGAACACCCTCCCACCATACTTGTCATCGACGACGATCCTTCGGCGACAAAGTTGCTGGAAAAATTACTCCTCATGAAAGGCTACCGGGTAATTACCACCAACTCAGGCTCTGAAGGGCTAGAAATAGCACATCGCAATTCAATAGACCTGGTTATCCTCGACCTCCTCTTGCCTAAAATGCACGGGTGGGAGGTGTGCGCTGAAATCAAAAAAATCAAACCCTTACCCATCCTCATTATATCAGCAATCGACTCCCCCGATATGATCAGCAAGACGTTAAACCGGGGAGCGGATGATTATTTGGCCAAGCCGGTCACCGTGAACATCCTCTTCGCCCGCCTGGAAAACCTCATGCGGCGCTACGATTACGAACGGACCGCTACCAACCCTTTACCAGAACCCTGATGGGCGAGTCCTTCCCACCTGCTGTGAAATAAAAATTTTCGTCCTCCCCTCAGGCTGAGGGGATTTTTTTGGTATAATGATCCAAGACAGTTTTCACCATTTGCGAGGGAGAGTCTCACGGAGTGAGCGCCGAAGGGGCAAGTCGTAGACAACGATCATGATTCTACTGGCAAAACTCTCAGGTACCCAGGACCTTGCAAGTGTTACCCTCTGGAGAGTCTTCAGACACCGACGGGGCATAATCTCTCAGGTCAAAAGACAGAGGCACACGCGTTTTCTCTGGCGTGTGTTTTTTAAATAGGTTCAATTCAAGACCATCCATAAGGAGCAAAACATGAAAGCACCTGCAGATCTGAAATACACGAAAAACGATGAATGGATTCGTGTCAAGGATAACATCGGCGTCATCGGCATCACAGACTACGCCCAGGATCAGCTCTCCGATGTCGTCTTCGTGGAAATCGTGGCCTTTGAAGGCGATGAGCTCGATCAAGGCGAAACCTGTGCCGTGGTCGAGTCTGTGAAAGCAGCCGCGGACGTCTACTTGCCCGTAAGCGGGAAAATCCTCGATATCAATGAGACCCTGGTGGACAGCCCGGAACTCATCAACGAGGACCCTTACGGGGAGGCATGGATGATCAAGATCGAGTTGACGGATCCCAGCGAACTGGACGACCTCATGGACGTGGAAGCCTACAAAAATATGGAACGCGAGGATCACTAACCGCAATCCGGCCTAACCCAATTCATTCAACCAAAATCGATAACTTCCTCGGCATCTCGATCTTATCTGTTGTCAGAAGTTATAGGAAGGATAATCTTTTATGTATACTCCGCACACGGACGCTGACCGGGAAGCCATGCTGGAAGCCATCGGGGTGGATTCCATCGATGACCTTTTTCACTGCCTCCCCGACCGTGATCTTCCAGATTTAGCGCTTCCTGAAGGCATGACAGAAATGGAAGCTCTTGACGAGCTTCAATTCATCGCCTCGGTCAATGAAAGCACCCAGGAATTGACTTCGTTTCTCGGCGCGGGCGCGTACAATCACTACATCCCCGCCGCGGTGGATTCCTTGCTCAGGCGAGGCGAATTCTACACCGCTTACACCCCTTACCAACCGGAGATCTCTCAGGGCACCCTGCAGAGCATTTTCGAGTACCAGAGTTTGATCGCCGCCCTGACCGGGATGGATATCTCCAACGCCTCCCACTACGACGGCGCCACAGCGGTTGCAGAGGCGGTCAATATGGCCTTGAACCGCTACCGCGGGCGGCGTACGAAATGCATCCTCTCCCCCCGCCTGCATCCCCAGGCCCGGGAAACGGTGCATACGTATATGATGGGCTCAGATCTCCAAATCCTGGGGGAAGACCTTGATCCGGAGGGAGACCCGGAAGACCTCATCTCCCTCATCGACGAAGAAACGGCCCTGGTCATCGTCCAGTACCCCGACTTCTTCGGTCAAATCCACGACTACACGGCACTGGGAGAAGCCGCCCACGAGGCGGGCGCCATGTTCGGCGTGCACATCAACCCCATCGCGCTCGGATTGCTCAAGCCGCCCAGTGAATTTGGGGCGGACATCGTCACCGGGGAAGGCCAACCCTTGGGCATCCCCCTCTCCTTCGGCGGGCCTTACCTGGGTATTTTCGCCACCAAGAAAGAGTATGTGCGAAAAATGGCCGGGCGCCTGGCGGGAGAGACCGTGGACGACCGCGGGCAGCGCGGGTACGTGCTCACCCTCAGCACACGCGAGCAGCATATCCGCCGGGAACGCGCCACGTCCAACATCTGCACCAACCAGGGGCTGATGATGTTGGCTTCCACCATCTTCCTCAGCTTGCTGGGCAAAGAAGGGCTTCGCGAACTGGCGTTGCTGAACTATCATAAAGCTCATTACGCAGCGGAACAGATCAACACCATCCCGGGCTACCTGGCTTCCCCGGGCAAATCCTTCTTCAACGAATTCGTGGTCCACTGCCCGAGGCCGGCCGCTGAAGTCAACCAAATGCTCCTGGAATACGACATCCTGGGCGGGTATGATCTCAGCGAGAGTTACCCTGGGATGGAGAACGGACTCCTGATGGCGGTCACAGAGATGAACCCTCGGTATGAAATTGATTACTTGATTGACATATTAGCGGAGGAAAGCGATGCCTGAACCGACAATCTTTGAACTCTCAAAACCCAATCGAAGGGGGATCCGTTATCCGAAACCGGATGTGCCGGAAGCGGACCTTCCCCGGGATTTCCTCCGTGATGATCTCCCTTTACCTGAAGTAAGCGAACATGAGGTCATCCGCCACTTCACCAATATCTCTCAATACAATCACGGCGTGGACATCGGCTTTTACCCCTTGGGCTCATGCACCATGAAGTACAACCCGAAAATCAATGAGGATGTAGCCCGGCTGCCGGGATTTACCAGCATCCACCCCCTCCAACCCCCGGAGACGGTCCAGGGGGCGCTGGGATTGATGTACGAGCTCCAGGAATGGCTTGCGGAGGTCAGCGGTTTTGAAGCTGTCAGCCTGCAGCCGGCTGCGGGCGCGCACGGAGAGTTGACCGGCGTGCTCATCATCCGCGCCTACCATCGGAATCGCGGGGATGAAAAGCGCACCAAGATGCTCATCCCCGACTCCGCCCACGGCACGAACCCGGCCACCTCAGCGATGAGCGGGATGGAAGTGGTCGAGCTGCCTTCCGATGAGCGGGGCAATGTGGATCTGGAAGCCCTGAAGACGGAATGCGACGACACCCTGGCCGGGATCATGATCACCAACCCCAACACCCTGGGTCTCTTTGATGAGAACATCGTCGAAGTCTGCCAGCTGGTGCACGACGTGGGCGGCTTGGTCTATGGAGATGGAGCCAACATGAACGCACTGCTGGGGAAATGCAAACCAGCCCTGACCGGCATCGATGTCATGCACTTTAACCTCCACAAGACCTTTTCCACCCCCCACGGCGGCGGCGGGCCCGGTTCCGGCCCGGTCGGTGTCGTTTCGGAACTGGCGGAGCTGCTGCCGGGGCCGGTCGTCGTCCGGACGGAAGAGGGCGATGAGGAGACCCCGCCCTTTTATGATTTCCATTACCCAGAACACACCATCGGGCGCGTGAAAGCCTTCCATGGTCATTTCGGCATGTTCGTCCGCGCCTTGACCTACCTGATCACCCTGGGCAAAGACGGGCTGCGGGATGTCGCGGAAAACGCCGTCCTGAACGCCAACTACCTGCGGGCGCTGATCAAGGACACCTACCATGTCCCCTATGACCGGCTGTGCATGCACGAATTCGTCGCTGAAGGCGAATGGGAAGACGCGCCGGACATCCAGGCGCTGGACATTTCGAAGCGGATGATGGACTTCGGCTTCCATCCTCCTACGAATTACTTCCCTTTGATCGTTCACGAAGCCTTGATGATTGAACCCACGGAAACGGAAACCAAAGAGACTTTGGACGCCGTGGCTGAGGCGATGCTCCAGATCGCTGAAGAGGCCCATGAGGACCCGGAAAAACTCAAGACAGCCCCTCACAAAACCCCCTTTGGCCGGCTGGATGAGGTCAAGGCAGCCAAAGACCTGATCTTGACCACCTCTCTGCCGGAAGACTACGGGGAAGCGTAGGCTCATCCCCACCAACAAGGAAATAAGCCCTGGTTTTCCCCCGAGAGCCAGGGTTTTTTTCTTCCTCCCCTTCATGATCCCCCCAAGCGGGCCGGTAACACATCTGACTTAAGAGTTCAGTAAGTTCTATTCGGCCCCATTAAAGGTTGAAGGGTTTGATGATAAAATATCTCTCCCATTACTGATCAACGATTGGCCAAACCAGAAGTTTAAAAATAAAGTTATGGATAAAAAACAAGAGATCAAATTTGACTCCCCCCGAGATACCGTAGAGGTCCATCTGCCGGACGGACGGGTCATCACCGGCCCCCGAGGCGCAACAGCGCAGGAGTTCTTCTCCATCCTGGAAAGCGATGATCGCCCCCCTATCGTGGGCGCGGTGATCAATGGGAAATTGAAGGAGCTTTCCAGCCAGATTAATATGGATGTCGAAGCCCGTCCGGTGGACATGAGTGAGGCAGACGGGATGCGGTTTTACCGCCGCTCTTTGACCTTTCTACTGGAAATCGCCTTCCATGAAATCTACCCGCACGCGATTCTGAATATCGACCACTCCATCAGTTCAGGGGGGTACTTCTGCCAGGTTTACCGGCGCTCCCCATTAAGCCAGGAGGATCTGGACCAGGTGGAAGAGAAAATGCGCCAACTGGTGGATGAAGACCTCAGATTCGAGCGCATGAAGGTCTCCTTGAAAGAGGGGATTAAGTATTTTGAAATGCAGGGAAATAAGGACAAAGTCCGCTTACTGGCCCACCGCAAAAAAAATTATGTCACCCTTTACAAGGTCAAAGAACACATCGATTACCACCATGGCTACATGGTCCCATCCACGGGATACCTGAAATGGTTTGACCTCATCCCCATGGAAGACGGATTCATCTTGCGCTTCCCGCGCCGGGCGACCCCCACCTCGCTGCAGCCAGCGCCCAAATATCACACATTGCTGAATGTCTTTCAGCGTTATGGGGCCTGGTTACAACGCCTGGGGATCGACAGCGTGGGTGCGTTGAACGACGCCATCAAAGCGGATCAGGCACGAAAGACTATTCTTGTTTCAGAAGCTCTCCACGCCCAACACATCGCAGAACTGGCGGCCCAAATTGAACACCGTTCTGAGAACCTGCGCGTGGTACTGATCGCGGGTCCCTCCTCATCCGGGAAAACCACTTTCGCTAAACGCCTTACTATTCAGCTCCTGGCCCGGGGCATCTCCCCCTTCCCTCTGGAAATGGATAATTACTTCGTGGATCGGGATAAGACCCCCACGGATGAAAATGGAGACCTCAACTATGAAGCAATGGAAGCCCTGAACCGGGAACGGCTGAGCAGCGATCTAAAGAAGTTGATCAGCGGGGAAAAGGTCCAACTGCCGAATTATAACTTCCACACCGGAAAGAGCGAGGAAGGAGAGATCATTCAGCTTCGGCCGGGCCAAATCATCATCCTGGAAGGGATTCACGGTTTGAACCCGGATTTGATCCCCACTTTCCCCCAAGAACAAACCTTCCGGATCTACGTCTCCGCTTTGACCCAATTGAACCTGGACCGCCACAACCGGGTTTCCACCACCGACACGCGCTTGATCCGCAGGATCGTCCGGGATTACCGGGAGCGAGGATACGATGCGCAGGAGACCATCAACCGCTGGGAATCCGTGCGGCGAGGGGAGAAGGAATACATCTTCCCCTATCAGGGCAACGCGGACGCGATGTTTAACTCCGCCCTGGCCTACGAATTGTCCGCCTTGAAGCCTCTGGCGGAACCCATCCTCAGACAGGTCCCTCACCGCACGCCGGCGTGGATCGAAGCCAAACGCCTGCTGGCCTTTTTAGAGTGGTTCCTGCCGCTGGACACCGATATGATCCCTGACAACTCCATTTTGCAGGAATTCATCGGCAATTCCAACCTCAAAGATTTTAAAATCTGGGAACAATAAGACGAGGTGTCATCCGCATGACAAACCTCCGAGGTTTTTAACTAACCTCGGAGGTTTTAGTTTACATAATGGGCGTCCCCTGAATACATCAGCGAAAGATCCCCCTGGGGTGGATAATCATTCTGCACCCTTTTGGTATTCTTCCCGGCTGATGAACCTTCCCCCCGTGATTTCCTTATCGATCAGATTCTTATGCTCATCGAAGGTCAACTTGACCTCGATTCGCTGAAAACAAGGTCCGTCGCCGATGAGGACTTTCCGGCAAAAGTAGGTGTCTTTACCCTGGCGCGCCCCATACTCCACGCTCAAGTCATGAGCCTTGTTGATCCGGGTTTTCAGTTTTTCACCACAGCGATCGCAAACCACATAGACGTTGTGACCGTGGGGATCGCGTTTACTGGAGAATAAGGACGAAAGTTTTTTAAACATGGCGCACTCCTCACTTCGTGAACGGCTGCCACATAGGGAATTGAACTGCAGGCTATGTTCTTCATCATACCACGGGTTATGGGCGGAAGATGATTGGTCTGTATTAATTGAGCCGACGTCCCCGTTGTCGATTAGAACTCCGAGGTCTATTGGGAAACCTCGGAGGTCTTGCATTACCAACGGTTCATAGCCCGCGATGAGGCCATCGCAGGGATCAGAGCTACCGCTATTCAGGACAAGTGGGATGACAACCACGACCCCCTAAAAACGCGGGAAGCGGCGCAGGATGGTGGCGGTATCTGGCAGAGCGACCCTTTCTCCGAAACTCAAATCGGAGAGATCCTTCCCCTTCCTCCGCGACACATCCTGGTAAATATAGACCAGATTGCCCTTTTCCGCGTACCGCTGATTGACATAGGCTTGACCGATGAAATATCCCTCCGTATCGCTCGTGCAGCTGGTCACCCGGCCGATCATCCGCCCCACTTCGTCCATCACCGGGTCTCCATAATGGGCCCTGCGGACCCGCTTCTCGCTGAACCGGAAGCGGACCACCACGCTATCGCGTTCCTCCTCCTGCTCCATGAACGCCTTTCGCCCGATGAACCACGGTTTATTGGTCTTCACATAGGATGCAAACCCCGCATCCCCCACCCCCAGATTCATGGAGCCCGCGAACTCATGCCCATAGAGGGGTAAACCCGCTTCGGTGCGCAGGGAATCCCTGGCGCCCAACCCGCAGGGCTGGATACCGTACTCCTCCCCCGCGTCCAGCAAAGCCTGAAACAATTCAGGGGCTTTTTCAGGGTGAACGTAGATCTCAAAGGCGACTTTCTCCCCTGTATATCCAGAACGGGCGACCACCACATCCAGACCGTTGATGTTCGCCTCGCAGACTTCCGCCCAGCGCAGGTGGTTGATCTTTCTTTTGTCATCGTCATTGATCTCCAGCGAGAGGAGAATTTTCCGGGATTGGGGGCCCTGCAAAGCGATATCCACCCGCTGGTCGTCCCCTTCCTTTGGATCCCGCAAGTTCCGCAGCCGGACACCACGCCCAAAAGCCAGAGCCCAGGGCCGCTGATGATCCACTTTGACCTTCCCTTCCCGGACCGCATTCAACCAGGCCCAGTCCTTGGCATCATTGGCGGCGTTGACCACAGTCAGATACTCCTGATGACAGCGCCGGTAAACCAAGAGGTCGTCGATCACCTCGGCATCCGGGCTCAGAAGGTGGGTGTAGAGGGATTCGCCCACTTTCAAAGAAGAGACATCGTTGGCACACACGCTGTCCAAAAACGGCATGGCATCCGGGCCTTCCGCTTGGTAGACGCCCATATGGGTGACATCGAACAGACCCGCCGTCTCCCGCACGGCACGGTGCTCTTCCAGCACCGACTCATACCGCACCGGCATCTCCCATCCCGCAAAGGGGACCATCCTGGCCCCCAACTCGACATGGATATCATACAGCGTGGTCCTGCGCAGAGAGGGGTCTTCTTTCTCTTTCCAGGTGAAATCCGGCAACGCCTCCCCTTCCCCCTCCGGTATGCCGAGGTAGAAAGGTTTAAACGCCCCATGCGTTTCGCCCTGTTCGATTTCGTCAAAGTGGATCTCGGTCTCCCGCACAATCACCGGACCCGGGATCTTCCGGCGCACATCCTCATCCACCCGGACGTAGCCGTCAGAAAGGGCTCTCAGCCAGGCCAGGACCAGACCTGCGTCTTTTGAAGAAACCGTAAGTTGGAAACATTCCAGATTCGTGCAGGTGATCATCCCTTCCACATCCCCACCGGGTGTGCAAAGCTGGGTGGGCTGCTTGTCCCCCATCTGCATGGATTCCACATCACTGGAGACCACAAAATTCATGAATTCACGCACTTTTTCGCCGCAGACGATGTATGTCGCAGTGGGAAAGTCATCATCCGGTTCATCATCCAGGTAGTAAAAGTGGGGGTATCCGTGCTCCGTGGGCTGGAAGTCGATCCCCGCCCGCTGCGCCAAGTCGCGCACTTTGAGTTTCGCTTCTTCAAGGACGTTGAAATCCACTTTGGCCCCCAGCTTTTTGCCCCGATAATAGGGTTCACAGGAGAGGAGGACATCGGCGATGATATCCGCCAACTCGCGGGTTTCCTCCTCTTTGAATCCACGCTGGGTGATCCAGGGCGTGCCCATCCTGACCCCGGAGGGATTCAAGGCCGATGTGTCGCCGGGGATGGTGTTGCGGTTGGTGACGATGCCGGCCACGTCCAGAATCCGGGCCGCCAGATCCCCGCTCAACCAGGCGTCGTCCTCCCCGCGGACAGATTTGGCATCGATGTTCATCAGATGCGTGTTCGTACCTCCAAAGGGGATCCGGAACCCCCGCTTCTCCAATTGTTCGGTGAGCACGACACAGTTTTTGACGATCTGCCCCTGAAGTTCCTTGAACTGCTCCGTTTGAGCCAACTTGAAAGCCAGGGCCATGGCCCCGAAGACGTTGACATGCGGTCCCCCTTGTTCACCCGGGAAGACAGCGCGGTCGATTTTTTGGATGATATCCCGGTCCGTGCTCATCAAAATGGCGCCCCGCGGGCCGCACAATGTCTTATGGGTCGTGGTCGAGATGATATCCGCGTATCCAATCGGGGATGGGTAATAGCCGGCCACCACCATACCGGCGACATGCGAGATATCGGCCAGCAAATAGGCTCCCACATCATGGGCGATTTCACTGAACCGTTCCCAATCCAGGGCCCAAGAATAGGAGGACACCCCGGCGATGATCATTTTCGGTTCGTGTTCATGGGCCAAGCGAGCCAGCTCATCGTAGTCGATGCGCTCCGTCTCCGGATCCACCGAATAGGGGATGATGTCGTAATACTCCCCGGAACGGTTGACGCGGGAGCCGTGGGAAAGGTGCCCGCCGTGGAGGAGGTTCATCCCCATCACTTTGTCGCCCAGTTTCAACAGGCCGTGATAGACGGCGTTGTTGGCTGGGCTGCCCGATAGGGGCTGCACATTGACGTAGATATCAATTGGCTTTTTGCCGTTGGCCGCGAAAGCGTTCGCCGCTCGCTGGCAGGCCAGCGCTTCCAGGATGTCCGCGTACTCCACCCCTTTGTAATAGCGGTCATCGGAGAAACGGCGGTAATCCGCGAGCAATTTGTCGAAATCAAATAATTCCTCTTCGCTCAACCCCCCCGTCAAATCAAAAGCGTATCCTTCCGCGTAGATATTATGAAAAGCAGAACCCAAAGCGTCACGCACCGCCTGAGGAGACATGCTTTCACTTGGGATGAGGATGATCTTCCGATATTGGCGTTCTGCCTCTATGTCCAATAATGTTTGAAGCCGGGGATCAAGATCAGAGAGTTCACCACGAAACAAAAAATCTTCCATTATCTTCTCCAGAGTTCACACCCAATAAATAAACCCACACGATGTCATGCACCTGAAGCCCTACAAAACAAATTGTAGTCTGAAGGGGGGCAAGGGTCAAGCGAGAACCTTTTCCCCTCCTTTCAGACTCATTTTTAAGGCCACTCAAACGCCGGACCCATGAAAGGTCGATCTTCCAAACCGACTCACCAGACACACCCATCCTGACCGCTTATCTAAAGAAAAGCGGCTCCATGATCGTCTCTTCAAGGCAAGACCAAGATCTCACCCGCGGAATACAGCACGCTCCAATAAAGGTTGGGGGGGGAAAGGGGGAAAATCCAGGTATGGTTATTTGTTCTTGGATCTCCCTTTCATAAACAGATAGGCGATGACCGAAACCAAGATGGTCGCCCCCGATATCAGCCAGGTGGACCCCGGCACTCGCCGCAAAGCGTGTAATTTAGAGGAAATGCTTAATCGCTTCCACATCCCCTTTTCCTCCGGGATTTGACGTCGAGTCTCCAGGATCCTGTCAGTGAGGAAGGTTTGGACTTCCCCGCTGGAAAGGAAGGTCACCAAGCCGGTGAGCAGGTCACTTTTCTCATCCGTCAGGGAGGGTTTTTCCTCCAAGACCTTTTGGTAGGCTGCCGTGGTCTGGGCGACGACTTCAGACCAATCCAGATGTTTAACTCGCTCTCGAGCCTGCCGACACATCTCTCCGTATGCCTCTTTTGGCAGCTGACAAATTCGCTGAACATGTTTGGCAAATTCAGCCGGGGATGTCTCTTTATCCAACCTGAAACCCACATGCTCATCCACAAGTTCATCTATGGTCTCATTCGACAAACCGACCACCGGCGTTCCCGACGCTAAAGCCTCTATCACGACCAGGCTTTGCACTTCCATCTTGGAAGCGGATGGGAAGATATGGGTTTCCTCCAAATACCTTGGAATCTCTTCATGGCTGACCTGGCCGGTAAAGACCACATGTTCCAAGCCATGCTGGTCGATGTATTCCAATAAGCGTTCTTTATACTCCGGCACCAACGCCCGACCAATGAACTGCAGGGTGTAATCTTCAGGCAGGTACCGCAGCACCTCAAGCAAATAAGCCTGGTTTTTTCGCTCCGTGAGATAACCGACGAAGGAGATGATTTTCCTTTCCGCTTCACTATCAGCGGGTTGGCAGGTTTGATAGTGGCGCAGATCCCGGCCATTGGGGATGACGAATATCTTCCCCCGGTACCCAAATTCCCGGATCGATTCAAGGGCAGGTTGATTTAGGGCGATGATGGCATCACAATTTTCGTAAAAGTCAAATAACGCCCTCTCAGTGACCAACTCGCTAAAGGAGGTTTGGAGAAGCTTGATATTCAAAGCCTCCGTCGTCCCAAAATCCAAGGCCCGTGTGGGAAGGACGTGGGTGGTGTGCACAAAAGGTACCAGGTTCATCTTCGCCCACACCTGGCCGATCAAACCCAACAGAGCCGGGTCATGGGCATGAAGGATATCCGGCTGGTAAACATTCAGGAAATCAAAGATGGCCCGGACTGTCTTCGCGGTAAGGTTGGGCATTTGGAATTCATCATCACCAGCGCTTCGCACGCCAAATATCTGTAAACCATCCCCACCGTCCTTCAGCCCGGTCCTGTCTGCGGGACAGATCATCACCGTGTCATGGATCCGGGCGAAATGATGGGCCAATTCGTGTGCCACCCGGCCTGCTCCCCCACCCATCCCCTCCTGAAACAATGAAGTGAACACAACTCTCATAACCTAATTTCCTTCAACATCTGACAACCCGGTGTCAAAATGGAACCTGTCGAACACGGGTTGAAACGTCTTTACCATTTGCTCCCGTTCCAAGCCCATTTCCTGGAGGGAGTATTCGTGGTCGCTTTCATGGGAACGGCTGCGCTCCGTAGCTTCCCGGAGGATTTGGTCATAGGTGGGAGATATCTCGAATCCCAAGCGCCGGTAAATCCCCCTCACGGTCTCTCTGGTGTGGGCCACCATATCGTTAAAATTAACCACCACATACCTGTCTTGCGGTTCCTCTTCCAACCTTTCCAATGGGTAGGTGTACCAATGCAGCGAGGATTCGATAATGAACTCGCGGCTGGCATAGGGTTTGAGAGGGTTCCCCAGCATCTGCCATTCATATTCTTTCAAACTGAGGTGAGAAGGGACGGCATCCAGGGGATTGCGAACCAGGTAGATGAACTTCGCATCCGGAAAACGGGAAAGCAGGGAATCCACCATGGGGGAGTAATTTGGGTTTTTAGCCAAATAGTGGCGCCCTTCCTTTTGGTGCATGAAAAGATGCTTTTGCAGGCATCGGGTGTAAAAATCCAAAATCCTCTCTTTCCGTTTTGGGTCCATCCGGGAATCAAAATAGACATAAGGCATGGCCTCGTCGATCATGGCTGCGAAGGACCAGATCTTCAACGTTGAAAAGATATGGATCAGAAGATATTCGTCTTCCTCCGGGGCATGGATGGCCAGTTTATGGATCACATTCTCCCGCTGCCATTCTTTCTCCATCCGCCTTAGTCGGCGTTGAATGGGCGCACCCACCGCCCGCCCGGCGCGCGCTAAAGTTTTAAGCACCTTGCGCATACATACAGAGGGAGCGATAAAGATCTCCCATGTCCTCATGGTCAGGAAATTCTCTGTGTCTTTGGCCAACAGGCGGTGCAAAAACGTGGTCCCGCTGCGGGGGTTTCCGATGATGAAGACCGGTTCCTTGACCTGCATATCCCGGTAACCGGCGAAAATTATCTCGTCCAAGAGCAAACCCAGCCAAATGATGACCTGCGCCGGAAGGTACAGCCCCAGGGAAACCAAGAGAATGCCCAACCGTTTTAGGGTCAAGCGATAATGGTTCCCTTTTGATTTGATAAAGGACTTCCAAATGAAACGAGCTAATGCCCCGAAATCATATCTCACAATGTCACCTTATTCCCCGACACCAGCCCTTCACCATGGCCCCGCACCCGTTCTCTTCCTGTGAGTGTCTGACTCATCGTTTACCAATCCAGCTGGACGCAAAGGGGCAGCGCCGCCGGCTCATGATAACTCCCTCAGTCCTTTCACCACCCGCTCCGGGGTGAGGGGGAATTCATCAAACCAGATCCCGATGGCATCCTGAACGGCGGCGACCACCGCGGGAGCGGTGGGGATGAAGGGCATCTCCCCCATGCCCCGAGCGCCCCACGGTCCGTTCGGATCCGGGTGTTCCAGGATTACAGAACGCACTTCAGCGGGTATATCGCGGACCGTAGGCATCAAGTAGGTCGACAGTTTATCTGTCTTGACGTACCCATCTTCCTGGATGAAATCCTCCGTCAACACATACCCCAAGGCCTGCGTCACACCACCTTCAATTTGGCCCTCCACCTGTTCAGGATTGATGGCTTTCCCCACGTCATTCACGGAAACGAAATGGAGCACCGTGATCTGGCCTGTCTCCGTATCCACCTCGACTTCCGCTGCTTGAGCCACATACCCGTAAGAAAAATTGGGTTTAGATTCTCCTGTCTCAGGATCGTAATCCGATGTAGGGGGAGCGAGATATTGGTAAGTACCGATCGCAGGACGTTCTCCTGCCTCCCATTTTTGAAGGGCAATTTCAGCCGCACCGCGGACGCTGTTCCCGGACATAAATGTCAATCGAGAAGCAGAGTTGCTTCCCGAATCCTGAGTTTTCCCCGTATCATCCGTGACCAATCGAACCCTGTCCAGCGGCACACCCACTGCTTCGGCCGCCATTTGGGTGATGACGGTGTGCGCCCCCTGGCCCGTGTCAGCCCCCGCCTGGCGGACCACAACCTCCCCAATTTCCTCCCCTCCATATAATTCAATGGTCGCCCAGGCATTGTCTCGATATCCCAAAGAAAAACCCACATTTTTGAACCCACAAGCAAACCCTATTCCCCTCTTCAAATATGGTTTCCGCGGATCGACTAATTCCTCTTTCCTCCGCCAGCCTCCATCGGATTCCTCCCACCCCGATTCCTCCGCACAGCGCGAGATGACCTGGGGGATGCTCACTCCCCCGGGCAGGGGTGTTTGCACAGACAACAGATCCCCTTCGTGCAGGGCATTCCTGATGCGGATTTCCACCGGGTCCATATCCAACGCTTCCGCCAGCTTACTGATCTGGCACTCCGCTGCGAACACCCCCTGAGGCCCGCCGAATCCGCGGAAGGCACCGCCAGGAACGCGGTTGGTGCATACCGCCCGGGCGTCCACCTTTACGTTGGGAACCAAATACGGACCTGCGCACATCAAGGTGGCGTTGGCCAGCACTTTATTGGATGTGTACATGTACGCTCCCCCGTCAGCGGTGATATCCACCTCAATGGCCGTGATCTTCCCCTCCTGGGTCGCCCCCCACCTGGTTTTAATATGGTAGGGATGGCGTTTATGGTGGCCGATGATGGACTCCTCCCGGCTCCAGACCATCTTCACAGGTCGATCGATGCCTCTCTCGTGCAGCCGCATGGCCGCCAGACCCAAGACGATCTGGATGGAAATATCCTCCCGGCCGCCAAACGCGCCTCCGGTGGGGGGATGGATGATCCGCACCTGCTCCTCTTCCAAATCCAGGGCGTGGGCGACCTGCTCTCGTTCCTCGTGGGCCCATTGGGCCCCCATGACCACGGTCACCCGGCCCTCCTCGTCAATGTAGGCCATGCCAGCTTCCGGCTCCATATAGACGTGTTCCTGGGCAGGCGTGTGATAGGTCGACTCCACGATCACATCCGCTTCCCGAAAACCTTCTTCGACATCCCCTTTCCGGATCCGGTACTCTTCTAGGATATTGGTCCCCCAATCCGGGTGGAGGAGGATGGCGTCCTCCTCCAGGGCTTCAAAGGGATCATAAAGGAGAGGGAGATCCTCATATGTCACGGTGATCAAATCCAGCGCTTTTTGGGCGATGGCTTCGCTTTCCGCGACCACAGCTGCGACCTGATCCCCCACAAATCTAACCCGGTCCGCGTACGGTTTATCAGAGCCTGGCCCGCACAACACCGGTTGATCGTACCGCTGCAGCCCGTACTCGTTGACCGGGACATCTTTGGCTGTGAATACAGCGATCACCCCTTCCAGAGCCTCCGCTTTTTGGGCGTCAATGGATTTGACGATGGCGTGGGGCCGTCCTGCAAAAAGGACCTTCATGTAGGTCTGGTCTGGACGATTCAGGTCCCCCGCATAAAGGGCTTTCCCGGTCACTTTATCTCTCGCATCCACCCGTTTTACCGATTTTCCAATAGCATTCATAATTCACCTTTGACTGTGTAAATTCTTATTCTCATGCCACCAACTTTCAATTCAGGGTTAGGTTCGCCGGCTGAAAACCCACAAGCGGACCCCCAGATGGGAATTCCCGCTCATGACCGCGTCAACCCTGCAGACGAAATCCAGATTATACACAATATACAATCCTATGCCACCCTGGAAGGGATTTCCATCACCGAGTTTCAAAGAGAATACCCCTCAAGAAGGGGGTCAAACTCCCGGTGAATCAACCCCTCATCCAATCCCATCTCCTCCAGCGAATAGCAATGATCGCTGTGATAATGCCGGGAGCGGATGGTCTCCTGCTCAAGGACGTGGGCATACCAGTCGCTGACCTGCATCCCAAATTTCTCGTATACGTTTTCGATCACTTTTTTGGGGTTGCGAACAAAGTCCTTAAAGTTAACGACCACATAGCGATCTTCCGGTAAAGAGCGCAGCTGCTCATGAGGGTAGGTGTACCAATGTTTGGCGTGCTCGATGAGCGTCTCCTGGAGAGGATAGGCTTCTTTGGGGGAACCAAATGTGTGCCAATGGGTTGCCCACATATTGATCGTCGAAGGTACCACCTTCGCGGGATCTCTGACGATGTTGATGAACTTGGCATCCGGGAAGAATTCCTGAATCGTTTTCACCGCTGGTGAAAAATCCGGGTTTTTAGAGATGTACCGCTTCCCGCCGTTGAGATACACATGGCGGCGTAATATCTCCCGGTAATAACCGAAATCCCGCTCTTTTTGTTGTGGCGAGATTTTTTGATCGTAGTAAATATACTTCTCAGCCAGCTCCGGAAAGGGGAAGAGGGCAAACAAGTTATAGGAGGACCAGACATGGTAAAAAATATGGCTGTCTTCCTCGACTTTTTCGATCCCCGTCTCATGCATGTACATGTATGTCTCAATGGGTTTATTGACCTGCTTCACCAACCAGCGCACAGGGCTCCCTATCAAGCGACTGATCTTGATGACAGCCCGGAATATCTTCCGGTAAAGGATGGAGGGTGCGAAATAGATCTCCCAGGTTTTCAGCGCCGTGGCGTCCGGATCTCGCAATAAAAGGTGATGCAGGAAAGTGGTCCCGGACCGGAAGTTCCCGACGATGAAGATGGGGTCATCGATCGTCTGCTGGCGGTATCCCGGGAAGAGGACCTCATCCAGGTAATACCCAATGCGCAGGTAGAGATGCCAGAAAGGATAAAGCAGAAAGATCACGCTGAGGAAGAGGATACGCTTCGCAGATAACCGAGCCGGCGTACGCTTGGCTCTGAAGACGCTGTAATAAACATATTCCAAAGCGTGTTGAAAATTGAATGGCATATCACTGCATACGGATGTCATCCCCTCGTTTTTGGAGAGGAAGGTGACCGATATAAGTCATTATAAATCAAAGCGCCCATCCCCAGATAAGCTATCGTTTTGGGGATCATCAGCATCCCCAAGAGTTGATTGGCTTGAATGAGGACAACTATGGGGAGATAGGTGAGAAAAGAAAATAATATCAATATCCCGATCCACATCGAAGTGCGGTCTTTCTTGGTCACCGCCATCTTAAGGTACAGCGCAGCCACCCCAATGCCGAGGATCAGAAAAGGGAGATTACGGATCATGTACCACGGTTGAACGGGCGTCGGTTGGTTCCACTGATTTTCAGGCAGGACCAATAAACCCAACCGGATCCCAGCCACCGTGAACAAAAAATATACAAAGGCGGACGCCTGACCCTGGTTGCAGACTATCCAGGTGACCAGGAAGAAAAGGTAAAAAATCGTCACCGTCACAGCGGTGATCAACGCGCTCCAACCGACGATTCCATAGGAGGTTCCGAAAACCTGGATGGTAGCGTCCAACCCACCTTTCAGGAAATATGAGATGATGCGGGCTCCCACATGGAAGGTGTCGCCAAAGGCAAGGGAAAAAAAAGCCACCCAGAGGAGGTTGGCAACTCTATGGTCCTTTTCATCCACGCGATCAAAATGAACCCTCATCACGACCACCAGGGTCCAAATCAGGATCAGATAGAGGACGCTGAACCCAACTTCCATCCACATCAAGGTATTCCCATCCATAGATCACCATTCCTTTTTAAGCTAACAACGATCCCTTTCCCATATTCCGATCGTATCGTTGGCCATCCCAAAGGGCCCGCCACCCTCCGACCCAAGAGGCCACCTTTCTCCCCTCACTCCAAGCGAGAAGATATGGACAGCCCCCTCTCCACATCAATCACCTGTCTCTGGCCCCTTACCCCAGCCATTCGTGGCCCTTGAGAGAAAAGAGCGCTCAAGCTTTACCCAGGAAGCCGGATAGGAGAAAGGGGCGTACCAGTCTCCTTCCGGGGTGATTACTCATCAAAGATACTTTTTGGCCGGGTGAGTTGATAGATAAAGGAGTAAACAATCGTCACCACACCAAAACCAATCAACGCCAAGAAAAAAGCGACGATCAGCTCTGCATACAGATCAGGCGCCCAAGCTATCCCTCCCTGGATGCCGGGTGGGACCTCGATCCACCTTCGCGTTTTATTAGCTTCCACTAATAAATTCGCCCCTGCATATGACATGACAGCGATCAGCCCCATGAGAATGAAACCAATACCGCGCCACACGGGATGTATGCCCTCCTTTTTATCTGAACCCTTCTTTGTGTATCTTTCGTAGAAACCCATTACGCACCTTCTTTCTGGCTTGCCTTTTCAATGGCCTGGATGATCTTGTAATAGCCAGTACAGCGACAAAGGTTACCTGCGATGGCATCCACAATTTCCGCTCGTGAAGGATGTGGTTTTTCCTCCAGCAACTTCACACCGGACATGATGAAACCTGGGGTACAATAACCACACTGCACGGCCCCTTCCTCAATGAACGATTCTTGCAGGGGATGCAGTTTACCCCCTTCCGAAATCCCCTCAATGGTCACGATCTGGGCATGATGAGCGCGGGGAGCTGGAACCATGCAGGAGAGCACGGCCCTGCCGTCTACAAACATGGTGCAGGCGCCGCATTCCCCTTCCTCGCAACCCACCTTCGCCCCTACCAGCCCCGCCTGATCGCGGACGAGATGTAACAGGGTTTCGTTGTGCCCGTGTTCGAATACATACGACTGACCGTTGATGGTCGTCTCAATGGGGGTCTCCCCTTCCCGCATCGGTTTACCCGTCAAAGCCGGATTGGGCTCGACCGGGCTGAGATCTCCCAGCAGGACCGGATCCTCCGGCACCCGCTGGTTGACTTCCCCGCTGTGAATCTCCTCCAAACCGCGCTTGACCAGGACGTAGGTCATCTCCCGGCGGTACGCCGCGGACCCCCGAATGTCATCGATCGGAGAGGCTGTGTCCCGGGCCAAACGGGCCGCTTCCTCGATGGTCTCCTGGCTCAACGCCTTCCCCTGTAAATATTCCTCAGCCCGGGGCACCGGAATGATGGTCGGGGCTACCGCACCGAGGGTGATAGAAGCGTCTTCCACCATATCATCGGCTAACGTCAACAGGACGGTGACATCGACGACTGAGATGATCATCGCCTGCCGCAAACCCAATTTTAAAAACACGCCTTGCTGGCCTTCTTTCATTTTAGGGAAGAAGATGTCCGAGACCATTTCATCAGGCTGGAGGACCGTCTGCCGGACCCCGGTGTAGAACTCCTTGAGGTCCACGATCCGCTCCCCAGCTTTTGATTTGAGGACCAGTTTGGCACCCAAAGCCATCAAGGGGGAGATGGTGTCATTGGCGGGGGAAGCAGTGACCAGGTTGCCGGCAATGCAGGCCATGTTCCTGAGCTGGGGGGACCCCACCTGCCAGGACGCCTGCGCCAGAGGGGAGGCATGCGCTCTGATCAAAGGGGAGGAGAGGACATGATTATGGGTCACAGTGGGCCCGAGGTGGATTCGATCCTCCTCATCCACCCTGATCGTGTCAAACCCCGGAACGCGGGAGACATCCAGCAGGGTCTCCACCTGCGGTCGACCGCCCCGGCCGAGTTCCAAGACCAGATCCGTCCCCCCCACCATAATGCGCGTGGTGGGCCCTTTCTGCGCCAAAACGTCCAGGACTTGCTCTTCTGATGTTGCATTGATGTACTCTTTCCACATAATCACATTCACCTATCTTTTGTCATCATAAGGTTTTTCGATAATGATCCCCCGTCTCCACCGCGCTGGACCATGATCACCTCAGCCATGATGCTCACCGCGATCTCCTCATCCGGGTAAACGAGCATTTTGCTCCCTTCTTTACGAGGGGTAGATCCCCGGGTTTTGATCCCCGTACACAAAACGCCTGCATTCCCCTGGGATTCAAGGTCAGCGAGGGCTTGATATATCGTGTTCACAAGTACCTATTCTATACCTTCCAATAAACTGAGCACAACCGGTAAAAGCTGCTTCTTTCTGGATACCACATCCTCCGCCATCCGGGTGCCATCCGTCTGGCTGGGGTAAGGCAGCCCATCAAACGTAGGTGGGGGATTGATGATGATCAGACGGCTTGAGCCGCGGACGACATCCGTGACCATGAGCATGGTGAAGTCAAGGTTCCGCCTATCACGTAAGTCCTGCAGCGCTTCTTTCAGCTCCGGAAGATGCTTATCTACCTGCATCAGATCGGTCACCTCCGCCTGGGCGATGCCAAATTCCATGCCGCCAGACTGATATGTCTTCAAATCTGTGGTCACAATCTCGTCAGGATCCCGCGAGGTTAAACCGGCTCCAGCTTTGAGCACAGCCTCTCCAAAGGATTCTACCGTTTCATCCTTTAACGGGCTGTCCCAAGAGAACGCCCAGCGCCCCAAGCGCTCGGTAGCCTTGTGATCCCGATCCGTGGTCGTAGGTGAGGTGAGTAGGAGCGTGTCCGAGACCACCCCGGAGAGAAGCACCGCCGCGATGGCCGGTGGGGCGCTCAAGCCCGCTTCCTCGATGCGTTCAGAGATAATGGTGCTCGTGCTGCCCACCACCTCCGTGGAAAAGGAGATCGGCTCCCGCGTCCCGGGGTTCCCGAGGCGGTGATGGTCGATGATCTCCACCAATTCGGCCTCTTCCAGCGCCCCCACAGCCTGCTCGCGCTCATTATGGTCGACCAGGATGACATCCACCCGGGGCGGATTGAGGATGTCGCGTTGCCGGGAAACGCCCATATATTTCCCTTTCTCATCAACCACAAAGAAGTAATTCCGCTCTTCCCTGAGGATGCGATTCACAGCATCCCGGATGCGGGTCCCGGCATGAAATTGGGGCACACCGGTATCCGCGGCTTCATGGGAGGGCATTTCCAGCAGCTCTGCAATCCGCATTTCCTGGCGTTTGGGATGAGTCCCGACCAGGTCCGCCAAAAAGGAAAACAATGTCAAGCCGGTGATCAAGCCGTACGGCGTGCCATCCTCATTGACAAGGGGAGCGACCCCGCCTGTGCGGCTGGCGATGTCCCAGGCCTCTCTCAAGATCTGATTGGGTTTGGTGGTGTCCATCCGCCGCACCACCGATTCGAAGCGGGGGGAGACATCGGTTAACAGTTGAGGAGGTTCCAGATCCAGTTTTTTCAGGACCCATGTCGTTTGCGGGTTCATCGTCCCCGCCCTGGCTGCGACCGCGTTGATCTCGTCCCGCTCGCGCAGCAACCAGGCATACCCCATGGCTGAAGCGATCGAATCCGTGTCCGGATTGACATGGCCGATGACGTAGGTTGTGTTCTCCATCCCCATTATGTTCATGTCCTTTTCAATCGCATTCAGCTGATTTCAATGACATTTCAACAAACAAATTATATCAGAATTTGCCCTCCCCCGGTTCCAGCCCGATCCCGAGAAGGGTACCCAAAATATAAAAAGAAAGCCCAGGAGCATGTCACAACCTGGGCCTCTTCCCTTCCTTTCAACAGCGCTACACCTCTTGCTCCTTCAACGCCCTCCACACTTTCTCCGGGGTGATCGGATTGTCAAGGACATCCGCCCCGCAGGCGTTGTAAACCGCGTTGCCCACCGCGGGCGCCACCCCGTTCATGGGGATCTCCGCCACCGCTTTGACCCCAAAGGGATGGGATGGTTCAAAGGTCTCCACGAAAATGGTCTCCAGCTCCGGCATCTCATGGGCTTCGAAGATATGGTAGCCCCGGAAATCCCGCTCCCTAGGATTACCCTCTTCATCCACCACCATTTCCTCGCTGACCGCGTACCCCAGCGCCTGGGCCATGCCCCCTTCCACCTGGCCGGAAGCGGTGATGGGGTTGACGATCACCCCTGAATCCACCGCGAAGAGCAGGCGGTCCACCGTGACCTGGCCGGTCTCGATATCCACCGTGACCTCCGCAAACTGGGCTCCGAACGGCGGGGGCGAGACCGGGGTGTAGAAGGACCCCGTGGCCATGATCTGCTCCTGCTTTTTGTGATGGAGAGAATGGAGGGCGATCTCCGCCATGGACAGGGTACGGCCATCGGGCGCCCGGGCCGTGCGGTCAGCCAATTCAATATCATGCGCTTCAACCGGGGCTGCCCCTCCCTCTTCATTGAGCATCATAGCCGCCCTTTCCCGGATCCGCTTCGCCACTTTGCTGGCTGCGTCCACCACCGCTGCGCCCGAGATATAGGTGGTGCTGGACGCGTAAGCCCCCTTGTCAAAAGGCGTCATGTCCGTGTCCGAGGAGTAGACGATAATGTCCTCCAGGGGCACGCCGAGGATCTCCGCCGCCATCTGCCCCAAAACGGTGTCCGAGCCGGTGCCTAAATCGGTGGCGCCCACCAGGAGGTTGAAGGAACCGTCATCGTTGAGCTTAAGGCTGGCGCCGCCCATGTCCAGGTACGGGATGGCCGTGCCCTGCATCACAGTGGCAATCCCGATCCCCCGCCGCAGATGGGGTTTACCTTCCACAGTATGCCAGGACGCCACAGCGTGCTTCTCGTCCCAAGCCATGGCTTCTCTCCCCCGCCGGATGCACTCCTCCAAACCATTGGTTTGGATGAGCTCCGGCTGCGGGTCGCGGCCTTCGCTCCACACTGTGCTGAAGGGGTGAATTTCCCCCGCCCGGAGGGCGTTTTTAACCCGGAAGTCAATGGGGTCCAGGCCTATCTTCTCCGCCAACCTGTCCATGTGCCGCTCGACCGGCCAGAATCCTTGAGGAACTCCATACCCCCGATAAGCTCCGGAAGGTGTGCGGTTGGTATAAACGATGTCCGTGTAAAAACGGATATTGGGGGACTCCCGGTAGGGTCCATCCCCGATATATAAGGCCATGGCTTTGTGGCCCGTGTTGCCGGCCACGGTCAGTGCGTGGGCCCCGTTGGCGCCGGTATCACTCAAGGCGTACATCTCGTTGGCCGTGATCGTCCCGTCGTTCTTGACCCCCGTTTTCAGGCGTATGTACATGGGGTGCCGGGAACGGGAGGCGATGAACTCTTCCTCCCGGGTGTAAACCAGCCGGACGGGCTTCCCGGTGGCGATCGTCAAGTGGGCGGCCACATCCTCGATGAGCATCTCCTGTTTGTTGCCAAATCCACCCCCGATGCGGGGTTTGATAACCCGGATGCGTTTCACAGGCAAACCCAGGACTGGGGCGATCATGCGCCGGACATGGAAAGGGACCTGGGTGCTGGTGCGGATGACCAGGCGGTCATCCTCGTCCCAGTAGGTGATCACCGCGTGGGGCTCGATGTGGGCCTGCTGGACTTTGGGTACAGCGTACTCCTCTTCAAGGATCAAATCCGCCTCTTGGAAGCCTTTCTCCACATCCCCGATATCGATGCGGATCTTCTCCGCCAGGTTGCGCTCCGGCTCCGATCCCTCATGGGGGACGTAATCTACTTCATCGTGGATGACCGGCGCGCCCGGCTTCATGGCTTCGCTGGGATCCAGGACAGGCTTCAGGACTTCGTACTCCACCTCAATCTCCTCCAGGGCCCGCTCCGCGATCTCCTCGCTTTCCGCAGCCACAAAGGCCACCCGGTCCCCCACAAAACGCACTTTATGGTCCAAAGAGAAACAATCCAGGGGGCCGGGGATGGGATCGGACTGCCCAGCCGTGGAATAAGGCACGCGGGGGATGTCCTTATAGGTCAAGACCGCTTCCACCCCGGGCATCTCCCGGGCTTTGCTGGCATCGATGCGCTTGATGCGCGCGTGGGCGTGGGGGCTGTGCAGGATCTTGGCGTAAAGCATATCCCGGCGCTCAAAATCGGCCGCAAAGGCGGGTTTGCCTTGGACTAGTTTTTTGGCGTCCACCTTCTCTTTGGGCTTCCCCACCTGGGTCCAAACCTCGGGGTCGGTGGCGACTTTCAGTTTAGAGATCACCCTCTCTGCAGTGAGGACATCACCCCCCACTCCCCTCACCTGCGCTGGGGGTGGGGGCGCCTGGGGCACATCGTCCCCCGACCACGCCGGGGGCGCCTCGATGGGTCCCTCCAGGCTGGGCACCTGTTCCCCCCGCAGCCGCGCCGCGGCGCGCAGCACAGCCTGGACAGGTTTCTTATACCCGGTGCAGCGGCACAACACGCCGGAAAGGGCATCCCGGACCTGGTCTTCCGTGGGGTCAGGCTCCCGATCTAACAATTCCTTCGCCGCCAACAGCTGGCCCGGCGTGCAGTACCCGCATTGAATGGCCCCGGTCCGGATAAATTCCTGCTGCAGGACGTGTAACCCCCGGCTCTCTTTCCAGGCCAGATCGGGATGTTCGCCCAAAGATTCTACGGTCTGGATTTCATGGCCTTCCGCCTGAGCGGCTAAATAGCGCACAGCGTTGACCGGTTTGCCGTCCAACAACACCGTGTCGGACCCGGATTCGCCGTGCTCGTCCCCAAATTTCACGCTGTAAAAGCCCAATCGCCGCAGGAGGTGAAACAGGCTTTCCCCAGGTTTGACCTGGGCTTCGTAGTCCTGTCCATTGACCGATAAAGTCAAATCCAACATCATATCTCACCCTCTAATCCTCTTCCGTAAGACCTTTCATGCATCGTTCCACCAGGATCCCGGCCACATCCGAGCGGTAATCCGCTCCGGCCCACGCATCCTCCGCCCGGCTGTACGCATCCCGGGCGGCGACGACAGCGCCGTCTGCAGTCGGCCCGTCCAGGACCATGATCGGCTGATCCCCGCAGCCCCCCAAAACGACCCGCGTCCTCCCAGAAGGCCACTGGGCAACGGCCGCGCTGACCAGCGGGTAATCCGCCGGCGACCGGGCTACGTATTCGTACGCCAGGCGGGCCTTGCTGGGAATAGAAATGTATGTGACCAACGCCCCTGAAAGACGCTCCTCACGCAGAGGAAGGACATCCCCGAGATGGCTCTCCTCCCTCTCTTCACCCGCCCGGGCGATCTCCAGGATGGGATCCAGCGCCAGCAGGGCGGTTGTGAAGGGGGAGCGGCCGTCCGCGGCCATCACTGTCCCCATCAGGGTGGCTACCTGGCGGCGGTTGTAGGGATCCTGGTGGCGGATGCTTTTTGCCAATGCATCCTGGGCTTCCCCGCTGGTTAACAATTCCTGCAGGGTCACTGCTGATCCCAGAATCAATACATTTCCTTTGGGTTGGATGGTATTTAACCCCAAGGCCTGCACATCAACTACCGCGATGTCAGCCATTTGCTTTTGATTGAGGTACAGACCACCCCCCAGGATCACAGTCTTTGGATCAGAGCGTGCCAATAAAGTTAACGCGTCCTCCACCCTTTGAGGGCGGTGATAGGCTACAATCATATGCTTCCCTTTTTAAACATGCTGCGACCGGCGGCAGATACCACCCGCCAGCCCCTTACCGGATGACCACCGTGGGCTTATTTGGTGGCAAAGGTATCGATGAGCAATTTATAGTCCCCACCCACTGGATACAGGATGGGCATGGTGGCCCCGTGGTCCAGGTAGTGCTGCACCTTCTCTTTGGCTTCCTCCGGCGTGCCCGAAGCGGTGATGCGATCAATCAAGGAGTCGGGCACCAGGTGTTTGGCCTCCTGGATCTGCTCATGCGTGGCGGGCCAACCGAGGATGGATTGGATTTCCTTCACGATCTCATCCTCCACACCTGAGGCTTTGGCGATATGCGGCTGCTGGGCCAGGTAATGGGTCAGCAGTTCCCGGGATTGGTCAACCGCTTCCTCGCGATTTTCAGAAACCGAACAGACGATCAATTGGGGGCGATCGATGTCATCCACGGAACGTCCTGCTCGCTGCGCTCCCTTCTCAATCTGTTCCATGGCCATGTCGTTGTACTCCACCGGGACGCAATAGTTCATCACCACCCCATCCGCAATTTCCCCTGCCAAAGCCAACATCATCGGACCGGTGGCGCCGATCATGATGGGCACGTTTCTGGGCTCCTTCCGTCCATGGACTACGTCCAATTCGATGCCCTTGACATGGACGAATTCCCCGTCAAAGGTGACCTGTTCCATGTTTAACAACCTGCGTAAGATGGTGACCGTCTCGCGCATGGCGGTGAGGGGCTTCCGCCGGTCGATGCCCACGTTCTCCGCCAGCGGGTCCCACCAGGCGCCGATGCCGCAGATCACCCGGTCCTTGGCCAAGTCATCCAAGGTCAAGAACGTAGAGGCTAAAAGCCCGATGTTTCGCGTCCAGTTGTTGATCACACCGGTGCCGACTTTGATCTCTTCGGTGACGGCTGCATAGGCCGCGACGGGCACAATGGCATCCCTCACCAGGCGGGATTCAGCCTGCCAGACCGAGTGAAAACCGCGCTCCTCCGCATATTGGACGTAATCCAACCCATCTCGTAAATCATGTGCGTCTTGCAAATAAAGGGCAACAGGGTTAATCATAACCAAACCTCCATACGCTACATCACCAATAATCCAACATTACCATTCTGGATCAGTTTTGATATCCAGATCCATCAAAGCCAAGTCGTCCGGTTCATCCAGATCCAGCGCCAGGGACGGCAACTCACATACCACCAGCCGGACACCCTTCTCACGGGCCTGCTGACAGTGCCTTTCAAATGAATCCGGGCCAAAATCGTACTCGATTAACCCGGCAGGACAGACCAATAAGGCGTTCGTCCCCAGGCGATCCCGATCCGGCGCGACGACCACGACCGGGGGGTCATGCATATGCTTGAGCATGGCATGGATGTCATCAGCGGAAAGCTTCGGCAGGTCTGCCGGAAGGATCAGGACCCCCCGCGTTTCATAAGTTTTCGCCACCTGCGTCGCCCTGGAAAGGGCCAGATTCAACCCCGGGCTACCATTCTCCTGTACCGTGCGGGATCCTAACTCCCGGGCGATGGACAGGGCAGAGGGATCTCTACTCACCACCAGCACATTCTCAATTTCGGGCACATCGTTTAGGGTTTGTATCGTGTGTTCCAACAGATACTGGTTTAACTCCGCTCGTTCATCGGTGGATAAGACATCGGATAAACGAGATTTTCCCCTCCGCAACGGTTTTACCGGAACGATTGCCCATATCGCCATTCGAAAAACCTCCTTCTATATCAACGTCTTTCCAAAATCCAACACACTTCTGGCCACGCGAACACGGTCCTCTGCTGTCTTCATCCACGTATCCGTGGCAATGACAGAGAGGGTACCCGGAAGCGAGGAACGGATCTCTTCCATCTCCTCCCGGTCCCTTTCATCGACCACAAATCCCGACAAAATGGAACCATAGTGTCTGGCAACGGCCAAAGCGGAGGGTTCAATGCCCATTTCGCGGTACATCTTCGCTGCGGGACCTTTCACCGCTTTACCGCCGATGATGGGGGAAACAGCCACGACGGGTTTCTCCCTGAGGCGCGTCCGGATGGGGGAAATGGCCAGGATGGGATCGACACTCACCCAAGGATTTGATGGGCAAATGACCACCAAATCCGCCCCCTGAATGGAGGCCTCCACACCGGGCGCGGGATGTGCTTGTTCTGCCCCTTGAAAATGAAAACCCCTCACCGCAGGCTGATACTTCTCCCGCACAAAATACTCCTGAAAAGGGATTGTCCCCTCCTCGGTTTCCACCAAGGTGGGAACCGCTTCATCGCTCATGGGAAGAACGGTCGGACCCACACCCCAAGCCTGACAGAATTCCCGTGTGATCTGGTGGAGTGGTTTTCCATCCCTCAACCGCCGGGTGCGTTCAATGTGCGTGGCCAGATCGCGGTCCCCCAGGCGGAACCAGGTCGGTCCGCCAAGCTCCCCCACACTCTCCCATGCGTGCCAAGTTTCATCCGCCCTGCCCCAACCGGTTTCCGGGTTGGCGATCCCTGCCAGGGTATAGCAAACGGTATCCAAATCCGGGCAGACCTGCAGCCCTAAAAATTCAAAGTCGTCGCCGGTATTGACAACCACGGTCAGGTCCTCACTCGGGATGGATTTCGCCAATCCATACACGAGCTTTGCCCCCCCAACGCCACCTGCCAGGGCCACAATTTTCATAAACGCTTTCGCCTTCTGGAAGAAACACCCTCTCACATCCGATTATACCGAATCCATCTATATCGATTGTTTACATAAAAGATAGCAGCCCCAAACCTTCAGCGGAAGAGGTCCTCCTCTTCAGGACGCAGGATTTCGCTGTGGGACGCATCTCGCAAAGGATACGGAAAGCCCCGCACATGGATGACAGGCCTGCCTTCCGCGGCCTGTCCCATCATCAAAGAAGCTGCAGCCGCCAGTTCATCCGCAACCCCAACGCGGGTGATTCTCAACTTGTAATCAAATAAGTCCGGCCAGCCCCGGAGATCTTGCAGGGCGGGTATCCCGGACAGTCCGATCGAAACCCCGACCGTGCCCAGCCTCCAGGCTCGGCCGTGGGAATCGATGATCAAGACGCCGATTTTCGCTCCCGTTTCTCTCTCCAGGACAGCCCGGATTTCTTGCGCAGACCGATCCGGATCTTCCGGGAGCATCAAAACCCAATCCGCCGGGGTCTGTGACTCTGCCCTGACATTGGAATGGTCAATCCCGGCATTGGCGCAAATGAAGCCATGCCGGTGTTCGGTGATGATCAATCCCGGCCTGGTGCGGATGACTGCTTTGCTTTCTTGCAGGATGAGTTCCACCACCCGGGGGTCCTTCTCCGTCTCTTCGGCCAACCTCTCCGCAGCGGGTGAAGGGGTCACAGTGGACAGGTCCATCTTCCTGCCTTCCGCTTTGGAGACGATTTTCTGGGCCAGGACCACCACATCCCCATCCTCCAATTGAATATGGGAGGTTTCCAACGCCTTCAGGACCAAGGCGCCCAGGTCATCCCCTTTTTCGATCAGCGGAATCCCGACCAGAGGTGTGAGGGTCAAGGATGGGAGGTCCCGTTCAGTCATGGATCGTTTTACTCACCCGTAATCCGGATGCTGGCGTGGTCGATCTCATTGTGTCTGTTGATATTGACCAAAATGGCGGTCAGGCCTTCCACCGCGATCGCCGCATCCAAATCGCCAGCGTAGTAAGCGTGCATACCGAGATCTTCGATGACCTTCATGACCGTTCTCGCGGATCGCTGATCATCGGCACACACCAGGACATCGCTTTCGATCTCCTTATCCACATCCGCCAAGGACTGGGCGGCGATGTTTTGGAAGGCAGCCACAACGGGGACCTCACCGCCGAGCAGGGTTTGAGCGCGCCGGGGAGCAGACGGAGGTTCGGGAGGTGTGGGATTGGGGAACGTGATCCGCGCGGTGGCATCCACCAAGATCTTTCCCCTCAAGTCCTCTTTGAGGGCGTTCAGCGCCGCTTCGTGGGCGGACTGCACCACAGAGAGGATGTTGATATCCCCCGCCTGGGCTGCCTGCGGATTGAGCATGCCGCGAACAAGGTCCACATTAAAATCCTCATTGATCTCTTCTGCTGTCTCTACCGCCCTCTCCTCATCGCGGGAACCCAGAATCACTTCATACCCTTTCAAGACCAAGCGCTTTGCCAGGCCGGTCCCCAGCTTCCCCGTCCCACCGATAATTGAGATCACTGGTTTTTCATCCATGATATCCGTCACTCCTTACCGTCTCTTAAAACGCTCATCAGGCGCTGGTTTTCTTTTTCCTTACCTCTCAGCGTTTCGCGAATATGTCGCTTTCTATCCAATCCTAAACTTTACTCGTACTTCCCCACATACCCTTCATAACGAGACCAAATCTCAGGGGCCAGTGCCCGGGCTTCTGCAGTGATCTTCTCCTCATCAAGGGTGAGGAGTTCTCGATCCCGCATCAGGAATTCACCCGCCACCATGGTGGAGGTGATCATCGATTCCTGCATGCCGAAGATGATTTGCCAGGGCAGATTCCCTGCGGTGAGGGGAGTGTGGGGGTGGTAATCCACGAAAATCAAATCCGCTGCCGCGCCCGGCTTGATGACACCCAGGGGCGCTTCGGGGAGGTAGGCATTCGCCAGGGCAGCGTTGTTCCTGACGCCCATCTGGATGATGTCCATGGCGTTCATCCGCCGGGGATCCAGATGATGGATTTTATGCAGGAAGTACGCGGTCTTCCATTCCTCCCACATGGCATGGTAGAAGCCGTCCGTACCGATGCCCACGGGGATCCCCAAGCGCAGGAAGCCTTCCACATCGGCCACTCCGACTGCGTTGTTCATATTCGACCGGGGCTGGTGGGTGAGCCATGTCCCTGTCTCCGCAAGGAGGACTGCCTCCCGGGCATCTATGTGCACGCCGTGCGCCACGATGGTCTTGGGCCCTAACAGGGCATGCTTTTTCAAGCGGTCGACGATGCGAAGCCCGCTCTTCTGCAAGCTGTCATATTCGTCCGATTGGTGTTCCCCGACGTGAATGTGAAAACCGGCTTCCTCCCCAATGGCAGCCCGGGACTCTTCCAATGTCTCCTCACTTAAAGTCAGACTGGCGTGCAGGCCAAAGGCAGCGCCTAGGCGAGGGTTCTCTTTCACCCGATCCGAATGGATCATGCGCACGTTTTCTTCAATCCCCGCCCTGGCGCCCTCCTTTCCATTCCGATCCGTGACCTCGTAACAAAGGACACCACGGAGGCCCGATTCGTCGATGACGTCACCGATCACGTCCAGCGAGCCATCGATAAAGGAGGGAGAGGCATGGTGATCAAAGAGCGTGGTCGTGCCGTTCTTAATGGCATCCACAGCCATCACCAGCGCAGAATAGCGCACACCGTCCTCATCAAGCGCGAGATCAAGGGGCCACCACAATTTCTTTAAAATCTCCGGAAAGTCCTTAGGGGCTTTTCCAGGGATGGCCATGCCCCGGGAGAAAACACCGTAAAAATGGGTGTGGGCGCAGATGTTACCCGGCATCACATACTGACCTCCCGCATCGACCACATCTTCCGCCGGGTATTTTTCAGCCAGCTCTTGATCCGGGCCTAACGCCGCGATCTCGCCCTCTTCGAGATAGAGGCTGTAACCCTCCAAAATACGATTCTCATCTTCCCAAGTGATTAAACGTGCGTTTTTAATAATCATCGATCCACCTCACTTGAATAATTTAGAACAAATTGTTCCTGGCGCGCGTTCTCCAAGGCGCCCGGAACGTACTTCCGAACCCAATGGATCGCATCCCGGCCACTGTATCCTAAGTTCTGCCGGGCGAGACAGGCCAAGAAAGTCCCCGTGCGGCCGATCCCCGCCAAACAATGGATGGCGATGGACCGCCCCTTGTGCCCGTGCTCTACGATTGTTCTCACCGCCTCCCGGAACGCCTTTCGATCTGGAGGCAGCCCATGATCGGGGATGGGAAGATGGATCACATCCATCCCCGCCCCTTCATAAAAGGAAACCAGATCCATGCCCGCAAAGACATGGTATTCTGCTGGCTCAGTGAGGACCACGATCAGTTCAACGTCACGTTCAAGATACAGAGGCCAGAGTTCATGAAAGCGATCAAAGGGGCCAAAAGGCATGGCACTGCTGTAAACCCGACCTGGAAACTTGAAAGGGAGCTCAGTCAGCATGAATTCCCCCTTTCTTTGCGATTTCTAAAATATGACCCTCGAAATGAGATCTCCCCCTCTGGAAGAGCGTGATTTCAACACCCCTTCTCATCCGGACACCCCCTTATATCCCCTTATAAACGCGCTCAACCTATAAATAAAGGCGCGGCTATTTTTTTTGCAGGCCCCCGTCAGGAACCCACGAAAAACCTTGACCGACTTCTTGTCTTTTCGCTTCATAGATCGGCGATCCTCTTTCAGGTAGAGCGGTAGCACTTTTCATCAGGGGTTTCCCCGACGCCGTTGCCGTCCAACAGGCCAGCAACGACCACCGATCCATGCACATTCATTCTAACATAAATCAGATAGAAATCATCGCCGCCGATCCCCATATTAATAGAACTCAAATGTAGGCTCGCCCGTTCCTTCTCGCCCCCACAGATCAAACGCAGGAGTTGATTAAACCCCGTCCTGCGGTAAAATCTATCCAGTGTCTCACCAAGGTACTCTCAGGAAAGCCTTAGCTCACCAGGAGGATATACTGCATGTCCAATCACCGCGATCTCGCTTTATCTTACTTCCAGGATCACGAGGAAGAAATCATTCGGAAACTGAAAAATTTCATCTCCATCCCCTCCGTCTCCACGGACCCCGCACATAAAGAGGACATCCAAAAAGCAGCTCAATGGTTGAAGGAGGAATTGATCGATATGGGGATGGAGGATGTGGAGATTTATCCCACCCCTAAACACCCCATCGTCTACGGTCAAAAGCTGGATGCGGGGGAGGATGCATACACGGTCCTCATTTACGGGCACTACGACGTCCAACCGGAAGACCCGCTGGATGAATGGGACACAGACCCCTTTGTCGCTACCATCCAAGGGGAGGAGATGTACGGGCGGGGGGCCACGGATATGAAGGGACAGGTCATCGCCAGCTTGAGCGCGGTAAAGGCGATCACGGAAACGGGAGACCTGCCCCTGAACGTAAAAATCCTCATCGAGGGCGAGGAGGAAATTGGCGGGCCCAATTTGGGACGTTTCATTCGGGACCACCAGGAAATGCTGGCGTGCGATTTCGCCCTCAACCCTGATACAGGCATGCTCGCCCCCGATCTGCCCACCATCACCTACGCACTGCGCGGGTTGGCCTATTTTGAACTGCGCGTTTACGGACCGAAACAGGATCTCCACTCCGGGCAGTTTGGCGGCGCGGTTCACAACCCCGCCCAGGCCCTGTCGGAGCTCATCGCCGGGATGCACGATGAAAAAGGGAAGGTCACCCTGCCCGGCTTTTACGATGACATCCTGCCGTTAGAAGAGGAAGAGCGGGAGGAACTCAGCCGGTCACCGCTGGATGAAGCGTTCTATCTCAAAGAGACCGGTGCGCCTGCCCTGTGGGGCGAGGAGGGATACAGCCCCACCGAACGGGTGGGAGCGAGGCCGACCTTAGAGATCAACGGCCTTTACTCCGGATTTATCGGGGAGGGTTCAAAAACTGTCCTTCCCTCCTATGCCATGGCGAAAATCTCCACAAGGCTGGTCCCTGACCAAGATCCAGATCAGGTAGGAGAACAGCTGGAACGCTACCTTACCGAGAACGCCCCCGCCACTGTGCGCTGGGAATTGGATCAATTGGCCAGCAGCCCCGCCTCCCTCAGCGACCGGACCTCTCCCTGGGTGGAAGCATACGCCCAGGCTGCGGAAACGGTATGGAGCAAACGACCTTTGTTCAAACGGGAGGGAGGGAGCGTCCCCGTGGTAGGTGAATTCCAGGAATACCTGGGCGTGGAATGCGTCAACGCTGGTTTTGGACTGCCCACTGACAACTTACACGGGCCGAATGAGAAAGTTCATTTACCGACTCTTAAGAAAGGGATCCAGGCCCTGATCCACTTTTTCTTCAACCTAGGACGATGAATACGGGCAACGGGACTCAGATGGAAAGGAGTTTGCCCAACTACGGCGGGCAGGCGGTCATTGAAGGGGTGATGATGCGCGGCTTGAAAGCCGCCGCGGTGGCCATGCGCGCCCCTTCTGGTGACATCGAAATCCACACCGAAACGCTGAGCAAAATCTACCAGAGCAAGCTCATGAAAATCCCCTTCTTACGGGGGTTGATCGGGCTTTGGGATGCCCTCGTCTTGGGCATGCGCGCTTTGACGATCTCCGCCAATGTGCAAACGGAAGACGAGGAGGAGGAACTCAGCGGGTGGCAGCTCAGCCTTACCCTGTTGTTCTCTTTGACCCTGGCGGTGGTGATCTTCTTCCTCGTTCCAGCCGGGATCGGGCAATTCATAGAACGTGCGATCGGGGGAAGCGCCTGGGTGAGCAATCTCGTAGAAGGGGTCGTTCGCCTGGCGTTTCTGATCCTCTACATGTGGGGCATCGGATTCATGGAGGACATTGAACGCGTTTTCGCATACCATGGGGCGGAACACAAAGTGATCAACGCTTTTGAAGCGGGAGAACCCCTCACCCCAGAGACGGTCAAACCCTACAGTGTGGAACATCCCCGCTGCGGGACTGCGTTCCTGTTGATCGTGGTCGTCTTTTCGGTTTTTCTCTTCACCCTCCTGGGCCCAATGTCCCTGCTGTGGCGATTGTTGAGCCGGGTCCTGCTTCTCCCCGTGATCGCAGGGGTTTCTTATGAATATTTACGCTGGACAGCGAATCATGCCACCCATCCC
Organism: Anaerolineales bacterium; assembly: GCA_041686005.1. Taxonomy (GTDB): domain Bacteria; phylum Chloroflexota; class Anaerolineae; order Anaerolineales; family UBA11858; genus B10-G9. The sequence goes on along the minus strand of JAWLER010000001.1, from coordinate 166,310 downwards.
CTGGTTAGGATCATCATCCGACCCAATCTGGCCCTTCAAAACCTGACCACCAGAGAACCTTCCTTGGACATGCTTGAAGTCAGCATCGCCGCCTTTAAGGCTATGCGCAAAGGGGAAGGGGTTGAAGACCCCGCTCCCATCTCCCCATAACCCCTCTCGGGCTTTCGTCATTCAACGAGAAAAGCCAGGTTTCGATCGAAACCTGGCTTCTTTTTCAGGGACGATTCTTTGATTCTAGGTACCCTCTTCCAGGAAGTCGACGGCTTCCATCGCCGCTGCGCATCCCATGCCGGCGGAGGTCACGATTTGCTGGAAATGAGGGTCAGCAACCTCTCCCGCAGCGTAGACACCGGGGATACTGGTGTGCATGGCTGAATCCACCACCAGGTATCCCTTCTCATCCATCTCCAAGATCCCTTTGAATAGATCCGTATTGGGGATATGCCCGATGAAAATAAACACCCCATCGACGGGATGTTCTCTTATATCACCCGTCTTAGTATTCTTTAACATCACAGCATCGACAGATTTGTTGCCGTTGATCCTGGTAACGATCGTATCCCACATGAAATCTATTTTCGGATTTTCAAGGGCCTTGTTTGCCAGATAGATCCCTCCGCGGAGTTCATCGCGCCTGTGGACGATGGTTACAGAATCCGCGTAGCGCGTCAGAAAGACACCTTCTTTCAAGGCGCTGTCCCCCCCTCCCACCACGATGAGGTCCTTGCCCTGGAAGAAGTGGCCGTCACAGGTCGCACAATAGGAGACACCTCGGCCGATGAATTCCTCCTCCCCCGGGATACCAAGCTGCCGTATGGAGGCCCCGGTGCTGATGATCAACGTTTCAGCGCGGAATGGATCCCCGTAGGTGGAGACTTTAAATGGCCTGCGTGACAGATCCACCTCGGTAGCGACATCGAGCGCGAAGGTCGCTCCAAAACGCTCAGCCTGTTCTTTAAAGCGCTCCACAAGATCAGGACCCTGGATGCCCTCCGGAAACCCGGGATAATTCTCCACTTCTGCTGTGTTGGCAACCTGTCCCCCCAATTCCATGCCTGTTAAGACAATGGGCTCTAAGTTAGCCCGCGCTGCGTACAGTGCAGCACTCATGCCGGCCGGCCCAGAGCCCAAAATCAGACATTGAGTATATTTTCCTGCAGATTCAGTCATCACTCAGTTCACTATGTCAACACCGCAAGGAGATCCTCAAAATCCATGATAATGTAGTCTTCTGAAGCGTAAGAAATTTCGGTGCCCGTGTACTTCGGGAAGAGCACTTTGTCTCCTACCTCAACTGTGATATATTCTTCATCATCACCCACAGCGACCACGATGCCAGTTTGTGGTTTCTCTTTCGCTGTGTCGGGAATGTAAATCCCAGCCTCTGTCTTACTTTCCTCTTCGACAGGTTGAAGGACTACACGATCACCCAGTGGTTTTATACCAATTTTTTTTGCGCTCATAGCGGTAACTCCTTATTCTGATAATAATGTAATGATCTGAATTCATCTTATGATTTTACCAAATTTTTCCTCTATCTCAGCGCCCACCCCCCTCTAATCAACGCGTTTATATAAATTTTTTATATATTTCACCTCACTGCGATCGACCCACCTGCTCCTGCAGGTACTCGCGGATGGAAATAGCCGCCTGGGTGCCATCCCCAACCGCCACTGATACTTGAGCCAGGCCACCGGACCGCACATCTCCGGCTGCGAACACGCCGGGTGTGGAGGTCCTCATCTCGTCATCAGTGATGATGTACCCCCTTTCGTCAAGGTCAACCAGATCCTCGACGAAGTCGGTATAGGGCGTGTAACCGACGTAAATGAACACGGCTGAAGCTTCGATCTCCCTCCGTTCCCCTGTCTCCCGATCCCGGACGAGGATCGAGTGGACGTATTCGTTTCCTCTGATCTCTTCCGGCTGGGTTGAAAACAGGCAGGTAGACTTGGGGTGGCTCTTAACCCGATCCTGAAGGACCTGTTCTGCGATGGAATGGTCCAGATACTCCACAAAGGTGACACTTTTGGCATATTCAAGCAGCACCTGGGCTTCCTGCAGTCCCGAATTACCACAGCCAATCACCACCACATCCTCATCTTTATACAAAGGGCCATCACAGGTCGCGCAATAGGAGACCCCTTTATTGGCGTATTCTTCCTCTCCCGGTATCCCCAAATGCTTGGGTTTACTTCCTGTGGCCAGCAAAACGGACCGGCCCCGGTAGACTTGATCTTGATCTGTATGGACCTCAAAAAGGCCCTCCTCCGTCTTTCCCACTCGTTCAACTTTCTCAAAGTCGATCAGATCCGCGCCAAACCGTTTCGCCTGTTTCTCAAATTTATCCATCAATTCTTGACCTCCCACACCATTTGGAAAGCCGGGATAATTTTCAATGAGATGGGTAGACGTGGCCAATCCTCCGGGCGCTTCTTTTTCAAGGATAAGCGTTTTCCAGCCATCCCGTCCTGTATAAATCGCCGTCGTCAAGCCTGCTGAACCGGCGCCGATGATGATCACATCATAAACGGATTCCTGCCCACGTTCCTTCTTTTGCCCTGTATCGTCTAAGTTCAGTTTGAACATCGTAACCTCCTCCTGGAACACAAAACATCCCACAGCCTATGATCAGTGGGAAAGTTAATTCCTATTCTACCTTAACTAATACTTTAGATGAAAAACTGACGCCAAGGTTACAGGGAATTAGAGGCATCCAGAACATTGAAGAGACTGGTTATCATAGACTGTCTTCTTGCCGTCGCGGGGAACACACCCCTCTGGATTCAGCCGACGTCCCCGTCGGCGGACAAACACCACCATGCAAGAAAAAAGCGCCCCGCGATAACTCGCCGGGCGCTCGATAGGCTGATACCTTCACATCCGCTGTTTAGGTTTTACGGTCATTTTTTCGGGCCTCTTCCAACGTCCAGCCCTCCAGCACAGCCTGCCGGGAAAGTCGGATCTTTCCATCGTCCGTGATATCCGTGACCATGACCGTGATCTCATCTCCGTACTCGACCACATCCTGAACAGATTTCACATGGCGGGATTCCAGCTGGGAGATGTGCACCAAGCCATCGGTGCCCGGCAGAATCTCCACAAAAGCGCCATAATCCTTCACCCCGACCACCTTGCCGGTGTAGATTCTTCCCACCTCTGGTGTTGCTGTGAGAAGTTCCACCCGCTCCCGGGCCAATCGGGCGCTTTCCTCATCGGTGGTGGAGATGAACACGGTGCCGTCATCCTCGATATCGATCTTCGCCCCCGTTTCTTCCTGGATAGCGCGGATGGTTTCCCCGCTGGGTCCAATGACCGCGCCGATCTTGTCAGGAGGAATCTTGAGCGTTTGCATGCGGGGAACATATTCTTTGAGCTCCTCGCGCGGTTCGCTGATCACACTCATCATCACATCCATGATCTGATCTCGGGCCTCTTTTGCTTGTGCCAACGCTTCTTTCATAATCTCAGAAGAGAGACCTGATGTTTTGATGTCCATCTGCAAAGCGGTGATCCCTTTCCTCGTCCCCGCCACCTTGAAGTCCATATCTCCCAGATGATCTTCCAAACCCTGGATGTCGGTCAGGACGGCGTAACGATCGCCCTCCTTAACCAAGCCCATAGCGACTCCAGCCACAGGGGCTTTGATAGGCACACCGGTGTCCATCAAAGATAAGGTCGATCCGCAAACGGAGGCCATCGAGGAGGAGCCATTGGAGGACAACACCTCAGAGACCAGCCGCAAAGTGTATGGGAACTCATCTTCAGGGGGGATGACAGGCAGCAGCGCCCGTTCGGCCAGCACGCCGTGCCCGATCTCCCGGCGGGATGCGCCCCGTAAAAACCGCACCTCACCCACGGAGAACGGTGGGAAATTGTAATGGTGCATGTAACGTTTGGTCTCCGTCGGGGTCAGATTATCGATCAGCTGCGCATCTCGCGGGGTACCTAAGGTGGTCAAAGTCATCACCTGGGTCTGGCCTCGCGTAAAGATGGCCGAACCATGAGCCCGAGGGCTGTTGTTGACCTCACACCACACATCCCGGACATCCTTGTACCCTCGACCATCGGGCCGCTTGCCCATCTCCAGAATCCGCTGCCGGACCGCCTTTTTATACACATCCTCAAAGGCGTCCTTGGCATCGCTGAGCAGCGCTTCATCCTCGCCAGCGATCTCTTCTGTGATCTCCTCTTTTAAATTCCCTATGGACTCATTAAGCTCCATTTTTTCATATTCCCGAGAGAGGATTTCAGGGATATCACGGGACGCTCGTTCTTCAACCCGGGATTTTATATCTTCGCTGACAGCAAAAGAAGTGTACTCACGCTTTGGCTTCCCAACCTCTGCAGCCATCCTCTCCTGCAAATCAATCAAGGGCTGGAGGGCCAACTGGCCGTAATCAAGGGCTTCCACGATCGTCTCCTCAGTGACTTCTTTGGAGAAACTCTCGACCATCAACACGGCTTCCCGGCTGCCGGCCATGACCAGATCTAAATCCGATTCCTCAATTTGTGCATAGGAGGGGTTGAGCAAAAGCTCTCCGTCGATGCGCCCCACCCGGACGGCAGCAATTGGCCCGTTCCAGGGGACATCTGAGATCATCAAAGACGCAGAGGCGGCATTGACGCTCAATACGTCCAAAGGCTGTTCTCCATCCGCAGACAGCGAATAGAGGATGACCTGTACGGCGTTGCGCATATCATCAGGGAACAAGGGGCGAATGGGCCGATCCGTCAGCCGGGCCGTCAATGTCGCAATCTCGCCCGGTCTCCCTTCCCTGCGGAAGAAAGAGCCCGGGATGGTGCCCCCAGCGTACATCCGCGCCTCAAAATTGACCGTTAAGGGGAAAAAGTTGATCCCTTCTCGCGGTTCTTCGCTCATGGTAGCCGCGCTGAAAACGACGGAGTTCCCCAGCTGCACCGTCACCGCGCCCCCCGCCTGCTCTGCCAATATGCCCGTCTCAATCTGAAATGGCTTTTCCCCCACCAATACTTGGTACTGCTTTTTTTCTGGTATCATTCTTACCTCCCGCTATATGTCTCATGGGTCAGGGATTGGGAGCTAGAGACAATGACTTTATCACTACCTCCCAATTCCCAACCTGATATGAACATACAGCATATCATAATGAACGAATGTATTAATCCTACAACCGATGATATATTTTTGATATCACGTTTGGAAAGTGTGAACCCGCTATCGTTGCATCTCCCCCCTGAGCTATCCTGACTTTTCCCGTACACCGACAACCGCACTTCCCCTCTGTCCTATGTTTGTATCCGCATTCAAAAATGAAGCCGAGGAGATGGTCTTTGATAATCCACCTACTCGGCTGTTGCAGCTCACTTCCTGCGTAGTCCGAGCTGATCACTTAGGGCCACATACCGCTGATAGTCTTTCTTACGCAAGTAACTCAACAAACGGCGCCGTTTACCGACCATTTTCAACAACCCGCGCCGTGACGATTCATCGTGAGTATTCTCTCGTAAATGGTCTGTCAGCTCGGTAATGCGCGCTGTTAAGATGGCCACCTGGACTTCTGGCGAACCGGTATCCTTCTCGTGGCGTCCATATTCTTCTACTAAGGCCTGTTTTTCTTCTCGATCCAATGTCATGACGTCTGCTATCTCCTACAATGAATGAACTTAATTATGCTTTCTAGCAGGTCTCCAACATCGCAGCCTTTGACCGCGAAGTGGTCTAGTCAGCAGGAAAATTATACCAAAGAACATAGATAGCGCAAGTGAGTGCCTTTCGATTACAGCCGTGGGCAAACTCACTCTCACCTCCCAAGTATGTCACGGGTATGCGCCACATCCTGGCGGATCTGGCCCTTTAAATCCGGAACGGATGCGAATTTCCGTTCCTCCCTGAGCAGTGTATGAAAGCGAATCTCAAGCTCATCGCCATATAAATCCCCAGAAAAATCCAAAATATGGGTTTCTACCAGAGGAAGATCGATGGGGTCATGAAACGTAGGCCGGAAGCCGACGTTGGTCACCGCTTTCTTTTGCTCTTCACCCACCATCACATAACAGGCATACACGCCGGGCTTGACGCGGGCCATTTCCTGGGGCACATCCAGATTGGCGGTGGGAAATCCCAACCGTTTTCCTCTCCGGTCCCCTCCCACCACGACACCCGCCACTTCAAAAAGCCGTCCCAAATAGCGGGAGGCTTCCTGGACTCTACCCTCTTGCAGCAAACCCCGGATGAAACTCGAAGAGACCACTTCCCCATCCAATTGGTAGGGGGGTACCTGATGGAGCTCATAATCATACGTCTTCCCCAACTGGTGGAGTTTCTGGGCATTCCCTTCCCGGTTTTTCCCCAAGGCGAAATCGTATCCCACCCACAATCTTTCCATCCCCAGATGTCTTTTCAGGCGGGAGATGAACCTCTCCGCAGACTCCTCCGCCACCTGGCGGGTAAAAGGATGGATGATGACCCCATCCACCCCCAATGCTCCAAAAAGCTGGACCCGTTTTTCAGGCAGGGTGAGGTAGAAAAGTTTCTTCTTGCCCCCCAATACCAATGTGGGATGAGGGTGAAAGGTGACGACCACCGCCTGGCGGTCATTTTGATGGGCATGATCCACAAGCCCACGGATGATTTTCTGGTGCCCGAGGTGCACGCCGTCAAAAGTGCCGACGGTCACCCAGGAGCGATCGAGATGGGCTGCTTGCAAGGAATCGTAACGCTGCATCGTTGTTTTGCCGTCTCCCTCAGGTGGTCAGGAACACTTTCCGGGGCTGCCACTCCTGGTCCTCTTCGATCGCTTCCAGGAGGGCGATCAAATCCCCCTGTTGGCTCAACGCCCGCGCCATCCCAGAATCCCCCGCTTCAGCCGGAATACGTTGGCCGTGTTTAATCCTCTCCAACTCATCCTCATCTAAAACCACGGTATGCCAATCCGAGAGGGTTTCGGCGGCGGGGATAAGGTATTTGTACCAATCACCAGCGACGAAGGCGTCTTTAAGCTCGCTGAGCCGGACCGCATCCCGCAAGGTGAACTGCCCGTTCTTCGTCCGCCGGAGTCCCGTCAAATGGGCCCCTACCCCCAAATCGTTCCCCAGATCATTCGCCAAAGAGCGGACATATGTGCCGGAAGAGGCGTAGACATCGATAACCGCCTCCGGCGGCGCCCACTCCAGGAGCTCTAAATTATAGACATCGATCTCCCGGGGTTCCAACTCCACCTCTTCCCCCCGGCGCGCTTTTTCATACGCCTTTTCACCGTCCACTTTGGCGGCGGAATGTGAAGGGGGATACTGCTGGATCTTACCTTCATAATCGCGTAAAAGCTGGTGAATATCCTGTTCGGTAATGTGGTCAACGGATTTGGTTTCCCCCACCTGCTTCCCCTCCGTATCATACGTATCTGTGGCAATTCCGAATTTGATGATCGCCTGGTACCGCTTATCGGAAGCGGAGAGATACTCGCTGAGGCGGACTGCGGGCCCAATCAGGACCACCAAGACCCCCGAAGCTCTGGGGTCCAAGGTGCCCGTATGCCCCACCCGGCGGATATCCGTCCCTTTGCGGATGACTTTGACCACGTCATGCGAGGTCACGCCGACCGGTTTATCCACGACCAGCGCACCCGAGACAAAATCCTTCAACCCTTGATCATTCGACATAGCTCAATCTCCCCAATCTTGACATTTGAAATGCGTTCTCTACTCTTCTTCCCCCAACATGTGTTTCGTCGCTTGTATCACGTCCCGCTTGACATTCTCCAACTCCCCGGGGATTTCCGCACCTGCAGCCGGCTTATGTCCTCCCCCACCAAATTGCAAAGCCACTTCAGAAACATCAAACCCCGGCCGGGCCCGCCAACTGACTTTGACCGTGCCTCCCCTCTGCTCCACAAAGATAAGGCATACATCTGTGTCCTGCACTGTGGAAAGGATGTTTACCAGATCGGCATCGTCACGCCCGGGATATCCCACCCGCTCCCGGTCTTCCAAAGACAATGTCGCCCACACCAGGCGTCCCTCCTTCTGCGCAGTGGTCAAACCCGCTCCCCAGTATTTTACCGCCTCATATGAACGCTCCAAAAGCGCTTTGTGGTGGAGCATCGAAATATCCGCTCCCCGTTCTTGGAGGTCTGCCGCCACTCGCAATGCCTTCGAGCTGGTATTCGAGGTCCGAAAGCCTAAACTATCCGTGATGATCCCCATCAACAACGCCTCCGCAATGGTTTTGTTCATGGGCAGGGAAAGGTACTGGATAAGCTCATAAATGATCTCCGCGGTCGCCACCGCGTCGGTTTGGACGATATTTAACGGTGCGAAGTGGGTGTTGGTGGGGTGATGGTCGATATTGATATCCGGCTGATTGACCTCATCCAGCACGGATCCCACCCGGCTGATGTCAGAGCAGTCGACGACGATCACCAAATCATAAACACCAGCGGCGTCCTGATAGACTTGATCGTGGCCATACAAAAAGTGGAAGGTGAGGGGGACCCCGTCTTCCAGCACCGTATTGACCTTTTTCCCCATCTCCTCCAAGACAAGCCCCAGTCCGATCAATGAACCGACCGCGTCGCCGTCAGGACGGATATGGGAAACGACGAGGATGCGGTCTGCATCATGGATCTTCGCTCCGAATTCGTCATACCTGCTATTAGTCTTCGGAGGCATTCTCTTCACCCGCTTCCTCTTCATCAAGTTCAGCGATCAGCCGATCGATGCGGTCTGCTCGCTCAGGCACGATATCCCAATGAAACCGAAGTTGAGGGAAGGTCCGCAAATGTGAAATGGAATGGGCGAGTGCCGAACGAAGGTACCCTTTGGCGTGCTCCAGGGCAGCTAAGACCTCATCCGCCCTTTCCTTCCCCTCAAACGCGGAGACGTAAACATCCGCAAAAGACAATTCCCGATCCACCTTCACATAGGTCACCGATACACCCTCTAAGCGAGGGTCTTCGATCTCGTGGAGGAAAAGAAGGGAGAGTTCCCTTTTTATTCGATCAGCAATCCGGACAGATCTAGATTCTGATACCATACCCAACGACCTCTAATACTCCGTAACCATTTCGATAATAAAGCATTCCAGGATATCGCCCTCCTGAAAGTCAGAGAAGCCCCGCAATCCGATCCCGCACTCATATCCCTCCCTGACTTCATTGACATCATCTTGATGGCGCTTGAGGGAGGAAATTTCCCCTTCGTATGCCATCTTATCATCCCGCAAAACGCGGATTTTCGCATTGCGCTTGATGGACCCTTTTTGCACCCGGCAACCGGCGACTTGGTCAAATCGACCGGACGGGAAAACCGCCAATACCTCCGCCCTGCCGATCAGGATCTTCTTTTCCACGGGTTCGAGCATGCCATGCAACGCTTTTTCAATATCTTCGATGAGGTGGTAGATGATGTTATATTCCCGTATGGAGACGCCTTCCACTTCCGCCAATCGTTTGGCTGCGTTATCCGGACTGACATTGAAACCAATCACAATGGCATTAGAAGCCGCCGCCAGCATGACATCATTTTCTCCGATCTGACCCGTGCCGGTGTGGATGATGTTGACACCGATTTCTTGTTCGCCTGCGCTCTTCAGATCCTGCAAGGATGAGACAATCGGTTCCAACGACCCCTGGACATCCGCTTTGACGATCAGGCGAAGCTCCTCTTCCTCCCCTGCCTGCACCCGTTCAAACAATTGTTCCAGACTGGCGCCACTGACTTCCTCCGCCTCTCTCTTTTCCTGACTCAGTCTGCGTTCCTCTGCGATCTCTCTGGCTTCTTTCTCACTTCCCACGATCTGGAATAAGTCCCCCGCAACGGGCACTTCGTTCATCCCCATCACAGAGACGGGCACAGAGGGACCTGCCTCTTCAATGGTTTGCCCACGGAAATCGAACATGGCTTTGATCCGCCCGTAAGCGGTGTTGGCAATCACGGTATCCCCCACCCTGAGGGTGCCGTTTTGCACCAACAGCGTGGCCATGGGGCCCCGTCTCCGGGTCAGCTCCCCTTCCACGACCGTACCAAAGACCTCCCCTTCCGGATTGGCGTGGATATCCATGTCCCCTGCGACCAGGAGAATAGCTTCCAGCAAATCTTCTAGCCCTTCTCGTTCCGTGGCGGAGATAGGGACCACAATGGTATCCCCATCCCACTCATCCGGCACCAAACCGGCGTCCGCTAATTCCTGCTTGACCTGTTCAGGGGCGGCGTTTTCCTTATCCATCTTGTTAAGGGCGACGATCATAGGCACTTGAGCAGCTTTAGCATGGGCGATCGCCTCTTCCGTTTGCGGCATGACGCCGTCGTCAGCAGCCACAACCAGGATCACAATGTCCGCCCCCTGCGCGCCACGAGCGCGCATGGACGTGAACGCGGCGTGTCCAGGCGTGTCCAAAAAGGTGATGGGCTTTTGATTGTGTTCCACCTGATAGGCGCCGATATGCTGTGTGATACCCCCCGCCTCTCCAGCCGCCACGGAGGTATGGCGGATGGCATCCAGCAATGTGGTCTTGCCGTGGTCCACATGACCCAGCATGGTGACGACCGGCGCCCGAGGTTCGAGATTTTCTTCCTCCTCCTCAGCCAGCTTTCTCCGCCAGAGGGGGATTTGCCCGACCTTCACCTCGGGTTCTTCTTCGACCTGTTCTGGGGCTGGCTCATAACCCATCTCTGTCGAAACGATAGCCGCCGTATCATAATCAATCTCTTGATTGATGTTGGCCATCATCCCGTTCGCCATCAACGTCTTAATGACATCGATCGGACTTACCTCAAGTCGTTGAGCCAAATCTCTCACCGTAATGCTAATGGGCAGTTCAATCTGTTTTGTGTCTTGTTCGTTCTCTGCCATAAATAACCTCGTTATCCTCTCTCCCCTTTTTCAAACCCGTAACATGATCCCCGCGCTTAACCCTGGTCACCTTCTTCTATAGTGGAAAGCGTTTCCTTCAGCCGTTGCTTATCTTCCTCCGTCAATGAGGTCCGCAAGGCGTGACCCAGGGAGGAGTCCAAACCAGCCTGCCAGCATCCCGGGCGAGGGTGAAGATACGCTCCCCGGCCTGGTCGTTTTCCTGTGGGGTCCACATATACGCCTTCCGGCGTGCGGACGACACGGACCAAGGCCTTCTTATCTTCGACTTGACCACAGCCGACACAGGTCCGTTGTGGTTTATGCTTGCGTCTTCCCATCATCCTTCATCCAGCCCCTCATATCTAGAAGACCGCTGGGAGGGTCTTCGACCAGTGCAACTTCAGGCCGTCCCCTCCTCAATAAGACGGATCTCCGTCACTCATCCCCCTCCTGAAACTCCAGTTCTTCCTTCTCGATCTCCTCCTCCCCTTCAGCTGATGGGTCCACCCCTTCTTCAGCCGCCGGGAGAGGTTCATAATCTACCATGACATTGACGGATTCCTTGATTATCTCGACCTGGTCAGGTCCTAACCCCTCAATGTCCGACAAGGAGTCCGGACTGGAATATACTTGATGGGCGAGAACACCGACATTCTCATAGCCTTCCTCCGTCAACAACGTCTCCACCTCTGCAGGCAAACCCAGAGTCATCAAAGGTAAATCATAGGCATCCTCAGGGATGGGTACTTCGAGGGCCTCCTCTCCTTCTGAGACCTTCTCGGGTTCTTTCTCCACCTCTTCTTCAACGATCTCTTCCTCGGTTTCCGGGGCTGGTTCTTCACCCTCTTCACTCGGAACCTCTTCCTCCGGCTCCCCAACGATCTCCTTCTCCACCTCTTCAAGGTCGATGTCCTCTTGAAGGAGCTCTTCTTGATCAATTTGCAGCTCTTCAGGAAGAGGTTCATACCCTACCATGACCTCTAAGGCGTCCTTGATCTGTTGAATATAGGTCGGACCAATACCCTCGATATTGGCGATGGATTCCGGTTCTAAGAGCAGCTGATAGGCCAGAGCACCGACGTTCTCAAATCCCTCATCCAGTAATATATTCTCCACCCGGGTGGGCAAACCCAAAGTCATCAAGGGCAGATCGTACGCGTCTTCGGGCACCGCTTCTTCTACGGCTTCCATACGTTCTTTGATCAACTGCTTGATCTTTTCGCGCCGCTCGGTGAGCCCCTTCTCCACCCGCTCTGTAAAATCATGCAGATCCCGGTATTCCTCGGGTTGAATAGGCCTGCCTTCTGCCTTTTTCGTCATGATCGCTTCAATCTCCGAGATGGCATCCGCTTCCTGCTCCGCGAACAAAGCGTATTGTGGGTTGTTCTGCAGGTTAAACAAGGTTTCGGATGCGACCTCAAAGAGCCCTTTGATATCGATCCGCCAGCCTGTCAATTTCGCTGCCAAGCGCGCGTTTTGACCGCTCCGGCCGATAGCCAGGCTCAACTGGTCTTCCGGGACCACCACGGTAGCGGTCGGCATCCCGTCCGTGTCTTTATTCAAAAAGACGCTCAACACCCGGGCGGGGCTGAGGGCTTTGGCGATGTATTCTTCCGTATTTGGATTCCACTCGATGACATCGATCTTCTCATCGCTTAACTCGCGGACGATGGCCTGAATGCGGACGCCGCGCACGCCGACGCATGCGCCTACAGGGTCCACCCCAGGTTTCAGCGCCGCCACCGCCACTTTGGAGCGGTGGCCCGCCTCCCGGGCGATGGAACGAATTTCCACAAGACCCTGATAGATCTCGGGGACCTCGTTTTCCAGCAGCCGGCGCAAAAAGTCTCGATGGGCTCGAGAGAGGATGATCTTGGGTTCGCGGGTCGTCTCCTCCACATCCAGCAGTAAAGCCCGGATGCGGTCGTGAACCCGGAAATATTCCTTGGGGATTTGCTGGCTGCGGGGCATGATCCCTTCCGCGTTGATGTTCAACCCAATGGTGAGCTCGCTTCTGTGGATGGCCTGCACGACGCCGGTGACGATCTCCCCCACCCGTTCGCTGTAATACTCAAATTGCGCCTCGCGCTCCGCCTGCCGGATCCGCTGTTGAATCACCTGTCGTGCGGTTTGGGCAGCGACCCGGCCGAAGTCGGTGGGCGTGCTTTCTACCATCACCAAATCCCCCGGTTCAGCGTCTTCTTTGACCTCTTGGGCTTCAGACAATTCCACCTCGGTGCGTTCGTCCTGAACGCCTTCCACGACCTCCTTCTCCGCAAAGATGGTCACATCCCCCGTTTCGAGGTCTATCTCCGCTTCCACCTTCTGCGCGCTGGAGGCGTTCACGGATCGTCGGTAAGCGGAGACCATCGCATCCTTCAAAGCATCCAGGATGATCTCTTCCGGCAAATTCCGATCGCTGATAACTTGTTTGAAAGCCAATGTAAATTCGTTTTTCATTGCACCAACTCCAATCATTCCCTGAGGATGGAGGTTGACAACATATCCCAGCATTAAAAAAAGTGGGGTTGACCCACTTTTCATCGCCGCCAGTATTGCTACCTCCCTCTGCCACCAAATTCTATCATGAAAATAAACCAATGGCAAGGCAGCTGCAATCCCAATGACTTACGGATTGCTTTTCATATCCTTGCAAGAATACCACTTTCCCCTTTGAACGCATCAAGCTGGGAAAATGTTCAATTGTCCTGCCCGGGCAGCGGGATAGAAAAGCACCCCGCCCTCATTCCCCCTCTTCGGCCAGCATCCTCTCCAGCAATTCCTCCTCCTCTTCTTTTGTTGAAATCTCTCCATCTATCCAGGCGCTCCGTAGGGATTTCAGGATCTCGCTGTAACGCGGGCCGGGGGGCAAGCCGCGATCTTTGAGGTCCTGGCCGGAAATATGGGGGGAAACGTGCTGCCAGGATGAAAGGTACCGGGAGAGGAGGCCCTTTTGTTCCGGTTTCTCCCGGCTGAGATACACGGCGTAGATCGCCACATTCGATACTTGATCCAGGGCTGCTGCCACTTCACTGTGCGATTTATCCATCAAAGAGGGCAGCGTTTTATGCAGCGACGCCGCCTCCTGTATAATTTGGGAGATATCACTGGTCAATTTCAAACGTTTGACCACCCGAGAGGGTCCGGAGGTCTGCATCAACCAAATGGTGTAGATGAGCGCTCTATGCAACTCCACCCCCGATAGTTCCCCCTCGACCATCCATTCGCCGGGGAGTTCTTTTTCGAAGATGGAGTCAACCAAGGCATAGAGATCTTCATCCCAATGGAGATCAGGGTGGACGGCTTCCAAAATGCTCAGCTCTTGAAGGCGTTCCATCATTTGGGCTGCCTTCTCTTCATCGAAGATGCGGTCAAATTCGTGTCGAATGCGGTCCCCGGAAACGCGTTTGAGCAAGGATTTCGCTTCCAATAGCAATTCCTGTGTTCGATCTTCTATCTCGAACTCATAGCGCTGTTCATAGCGTACCGCGCGTAGAATGCGCGTCGGGTCATCGACGAAAGAAAGCGAATGGAGCACGCGGATGATCCCTTGCTTGAGATCGCTCAACCCTCCCCAATAATCGTACAATTCGCCGTAATGACGCCCATCCAGCCGCAGGGCAAGGGTGTTGATGGTGAAATCCCGGCGGTGAAGATCGAGTTTTATGCTCCCCCGCTCCACGGTCGGCAGCGCTGTGGGGTGAGTATAGAACTCCGTCCGGGCGGAAATAAAATCCAATGCATCGGGAAGAGAGGTCATCTCCTGCTGAGAAAGCCCCAGATTGTCCCCCATATCCTGATCGAGAAACCATTTGGCAGTCCCAAACCGGCTGTGGCTGGTGACCCGTCCGCCGTATTCTTCCTGGATGGCATTTGAGAGGGAAATGGCATCCCCTTCCACAACCAAATCGAAATCAAGGCTGGGATATTCGAGGAGCAAATCCCGTACGAAGCCTCCCACGATGTAGAGGGCGTCTTTGCGCTGGTGGGCGATTTGAGCCACTTTTTGGAGCAGTTTCAACCGCGCCGGAGGCAGCTTGGCCTCCAGACGGGCTGCCAAATTCTGGCGCCCGGGTGTGGATTTGCTGGGGGCGAGGATTTTCAACAAATCCGTGCGAGTGACAATCCCCACGATGGTCTTGGAACGTGAGGTGACGACCGGGATCTGTCCCCAACCGGTATCCGTCATCACGTTTTGAATGTGTTCCAGGGAATCCGAGGGGAAGACCCGCACATTCCCCGCCTCCATCAAGCTGGACACCGTCAAATTCAACCCGTGCGCCATGGCCCGGTCCACCGCCCGTCGGGTGAGCAAACCCACGATCTCTCCTCCCTCCACGACCGGGAACCCCTCGTAGCCGTACTTGACCATCATCTCCGCCGCTTTCTCAACCGGCATGTCAGGGGGGATGGTCTGCGGGTTGCGGGACATGATCTGCTTGGCGGTAATGGCCGGTTCAACCACCTCAGGGAGGACCTCCTGGAACTGATCGTAGATCTCCTCAACATCCCCCTCCTTGATCAACGCCGCTGCCGCCCGGGGATGACCCCCCCCACTTTCGAAGGTCTCTAACACCGCAGAGACATCGATATGGTCATCGTTCGACCGGGCGATGACCTGCACCCCTGCGCTGGTTTCCAGGAGCAGAAATATGGCATCGGGGTCCAGCAAATCCCGCAGCTTATGAGCCAAGGTCGACAGCTCCGCATCCAATTCCCGGGCGTCAGCTTGAGCGATGATCACGCTGTGCCCATGGATGATCCTGCTCTCTGCGTTGGCACGTAAATCCTCATAGACTTTTTGCTGTTCCAGAGAAAGAGGATGGTTAATATAATCCGTGACGATGGATAAACTGGCGCCCTGTTCTACCAGGCATCCAGCAGCGTAAATATCGGAGGCGGAGGTCCTGGCGTATGTCAGAGACCCGGTATCTTCATAAATCCCCAGTAACAGCAGAGTGGCTTGAATGGGCGTCAGCTGCAGATCCCGCTCCTTGATGGCTTCCACAAAAATCGTCGTGGTCGCCCCGGTTTCTTTTATGGTCGTATCCCATTCCTCAGGGATGTCTTCCCGCAGCGAATGGTGATCGATGACACGGACCTCCGTTTCGGAGGACATGCCCTTCACGCTGATCAAAGATTGGGTGTCGACGAGGGTCACCGACGTAATGGGATCGCCGGAGAGGTCCCGTGGATCGATGAAGGGGAGCTCCACGCCGTAAAGGTTTAAAAATGCTTCAACGTTGCGGTTCAACTGGCGGGGGAGGACGGGGGTCAAGTCTTCATCGAGCAAATACGCGCCCAGAAGGGATGCCAATCCGTCGAAATCCGTTCGCTCATGCGTGAGAATAATGTCCATAGCACGCTTCAATCCGAGCTGCATGAAATCTGATTTAACCGATTGTATTGTACCTTATCTGTTGTTTTAACACAGAAGAGGATCAAAAAACCACATTTTCAACCATCTCCATTGGGGCAATTCCCAGGACCTGGATTACATATGTCCTCCCAACCTGGCTGATTTTAGAGGCTACCTCCCGATGTGCCTTTTTCAGAGGCTGAATTCCCTTTATAATAGGACGTTATGGACATCAAAGCGTTAACCGAGCGCATGGACCAATTTGTACAGGATAAAGGCTGGTACGATGAGGACAGTCCCCGGCCCCAGACGCCTCGAAATCTGGCCATCTCACTCCATTTGGAAACCTCAGAAATCCTGGAATTGTACCAGTGGGGGGCTCAAAGGGTCGATAAAGAATCTCTGGCGGAGGAACTGGCAGATGTGGCTTTGTACCTGCTCCAGATCTCCCGGGTGAGTGAGATTGATTTGGAAGAAGCCATCTTACGCAAATTGCAAGCAAATTACCAACGCAGTTGGCCTGAGGAAGGAGCATAATGACCCAGAAACCGCCAGCAAAGAAGAGACCCATAGGCATCACCGTCTTCGGGGGCTCCAAACCCCAGGAGGGATCCCAGGCCTACCAGCAGGCCCAACGGTTGGGGTCGCTGCTGGGATCCGCCGGTTACACCGTGCTCACCGGAGGATACATCGGGACCATGGAAGCTGTCTCGCGGGGGGCTTCCCAAGCTGGGGGACATGTCATCGGGGTGACCTGCGATGAGATCGAGTCATGGCGTCCTGTAGGCCCCAATCCCTGGGTGGAGGAAGAAATGCGCTTTCCCACCCTCAAAGAACGACTTTATGCCTTAATTGAAAACTGCCACGCAGCCATCGCCCTTCCCGGTGGGATCGGCACATTGGCCGAGATCGCCGTGATGTGGTCCCAACTGCAAACGGGCGCCATCAGCCCTCGAGCGTTGATCCTGATTGGCGAAGGGTGGGAAACCACCTTCTCAACCTTTTACGGCCATTTTGAGGAATACATCCCCCAAAAGGATCATCGCTGGCTTCGGTTCGCCCTCTCTGTGGAAGAAGCGGTCCAGATCGTGAAGGACGAAGTGGAATAAATGCCGGCCATCAATCCCAGCCAATTGAAAATCCAATCCACCGAACTGAGCGAGAAATTCCCCCAAGCGGATCAGTACATCTCGGCATTGCACGACCTGCTTTCTCTGTATGCCGATCGCGTTCACCGCTCTGGCCAGAGTGGATCCCCTCCACCAGCGATCGATGCCTATCACGTCCCACCCCCTGTATTACGACACATCGAACGCAGCGTGAGGGCAAAACTGCGGGCTTCCCCGGAGGAAGGATGGCCCATAATCGACGCCTTATGGGAGGAAGAATGGCTGGAAACACGCCTTTTGGCGACCATTTTTCTGGGTTATATCCCCTCCACCTTGAAAAAGGAAATATTGAGCAGGGTCAGGACCTGGATTAGTAGCTGCGAGGAGGACCTGCTATTAGAATCCATCATCTGCAGGGGATTATCCAGCCTGAGAGCAGACGACAAGGAGAGCTACTTCTCTTTTATAGATGAATTGCCATCCCTGGCGGGATCAAAAGCGGGAAAGTCAGTTCTTTTTTCCCTCAAACCCCTGGTCATGGATGAGAGCTTCCAGAACCTCCCCCTCATCTTCCAATATCTGAAGCCCCTCCTGCAAGCGGAGGACGAGAGCTATCTCTCCGCGCTGGCCGAAGTGGTGAGGACATTAGCCCGGCGCTCCGAGCGGGAAACGCTCTTCTTTCTCCAACACCAGATCCCCACCGCCCCGAAACCCAAAATCACCCGTCTAGTGCGGGGTAGCCTGAACGCCTTCTCGCCATCATCCCAGAAAGCGCTCAAACAAGCCATCAGGGAAACTTGACAGGGATTTCACACATATACCCTGCCCCATCAAGGGATAAAAGAATAGGGTAATTACGACACACTTACACTGTGCAGACCATCTTCAGCCTGTGCGCCCTTCCTGATGATCACATTTCGATGATCTATCATTCAAAACTTTTATAGGGGAAACGATCAAAAAAGCTCGCTGCTTGACAAGAGAAGGGTCGAAGACTATACTGGGACTAGAATAGAATAGGAAGCACGGGGAGCCGACCATTCGGCTGAGAGGAAAGTTCAACTTTCGACCCGCGAACCTGATCCGGATAATACCGGCGGAGGCATGCTGATATCAAAGACAAAGCTCCTCCGCAAAGAGGAGTTTTTTACTTTACCAGCACATAAAAGGAGCCCACATTGCGCGTACTTGTATTTGCCAATGGATCATTCCAGTCTGAATCTCTCGACACGTCAGATTTTGATCTGGTCATCGCTGCGGACGGTGGGAGTGATCACTGTCAAATGTTAGGCATCCGCCCCCAGATCCTGATCGGTGACCTGGACTCCACCTCACAATCCCGCCGGGTGGAATGGGAGAAGAAAGGGGTGGAAATCATCCGCCATCCCCAGCGTAAAGATAAGACCGATCTCGAGATCGCCCTGGAATATGCCCAGGAGAAAGGGGCGGATGAGATCCATGTCTACGGGGCACTGGGGGATCGCCTGGACATGACCCTGGGGAACATCCTCCTCCTCGCCCATCCGGATCTGAACTGTGAGATCAAGATGATATGTGAAAATGAGGTTCTAAGCGTGGTGAGAGGGGGATCCACATTGATCCTGGAAGGAAGACAAGGGGATATGGTCTCCCTCCTTCCCCTTCTCCCCACCACCTCTGGGATCACCACCCAGAACCTGGAATATCCGCTCCAAGAGGGGATGTTGGCTTACGGGACCACACGGGGCATCAGCAACGTCATGGAGGGTGATCAAGCTGTCATCTCCCTCCGCGAAGGACTTTTATGTGTCATTCACACCCAAAATAAATCCAGTTGAGTGGAGAAAGATTATGAAAAACAAAATTATTCTTTTCACCGTATGTATCTTTTTGCTCACCGCTTGCGGGCAAGCCGGGACGCCAGAGCAGCCGACTGTAGGGCCGACCTCACCACCCACGGAAACGGCTGCCGAGCCGCAGACGTTGACCGTCATGACCCACGATTCCTTTGCCGCTTCGGAGGAGGTCATCAAAGCCTTTGAGGAAGAACACAACGTGGATGTCCAATTTCTCGAAGCGGGGGACACAGGGACGGCGGTCAACAAAGCCGTGCTCTCCAAGGGAAATCCCCTGGCGGATGTCTTCTACGGCGTGGATAACACCTTTCTCAGCCGCGCCCTGGATGAAGGGATATTCATCCCTTACGACTCGCCCCTCCTGGAAGATATCGATGACAGGTTCCAGTTGGACGAACAAAATCGCGCCTTGCCTGTCGACTACGGGGATGTCTGCCTGAACTACCAAAAAGCCTACTTCGAAGAAAACGAACTCCAGCCGCCCCAAAACCTGGAGGATCTGACCAAGCCCGAGTACAAAGGGCTCTTGACGGTGGAAAATCCTGCCACGTCTTCACCCGGCTTGGCTTTCTTATTCGCCACCATCGGCCATTTCGGGGAGGATCAATACCTGGAATACTGGCAGCAGCTGGTGGAAAACGACCTCAACGTGGTTAACGACTGGGAGACCGCCTATTATTCCGCTTTCAGCCAAGCGGGAGGTTCTTACCCCATCGTCGTATCCTACGGCTCCAGCCCTCCCTTTGAGGTCATTTTTGCTGAGGAAGAGATTGAAGAACCCCCCACTGCAGCGGTGGTCAGCGATGGGAGTTGTTTCCGGCAAATCGAGTTCGTGGGCATCCTGAAAGGGACGGAAAAGCGGGATTTGGCGGAGAAGTGGATCGATTTCATGCTCTCCCCCACCTTCCAGGAAGACATCCCGATGAACATGTTCGTCTTCCCCGTCAATCAAAACGCGGAGCTGGACGATACCTTCCAGAAATACCTCGCCATCCCGGACGAAACAGCGGAAGTCAGTCCTCAAGCCATCGCTGAAAACAGGGAGAAATGGATCCGGGAGTGGACGGAAACGGTGCTCCGTTGATGAGATTTTCAGACACCCTGCAGATTTGGGACCTGCAGGGTGTCTTCAGCAAAGTGACCCTGAGACCATGAACCTTTCTTCGAGATCAAAGATCCAGCGCACCCTCCCCTATATATTATGGTTATTGCCCTTGGGATTTCTGGGGGTATTCTACTTTTACCCGCTGGGCAACATCATCCAACTCAGCTTCAGCCGGGGGGAGGGAAACGCTCTGGTTTCCCTCTGGAACGCGCTGATCACGCCGACCGTCAGGGATGTCCTGGGATTCACGCTCTGGCAGGCGACCCTTTCCACCATCCTCACCCTCCTTCTCGGCCTGCCAGGGGCTTACCTCTTTGCCCGTTTCCAGTTTAGAGGGAAGGACTTCCTCCGCGCCCTGACCGGTGTGCCCTTCGTGCTCCCCACCCTGGTGGTGGCAGCCGGATTCAACGCCCTGCTGGGGCCCAATGGTTGGGTAAATACCCTGCTGATGGACCTTTTTTCCCTTCCCTCCCCGCCCATCAACTTCCTGAATACTTTCCCGGCTATTTTGGTCGCCCACGTCTTTTACAACACGACCATTGTCCTCCGCGTGGTGGGGGATTTCTGGAGCCGTCTGGACCCCCGTTTCGCACAAGCCGCCCAAGTCTTGGGAGGAAACCGCTGGCAGACGCTGCGCCAGGTGACCATCCCCTTGCTGGCCCCGGCGGTAGCGGCAGCCTCGCTGCTGGTCTTCATCTTCGATTTCACGTCTTTTGGAGTGATCCTGGTTCTGGGGGGACCCCAATTTTCAACCTTGGAAGTGGAAATCTACTATCAAACCATCAGTTTGTTCAACCTCCCCATGGCAGCCACTCTCTCCCTCCTGCAACTGGGGATGACGCTGGTCCTCACCGTGGTTTACACACGGCTGATGGACCGGATCTCCCGCCCCGTCCAGCAGCGCTCCGAACGACAAATCCAGCGCCCCCTGGTCACTTGGCGGAGGAAACTCATTGCAGGGGCGTTCATCGCGGTCCTGTTGCTCGTCCTCACCACACCCCTGATAGCGCTTGGGACCCGCTCCATCACCCACCTCTCTCCCACCCGAGATGGACCCCGGGGGTTGACCTTTGCGTTTTTCAAAGCTTTAGCTCAAAATCCACAGGAATCCCTCTTTTACGTCCCGCCCACCACGGCGATTGGCATCTCTTTTGGATATGCGGCTGTCACGGTCGTCCTCGCCCTGGTCCTGGGCCTCCCCGCTTCTTGGGCTTTGGCCAGAGACAGGGATTCCCCCCTGAATAAGGTCCTCGATCCCCTGCTCATGCTCCCTTTGGGGACCTCAGCGGTCACTTTGGGATTGGGATTCATCGTCGCCTTGGATCACCCACCACTCGATCTGCGGGCCTCACCCATCCTCATCCCCCTGGCTCACACCCTGGTGGCCTTTCCCTTTGTGGTCCGCAGCCTGACCCCGGTGTTGCAAAGTATTCAGCCCAACCTGCACCAGGCGGCGGCCGTTTTGGGGGCCTCGCCCCGCCAGGTTTTCCAGCACATCGATCTGCCCATGATCGGCCGGGCTTTGCTGGTGGCGGCCACCTTCGCCTTCACCATCTCGATTGGCGAATTCGGGGCTACGTCTTTGATCGTCCGCCCTGAATACCCCACCGTCCCCGTGGTAATTTACCGCTTGCTTTCTCGACCGGGCCCGTTGCACTACGGGCAGGCCATGGCCTTGAGCACCATCTTGATGGTGGTCACCCTGGGCGGCATGCTGGCCATCGAGCGTTTCCGGATCGCAGATATCGGCGAGTTCTGAACGCTTGTCAACAAACCTACGGGAACCAACAAAATACTTGACGCCAAGGGGGGATGTGATAGAATAGCTTTCGCTCGGGGGCGTGGTGTAGCGGTTAACATGCGGCCCTGTCAAGGCCGAGATCGCCGGTTCGAATCCGGTCGTCCCCGCTCCGAGAGAAACCCGGTAGAGCCCTCGCTCCCGGGTTTTTTGTTTTTTGACGGCTTGCTCTTTCGAAGCCATCGCTAAATGAAGTGGGATTCCCATGAGGAAGATAAAACGCACGCATTACAGCAAGTTCCTGAGCCATATCCTGCGCCACCAACCGGGGAAGATCGGCTTGGAGCTGGATCCAGGAGGCTGGGCAGAAGTAGATGAGCTCATCACCCGGGCAAACCAGCACGGGGTCGATCTCGATCGTGATGCCCTGGAAGAGATCGTGGAGACCAGTTCAAAGAACCGTTTCGAGATCAGCCCGGACGGATCGCGGACCCGGGCCCGCTACGGGCATTCGCTGGACGTTGACCTGGACTATCAACCGCAGGATCCTCCCCAGATCCTTTTCCACGGCACAGCCATACATGCTGTCGAGGGGATTAAACAGGAGGGATTAAAACCTCAGGGGAGAAAATTCGTCCACCTCTCTTCCACCCCTGAGGTTGCCCGCCAGGTGGGAAAAAGGCATGGGGAGCCGGTCATCCTCCGCGTGGATGCGGCTGAGATGCACCAAGAAGGACATATTTTTTACAAAGCCACAGAGGAAATCTGGTTGGTTAAAGCTGTGCCGCCTGAATCTATCTACCAGATACATTAGGATTTCCAACCGTTCACCGCCCGCCACCGGCCCACAAGGGGCGCCCGGTCTCATCCCGGAGCCGGATCGTGTGACCGGAGGTCAGATCCTGGACAACGGCCGTTTCAAACGTACCCCCTTCGAAAAACCCTTCCAGTTTCACTTCATGCCCCACTTGAGGGGCGTATCCCAACTCTTGTGCAAACCTCCAGGCCCGTCGGGTAACCTCAATACCCCCATAGCCTTCGGTTTCCACAAGCATGCCCTCCCCATCCACGGCAGCGATAATCCCGTCCACCGTCAGCCATTCATGATTCTCCGGAACGGATTCCGGGCCAATCTCACTATGTCCGGCTGACGGCTTCCCGCCCCCGAAGCTGCCCTGTCCCCGGTTCCCCTCACCGCCTTCTACCCTACTCTCACAATCTCCAGAATCAGCGCCTTCAATGCTTCCCTCCCCTCCCCCATATCCGCTTAGCCCTCGGCCTCCTTCTTGAACTCCCACCAGCCCCTCCTGCCTGACGCCGCTGTCAGCGCCGGATTTCGCCACCGTGCGGTTGACCGCCCCCCAGACAAGCAGTCCGACAAATAAAGCATAGATCGACCACAAAACGATTTTCTTAACCATTATTTAACCTCACAACATCCTCGTGTACATCTACATTGATTTCCTGATTATCGATCCTCCACAGGGACCGAAGCCACCTCGGTGGATCCCCCCTCCAGCACCGGACCGGACATTCTCTTCCGCCAAACCACCCCATACCGCAAGGCCACTTTATAAAACCATTTCCAGTGGATCCAGATATGGAGCACCATGGCCGATATAAAAACCACACCACTCCAGGTATGGATCAAATCCCAGGTCAAACGGGTGAACAGCCATCCCGGATCAGTCAATAGAGATTCATGCGACGCGCCGGGTACAAGCAGGAAATACAAACCGCTGAACGCCGTGACCAACCCGCTCAAACCAATTAAAATGTTTACACCAAGGTTAAATTGACTGTATTTATTCAACTGGCAGTCCCCAAACAATAACCGCGCACCGCGTTTGCTCATGTTCAGGATCCAGCTCCAGTGGAGGGGGATGTGCAGCGCCGCTATCCCAATCAAGGCCACACTGGCCCAAGTATGGATTTCGCTCCAGGTGTGACGCTCAAAGAGCACCGTCACCCCATGGAGGGGATTCCGACCCCCTTGATAACCGCCGACCGGTAAAAACAGGAAATAAACCCCGGATAAAGCAGAAAGTATGCCCCCCAACCCCATTAAGCTGTCCAAGATGAGGTTATTCCTCGTTTGTTCAGATACAATCCGTCTTTTTTTCCCCATACCATTCTCCTTCTTCGCCCATCGTTTAGGTCTTAAATCCATTTCCCGTAGCTCACATATTTCATACCGGGTTGATGATACATAACAGTTGTGAAGAAGATGTGAAGATGAAGTGAACGATTTGTGAAAAAGTTCACCATAAGGGTATTTACGGTGCCAAAGGAAAAAGCTGGCTCTAATGTGGAGCCAGCTTTTGCTGAACGGTTCAAACGCTTGGGATCTAACAACCCATGTTCATTACGGGAACGAGAGGCAGACTGCGTACCCGTACATCGTCCGGGTGGAACCTCCGGTGTTCTTGGCATAGGTCCGCCACTGATTCGTTCCGGTCAAATATGGGGAGGTGTTGTACATCACCAGATCATCCTGGGATGCAAACCCGCCCCCGGTGACGAGTTTATTGCTCCCACAAGTGGCAGTAGCGCTCCCGGTTGATCCGGCCGCGATGCTCGTTGACTGCATGATTTGCTCAGTCAAGCCGCTGACACCCGACAGGCAGATGGCGTAGGCGTTCACCTGGTTGCCCGATCCACTGGAGTTCTTGGCATACACCTGCCAGCCGTTGCCCGACTTAGAGCTTTTATAGACCCACAGACTGCCGTCTGATTTGCTGGCCCACCCACCGCCGGTGACGATGCTTCCGGACGGGCAGGCAGCCACGGGATGGCCGGTACCACCACCCGCCGCCATGACACTTTGGACCACTTGGGTGATGGAAGCGCCGGACGCATTATGCAAGCAAGTAGCATATACATTGAGCAATTTGCTGGAACCCGAGTTGTTCTTGGCATAGGCCCGCCAGCCGTTGCCGTTCCTCGAGTGGGTGTAAACCAGCACATCAGGGTGTGTCGCGAACCCGCCGCTGACCAAAAGGCTCCCGCTGGGGCAAGTGGCAGTGGTGGACCCAATGGCACCCGAGTTGATTGAGATCTGCTCGGCCACCAACTCCGTGTAAGGAAAGAACGGTATCAATGTGATAGGCTTTACCGTCAATACGATATGCAAGGTCGCTGTGGGTGTGGGCGTGTCGGTCGGAGGCGCCGGGACGACGATCTCCACGATCAAGTTGGTCCCAAAGATCTCCCCATCCGCAGACCGCAGCCGCCACTCCCCTTGATAGGTCCCTGGTGCAACCGGTGCGGTCAAATCAACCGAGAGATCCACTTCCTGCCCCGGTGCGACAACGGGCAGATTGATAGAAGCGGGCCCGCCGAGTTGATCTCCGCTGGTGTACAAGAGCTGGAATCCCCCTTCCCAATCACAGGTCCCATTATTTTTTACGCGCCAGATCTTGACAAAAGATGCCCCGGGGTCGACCTCCGTGCCATCCGGGATGCTGACATCCGATACAAAGGAGGCGTCAAGGGTGCATTCATCCTCCACTGTGGGCTCCGATGTCGGTTCAACCTCCTCGGTGGGCTCTGATGTTGGTTCTTCCTCCGCCGTGGGCTCGGGCGTAAAAGGCGTCGGCGTTACCTCCACGGCACTCTCCCCAACGACCTGCACGGTGATGATGGCTGGGGATGAGATATTTCCCTCCCCATCGTAGGCTACCGTGGAGAGGGTCACCTCCCCCGGGGCATCAGGCGTCCAGGGCTGCGCGACCCGGAATTCCGTGGGGTTCTCCGTGGGCGGTTCATCCATGCGCTCCACTTCCCCGTTGACCCACAACTCGACCCGCGCCACCCCAGCGCTGGCTTTGGCATGGGAAAGGATCTCCACCGCTTCGCCAACATTTACCGTCGCGCCGTCCTCCGGGCTCTCAATCGCCACCTCGACCGTCGGTTCACTCCCAAAATTGCAGGCCAGCATTGACGCGATCAAGGTAACGATCACCACAAAAAGCTGTCTTCCCCGTTTCGTTCCCATCTCCCTTCCTCCTTTGATTGACATGCATAATCAACGAACGCTACCAAACGCACCCCATTTAAAATATATCACTCCAAATGAAAACCGATGCAAGCAGTTATAATTTCATCGAATTATACCCCTAACACAACCGGCCAGCAATCGATCATCGGCCCAGCCCAAATCATCCGTAAACAGGTTCCCTTCCCTCAAAAAGTCCACCCTCTCTGATCCTATCCGTAAAGATAGGATCAGAACATCACTCGGCTATGCGCAAGATACTTTCCCCACCAACCCACATCGCTGATTCCATAAGGCGCCAGCACCCAGCGGATCATCTCAGGGGAATCAGGAGCGTTTCCCATTTCCCAAGATAGTAAAGACCCCAGACGTTCGATTACCGCCTGGGGTCTTTTTCTTCTAAAGTTGATTTCAGGAAAGCAGGTTCACTCCACGATGACCCGGTCGCTGCTGCTGCGTCCGAAGACCTCGGGGGAATACATCTCCTCCGCTTTCGCGGGAGGCACTACGAAGGTGCCAGGTGTGGTGGCGCGGGCGACATAGGTATATTCATAAACGCCATCCCACAGCAATGGCGTGAAGGCTTCCGCCCGCTCATCGCGCATGTTCTGATGGTTGTACCAGGTCCACCACCACCACCAGCCAAAGCGGTACTCCTCACTGTTCGGATCCTCAGGTATGCTGCCGGACACCGCCAAGGCGGGGTTGACGATCTCCAAGCCTGCCGGGAGGGGATCGACCAGGGCGACATGATAACGGCGGTTATCCGCCACCATGGTCAGCCTGACCCGGACCCGGGCCCCGGCTTTGATGTGCCAGGTCCCATCTTCGTCTCGCCAGACATCCTCGGGGTCGTCGACCGCTTCATACTCTCGCTGGACGACGAACCCCATCTCCAGGGGATCCAGGTCCAGATCGGTGGGCGCGTATATCAAACCCAAGCGGTAGTAAAGCCGGCCTGGCCCTTCCTTCTCGATGATCAGGTCCTGGGTTTCCCCCTCCCCTTCTCCGACCAAGAAGGACATCGGGATCTGGGTCTCTTTCCGCTCCGTGGTTCGTCCCACGTAGGTGTGCGCACCAGCATAGGTCTCGCCCAGCCAGATGCGGGCCACAAATTCAGGGGTTTGCTTTTCAAAGGTGTTGAAATAGCGGTCAAGAGCGAGGAGGACGAATACGTTCTCCTGTGTGTTCCGCCAGCGCCCCTTCTCTCGGTGAGCTAACAATCCATTGACCACTTTAGGAATGAGATCGCTGCCCGGATCATCGGCGATCAGGGCATCCAGAAGGATGGCGTCCGTGCGGCGGTTCGAACCCAGGAGGAGGTAATTCTGATCGTCAAAGCGGGTTGTGAAATTGGCCGCTCCGGCCGTCTCCACCACCCGGTTGCCCACATGGCGGCGGATAGTCTCCAATTCCAGGGCTGAGCCGGGGGAATCGATCAAAACCTGCCAGATCCAACCTACAGCATCCAGGCGGAGCTCCTCAATCCCGGCGTCATTCAACAAATTCCTGGCTTTGACCGGGTCGCTGTCCCCCATCAAATCCCGCACATAGAGGGCATAGGCGCTGAGGGTGTTCCTCGTGTCCTCCCCGTACCAGGACGGATAGTGGCGCTCGATCTCGCGCAGATACGTTAAGAGCCGATTCTGCATCTCATCCGGGACCTCAAACCCCTTCATCTCCGCCCGCTGCAGAGCATGAGCGACATGAATGGTATGGAAGGGGATGGAATCCAGCCCTTTGCGCCAATACGGGAACCCACCATCGTTATTCTGCAAGCGTTCCAGTTCCTCCACATCTCGCGCCACCGCGTTTTCCAACGCCTGTGGGGATGGCAATCCTTCCGCCTCGAAAGCGGTGAGGACATCCCGCAAAGCTGCGATGCCCAGCACCCGGGAGGCGATTTGCTCCGAGCAGTCATAGGGATAGGAAACCAGGTACAAAACGGCATCGGTCAGCGCTTGGAGCGCCGTAGAAGAGGTATTGACTTCCAGGCCGCCAAACTGGGGGAAGACATCCTCGGGGGCTGCTACCGGCTGCATGACCGTTCCCTCATTGATCGTCCCGTACGTGGCGAAGGCCTCTGTCGTGGCCGGCGTATAGACGGGCAGCTCCCCAAAGGCAGCGTCTTCATAATCCCCCGCTACAGCTGCCACCTGGAAATGGACTGTCCCCGCCATCTCGGTGGAAGCCGGGAAGCGGACTTCGATCCGGTCCTTCGCCGGGACCGTGACCCGCATCCCTTGTTCCTCATCCAGGTTGAGATTATTGGCCCGGAGGACCACATCCGCCTCAAACGGTTCACCGGTCTGGTTTTGGAGGACAACAGGAAGTTCAAAGACATCCCCAAAATTCAAGAAACGGGGGGCAGAGGGGCGGACCATCAACGGCAAACGCGCGGTCAGATTGGTCTCCGCGGAACCAAATTGCTTCCCACCCTGATCCACCGCCACCACCATGACCCGGTAGCGGGTCAAATTGTCCGGCACCTGGATGCGGACGCTGGCTTCCCCCCGGGCATCGGTCCGGACTTCCGGTGCAAAGGTGGCCAGGGGGTTGAAATCTGTCCTGACCTGGATGGGCTCCTCTCCCGGTGCCTCCGCTGCACCTCTGCCTGCTGTATCCGCTGATTTCGCCAGTGGGGCCTCCTCCTCTGCCACTTCCATCTCCAGAGCCCCTTCAGCCACCATGGTCGGTTGTGCGGCATTCCACGCCTCGTCCTGTTGGACATCTTCCAGCAAGGAGCGGGGGTCGACGAGGACGATACTGGCCCGGCTGTAATAGGAGCTGAAACCTGCCGGACGGGTCTGATAGAAAACAGACAGGGGATCGGTCAGCCGGTAATTCGTCAAGGCCAGGATGGCTTCATCCACCACCACCACGGCCAATTCCGCATTTTGGACCGGCTCTCCGCGGGCATCTTTTACCTCCAGGTTCAGATTCGTCGCGCCACCGGGCTCTAAAGCCTGATCTTCCAGCGCCGCTTTCACAGATAACGTACGGTCTAACGGCGGGATCTCCAGATTTATGTGCCCTGAAGCGTAGGCAGGTCGCGGGGGGACATCACCCAGCGCCTCTCCTTGGTCATCGGTTCGAGGGGCTGAACCCACGACATCCACCTGCAAGTGCAGGTTGGGAAGATATGCCTCTTTGATGGGGACGTTAAGCGTGGTGCTCCCCTCTGTGAATGAAAAAGGTTTCGTATCGACGATCCCATCCCGGCCCAGGGTCAGCAGACCTTCCCCAGACTCAAACGGGGCTTGGACCAAGATCTCCGCCACATCGCCGGGTTGATAGGTCTCTTTGTCCGGCACCAGGGTGACTTCTTCCTTCTCCACCTTACGGGAGGGAGGACGCTGCCCCCCACTCACCCAGCGTATAATGCGGCTCTGGTTCTCGCGACCCTGGCTGTCGGTTACTTTGGCCGTGATCTGGTAACGACCGCCTGCCGGCGTCTCGAAGGTGCAGGTGACGGGTTCGTTCTCTGAACCTTCGCTGCACTCCTGAACGTCAACTTCCTCTTCCTGCCACCGGCCATCTTGAACTTTCCACTCCAGTCGGGCGGCCTCTACCTGGATGGGCCGATCCGTGACCGGCTCTCCATCCAGATCGGTGACGATGAGGTCCACCTCCATGGGGTCCCCCTGCTGGACGAAGTAGCGCTCTGTGCGCATGCCGACGTAGAGGTCCGCAGGATGGACCATGAGATCGGTGGTGCTGGCCCAAGCCTGGCGGTTGACATCGATCACGGTGGCTTCCGCCAACAGGCTGTAGGGGCGAGGCGTCTCCACGCTTTCAAAATCCACCTTCAAAAAATGATTCCCGGATGCATCCGTCCTGCCGGAGAAGGTATAGTGCCCTCCCCCATCTTCATACCCCGGGCCTTGCCAGAACATCCACCACGGTGTCCACATCCCAAAAGTGAAATCCGGCCAGTTCGGGGGCTGGTAGTTCGTGGGTTGGGTGTTCACGCGCCATTCCACATCCGCATTGGGCAAGGGGCCTCCGGCATAATATTTGGCTTCCACAGCCACCACCGCCTGATCCCCGATGAAATAAGGCCCCGTGGTCTCGTTGCGGGCTTTGACCTCAAATTCGGGGCGGCGGAACTCCTGAATCTGGAACATATGTACATGCTGACCCGCCTGCATCCCTCCAGCGCTGCCGAGAGGGCTCAATACCAGTTGAGCGGCTCCTAGGTTGATGTTTTCCGGCAGTCTGAAGGAAAGGTCAAACCCGCCCCAAGCGTTCACTTCCGCTTGCCCTTGGATGATCTCATTCCCCTGGGGCCCGGTGACTTGATAGCGCACGCCGGTGATCCCTTGGCCGACCAGTTCCACATCCCCGGTCTCCGTCCTGCCGATGCGCCGCATCCAGCCTTTGACAAATACCTCTTCCCCCGGCTTGTACATCTGGCGGTCGTCAAAGACATACCAGCGCAATTCATCCAAAACAGACCGCTTTTGCCAACCACCCTCCCCCCAATAGGAATATGAGGAGGGCAGCAAAGCGCTGTCCCCGCCTTTCGACGCTATCAGGTAAGAGATGCCCCCAGCGGGGATCCCAAAGTTCGCCACACCCTTCTGATCGGTCACATCAAGCACATCCTGCGACCCGTCCCTGATGCTCACATCCGGGAGGGAGGTGCCGTCTTTCAGCGCTGTCGTCCAAGCTACCATCTCGCTGTGATCCACGAAGGCGTCCAGCCCGATCTGCGTGACCTGGACCCAGACCTGGACCACTTCCCAGTACCGTTCCTTTTTAAACAGCTCCTTGGGCGGTTCGGCGATGACTATAAAATGGCCGAACTCCCCGGACATCACCTCGCTGAGATCAATGGGGACCTCTGTGAGGGTATCCGCGTCCCCTTCTACAGGCACGGAGGAATCAAACACCAATTCACCGGGGGGATCCATGGGATCCTCCCGTCGCTGGTAATCCTGCAAGTACTTTCTAAAATCGGGCCAATGGGATGGTTCCACGTCATAAATTTTCACGTCCAGGCGGTCATAATTGATCGCATACAGCGATAAAACAGGTTTCTTTGAAGCCGGATCAAGGGTGACCAGCGTCTGCTCTGGCCCGAATAAGAGCGGTTCAGCGGATCCAATCCGGAATCTCAGGGTTTCATCTTTCCCCAACGTCTGTCCGTAGATATCTTTAATCTCCCCATCCACGGTCACCCGATATGTCGTCCGGGCTTTCGTCGTTCCGCTGATTTTAATCGTATTCCCGTACACATCCACCGAGGCATTGGGCAGTTCCGGTTGAATACGGAGCATGCCTTCCTCGTAGGCGTCTATATCCAAGGGGTTGTTGAATCGAATGTAAAGCGGCGTGAGCGGCCGACATTCCTCACCACCCCAAAAGCAACCGTGATCTTCAATCTGGAGGGGTGGGTAGGTATAAAAACTGAATCCCTGTCCGCTTTCCGTCGTCAGAGGACCTTCCGCGGAAGGCGTACCGGGACCGATATCCACGGTGATGGTCGTATTGGCAGGGAAAGGTTCTTCCGCCCGGAAAGCCAGCCAGCGCCCTTCCATGGCATCTTCTGCCATCCGCTTCACCCTTTCATCCTCTTTGACCTCTTCCTCCGTTGCCAATCGGACGGGCACTTCCTCTCCCCCGGCGGAGACATGGATCGTTTCCAGGACGGCTTCCGGATTAATACGCTGGTCAAAAGAAGCGAACATCAGGGGTTCCAGCGCGTGGGGTCCATTGGAAGGATAGTAGGTTTGCAGGGTGGGAGGTGGGGTTTGGAATGCGAACTGAACCGTTTCCTCCAATACCTGTCCAGACATCGACGCCACCCCTTCCGGGATGGTGACCTGGTACTTAGTGGCCATGGGCAGGCGGTCATACTCCTCCGAGTCAGATTGGAAATTCAAGGTTTTTGTACCCAGCCAGCGCCATGTGCCCGAGACATCCGGGCTGACCTCAACAGGTACCTCCTCATCCGCCAAACCTTCCAGGGTATCCAAGGGCACCATGGGCTGGTTAAAGGTGACGCTGATGAAAGGCGCAATGGGCACCTCTCCTTCCGGAGAGTACCGCAACACCTTCAAAGGCTGACCTTCTACAGGCTCCGGTCCTCCGATCTCATCCGGAGAGGGGAAGACCACGTCGATGGTCTGGCCTGTCCGGGGAGGCGGCAAGACCTCATCTGGGAGCTTGAAATCCACCTGCAACCCTTCCACATCCGGCAAATCAGGCAATCGGGATAAGATCGCTTGAATTTGATCCTCGGAAAGTGGTTCACCTATCACTTCTGAGGGCCCTTCCGAGGGTGCGGGCTGCGCACTTCCATCGCTAAGGTTGATAATTAACCCGGGCATTTCATCCTCCCCGTCTCCGTTTTGAGCTCTGACCTCTTCTTCCCCCGAGGTATCTGTGACCAGGGGAATGGTTTGATCGTCCGAAAAATCGATATCGATCACCTGGGTGAGTCTGCAGCCCATCGCCGCAATCAAGACCAGCCCGATTGCGAGGTACTTCCACCCTGAAAAATGTGTATGGTCAGACATAACAGCCCTCCTCGCGGTCGCCCATGTAAATTGTTTGATCGGTCAACTATTGGAACCTGCGTTCATTCCATCCAACCAGCACAAACACTTGATCCACCACAGTAAGATGTGATTTCCCAATGGATTTAATGCCGTCTGTAAAGAGTAGACGCAATTCAAGCAGATTTAGTTCCCGTGATCCTCCCCAATGCAAACCAAGGCCCGCTGAGAAACACCACACGGACTTCCCACATCCTACCCATCTCCCGTAGAAATTTCAGAGAGAAAGCGCGATAGGACCTCCAAAGCTTCTTGATGGGTTTGGTATTCATGGACGCTCAACAGCGGGTGGGGATTGCCCGAGATCATTTTTGAAATATCTTTGTCAGCATGGTAAAGGCACAGCACAGGTTTCCGTAAAGATAAGGCGTATCCGATTTCATATCCCACCCCATGGGAAGGGGTGCTGACCTCCGCCACCAGAAGGTCGCTTTCCTCAATCCAGGTCACATCCCGTCGGTAAATATCCAGAGGGTCCTCCCACTGGTCCCTCTCCTCCACACCGGACTCAGCGATGTGGGCGGTGGGAACGTCGTGGCCCGCCTCCGTCAAGGCTTTAACCAGCCTTTGGTACACTCCTTCATCCTCCCTACCGCCGGTGATCGAACACGCGAAATAGATTTTCATAAACCCCGTCCTGTCTCGATGGTCAGCCTGGCAAGAATCAGCGATAAAATAATAACAGCCTGGATGAATGGTATTATAGATGAAAGTTCCCCGGATGGACATCCATCCACCGGTGTCAAAACTTGACCCACCTTTAAGAAGCAGCATCGGGGATCTGGTGATATCTATGAGTTCAGAAGAAGGCTTAGAACTCCACAATATCCATAAGTCTTTTGGAAATACCCGGGCCGTGACCGGGGTGTCCTTCAAGGTTCACAAAGGGGAAATCGTGGGGATCTTAGGCCCCAGCGGAAGCGGCAAAACCACTTTGCTGGAGATCATCGCCGGCTTGATCCAGCCCGACCAAGGGACTTGCACCTGGGACGGGGAGGATTTAACCGCCATCCCGCCTTATCGGCGCGGATTTGGTCTCATGTTCCAAGATTTCGCACTTTTCCCGCATAAAAACGTGGAGGAGAACGTCGCCTTCGGCTTGTTGATGCAAGATTGGCCCCCAGAAAAGAGCGCCCAACGCGTGGAAGACGTCCTGGAGCTGGTGGGGTTGCCTGATTTCGGGCAGCGCGATGTGGATACGTTGTCCGGCGGCGAACAGCAGCGGGTGGCGCTCGCTCGTTCCCTGGCCCCCCAACCCCGTTTGTTGATGCTGGATGAACCCATTGGCTCCTTGGACCGCACCCTGCGGGAACGGTTGATGGGCGAACTGCGGGAGATATTAAAATCGATGAATCAAACCGCCCTATATGTCACCCATGACCAGGTGGAGGTTTTCTCGGTTGCCGACCGGATCGTGGTCATCAAAGAGGGAAAGGTAGCTCAAATAGGGACCCCGATGGAGATCTACCGCCATCCCAATTCCACCTTTGTAGCCCAATTTTTAGGATTGACCAATCTCCTGGAGGGGGAAGCAAAGCGAGAGGGGAAGAGGACCATGATCTCCACTCCGTTGGGTACCTGGCCCAGCGAGGAGGACGCGCAAGGGAAATGCACCGTACTGCTCCGTCCTGATGTCGTGGAAGTCGGACCCCCCTCCTCCGCGAAGCACTGCGAGCTGAGGGGAGCGCTGGCAAAGAAATCCTTCAGCGGAAAGACCTTTCGAACCGAGGTGGATGTGGCGGGGACCACACTGCAGTTCCATTTCCCCGCCGCCACCACGGATTTACCCGCTGTCGGTGAAGAGGTCATCCTCCATTTTGATCCCTATCAAGCCTTACAGCTCTTCCAAGAATAGCCCCCCTTTATTTTCATTTCTTGACCAAAAAGAAGAAGGGATATAGAACACATACTGTTGCACCAGCAACAGCTGCATGCGGCCCGAGCAAAACCAGCTGCGGCTTAAACCTGCTTCCTCTCAACCGAAGGTAAATCCACTCCAAGTCCCGGTTAACCCAAACCGGAGCAGATCCATACCCCCTATTTGCAGGAGCGCAGTCGCAAATCCCCCCACCAACGGCCAGATTATCTCCCGGAGCTGGTCAGATCGATTTTCCAATCCAAAGAATATGATCCAAATCAACGCGTATAACAGGGTCAAAAGTCCCACCACGCCCAGCACACTGACCAAGGTCAGCGGGGTAAGGATCCAGGGTTCCCCAGAGAGCACAGCTGCTGCTACCAAACCGCCGGAAAGGAAAAAACCCACCCACGGCCGAAAACCTCTTAGAACCGGTTGGGGCAAAAAGCGTTTCCAAACCGTCCTTTGAAAGAGGATATGCACC
Source organism: Anaerolineales bacterium (assembly GCA_041686005.1). GTDB lineage: Bacteria > Chloroflexota > Anaerolineae > Anaerolineales > UBA11858 > B10-G9. The sequence continues at coordinate 131,431 of JAWLER010000001.1, read as the reverse complement.
AGGACGCTTATCGTCAGCCCCATCCCCATGCCTGACAGGAAGCGATATTCATTTCTCGGCTGGTAAAGGGTATATTCCACCAATTCGGGATAATAATGGATCAGGGAATTGAGGGCATCCACAAGATAAGCAAAAAAGAGACCAGTTAAGAGGATCAAGACCGTCCAGTGCGGCAGCCCGGAACGCCTCCGGGCCACCACGCCGAGATAAGTCAGGCCCACGACCACACCCAGATACTGGCCAGTGCAGCGGGCGCAAAGTGATGACGGCCGGTCATGGATCTGAAAAGAGTGGGATGGCAGGCGGTGGCAGATGGCATAACCGACCGCATCCGCTTTCCCCAAAAGGCCTTCCGGCGTCTTAACCAGCCAGATCCCTAAAAGACATAAGCTGACCAAGACCAGGGTTGTCTTCCAAACGATGCTCTTCGACATATGGATCCGTTCCCACTCTAAAGAGTGAACAGGGCCTTATTATTCACCCTAACCAGCAGCATGCCAGGGTGAGTGAACCACTCATTCTTCTTGATATTCATCATTGAGAAGGAATGTCAGGTACCAATCAGAAAATATTTGAGGGTATGTTTTGGAACGTAAAAGGTCAAATCCCATCATCCCAGTGCGAAACCAACCTTCCTGAAACTCGCTATAAAAAGCGCCCCGGCCCGGATCAGCCGGGTCATACAGAAGCAATCTCCGTATCGGGCAGTCATGCTCACCCTCACAATAGTTGGTCACCGTGTAAGCCCGCCCCTGATCATCCACCTCCGTGACCACAAATAAATGGGTCCCGCTCCCCCCATGGGTGTAGATGATATCCCCTGGCAGAAGCGGGAATCGTGTGAAATCGAATGTATCGAGAGCGTATTCCGGCGATCGGAATCCGAACAGATAAAAATCATCTAAATCGAATAACGTCCACGGCCTCCCATTCCTGATGGGATCCGGATACCAAAATAAGCCCAAGTCCACATCCGGCGCAAGCAAACCTGCGTCCCGGAGCATCGCTCCTGTGAGTGGACCGCACATGGTGGATGAATCCTCCGTGTCGTGCCCTTTGATGTAATCAATGTCCCTCGCCACCTCAACCGCTTCTTGATGGCTGTCCGCCTGGTAGTTTGAAGCGACCGCTTTAAGATTGGCCGCCCAATCAGGAAGGGTGATTTGGTTAATCAGATGCGTTCGGGGAAGATCATTCTCGATTCGGATGATGCGCTCGATGCCCTCGTAAAAAGACGATAACAAATCAGCGGAATTGATCGTCGCGGTTGCGGCTAAATAGGTCTGGCCCTCCTCGAGGAGGATCAGACCCGCATCCACCCATACATGGGTAATGGCTTCCCCCCCGAAAATACCCCCTTTACTGATCGATCTACCCCTCAACCGGACCGCCGTCGTTTCCAAAAACCCCGGTTCTTCTTCCACAATGCTCAACAGAGAAAATGCAAGCTCCTGGACATGGGCAGGGGCTTCATTCACCAACCAGGCATAGTACATACCCAAATCGCGCACTGAGTACGTGTTGTAATAATAATAGGCGCTCCCACAACGCCCATACACGTTCTGAGGGGGAGAGGAGGGATCGGTGATCCCTTCCAAAGGAGGATGCTGCCATTGGTACAGCCCGGATTCCATACTCGTCTGAACGACCTCTCGAGACCAAGCATTGAATTGCTCCAGGGGATTCAAATCCGTCTGGCTACGCGCGTTCACATAATTAAGGACCTGGGCCGTGGCTCTATTCGAGCTGTGGACGATCATGTTATAAAGACGGGAGAGGATCCAATGCTCGCGAAGAAGGGGCAGGTATTCTTCGGGAATCTCCCCTGTTTGGGACCAATACCGGATCGGCACACTTCCTGTCACATCAGGGTCCAGATGGCTGAGAGCATAAAATAACACCGGACCCTTGAAAGCGGAAGCGACCGGCATTTGTTTATCCAAACCCATCCCCGCCAGAGGTTGTCGCTGATCCAGATCATAGAGGAAGAGGCTGGCACTCCAATCCTCGCTCGCTTCTTCCTGGCAGGTCCGATAGGCATCTATCATCTCCTGGAACAGGTAATTGTAAGGAAGCTCCGCTTCTTGGACATCCTGGATTTCGATCATGGGGATGGGGGATGGCTCTCGGCCTTCCAAAGTTGGCGTGGCGCTAGCAGGCGGAGGGGTTGAAGATGACGATAGCTGAGGTGCCGTGGTCTCCACCGCTTCAAGGGAAGCGGCTTGGGAAGGGAGAATGGTCTTTGTAGGTGGGGTAGTCGATGTGGAAACAACCTCCGGATTCCCCGCTGGAGCCTGACAGGCCCCAAATGCCAAGGTCATTACCAACAGCAATCCACCCTTCCAGAATCTGGAGGATAATCTTTGGATCATGATCATAATTCCAACCACATCCCCCGGCAGCACAACACCTGCATCTTCAGGGGCAAAACCTTAGTCTATCAACCTTTGATCACAAGCTGGACTCATCCTTCCCCGACAACCTGCGACCCCTCTGAGGAGGCGAAACGGATTTTTTGGGGGAGAAGCTCGGTGATGGCGATATAGATGCACAATCCGCCGACCGCCACCCAGGCTTCAATGGCATATAAACGCCGTTTTAATATCACCTCCATGGGCGTCTCCACAGCTTTGCGAAGCAAAGGCCATTTCCCCCCGCCAATCACGAAAAATACCATGTAAAAACTGTAGGTAATTTCGAGGATGAAATTGGTAATAATCAAAGAATGAATGAGTTTCCAGATTTTATTTTTCATATCCATCACCCTACCCATACTGAATAAACTTACGACCAGGATAACCCATCTTGATCCACCTGCTGGCGAATCTGTTCAAAGACATGTTCCGCGGTCAAATCAAGCGCCAGCGGGGTAAGCGAAGCGTATCCCGCGGCGAGAGCGCCGATATCCGTCCCTCGATCCGGCGCACCGGTGGGTGGGTCACCGCCAATCCAATAATATGGGGTTCCCCGGGGGTCTTTACGGGTCACTAACTCATCCCTGTATTCACGCAACCCCTGACGGGTGACTTGGATCCCCTTGATCTTTTCAGCAGGAAGGTCCGGCACATTGAGATTATAGACCACATCCAGCGGCAATGTCCCCCGCAGCACCATCCTTGCCACCTGAAAAGCGATCGCCGCCGAGGGTTGATAATCCAACTTGCCAAAATGGTTTTCCGCAGCATCTACCGAGACCGCCAAACCCGGAATATCCCAGATGACCGCCTCCATGGCAGCGGTCACCGTTCCCGAATAGGTGACGTCATGCCCCAGATTCGCGTGGGGGTTGATCCCTGAAACCACCAAATCAATCTCGTCGGTCAGACCCAGGACAGCCAAGGCGACGCAATCGGAAGGGGCCCCATCGCTCGCCAGGGCCGTCACCCCCTCTTCGAGCTCCACCTCCCTGACCCTGAGCGGTCGATGTAAGGTTTTGACATGGCCTGAGGCTGACCAGTTGTGGTCGGGTGCCAGGACACTCACCCGCCCCAGGCCCTTCATTTCGCGAGCCAGCGCTAATAACCCGGGAGCATGGATCCCGTCGTCATTGGTGACCAGGATATGAGGAATAGAACCCATTCGCGCACTCACCTTGAAAAGGGATAGCTGCGTACATTCGCTTAAAGGCTAAAACACCATTATACCGAAGAACACCCGTATGATTCTTGAAAATTCTCAAATCCCAAGTGCATTTCATACTCTATGAAAACAGGAGATATGTTACCGTTTGCGATCCCGGGGAGGTAGTACAATGGGTATCAAGTTTTAACACCAGGTGTCCTCCATGCAGAAATTCCCCCTTTCCTCCCAGCTCACACAAAGGATCAACCAATTCCGCCGCTCCTACCCGCCCCAATTCTGGCTGTTGTTCTGGGGCACACTGGTGAGCACAGTGGGGATGAGTATGATCTGGCCCTATCTGGTGGTTTACATCAGCGAACAGCTGGACCTCCCTCTGGCTTCTATCGGGGGGTTGATCACATTGAACGCAGCCATGAGCCTGATCGCCTCCTTCCTCGCCGGCTCCATCACGGACCGGATGGGGCGGAAATGGGCCATGGTGATCAGCTTGATTTTCAACGGCGTGGCATATATCGCCATGATCCCGGCCCATACGTTGGGTCAATTTGCCCTGTTAATGGCGCTGCGCGGCGCGTTCAGCCCTCTTTTTCGCGTCGGTGCGGACGCCATGCTGGCCGACCTCGTCCCTCCCCGGCAACGGGCAGACGCTTACGCATTGAACAGACTAAGCAAGAATGTCGGTGTGGCCCTGGGTCCTGCCTTGGGCGGTTTCCTGGCGGCGACCTCTTACAGCATAGCCTTTGGAATCGCAGCGACCACGTCCATCCTTTTCAGCCTCTTGATCGCTTTTTACGCCCATGAAACCCTCTCCACCAGCGAGGTTAAAAAGAAAACCCTCCCCCAGTCCCTTCAAGGATACGGCGTCATCTTTCAAGATCGCGTCTTCCTGACCTTCATCCTCGGAATCATACTGCAGCAGGTCAGCGCCAGCATGCTCTGGGTGCTCCTTGCTGCCTATGCGAAGGAGAACTACGGGGTGACCGAAAGCCTGTATGGCTTGATCCCCACCACCAATGCCCTGATGGTCGTCTTCCTGCAGGTTTTCGTCACCAAACAAACCAAGAAATACCCCCCGCTGCGCGTGGTGACCCTGGGCACTTTTCTGTATGCCCTCGGCGTGGGGAGCATCTCTCAGGGAAATGGTTTCTGGGGATTTTGGATGAGTATGGTCATCGTCACCATGGGCGAATTGTTGGTCATCCCCACCAGCAGTTCCTATACCGCCAACATCGCACCGGAACAGATGCGGGGAAGATATATGAGCCTTTTGGCCTTAACCTGGGGAGCCGGCTCTTTGATCGGACCGGTCACGGGAGGGTTCCTGAATGACCGTTTTCATCCGGTTTCGATTTGGTACGGGGGGGGATTGGCCGGTCTGCTGGGTGCCCTGCTGCTTTTCTTCCTCAGTTTGCGAAACAAGGGACATGGCAGTGAACACCTGACATGATCTGGGCTGAAAACAAAAGGGATGGCCGCCAGGCTTGGCCATCCCCATTTCTCTTCGTCCATTCCCAACCCTCACTCTTCGAGGGCGGACTCCATCAATGTCTGAATGCGTGGAATCATGGCTGCAGGATCTGGGTGCAAACCCTCAATGAGCAGCGCGCTCTCAAAGATTTGTTCGATAATCGTTCCCAACAACTCATGGCCATCATCCAATCTGCCCAAGCGCTTGACGATGGGATGTTTGGCATTAAGCTCCAAGATCTTTTTGGGAATCTTAAAATCACGATCCATCATCTTGAAAACGCGCTGCATCTCCTGTCCCATCGTCCCCTCCGGGTCAACCAAACGAGCGACAGAGGATGTCAAGCGGTCCGTTGTTCGCACGTCCACCACCCGGTCTCCTAATGTTTCCTTAAAATGGTCCAGCAACTGGCTTAATGTCTCATCGGATAAGGAGGGTTCTCGGTCCTTCTCTTCTTTGTCCTGGGCTTCTTCCTCGCTGGGCGGGGTGGGTAGCTCAAGATCAGAATCGGCTACATTTTTAAGGGGGTGCTCTTTGTATTCTCGAATTCCCATCAACATGAAGGAGTCCACCGGATCGGTGAGGATCAGGACCTCGTAGCCATGGGTTTGGAAGTAATCCAAGTGCGGGCTGCGGGTCACCGAGTGCTCATCATCGCCCAATATGTAGTAGATCTTATCCTGACCTGCTTTCATGCGCTCGATGTAATCGTCCAGCGAAGACCATGTTTCAGGACAAGAGGTGGTCCGGAAGCGGAGCAAGGGATAAAGGGATGCCCGATCCGAGTCATCCGAGGCGACTCCCTCTTTAATAAATTGTCCAAATTCGCGCCAAAACTCCTCATAACGATCTTCATCCTCTGACGCCATCGATGTCAACCGTTTCGTCACCTGATTAGTGAGAATGCGCTTTAAACGAGCCATGACAGCGCTCGCCTGGACGCTTTCCCGGGAGACATTGAGGGGCAGGTCTTCAGCGTCCACCACACCCTGGACGAAGCGGTAGTATTGGGGCAGAAGGTCCTTTGAATATTCGTCGATTAACACTTTCCGAGCGTACAACTTCAACCCGTTCTCATCCCGAAGGGTGAACATACCCCGGTCTGGTTGGGGAGGGATGTACAGCAGGGCAAAAATCTTCAAAGGGGCATCCGCGACAAAATGGATCGTCTCTAAGGGGGGTTCAAGTTCATATGTAAGGTGTTTGTAGAACTCCTTATATTCCTCCTCTTCCACGGAACGAGGGGATTCCCTCCAGATCGCGTTTTGGCGGTTGACCTGCTCTTCCTCCCCCTCCAGATAAATGGGATAGGCAACGTAATCCGAATGCTTTTTAATGATTTCTTGTAACCTGTGTTTTTGTGTAAACTCTTCTGCATCTTCTTTGAGCTTCACCGTGACCGTTGTACCCCGTTCTTCTTTATCGGAGCTGCCAATGGTGAAGGTTTCCGCACCGGTGGCGAACCAGCTGGCTGGTTTAGCATCAGGTTTATAAGACCTGCTGGAGACTTTGACCCATTCCGCCACCATAAACACTGAGTAAAACCCCACCCCAAATTGACCGATCACGTCCGCCAGGTTCGTGTCCTCATCCTCCGCTGCCTCCAAAAAAGCCCGCGCCCCGGACTGGGCGATGGTGCCCAGATTGGTCCGGATCTCCTCTTGGGTCATGCCAACCCCGGTATCCTTGATCTCCAGGATGCCTTCCTCCTCGTCCATGCTGATTCGGATCTCAAATTCCGCTTCAGGATTTACGACTTCACGCTCCTTTTGCAGAATAAACCTCATTTGCGTCAGGGCATCGGACGCGTTGGAGATCAATTCCCGTAAAAATATTTCTCTCTCCGTGTACAAGGAATGAATCAGGATATTTAACAACTGCTTCACTTCTGTCTGAAAGGCGATGGGATCACTGGGATTCTCAATTGTAGGCTCGAAATCCTCACTCATTCTTTACCTCCTGCCAAGTATCATTGCTCGGTACACCTACTATATCGAATGAGTGTTAAAATGTTGTAAGAATACAGGGTCTAAAAAAAAAGTCCCCTCTGATTGCCCATCAAAGAGAACTTTGTGATTATGCAGCATTCCCTTGCAGAAAAGTGTTAGAAATCCATCCTTACAGGTGGGGATCCCCTATCTCCGGACAATGGCATCCGTCATTTTCGCCACCCGCACCATTTCAACGACATCATGAACCCGAACCACATCCGCTCCCCGGATGATCGCCACAGAGACGGCGGCAGCGGTCCCGTCCAACCGCTCTTCCGGCGGCAGATCCAGGGTATAACCGATGAAGGATTTCCGGGAGGGACCCACTAAAACGGGAAAACCCAGAGCCCGGATCTCATCCAAGCGATTTAAAAGTTCCAGATTCTGCTCCACCGTCTTCCCAAAACCGATCCCCGGGTCGAGAAGGATGCGTCTTGGGGAGATGCCCACATCGAGGGCGATTTCGACGCTGTCCATCAATTCCCGCTTCACATTCTCCAACAAATTGTCATATTCGACCCCCACGTAACGCCCCCCAAGCTGCTTTTTGACCTCAGCGTTACTGGGATCGCTACGGTTGTGCATCAAAATCACCGGCACTCCATGCTCAGCGACAACGTTTCTCAATCCCGGGTCCGCCCTCAACCCCCAGACATCATTGACAAGATGAGCTCCCTTTGCAAGCGCTTTTTCAGCAACCTTTGCCTTATACGTGTCAATGGAGATCAAAGTCTCAAACTCCTCAGACAGCCTTTCGATCACCGGAATGACGCGGTTTAATTCCTCTTCCAAAGGCACCGGATCCGCACCAGGGCGGGTGCTCTCCCCACCCACATCCAGGATATCCACCCCCGCATTCACGAACGTCCGGGCCAGGGCTAGCGCTCCATCCACCCCCTCCTCTACCAACCCATCCCCAGAAAAGCTGTCCGGGGTGAGATTAAGGATGCCCATGATATAGGTCCGTTCCCCCCATTGAAAGGTAACATCTCCTACGGATAACTCTTGCTCCATCCTTGTTCCCTCCTCAAGAACCACTAGATCACCTCTGCATCGGGCTTGCGTTTCAGGAACTGACCCATCCCCGCCTTCCCCAACCACTCCTCTCCATCCACGATCAGCTGCCCCCGTAAAAAGACTTTTACAGGATATCCCTTTAACTCCCACCCTTCATAAAGATTGTAATCCGTGCGGTGGTGGGCGACCTCGACGCCGTAGGTAAGGGTTTTCTCCGGATCCCAGATCGCGATATCTGCATCCGCACCGGGCATTAAGGACCCTTTGCGGGGATATAGACCGAAGATCTTGGCCGTGTTGGTGCTCATCTGAGCCACAAATTGGGTGGGTGTCAAAGCCCCTTTGACCACGCCCTCCGTCCACAAAATGGGCATACGGTCCCCCACGCCAGGCAACCCATTGGGGATTTTTGTGAAATCATCTGCACCGAGCTCTTTTCCAGGGATGGCCACTTTTTCCCCTTCATACTCGATGGGCGTCGTGCCGTCGTAAAAGAAAGGGCAGTGATCCGTGCCCACGGTTTGAATGAGCTCATCCTCTAAACCCACCCAGAGCCGCTCATTGTCGATTTGCGTTCGCATGGGAGGGGAACAGACCCATTTCGCCCCATCCGGCCGACGTAAATGATCCACCGTGAAAAACAAATACTGGGGACATGTCTCTCCCATCACAGAAATACCCAGGTCTCGGGCGTACTGCAGCTGGTCCACCCCGCCCGCTGTGTTCATATGGACGATGTACAGGGGAGCCTCCGCTTGGGCGGACAAGGCTGCCCCCCGCAGCACCGATTCCATCGCTCCCCAATCCGGTCGGGTGTGCGCATGCCACTCCGGGGTGGTGTGCCCGGCGGCTATAGCCTCCTCCACCAGGACTTCAATCACATCCCCATTTTCAGCATGGAGCATGGTCAGCATGCCCTGGTCCCGGGCGATCCGCATGACCTGGAAAATCTCCCCGTCTTGGAGGCGGAGCCGGCCGTTATAAGCTGTGAACACCTTGAGCGTCGTGATACCGGCAGACACCAAATCCGGGATTTGGGCCGCGATCTCCTCATTGAAATGGGTGATATTCATGTGAAAACCGAAGTCAATTGCCGCTTTGGGATCCGCCTTGGCGTTCCAGGCTTCCACATTTTCAAGCAGATCCGGGCTATCGTCAGGCACGAAATCCATCACGGTCGTCGTCCCGCCGAAAGCCGCCGCTTTGTGACCGGTGTAGTGATCATCCGAGGAAACCGTGTCAAACATAGGCAGGTCGAAATGCGTGTGGGGATCAATCCCCCCCGGCATAACCAAAAGATCTTCAGCATCCACCACGCGGCAGTCCGACTCATCGAAACCCTGACCGACTGCAACGATCTTTTCACCCTCAATGAGGATGTCCGCTTCAAAGATCTCCGCTGCGGTAATTAACGTCCCATTTTTAATCAATATCTTCGCCATAGGTTCATCCTTTGAAACAATCCCCGATTCGTCTCCTGCATGAGGACCCACAGGTGGTATAAAAGCCGATCTACCATGGGATTATACTGCACATCTTGGGGAACCAAAGAATGGAGCAGGAGGCTTTTACCCCTCTCCACCCGGCTCTTTGAAAGACAGCGCCCCACCACGTCGGCCCAGAAATGGTTCTGGTTTAATCCCCCTGGGTTGTGAACTCATCCAGGTCCGATGGAATGCCTAATAAAGCAGCCAGGACCTCGGGGGACAGACCTTCAACAGGGTCCTTGGCCCTGTATGCCCTGTCTTGATCGGCCCGCTCCCGGAGCGCTTTCCACAACCTTTTACGCTCGCTGGAACGCACGGTGAGGTCCGTTAACTGATTCGCTTCCCTCAGGTATTCACCGGTGGTGTACAAAAAGGTGAAACGCTTCCAACCGCCGGCCAGGATGGGATGAGGCAATGCCTGAAGGGACCCTAGTTGGATTTTAAAATACTCTTCGTGGGCCCTGGGATGATCAGGCTCCTCGCTGATCAGGTCCAACCGCGTGGTCAACTCATGCCCCAAGACAGGGGCGAGATATTCCACACGCCACTTCCGGTCACCAAATGTGCCCGGCTGATAAAATGCCAGGTAATCGACATTCAGCACCCGAGGTGCGGTGCGGACCGGGATTCGATACCAGCCCAAAACGCGCGCATATTGCAAATCTCGGGGATCAGGCATGATGGCCACTAAAATCAACGCCGAAGGGGACAGATACGCCCCATTCATAACATCACCCCCATAAGCTGCCAGCCGCTAAAAGCACCGAACAGCTGATCCAGCCATGCTCCTCTCACTCACCAGTCTACCTTTCATTATACACAAATCCCCCCACCTCTTGCCTTATATATGGAACTCAATCGCATTTCACCTATGGAGATGAGAAAAGAAAACGCCGAATTCTTGAACGGCGAATTCGGCGTTTGATCGCAAACCTGATGCCCCCGGGATCAGAGCAAACCGACCCGGTCGTTGAAATCCTCGATCAGCTCATCCATGTCGTCGATTTGCTGGTGGTACCCATCCCAATATGAATCATCTTCCCACTGGGCATTGAGCTCTTCAAGATCTCTGCCCTGCTGCTCGATCCAGGTGTAATACTTCAGGTTATGGATCCGGCGCCGGGCCTCGTGGTTCAGATCCAACAGGTAATTGGGGGTCACCCCTTCCAGATAGCGGGCGTGATCGCGGGCCGCATCCATTTCTGTGTATTCCCCGACCTCCTCGTGCATCTCCCGCAACCGGCTTTCGTAGAGTTCCATGGAATCCGTGAAGGTGGTCAGGATGATGTCATTCTCACCTAATTCGTAGTATTTGGCGTACTTGATGCACATGAGCACGTTGGCAATGCTGGAGAAGCCCAGCAAATCCAACTGGCAGACGAGATCTTCAGGGATACCCTGGTCAATCAGATACTGTCGACCGGCTGGCTCATTGAAAAGACGGGCCAGGTTGACAACAGCATTATCGTCAATGGCGATGACCATGTCTGTATTCTTGACATTGTGGATCCAGGGCACATGCTTATCGCCGATGCCCTCAATGCGGTGGGCGCCGTACCCGTTCTCCATCAAGGTCGGGCACTGCAGAGCTTCACCTACCGCGATCCTGCTGGTGGGGAAGATCTCCTTCATGTAATCCCCGCAGCCCATGGTCCCCGAGGATCCGGAGGTCAGCGCCACGCCGTGGTAATTATCGTGGGGACCCATCTCCTGTTCCAGGACCTCCTCCATGGCCTTCCCGGTGACATCGTAGTGCCAGAGGTGGTTCCCGAACTCGTCAAACTGATTGAAGACGAAAACGTTATCACGTTCTTCCCGCAGCTCCCAGACCTTATCATAAATCTCTTTGACGTTGGACTCCGAGCCTGGGGTGGCGATCACTTCCCCCGCCACCTTGGCCAGCCAATCAAAGCGCTCCTGGCTCATCCCCTCAGGGAGAATGGCGATCGACTCACAAGCCAAAAGGGAGGCATCGTACGCTCCACCTCGACAGTAATTCCCGGTGGAGGGCCACACTGCTTGGTGGAAGGTGGGATCAAACTGGCCCGTTACCAGGCGGGGCACAAGGCACCCAAAGGTTGCACCCACTTTGTGGGAACCGGTTGGGAACCATTTCCCCACCAAAGAGATGATGCGCGCATCCACACCTGTAAAGCTCTTGGGCAGTTCCATATAATTGACACCGTTAAATCCACCACCATGTTCCACGGGCTCGTTTTTCCAGGTGATGCGGAACAAATTCCGCGAGGTGATATCCCACAATCCAATCCCTTTCAATTCCTCTTTTACTTTATCGGGGATCAATTCCGGATTCCGCATCTGCGCGAAGGTGGGGATGATGATGTCCCGCTCTCGGGCGCGTTTGACGGTTCTTTCCAATTGCTCTTCATTGACAGTTAGATCTATCATTATCTTCCGTTCCTTTCTCTAAATAAGTTTACAAATCCATCCACTTAGGTTCGCTTTGATTTTCTTCCGGAGCTTCCCGGACAATGTACAATGGCCTTCCTCTGACCTCATCATAGATGCGCCCAATGTACTCCCCCACGACCCCCAAAAACATCAGCTGCACACCCCCTAGGAATAAGACCACAATCAGGGTCAGCGCCTGGCCAGAGTAAGCGCCTGAACCAGCCAAACGCAAGGCGATGAGGATCAACAGCACCAACAACCCCAATCCCGCCGCCGTGAAACCGAGGCCCATCGCAAGCTGAAGGGGAAAATAGGAAAAACCGGTGACCGCATCGCTGGCCAATTTCAACATCTTGCGCAAAGGGTATTTGGTCTCCCCGGCATACCGTTCTTCACGTTCATAGGTCACACCGGCCTGCTTGAAGCCTACCCAAACCGACATCCCCCGCAAAAAGCGGTGCCGTTCACGCATCCGCTTCATGACCGAAACCACTTTCCTGTCCAGGAGACGGAAATCGCCCGTGTCCAAAGGGATATTGACCTCCGTGATCCGCTGGATGATGCGGTAAAAAGCCGCCGCGGTAGCCAGTTTAAACCAGCTTTCGCCCTCACGTTTATCACGGACAGCGTAAACCACCTCATACCCTTCCTTCCATTTCTCGATTAAGTCTAAGATCACTTCCGGAGGGTCCTGCAAGTCCGCGTCGATCACCACCACAGCATCCCCCCGGCTGTAATCCAACCCCGCCGTGACCGCGATCTGATGGCCAAAATTGCGGGCGAAGATCACCGGGCGAACACGATCATCCTGTTCCGCAAACTCCCGGATACGCTCCACGGATCCATCCGTGGAGCCATCGTCCACCATGACAAATTCCCACGTTTCCCCCGTTTTAGCCATGACCTCACCGACCCGGCGGTAAAGAACGGGGAGGTTTTCCATTTCGTTATATATGGGAGCGATAATCGAGTATGTGGTCATGTTTGATCAGGGATAAAACCCTTGTACCTCCATAGAAAGCAGCTATGCGAGCAGCTTCTTGACTTCTTCCAAATCGGGCTTGATCACCGGCGCTTCCCCTGCAGCGTCCATCGCGGCATCGACATCTTTCAATCCGCTGCCCGTGTTCAAGACCAGGATCGGATCCTGGGCTTCAACCAGGCCCTCCTGAAGGGCTTTTTTCAATCCCGCATAGGAGGTCGCTCCGGCTGGCTCAGCGAAGATCCCCACCCGGCCCAAATCTGAGACCGCTTGCAGGATGGCCTGATCTTCAACAGCCACGTAGGCGCCATCCGTTTCCGTCGCCGCCCGCAGGGCCCGCAATCCATCGCTGGGTAAATTCACGGAGATGCTGTCCGCCAGTGTGTCCGCGGACACGGGCTCGATCTCCTCTGTCCCCTTTTGGAAGGCATTGGCGATCGCCGCCGACCCTGTGGACTGGCAGCCAAAAATGCGCGGCATCTGCCCAAGCTTCCCGATTTCAGAGAGGTCCTTAAATCCTTTATGTAACCCGGAAATGATGTTCCCGTCCCCCACAGAGACGAAAACGCATAAGGGTCGCTCGAAATCGTTTTCCTCTATGACCGTTTCCCAAATTTCAAATGCCGCGGTTTTCTTTCCCTCTGCAGTGAAAGGGTTATAGCCCGTATTCCGGTTGTACCAGCCGAACGCCCGTGTCGCCTCCAGCGACAACTGGTAGGCTGCGTCATAGTTGTCATCCACCAGGATAACCTGCGCCCCATAAATCAACAGCTGGGCGATTTTCGCCGGTGGGGCTGTTTTGGGGGCGAAGATCACGGACCGGTGCCCCACCGCTGCAGCCATCCCCGCCAAAGCCGCCCCGGCATTTCCCGTCGAGGCGGTGACGATCACGTCAGCGCCTATTTCCCGGGCCCGAACGATCAAAAGCGCGCTGGCCCGGTCTTTGAAGGAAGCTGTGGGGTTAGGGCTCTCATCTTTGACCCACAATTGAGCAAGCCCCAGCTCCTCCTTCAACACAGGAGGGGCATACGTCGGTGTCCAACCTGCCGCCCGGAGGGAAGTGCCCTCCCCTATCCTTTCCTCCACCGGCAAGAGGGGGAGGTACCGCCATAAAGAGGCCTCCTCCCCCAGGATAAGGTCACCCTTCGCCTTTTCCCTTAAGGCCGGGTAATCCAGTACGACATCCAAAATCCCATCATCTTTAGGGCAGGTATACGTCACCTCATCGGGGCCGTATTCCCTTCCGCACACCGAGCACCGGTAACCGACAAATTTACGCATCCTATGCCTATTCCTTTTCTCTTTCTTTCACACCAGCCATCATCAAGCCCAACTCTTGCGGGGTGGCTTGATCCCCAGGGACGATGCCCATGATTTGGCCTTCATAGATGACGGCAATGCGATCCGCCAAGGCCAGGATCTCATCCAGGTCCTCTGAGATAAGCAGGATGGCTGTACCTTCTTTGCGCTGCGACAGCAACTGTTCCCGAACGTACTCCGTGGCGCCGACATCAAGCCCACGGGTGGGCTGAGAAGCCACGATCACGCGCGGTTTTCGGGAGAGCTCCCGGGCCACCACGACCTTCTGAATATTCCCCCCGGAGAGGCTTTTCGCCAGGGTTTCCCTGGAGGGGGTTTTAATCTGATAGTTGTCAATTAACTCATCGCTGTTTTCCCTGATCGCCTTTAGATTCAGGAAGCCGGATTGGGAAAAGGGTTTCCTGTGATGTTCGCGAAGGATCAGATTCTCCGCCACCGTAAACTCTTTGATCATCCCATCCCGCATGCGTTCTTCAGGGATGTAGGCAAGCTTACGGTCCGTTCGTTCAATGGGGGGATACCTTGTGATATCCTCGCCATCCAAAATGATCCGTCCCTCCGTAACCTCCCTCAGTCCTGTGATGACCTCCGCCAGCTCAAGTTGACCGTTTCCGGAGACCCCAGCCACACCCAAGATCTCTCCGGATCTGACTTCCAAGTCCACCTCCCGTAAACCGGGCGTGCCCCGGTCACTCTTGCAGGACACGTGATTGACCTCCAAACGGACCTCTCCAGCTTCAACCTCCGCGATGTCGGGGCGGAAGATAACCTCCCGACCTACCATCCTCCTCGCCAAATCGGATTTGGTGACCTCTTCCGTTTGGTAAGTGCCCACTTTGCGCCCGCCACGCAAGACCGTGACGCGATCGCTGATGTCGATCACTTCGTGCAATTTATGAGATATAAAGATAAGTGCATGTCCATCTTCCGCCATCTCGCGGATGATTTGGAATAACTCGTCCACCTCTTGAGGTGTCAACACCGCGGTGGGTTCATCGAGGATCAGCAATGCAGCCCCCCGATAGAGCGCTTTCATGATCTCCACCCGCTGGCGCTGACCCACTGACAATTGCCAAATATAAGCGCCGGGATCCATTTCCAGGCCATACACATCGGCAAGCTCTAAAACGCGTTCTGTGACGTGATCTAAGTCCGTCAGCGGCTTGCGGGAAGATTCCAAACCCAAAGCCACATTTTCGGCCACCGTTAACGTCTCCACCAGCATGAAATGTTGATGGATCATGCCAATCCCGTTTTTGATGGCATCTGTGGGGGATTGGATCCTGATCTCTTCCCCGTTCAGGAAAATCTGGCCTTCATCAGCCTGATACAAGCCATAGAGGACATTCATCAAGGTGCTTTTACCGGCACCATTTTCCCCTAATAAGGCGTGAACTTCCCCAGATTTGACCTCGAAATCAATCCGATCATTGGCTAAGACCCCAGGAAAGCGTTTGGTAATCGATCGCATTTCCATGTGGTCAATCCGGGTTTCACCTGTGGGAAGCACATTTTCTTCAGACATCGCTCATCCTTTCTATCGGGTATGACAGGAAGGGGGAAGACCAGGGGGTTGGTTCCCCCTGGTCTTTTCCCCAAGAAAACTTACTCACCTACGCCAACCGTGATCTCACCGTCAATGATGCCCTGGATGGTCTCATCCGCCAAAGACTTTACATCTTCTGGCAGATCGAAGTCAGGATTGAATTCAATCTGCAATCCGTCATTCGCCAAGTCGATCGTGTAGACTTCGCCGCCTAATGTCCCGTTCTGGACATTGTCAATCATATCCCGGAGGATGACCTCCCAGTGATAGACCTGATTGGCGACCACGACGCTGGGCGCGAGTTCGGTCTGGTTGGCCTGCGTGCCGAACCAGAGGACATCGCTCTCCTCAGCGACTCCGATCGCGCCGGTGACCATCTGCGCGGACCCGGTCAGCACATCAGCGCCCGCTGAAACATGCGTGTTGGCAGCTTCAGAAGCCAAGGCCACATCGGAGAAAGAACCGATGTAGTTCACATTGACTTTGACATCCGGATCGGTGGCTTTCGCCCCTGCTACGAAACCATCGACATAGAGTTTGGCATCGCCGGTTTCAATGGGGCCGACCACTCCCAAAACTTTGCTGTCGGAAAGGGTGGTACCCACAACGCCGTTGACATACCCGCCCTCTTCTGAACGGGCCTCATATGCAAAGACGTTATCTATGCCCTGATCTTTAAAGGTATCCACCGTCGTACCCCAAGCAAAGGCCGTGTCGGGGAAATCGGGCGCAATTTCTTGTAGTGAGGAGCCATATTGGGATCCATGGGCGATGACCAGGTCTATCCCTTGAGAGGCATAGTCCCGGATAGCTGCAGCAGCATCATCGACGACGAACATGTTGTCTGAATAGACCACTGTCATCGCTTCCTCACCGCCCATCTCTTCCTGGATCAACATCAAAGCATCGTACATGCTCTGGCTGAAGGCCAGGTCGCTGACAGGGCTGGGCATGACAAGGGCGACTTTAAACACCCCCTCCTCTTCTCCGCCAGCTGCTCCACCGCATGCGGTCAGGATCATGGTGAAGATCAAAAACAAAATGGATAAACTATTCTTCCTCATTTTTCTCTCCTTTTTTCTTTAAAGTCTACAAATCAACCACCAATTCTAAGCCTTCTTTCATGAGAGGACACCACCTCCTTTTTTATTTATAGAAGGCCACAGTTATTCACTCTTCACGCTCAAAAGGTCTGGTTAATGCCGATGGCGAACGGACACCTGATGCCGAAGACATCAAGACTAATATGGTCAAAATATAAGGCATCATCACAGCGATATCCGAGGGGATGGGGATGCCTAAAACTTGAATCCATAACTGCAGGGAGTTCACCATGCTGAAGATCAACGCCCCTCCCATGACACCCGCAGGTCGCCAAGCGCCAAAGTACACCAAAGCCACAGCGATGAATCCCAAGCCGCTGGTCATATTTTGCTGAAATACGTTCAACAATGCAATAGATTGGGAGGCGCCAGCGATCCCTGACATGGCTCCGCCGAGGATGACGGTAAAATACCGGACACGAGCTACGCTCACACCCAGGGAATCGGCTGCTTCCGGGTTCTCTCCCACCGACCTAATTTTCAATCCCAATGTGGTCTTATTGATCACAAACCAGCTGATGGGAACCAGGGCAAAAGCGATATATACCAGAATATTATGTTGAAAGAGGATTTTGCCCAACACAGGAAGATCGCTTAAGTAGGGGATGTTCACTTTGGGGAACCCTTTCACGGTTTCCACCGTACCCAGAACCTTTTGGAAGAGTAAGTCGCTCATTCCCAGACCGAAGAGATAAAAACCGATCCCACTGATGCCCTGCTCTGCATGAAGATTCACGGTGACAAATGCCATCGCCAGCCCCATCATGGCGCCGACAATCAAGGCTGCCAGCATACCCAGCCATAAGTTTCCAGTGGTAAAGGCGACATAGAAGGCAGCAAAAGCTCCTAAAAGCATCTGCCCCTCCACGCCCAGGTTCAAAACCCCGCTCCGCTGGCTGAACGTTTCACCGAGCGCTGCATACAAGTAAGGGGTAGCCAATCGGATTCCAGAGGCCAGGATGCCAACCAGGACCGTCGCTGAAAACAAATCTGAAATCATCCTCCCACCTCCCGGCTGTCATCATCTGGCACACCCCCCTCATTTTGGCTTACTTCTTTCATTTTCTCCGCCAGCCTGTGCCGCTGTCGCCTTTGACGTAGGACCTCACTGCTGACCACAAAGACCACCACCAAACCGTTAAGGGCGGTGATCAAAGCGGAAGGAATTTGCATCACCCGCTGCATTTTATTGGCACCTACAAGCAGTCCCCCAAATAATATGGAGGCTGGAATGGTCCCAATGGGATGAAGCTGACCGAACAAGGCGGCCACAATACCGTTGAAACCTGCGCTCCCCGTAAACCCAGAAGCTGAGCCATCTGTGATCATACGATAATTGACCCCATAGACTTTGGTCACGCCTGCTAAACCCGCAAAAGCTCCACTCAACAAAAGCGCTAAAACCACACTCTGTTTGACTTTGATCCCGGCATACCGAGCAGCATGAGGGCTTTGACCCACAGCACGGATGCGATAACCCAACACCGTTCGCCACAAAAGGATGTAGACTAAAATAGCCAGGACCACAGCGATCAACGACCCGAGATGCAACCGGGTGGGTACCCAACGGGGCAAGTGGAAGGCGTCTTGCAGGCGAGCGGTTTGGGGGATCTTGGAGGCCAATTCCGCTTGAGCGGGGTCGATCATCGGACCTCGGAGCAAAAAATTCATCAATTGAACGGCAATCGCGTTCATCATCACCGTGCTTAGGATCTCATTGACGTTGAAATAGGCTTTTAAGGCGCCTGGTATACCGCCCCAAATAGCGCCCCCCACAAATCCACCGAGAAATGCCAACACGATCCCCAACCAACCAGGCAATTGGGTTAAGTTCAATCCCACAAAGGTGCCCAGGATGGCCCCAACGATCATTTGCCCTTCGCCACCGATGTTGATCACATCCCCCCGGAAAGATATGCAAATCCCTATCCCCACGAGTAACAAAGGCGTCGCTTTCACCAATGTTTCAGCAACTGAATTCCAGCTTCCGAATGCACCCCTGATGAGGGCACCATATGCTTCAAAAGGATTGACATTGAAAAATAAGAGCATGACTGCACCTAAGGCAAATGCTCCCAGCGCTGCCACGATGGGCAGTGAGGTATCAACAAATTGCGACACCCATTCATCTTTCAGCCACTTTTTCATGATCGAATTCCTTTCAATATACAGCACCTGTCTTGGGGAGTGATCCCCTTCACGGTTCACAAATCCAGGGACGGATGATGGACATCCCACCCCCTCTCGATGGGGATGACCACCTTCCGCACCAGCATCCACTCCCTTGCACCTCGGCCTTACTCCTGACTTTCATCCCCGAGCGGATCACAGACCGGCCTTTCCTATGTAGTATACCTGCTCTTCATAAGCCAAAGAACCATGCTGGCTGAAGAAGACCCGTTGCGTTATCACCGCATCTGTTCTTATGCTAAGGGAGGATATGTGTACCGGTCTCTCCCTTTAACGCCCGCCCGATATTTTCCGGATTGGTGACGATGGCCTCCTTGCCGCCGCTCTCCAAGAAGCGCACGATGGCTTTGATCTTCGGTTCCATGGAGCCTTTGGCGAAGTGCGTGCCTTCCTCCAGGTACCGCTTCGCATCGGCGACGGTCATGGTATCGATCCACTCCTGATTTGGTTTCCCGAAATTCAGGGCTACTTTTTCCACTGCGGTGGAGATCAAGTACAAATCAGCATTGATTTCGTTCGCCAGCAGGCCGGACGCGAAATCTTTGTCAATCACCGCTGCGGTCCCCCTCACCCCGTCCCCATCGCGAATGACCGGGATGCCGCCGCCGCCCACGGTGATGGTGATGGTCCCGGCCTCAATCAAGGCTTTCACCGCGTCCAACTCCATGATCTCTTGGGGTAAGGGAGAAGGGACGACACGCCGCCAGCCCCGTCCGGCATCTTCGACCACATCCCAGCCGTCTTCCTTTTCCCTGCGCTGGGCTTCGCCTTCCTCCATGAAACTTCCGATGGGCTTGGACGGTTCTTGGAAGGCTGGATCGTCCGGGTCCACCCGGACCTGGGTGATCACGGTGGCTGCCCCCTTGTCAATGCCCCGTTCCTGCAGCTCGTTCTGAATGTTTTGCTGTAAGGCATAGCCAATCGCGCCCTGGCTGTCTGCACCACACACATCCAGCGGCAATTCATGCATGCCTTCCACCCGAGCTGCGATCTCCGAGCGGCGGAGGATGAACCCCACCTGGGGCCCATTTCCGTGCCCGATGGCGATATCCCATCCCTGCTCGATCATGTCCACCAGGTGTTTGGCCGTCTCCTTCGCCGCCTGGTACTGATCTTCTACAGTCTGGTGGTCCTTGCTCTTGATCAATGAGTTGCCGCCGATGGCGACAACGGCTACTTTGCGATCTTCACTCATACTTATCTCCTAACGCATGGTCAACGCCATGACAGCTTTTTGAGCATGCAATCGATTCTCAGCTTGATCATACACCACGGACTGCGGACCATCCATCACTTCGCTGGTGACCTCGACATCCCGATCCGCAGGAAGGGGATGCATATAAACGGCATCCTTGTCCGCCAGGGCCATCTTCTCCGAATCCGTGATCCAATCTTTGTACTGGTCCTGAATGCGCTTGCCTTCATCCTGATCGCGAGTTGTCAACAGCGGGCCCCAGGACTTGGCATACACGATATCCGCCCCTTCAAAGCCTTCTTTCATATCATGGACGACTTCGAACTTGGTGTCGAACAATGCGGCCTGTTCCCGGGCCTGTTCCATGATCTCCGGCATGAGTTCAAATTCCGGGGGGTGGGATAAGGTGACGTCCAACCCGAAGCGAGGCATCTGCAATATTAACGATTGGGGGACGGAGATCGGTTTCAGGTAGGAAGAGGCATAGGCCCAGGAAACGACGATCTTCTTACCACGTAAATCCTTCCCTTTCTTTTCCTGGATAGTCATCAAATCCGCCAGGCATTGATGGGGATGGTAAAACTCATCTTGCATGTTGAGCACGGGGACGCGGGAAGCGGAGGCGACATTGTTAAGGTAGTTATTGCCAACCCCCCAATCCACATGACGGATGGCAATCCCATCAAAGTAGCGTCCCAAAATTTCACCCAATTCTTTCTCCGTATCCCCATGGGAGACCTGGGTGGTGCGGCTTTCGATGAAGGCCGCATGACCTCCTAACTGTGCCATCCCGGCTTCAAAGGACGACCTCGTTCGCGTGCTGGAAAAGAAAAACAGCATACCCAGGGTCTTATCTCGTAAATAAGCGTGGGGCTGACCGAGGGCCTGCTTCTTCTTCAGATCCCAGGCCACGTCAAGCACCGTTTCCACTTCTTCTTTACTGAAATCAAGGTCGCTGATCAGATCTCGATTTCTCAAATCCGTAATCATCTTTCAAACTCCTCTCTTCGAAATTTCAAATCATGAGGGGGACTAGAGCTATGGATGAAGATCATGGCTTCAGCCCCCTTCTCATCTTCGGTATGAGTCCCTACCTTACTCCTTCGCGCCCAGCACCAAGGCCAGAAGCGCCATACGCATGACCACGCCGTTGAAGCCCTCTTCCCAGTAACGCGACCAACGGGTGTGGTCCACATCCGGGGGGATTTCATCCATGCGGGGTAGTGAGTGGAGCAGGATGGCATCAGATTTCGCCTTGGTCTCCAGCAATTCCTTGGTGATCTTGAACTGCGGCGGCGTCTGGGCCACCTCGCCTTTCCGTTCGTCGCGGGATTTGGTGTAATCCGGTTGTACGACAGGCTCTACCAGGATGACATCCGCTTGGCCAATCACCTCACGGACATCGCCGCCCTCGGTGAAATTCAGGCTACCCGCTTTGAAGTCTTCCCTGTACTCATCAGGGAGGGACATATCGTCCGGCGAAATCAAGGTCAAGGGGCAGTCAAATTGGGTCAGGGCGTGGCCCAAGGAGTGCATGGTGCGCATGCGCATGTCGCCCACGGCAACCCAATTCAAACCGTCGATGGTCCCTTTTTCCCGGTAAATGGTATAAAGGTCGGTCAGAATCTGTGTGGGATGCTCGCCCCACCCATCCCCGCCGTTGATCACCGGCACGCTGACCCATTTGGCGGCTTCGTGCGGTGCACCTTTTTGGAAGTGCCGGGTGACGATCACATCCCCGTAATGCTCCAACATCTTAAACGTGTCCTTGATGGACTCCTGGTAGAAGTCCCCCGCCCGGGTCACACTGGCATCCGCAAAGCCGGTCACTTTTCCACCCAGTCGCAGCATAGCGGACTCGTGCGCCAAGCGAGTGCGGGTGGACGGTTGATAGAAAGCCGTCACCAGCGTTTTTTCCTGGAGAAGGTCAACGTTCTTTCGATTGTGGGCGATGGGCGCCAGTTCCTCAGCGACCTCAAAAACCCGCTGGAATTCACGTCGTTCAAAATCCTTCAAAGATAAAATGTCTCGTCCCAAAAAACTTCGCATGTCCTTTACTCCTTTTGTTACAAAATGAATGATCTGTTGTCCTATGCCGTCCTGCTTCTCGCCTCTTTCCCACTAGGAGGAACCTGAAATCCTGTTCCCTATATGGCGTACAATGTGAAACCGGAAATAACCTGGCAAGAAATAGCTGAAGGAATAATCAACCACCCGCCCCCTGGTAGAGTAGAGCTGAGAGCAAAACACCAGCAAGGGGGCATGGCGTTGGATATCCAGGGCACTGGCGATTTCCGGAGAAGCACCGGTGGCGTTGATGTCCGTGCGGGAGCTCGCTAAGGGAGGTTGATTCTTTTCCAAAAGCAAGTCCAAAATGGAACCCGTGAAATCCGGCGGGATTTCGTCCGGTGCCAAGATATCGGTGGGTAAAATATCGACCAAATAAGCGACTGGCCGGTTCTCCGCCATAATGACCCTCGTGACGCGGACAATGTCCACATCCTGGTCCAGGTTCAAGGCTTCCGCTTCCTCATCGCCAGGGAAACCCCGTTCTATTTCCAATTCCCCCATGGATACAGAAAGCCCAATCCTCTCCGCCAAGGTCTCCAAGCTGACCAAATTCTCCAAGCCGCTTTCGAAAACCTGGGTGGGATGGATCACAAACGTGCCCACCCCCTGCTTCCTGCGCAGCAGGCCCCGCGTTTCAAAGGTCCTCATCACCTCCCGAAGGGTGGCCCGGGACACTCCCAGCTGGTTCGCGAGCTTGGGTTCCGAGGGAAGCCGCTCCCCGGTTTCCATCTCAGCGATGATGGCACTCAACTGCAATTGGACTGTTTCTGAAACCCCTTGTGTACCCATGGTTATACTTCTTCAACTGCTGGGATGAGCTTGAACGCATCGGCATCCACCAATCCCAAATCCGAAATCCGTAAAGCGGGGATGACCACCAGAGCTAAAAGGCTGAGCTGCATATTGGGATTCTTGATCGTGCACCCGCATTCCCGGAACCCCTCTAAAACCGAGGCGGCTTCTTCGGCAACCACCTCTGCCCGTTTATCAGACATCAAACCGGCAATGGGCAGGGGGACTTTTCCAATGATCTGATCCTCTTTGACCACCACCTGCCCTCCCTGCATGTCCACCAGCTCATTGGCAGCCCGGGCCATCTGATCTTCATCCGTCCCCACCACGATCATGTGATGGGAGTCATGAGCAACCGTGCTGGCGAGGGCGCAATCCGGGCCGAGTTCAAAGCCCTGCACCAGCGCGACCTGCACACCGCCGGTCGCATTGTGGCGCTCTACCAAAGCGATCTTCGCCAAATCACGCCCGATATCCACCTTGATTTCGCCACCTTCCGCTTCGACAGGGACCCGCAAATGTTTTGTGGGCGCCTGACCTTCGATGACACCGATGACATGGGCTTCCAGCTCCGCACCGGACAGCTCTTCCGGGACCTCCAGGCGGAAATCATCCGCGGTCAGAGGGCGTTTGACGTTGACGGAGTGTGTCGCCCAACGAGGGTATTCAACCTCCGGTAAATCGATCGCCCATGTCCCATTTTCCGCGATCACCTGACCTTTAGCGATCACCGTCTCGGCAATGAAGTCTTTCAAATCCGGCACCAGAAGGATGTCCGCATAGCGTCCGGGGGCGATTTGCCCCATATCCCGCGCCACCCCAAAGTGCTCTGCGGTGTTCAATGTCGCCATCTGGATCACGGTGAGAGGATCCACACCCAAGTCGATGGTGTGCCGGACTACACGGTCCATATGTCCTTCATTGACCAGAGTCTCAGAATGGGTGTCATCTGTGCAAAGCAGGAAATGCCGGGGGTCCAACCCTTCTTCTGTGACCGCTTTGATCTGGGCTTCGACATCCAACCAGCCGGAGCCATAGCGCAGCATGGCTTTCATCCCCTGCCTGACGCGCGCCAGGGCATCTTCCTTCCGGGTCCCCTCATGATCATCCTCGGGACCGCCTGCCGCATAGCCATGAAACGGCAATCCCAGATCAGGGGATGCATAATGCCCGCCCACCACTTTTCCCGCAGCCCGGGTGGCTGCCATTTCATCGTGCATTTTCCGGTCACTGTTAAAAACCCCGGGGAAATTCATCATCTCCCCCAATCCGATAATCCGGTCCCAAGACATGGCTTCCTGGACTTCTTCCGGGCCGATGCTGGATCCCGGCGTCTCCAAACCTGGGGCGGACGGAACGCAAGAGGGGACTTGTACCCAGACATGAACAGGCTGCTTTTCCGCTTCTTCCGCCATCAAGCGAACGCCCTTCAGACCGAAAACGTTGGCGATCTCATGGGGATCGACA
Source organism: Anaerolineales bacterium (assembly GCA_041686005.1). Lineage (GTDB taxonomy): Bacteria > Chloroflexota > Anaerolineae > Anaerolineales > UBA11858 > B10-G9. The sequence continues at coordinate 106,809 of JAWLER010000001.1, read as the reverse complement.
AACATGCCCGTTGTGCCGTGGGGACCCACCGCGCGGACGAATTCGGTGATGGTGACCATACCGGATTCAATGTGCATGTGGGCATCCAATAAGCCGGGCACCAAGTAACGGCCCTCAGCTTGGATGACCTCCGTCTCGTCGCCCACGGTGTGAGAAGCGTTCTCCCCCACAAAAGCGATCCGCTCTCCGACGACAGCGATATCTATGGCAGGGATGATCTCTCCGGACTGGACGTTCACCCACTGCCCCCCCTTTATCACCAGATCGGCGGGCGCTCTCCCCATCGCCACATCCACTAACGTTTGCGTTCGTTCACGAATGGTTTTCATGCTCATGGTGAACACTCCTGAAAAGTACGATACTGAATAAACGCTTTATAAAACAGCTCAGCGAACCAGCTGCTGCGCCAATTGATTGTGGGTTTCAATGAGTTGGTTGATATCCACAGAGACCAACTCGCCTTCCTTGACGACGAATTTCCCACCCACCACGTTGTAGGCAACACCGCTCGGAGCACAGAAATTGACAGCTGCGACCGGATCATGCAGCGCGCCGGCATACCCCAACTGCCGCAAATCCAGGGCGATGAAATCTCCCACTTTCCCCTTCTCCAAAGCACCGATGTCCGTACGGCCTAAGACAGCCGCGCCGCCCCGCGTCCCGATCTCTAAAGCCTGGCGGGCAGACATGATCGGCAAGCCATTCTCTCCCGAGCGAGAAGCCCCCAACATACCCGCTCTTAAACGAGCCAATAGCATGGCCCGCCGGACCTCTTCGATCATGTGCGAACTATCATTGCTGGCTGAGCCGTCGACCCCGACGCCCACCCGGATCCCTGCCTTCAACATATCGAGGATGGGAGCCGCACCGGACGCCAGGCGCATGTTTGAACCGGGGCAGTGAGCGACGCCGCAGTCGTGCTTTGCATACTCTGCCATTTCATCATCATTGATGTGCACAGAATGGGCAAACCAGACATCCGGCCCCATCCAACCCACATCTTCCATGTAAGCAACTGGGCGTTTTCCAAATTGTTCCAGACAAAAATCAATCTCATCTTCTGTCTCTGCCAGATGGGTATGCAAGCGGACGCCGTATTCTCGAGCCAGGGCAGCGCTTTCCCGCATCAAATCCCCTGTGACGCTGAAGGGCGAGCAGGGTGCGAGCACAATTTGCAGAAAAGAACCCGGTTCGGGATCATGGTATGTCTCAATCACCCGCTGGGAATCGCGCAGGATTTCGTCTTCATCCTCCACCACGCTGTCCGGCGGAAGCCCCCCTTTGCTCTCCCCTAAACTCATCGAGCCCCGGGAAGCGTGCAATCGCAGGCCGATCTCTTGGGCTGACTGTATTTCATCATCCAAACGAGAACCATTGGGGAAGAGATAGAGGTGATCCGAAGCTGTCGTGCACCCGGAGAGAGCTAACTCAGCCAAGGCGGTCTTCGTGGACACCCTGATTTCCTCCGGTCCCATTCTGGCCCAAATGGGATAGAGCGTCTTCAACCAATGGAAGAGATTGACATCTTGAGCATCTGGGATGACCCTGGTCAATGTCTGATAAAAATGGTGGTGCGTGTTCACCAGTCCAGGGAGCACGATATGCCCTGAAACATCAAGGACTTCATCCGCCTGATCCGGCAACGAAGCGCTGGGACCCACCTCTTCGATGAAGCCGTCTTTAATGAAAATACCACCGCCTTTGATCTCCCGACGGTGGTCATCCATGGTAAGCAATATTTGCGCGTTTTTAACCAATAATGTGCTCATTCGCCCTACCCGGTTTATAATCTGGACATCCTGAGTTGTCTGACAATTAAAAGTGTAACAAAAAGGGGGTGAATTGTCAATTGTCAGACAATTAAATGTTCATGACAAATAGCTCTTGTGGACAGGGTGGATAAAGGATTTAATGATCGACCGTTGCGATAGCTTAGATAGTAAAATCATATCCCCCACTGTGTCCGGGATTGCAGATTAAAAGTTAAAACCAAACAGATGATTCGCCAAAGAAGGGTATAACAGGCAAAACACTGCCAGCGCCAATACCACGATCAATCCGATCAGGGCCAACAAGGAAAGGCAGCCGCCCCGGAATCGCTCCGCCCGGGATGGAGATTGATCTTTCCCCTCTTTCAGAAAAGAGGAAACGACCTTTTCCTTTACCCCCTCATCCAAATCTTTGGTGATAATGCGGTCAGCCTCTGATTCTTGGTCTTCTTTTCTGTCCCCCTGATGCGACACTTCCGTTCGATCCATGCTAAAGCTGAAGGCAAACCGCCCGCTCTGCGCTTTCAGCAGCTCGTTTTTAAACTCCGCAGCCATTTGAAAGCGGTTATTAGGATGCACCTCAAGGGCTTTTTCGATGGCATCGGCAACGCGCCGGGACACTTTCGGATTCCGCTCTCGGACAGGGGTCAATTCCTCCTGATCCATCGTCCGCGCCAGGCTGTCTTCGGGCGTGATCCCCGTCAGGGCAGTGTACAGGGTCGCCCCTAAAGAGTAAATATCTGTTCTGGGATCCGTTCGGGCAGCGCCATACTGCTCGGGGGGGGAGAAACCCATCGTCATGGCTCTGGCGCCGGTGGAGGTCGTCTGGTCTCCCCTGATGATCTTCGCCAACCCGAAATCCACCAGGAAGATTTCCTCTCTGGGCGTGATCCGCACATTTCCCGGTTTGATATCCCTGTGCAAAACGACAGGATCATGGGAGTGCATGTAGGCAAGCGCATCACAAATGGTCGCCCCGATCACAATCACCTCTTCCTCCGGGATGACCTTAACGCGCTCCATCCTCTCCTGAAGGTCCTCCCCCTCCACATAATCCATAATCAAGTATTGCCCTTGATTTTCGATGGAAAAGTGGTCCGTGACGCGAGGCAAATTCCGGTGCCGCAGACTGGCTAAGATAACCGCTTCCCGCTTGAATTGCCGCGTGTAATCCTCAATAGTGAACAGATTCTCTTTGACCGCTACCTCAACCCCCAGGTTTTCATCTACAGCCCGGTAGATGGAGCCCATCCCCCCTTGACCGAGGACTTCGATGATCCGGTATCTATCTATGAGGAGAGAACCTTGTTTGAGAGACATATCAACAGCTCAACGCATCCCGAAACTCTTCCAATTGTTTTCCGCGCAGAAAAAACATCTCGCCTGCCCGGGCCGCAGGTCCTTATCCTTCACGCGGTCTGAGATTTTGATCATCCGCACCCCGCATTCCCTGCCAGCGGACATGAGTACCCGCCATCGGCGTGGTGCAAGGCTTATTATATATCGAGGTTGCGCACTTCGTTGGCATGGGTTTGGATGAAGCGCCGCCGGGGCGGCACAGAAGACCCCATCAACATATCAAACGTCCGATCTGCGGCGGCAGCGTCTTCGATCGTCACCTGCAGCAGCGTGCGATTTTCGGGATCCATGGTGGTTTCCCACAGTTGGTCGGGGTTCATCTCGCCCAAACCCTTATAGCGCTGGAGCGGCGCCTTATCAGGAGTTAACCCCAGCTCTTTGATCAAATCCAGCTTTTCATTTTCCGTGTAGATGTAATGGGCTTGATTCTTATAAGAAAGGCGGTAGAGAGGGGGTTGGGCGATGTAAAGATGCCCTTCTTCGATCAACGGTTGCATATAGCGGAAGAAAAAGGTCAGTAGCAGCGTCCGGATATGCGCCCCGTCGACGTCGGCATCGGTCATGATGATCACCCGCGTGTAACGCAAGCCTTCAATGTCGAAGCTCTCCCCAATACCCACACCCAGGGCTGAGATAAGCGCTTTGACCTCATTATTGGCCAAAATCCTGTTCAACCGGGCGCGTTCGGTATTGAGAATCTTCCCCCGGAGGGGGAGGATGGCTTGAAAATGGCGATCCCGACCTTGCTTCGCTGAACCGCCCGCGGAATCACCCTCCACAATGTAGATCTCTGATTCCTCCGGATCCTGAGAAGAGCAGTCCGCCAGCTTGCCTGGCAAAGTCAGGCTTTCTAAGGCTGATTTCCGGATCACCAGATCGCGCGCTTTTCTGGCCGCCCGACGCGCCCTTGCGGATGTCAAACACTTATTGATGATGGCTTTCGCGGCCGAAGGGTTTTCCTCCAGGAACATCTCAAGCGCTTCTCCAACCACTTGCTGGGCGAGAGACTTCACCTCAGCGTTCATCAACTTAACTTTGGTTTGACTCTCGAACTGTGGGTCGGGGTGTTTAATGCTGATGATGGCCGTCAACCCCTCCCGGGTGTCATCGCCGGTAAAGTTGGGGTCATTATCCTTGAGCAATTTCTTTTTGCGGGCGTAGTTGTTTATCGTCCGCGTCACCGCTGCGCGGAGCCCGGTGAGGTGGGTTCCCCCATCCACCGTGTTGATCGTGTTCGCAAATGCGTAGACCGACTCTGCATAGGAATCCGTATACTGAAACGCAGCATCAATGACGATGTCATCGATCTCTTTTTCAACATGAAAGACCTGGTGCAGCTTCTCCCGGTTGCGATTCAGGTAGCGGATAAACGACGTGATCCCCCCATCGAAGTAGAAATTCATCTCCTCGCCTGTCCGCTCATCCATGAATTTGATGTAGACACCACGGGTGACGAAAGCCATCTCCCGGAAGCGCTGTACCAAGGTGTCGAAGCGATACGTGATCCCCTTATCAAAGATCGTCTCGTCATATTTAAACGTTTGCGTTGTCCCGGTTTTCCCGTTCGGTGCATCGCCGACTACCTTCAATTTCTGAACAGGAAGCCCTCTCTCGTAGCGCTGGAAATACTCTTTTCCATCCCGCCACACGGTAATTTCGAACCACTCCGAGAGGGCATTGACCGCGGATAAACCCACGCCATGCAAACCGCCGGACACTTTATAACCTGATCCCCCAAACTTTCCACCAGCATGGAGCATGGTCATCACCAGCTCCAACGCGGGGCGTTTCTTTTCGGGATGAATATCCACCGGGATCCCGCGGCCATTGTCGGTGACCGTCACGCTTTCATCCGGATGAATGATGATCTCTATCAGATCGCAATATTCCGCCAGCGCTTCGTCAATGGAATTGTCAACCACCTCATACACGAGATGGTGAAGGGCTTTGATGTCCGTCCCACCCACATACATCCCCGGGCGCCGCCGGACCGCTTCCAAGCCTTCCAGGACTTGTATATCTTTTGCCGCATAAGACGATAGGTCTTGTTTTTCAACCACAAAAAACCTCCAATACCTTATTTGAGTACCGAAGAACCATCCATGAAATCATTCCTGTATCTCACCCTTTTCAGGGGATATCTCACGCTGCTGCCAAAGGACGATTTCCTTGATCCAGCGGTTCATATCCTGGTAAAAGACAAAACTTGCTGCCAAAACACCGGTTGACACAAAGGCATGGCCGGTGATGCTGATCAACATCAACCAAGAATCTTCAGGAGGGACCTGCCAGATCACGTCCAATCCCTGGGTGATTAATACCGCCAAGATGATGAAGAATCCCGTCTGTAAAAAGGACAATGTCGTCATGCGGATGCTTTCATACACAGAGCGCCAGGCCTTCTTCTTTTCCACAAAAATACCGTGAGGGGAAAAAAAGAGGGGAAAAAGCATCCAAATGTAAACCATACTGAAGAGCAGAAACGCCACTTGCGCAAACGAAGTGCTGATAAATGCTACCCCGGTAATGAAACAACCACCCAGAAATGAGATGCCGAGAAATAATGCAAACCAAATCAAACTTAAAAGCAGCGTATGCTTGACCAACCACGGCCATTGGGCCAGGATATCCTGCCAGCGAACCTCATCAAAAAGGGCAGCTCGATTCACGCAGGCATAATAAAAAACCCCTAAGATCATGCCCATCAGCAGGAAAAAAAGGACGATCAGAAGAGCAGTCCCAGGGTCCTTCACCTCCACAAAGACCGGCTCACCGAAAGGGGTTTTGACGGGCAACAAAGAGCTCAATAAACTGAATATCCCCACCGGGAAAGAGCGGAGGGCGACGACTAAGTTAAACCTTTCAGCTAAAACCGTCCACACCTCTCGGCTGGCTTGCAGCAGTTCATTCAACTCCGCGTTATCCAGGCTGGAGACCGAGAAAAAACTCGTGACCAACCCTTCAATTTGTCTTTTTATCCGTACATGTGGCGCAAACCAAATGATTAAATCCAAGATGAGAGGGAATAAAATCAATCCGACATGTTGTGTGATCGCATCAAACCCGATTCGTATCGATTTTAGCGTTTTTGGGGGCTCCGGAATGCTGTTTTCTCGTCTCATCATCGAACATATATTTTACCATACATCTGCCATACTTTGGTCATTCTACCCCCTTCCCTCAGGGTTTTTTCGGTGTGAAAAACCGCCCAACAGAGGGGGAACTCGTCTCATTTTTGAAGGCCAAACAGGACAACAATATGTGATTCGGATTAAAACGGTGATACAATCACACCTTAACAAACCATTCAATACCTGGATATTTCATTATTACATCAAGGAAGAAAAATGAAAACCAAGATCGACCTTTTACTGACCAATGCCACCGTCCTCACCCTGGACGAGGCATATAAAAAGTACGACCATGGCGCGGTTGCCATCCAGGGGGATCGCATATACGCGGTGGGTTCCAGCCAGACTCTGGAAGACGAGTTCAAAGCTGATTCGGTCGTCGACTGTGGGGGAAAGGTGGTCATGCCGGGACTGATCAACACCCACAGCCATGTAGCCATGAACTTGCTCCGAGGGTTGGCAGACGATCTCCGCCTGGATGTCTGGCTGCTGGGATATATCATGCCCGTGGAGCGGGAATTTGTCTCACCGGAATTCGTCCGCTTAGGGACGACCCTCGCCTGTGCTGAATTGATCCGGTCGGGGGTAACTGCCTTCGCGGATATGTATTATTTTGAAGATCAGGTCGCCCAAGCCACTGCGGAGGCGGGTTTGCGGGGAGTCTGCTCACAGACCATTCTTAAATTTAAAGGCCCGGATGCCTCAACATATGAACAAGCCCTCGCTTCTTCAGAAGACTTGATCAAAAAATGGAAGGGACATCCGCTGATCACCCCTGCTGTCGCCCCCCATGCTGCCTACACCTCCACAGAAGATATTTTAACCTCCGCCACAGAGCTGGCTTTATCCTATGATGTACCTCTCCACATTCACATCGCGGAAACAAGCAATGAAGTCGAAGAATGCATCAAAAATTACGAGATGCGGGTCGTGCACTACCTTGAAACCCAAGGCATATTTTCAGCGAAAACGATTGCCGCTCATTGCGTCCACATCGATGAAAGCGAGATGCATACCCTGCATCACCACAATGTGGGCATCGCCCACAATCCCACTTCAAACCTGAAACTCGGCTCCGGCATTGCCCCCGTTCCGGCCATGCTGGACATAGGACTGAACGTCGGCATCGGCACAGACGGGGTTTCCTCCAACAATGACCTGGACATGTTTGAAGAAATGCGCTTGACAGCCCTGCTCGCGAAGGGAAGCACAGGGGACCCGACGACCATCCCTGCCAAAACGGCTCTTGCTATGGCGACCAGGATGGGCGCCGAGGCGATCCACATCGCAGATCAGACCGGCTCGTTGACGCCAGGCAAGAAAGCGGACCTGATCACGGTTGACATCTCAACCCTGCATAATTCCCCTCACTTCCACAATGACCCTGATGGGGTATACGCCCAACTGGTATATGCGGCGAAGTCAACGGACGTCCAGGATGTGATGGTCAACGGCAAGTGGCTCATGCGCTCCCGGGAATTGTTGACCCTTGACGTCGAAGAGCTCCTTCCCGAGGCACAAAAAATCGCTGACCACATCGATCAATTCGTCTCAAAACGCGAACAATCCGTTTATTCGAAATTGATCGCCATCGGAGGCGCTGTGGAGCAGGAAAGCTACGAAGTGCAAGCCAAGGTCAAAGTGGACGATCCCCAAACCATCGTCCAGGCGTTGAAGGACTCCGATCTGGAGATCATTTACGACCGTCACTACCACGAGTACGATACCTATTTTGAGTTCGAAGATTCAGAAGAAGGCTGGTTGAGATACCGCGAAGACGAGTTCATCAACGACCGGGGGGATGTATACGATATCCGGTACCGTCTGACGCTCATCGGGCCGACACGAGAACGGAAATTCCCCCAAGAAGTGCTCCTTTCACGAAGCCGTTTTCTTGCCCCTGCCACCCACAGTCTCCGCTTCTACAGGGAATATTTCCAACCCACGGGAGAGACTTTCATCGAAAAAGATCGCTTGCGGTGGAAAGTCAGCTACCACGGCATCGAGTTTTATATCAACGTGGACCGGCTGGACGACCCCGACCTGGGCACTTTCCTGGAAGTCAAGAGCCGCACCTGGAGTCTTGAAGACGCGGAGAAAAAGGCGGAATTGGCTGATGATTTGCTCAACATCCTCGGCGTTTCTCCTCAGGAAAGGCGGACGGATGATTATGTCCTCATCGTAGAATCAGAGTCAGGATGATCAAAATTGCCCTCCTGGCAGATATCCATGCCAATTTTCCCGCCCTTTTATCTGTATCCGAAGAACTAAAACGCTGGAACCCCGACTCTGTCTTCGTGCTGGGTGATGCCATCAACCGGGGACCTCGACCCAAAGCATGTTTGCAGTACCTGCTGCAAAAACGCCAGGAAGAAAACTGGCAGATGATACTTGGCAACCACGAAGCGTATGTCCTGCAATTCGAAGAAGAGGGTATTCCCCGCTCGGGCCCTCGTTTTGACATCCTCCAATTTGTGTATTGGACGTATCAAAAGTTAAGCCGAGAGGAGCTCCAGGCAATCAAAAACTTCCCCCGTCACATTGATGAAAAACTCCCAACCGGGCAACATCTAAGGGCTGTACATGCGTCCATGGCAGGCCTGCGGGCGGGAATCTACCCGCACACACCGCCAGAGAAACTGCGAGATATGATCCAACCCGCCCCCGATATCCTCTGTGTGGGACATACCCACAAACCACTGATCCGCACATTGGATGAGACCAAAATCGTCAACGCCGGTTCGGTAGGCCTTCCATTTGACGGCAACACCAGGCCAAGTTACGCGCAAATCCGGGCCACGCCAAAGGGTGTAGAGATCGCCGTACGCCGGTTCGATTACGATCGCGATCGAGCTATCCAAGATTTTTATGAAACGAATTTTATGGAGGAGGGAGGTCCGATGGTTAAGATCATCCTACAGGAACTCCTCTCCGCCAAACCCCTCATCAACCGCTGGCACCGGGAGTACGAGCAGAAGGTGTTGAGCGGTCAATGCACGCTCGCAGAATCCGTAGAAGCGTTTCTTCAAACCGTTCAATCCCAACCGGACCTCCTCGACAGCTGAAGACGATGTAAAAATGTGGATGGTATACTGGTAGGTATGAATAATGAAATGCTTACGTTTGTCACGGATTTGGCAAAGGAAACGGGGGCTCTCTTAACAAATTATTTTGAAATGGACGGCCTTCCGGGCCGGTTAAAGGCAGATCACTCCCTGGTGACAAAAGCGGATTTAGAAGCAGATAAGTTGATCCGCAAAGCCATCCAAAAGAAATATCCTCTCGACGGGATTCTCAGTGAAGAAGGTGACACTTTCTACCCGGACGGGCATCCCCATGTGTGGGTTGTGGATCCCTTGGACGGCACGACCAACTTCAGCCTTGGACTACACTACTGGGGTGTATCCATCGCCCGTTTTGAAGAAGGACACCCCCAGTCGGCCGTTCTCTACTTCCCCATCATTGACGAATGTTATGTCGCCCAGCGTGGAGAGGGCTTGGAACTTAACGGCAATCAGTGTCATGTACCCGATCCACAGCATCATGCCCCCACATCGTTTTTCGCCCACTGTTCAAGAACCCCAAAACAGTACCAGATAAACATCCCTTATAAAACGCGCTCTTTGGGTGCAGCCGCTTACCATCTGTGTGCCGTAGCAAAGGGATCTGCCATCATCGCCTTAGAAACAACTCCCAAAATCTGGGACATCGCCGGGGCCTGGCTTGTCGTTCAAGAAGCAGGAGGGTCCATCACCACTTTAGAAGGAGGTAACCCATTTCCCGCCCATCCCGGTCTCGAGTATGGAGATAAGCCATTCGTCACCTTGGCTGCCGCAACCCCTTCTCATCTGGCTCAAGCTCAAAAAGGACTTATTCGAAAAGAAGTGACCAGACCATAAATATGGAGGTTAATATGGAGTATCGATTTTTAGGAAAATCAGGCTTAAAAGTTTCCGCACTATCGTACGGTTCATGGGTCACCTTTGGAACCCAAATAGGGGTTGATGAAGCGTATGAGCTGATGAGCATCGCCTATGAGGCTGGAGTCAACTTTTTTGACAACGCCGAGGCATACAACAGCGGGGAAGCGGAAATCATCATGGGGGAGGTGATCAAGAAAGCAGGCTGGAAACGGTCTGACCTTGTCCTCTCCACCAAGATCTTCTGGGGTGGGGAAGGTCCTAATGACCGTGGATTGTCCCGAAAACACCTCATCGAGGGGGTGGACGCGTCTTTGGAGCGCATGCAGCTTGATTACGTCGACTTACTATTCGCCCACCGCCCCGACAAACACACCCCCATCGAGGAAACCGTTCGGGCTATGAATCACATTATTGACCAAGGGAAAGCTTTCTATTGGGGGACCAGCATGTGGTCTGCCCAGGAAATCATGGAAGCCTACGCCGTCGCCCGACGGGAGCACTTGATCCCGCCCTTGATGGAGCAACCCCGTTACAACATGTTCCACCGGGAACGCGTTGAAAAAGAGTACCACCGTTTGTACACTGAAATCGGGCTTGGGACGACCATCTGGAGCCCACTGGCCAGCGGGCTTCTGACCGGGAAATACAACGAAGGCATCCCGGAGGATTCCCGGGCGAACCTGGAAGAATACGAATGGCTGCGGAAGCGATTCACCAATGAAACCGCCCAACAGCAAATTGAGAAGGTGAAGAGGTTGACGCCTGTCGCGGAGGAAGTGGGCTGCAACATGGCCCAACTCGCCCTCGCCTGGTGCCTGACCAATCCCAATGTCAGCACAGTGATCACCGGCGCTTCCAAGCCCTCGCAAGTGGAGGAGAACATGAAAGCGATGGACGTGGTCGACAAGTTGACCCCTGACATCCTGACCCGGATCGATGAGATCTTGGACAATACACCGGATCTGCCCGGCGACTTTCGCTGAAAAAATCCCTTAAAAAGTCAAAGCTCCAGGAGCGGTGAGAATCGACCACCTTCCTGGAGCTTGTTCATTTCTAATCAATCGAGTCGCCTCCCTCTTTCATCGCCTCCCGGATCTTATCCACCACCCCTAAGGCGCGTTGGGGAGCGTCGCCGGTGTATCCCTCTACCTCCATAATCTCCTGCATATCCCCTTTGGGGAGGTAGGTGAGCAGTTCTTCGTCCTCCAGGATCAACTCTCTCAAAGGGTTAGGCTTCCCCTTCTGGACAGCGGACCAGGCGGCGAGGGCATGCTCTCGTAAACGAGCGTGCATTTTCTGCCGGTCAGCGCCTCGCTTGCTTAATTCCATCAACAGGGGTTCCATGGCAGCAAAGGGGCCGTAGTCACTGAGATTGCGGGATATCCCTTGTGGATAAATTTCCAAACCGCTGATCACCTTCCTGCTCACCACCAGCAACTCATCTGCGATCAAAAAAGCTTCCGGCAGGATCGTCCGGCGATTGGCGCTGTCATCCAGGGTTCTTTCCAGCAGGGATAAAGCGGCGTTATCCCATGCCACACGGGGAAACTGCGCCAACAGACGGGCAATGGAATCCAGTTTTTCGGCCTGGATGGGATTCCGTTTGAATGGCATCGCCGAAGAACCGATTTGATCCTCGCCAAAGGGTTCCGACCATTCTCCAAGGGGTGGGGACTGTAGAAAGCGAAGGTCGAAAGCGAATTTATGGATGGTGGCAGCCAGACCAGCCAGGGCGGTGACCACCTGATAATCCTGACGCCGGGGGTAGGTTTGGGTGACCACCGGGTGGAAAGGTAAATCTAATTTCTCCGAAAGGCGTTTCTGAAAAACCTGCAATGGATCCGGTCCTAACAGGGTCAGATAGGATGCGCTGGTCCCAACCGCCCCTGTAAAACCCTTCCCTTGGAGCTCTTTTCGCAGGCGGCTCACCTTACAGCGGTCCCTCCACAAATCCTGAGCATAGCCTGCAAAACGATACCCCAGGGTGGTGGGTTCTGCGGGCTGCAGATGTGTGAAACCCAGCGTGGGGGTGCTGGCATGTCGCTCCGTCAGATCAAGAAGGGGGATCAAAACCTCCCCCAACCGCTGTCGAATTAAATCCAAGCCTTCACGAGTCAGGAGAACCACAGCGTTGTCTTTGATATCCATCGACGTGGCGCCAAGGTGCAGGATTCCCCCAGCCAGAGAACACTGATCGGCATACACCTTGAGTTCAGCCATCAAATCATGGTGGATCTGGCTTTCGACCTCAAGAGACCGCTGCACATCTACCTCAGCCATGTGGTCCCGCAAATCGTTGACCTGGGCTTCCGTCACCAGGCCAAATGTGGATTGGACCTCAGCCAGCGCCACCCAGATCCTCCGCCACACTTTCCGTTTCTTTACTTCGCTCCAGATCGCCCTCATCTCTGGCGTTCCATACCGCCAACTATAGGGTGAACGATACGCTTCATATGTGCTCATCATCCCTTCCTTTGGCAACCAAAAGTCCCCCGCCAATCCGGTCCTAAATTCACAATCAACAAACTGCACATTATAATATTACCAAGACTTTCCATTCCTGATGGAAAATGGCAGGCACAGGTGCCGGAAATCACTCTCAAGATTACATCTGACCCCTAAGGCCCTCAAACCCTCAGATGGCGGTTCCTAAAATAAAAACTTTACTCTGACCCATCTGACGGTATAATAAGGGGAAGGTAAGCAGAGAGGGGAGGTCACTCTGGAGACTAGAAAGATCACCGAAAAACTTGAGGAAACTGCCAAATCGAAGGAATACCTCAAGCCCGGAACCAAATTAGAAGGACGATACAAGATCATATCCACCGTTGGCCGTGGAGGGATGGGCGCTGTCTATCGAGCCCAAGATCTACGGTTCTCCGTCAGCAAGATCGTGGCCGTCAAGGAAATGATCAATCAAGCTTCCGATCCAGAGATCCAATCCACGATCGTGGATAATTTTGAGCGGGAAGCGAACATTCTGGCCACGGTGAACCACCCTGCCATCCCCACCATTTACGATTACTTCACCTTGGGAACGCGGTCTTACCTTGTGATGGAGTTTATTCACGGGAAAAACATGGAAGCCATGCTCCAAGAGCGAGGGGCGCCGTTCCCGGATGATAAAGTGATCTCCTGGTCAATCTCGGTTTGCGATGTGCTCCATTATCTTCACACTCATGACCCAGAACCGATCATTTTCAGGGATGTAAAACCGGCCAACATCCTCATCGACAAGGATAACCGGGTCAACCTCGTCGATTTTGGCATCGCTAAAACATTCCAGGCGGGCGTGAAAGGGACCATGATCGGTACGGAAGGGTACTCCCCACCCGAACAATACCGTGGGGAAGCCTCCCCGAAAGTGGACATTTACGCTTTGGGGGCGACCCTCCACCACCTGCTCACCAACAAAGATCCCAGAACAGAACCGCCCTTCACCTTTGAAGAGCGCCCGATAAGAGAACACAATCCCAAAGTTTCCACCTCTTTAGAAACGATCGTCAACACCGCTCTGCAGTACAACCCCCAGGATCGCTTTGACAGCGCAGCCAGCATGAAAAAAGCTTTGATCGGGGTGGCTCAACAAACCGGTATGCTCACCGAGGAAATATCGGTCTCCCAAGCCACACAATTTTTCCAGGATCAATCGCACGCCCCCCTCTGGACTTTCAAATGCGAAGATGAAATCCGCGGCACGCCGACATACCACGATGGAGTGCTGTATATCGGTTCTTACGACCACAACCTCTACGCGCTCAACGCCTCCAACGGCGAATTCATCTGGAAGTATCCTGCGGAGGGTGGTGTGGTCACCAAACCCGCCGTTCACGAAACCAAGGTCTACTTCGGATCCACTGACCAGTACATATACTGCATCTCCACGCGAAACGGAAAGATGGTTTGGAAGCAGTCTACGGAAGGGGCTATTTACTCCTCCCCGTACATCGCAGAAGGGCACCTGTTTATCGGATCGGACGACGAATACCTCCATGTCCTCAATATCCTCACCGGAAGGGAAGCTTGGAGGACGAATCTGGGGTCCAGGGTGAGATCCAGCCCTATCGTCGTCAATGACAAAATTTACATCGGAAATGAAGGGGGAGATATTCAATGCTATGATTTCAGCGGAAACATCAAATGGCGCACCTCCGCCAAACGAGCAGTGATGGCATCCCCTCATTACAATGAAAACATCATCTATATCACCTCCCTTGATTCGGTTTTGTATGCCATCGATGCCAGTTCAGGATGGGTCGTCTGGCGCTTCCGAATGGACAACGGGTCCATCTCCACACCCACCACCAATGAAAACCATGTCTACACGGGTTCAACCGATGGTAAACTGTACTGCATCAATTCAAAATCCAGTAAAAAAGTGTGGGATTATCAAACGGACAACCAAGTAAACAGCTCCCCTGTATACCATAAAGGCGCTTTATATTTTTGCAACACAGATGGCATTATCTACAGCCTTGACGCCAAAACCGGGCGCCTGCGCTGGAAATACTCGACCAAGGGACCTATCACAGGATCCCCTCAGATCGCCAACGACGTCTTATATGTCGGATCGACGGATCAGATAATCTACGCTTTACCCGCTTAACCTTCAGCCCATTAACCTATCGCTTGACCATTAGCTGCTATGTTTAGAAAAATCATCCAAACAATCAAAGACATCTCCACCCCCCAAGAAACGCGCACACAAGCTGCAGATCATGCATTGCCGGTGAAGGAAAAACCTCGCCCTGCAGCTGAAGCAGAAAAAACAAAGACATATCAACTGAACGTTGGACATGGACAATCCGTGGGACGTCAAAGAAACCATAATGAAGATGCGTTTTTCACTTTGACTTCCATGCTGGCTTACAATGACACGGAACTACCTATCGGATTTTACATCGTAGCTGATGGTATGGGTGGACATCAAAACGGGGAGGTCGCCAGCGAGCTGGCGATCCGTTCGATCGTTGAGCATGTCTTTCACGAAATCCTCACACCTCTGTTGAGTCTAAACCCCCAACCGCAGGATTCTTCTTTTCAAGAGGTCTTCCAAACAGGCATTGAACAGGCGAACGCCGAGATCGTCCGTCATTCCTACGGGGGAGGCACCACTGTAACCACGGTCTTCATCTTGGGAGAACAGATGACCATCGCTCATGTGGGGGACAGCCGCGTATATGCCGTTAATCCCTCAGGTGCTTTAGACCCGTTGACGAGAGACCACTCATTGGTAAAACGCCTTCAAGAATTAGGCCAGATCAGTTCAGAAGAAGCAGCCATCCACCCCCAGAGAAACGTCCTTTACCGGGCCCTCGGGCAGGGCGAACCTTTCGAACCTGAAATCATATCCATGAAGCGGCCCGATGAGGGGTTTTTGCTCATCTGCTCAGACGGACTGTGGAGTATCGTCGAAGAAGAAGTTATCAGTGAGATCATCATCCACAGCCCCTCCCCACAAGAAGCCGTAAACCACCTGATCGACGCAGCCAACCAAGCCGGGGGACCGGACAATATCTCCGTGATCCTCGTCGATCTCCCCGACCTTACAACCTAGCTATCACCAGCTATCCGATGTCCGAGAGAACTGATTTTTACAACCGATTAAACATCCCCCCGCATGCCTCCGAGAGCGAGATCAAGAGAGCTTACCGCCAGGCTGTAAAAAGGGCCCACCCTGATGTCAATAAACGGGATGGGGCCACGAGATTGTTCTTGGACATCCAGGAAGCGTACAAGGTCTTATCCGACCCTGAATTGAAAAAAGCGTATGATGAAGGAAGGCAACCGACGGAACCTTCCCGTGTCAAAACCGCTGTGACCTACAGCCGGCCCACTTTATACCGGATCGACGAACCTCAAGTTATCTACGCCCTCCTACATATCATCACCA
The DNA here is from genome assembly GCA_041686005.1 of Anaerolineales bacterium. Classification (GTDB taxonomy): domain Bacteria; phylum Chloroflexota; class Anaerolineae; order Anaerolineales; family UBA11858; genus B10-G9. Next base: position 90,734 of record JAWLER010000001.1, on the reverse strand, counting down.
CCCAGAAACAAGAGGAAAATCCCGAACTCCCCATCAATGTCGCCATCGTCCTCGATACCTCTACGTCCATGGAGGGGAGGCGGCTACAACTTTTGAAAGCAGCCACGAAAGAGATCACCCGAGATCTAAAGGAAGATGACCGGTTTTCCATCATCACCTTTAATGACCGGGCCAATGTCCTCATCCCCAGTTACCATGAACGCAACCCGTCTCAAATAGAGTCAAAGATCAACAGTTTAATCGCCGAAGGGGGCACAGAGATATATCAAGGGCTGGAAGCCGGGTTTTATGAGATCAGGAAAGCGATCACCACCAATTATGTCAATCACATCATTTTGATCACAGACGGTCATACATATGGCGATGAAGGAAAATGCCTACATTTGGCCGAAAAGGCCGCCAACCTGGATATCGGAGTGAGCGGATTGGGCATCGGGAGCGAGTGGAACGACGATTTCCTGGACGAGATCACAGCCCTCTCCGGCGGCCAGAGCGCGTATATCGAACACCCTAAAGAGGTCAAAGACTTCCTGCAAGGCACGATATCTAACCTGAAAAAATCATATTCGAGGAACATCACCCTGCACATCAATGAAGCCTCGGAGGTCAATGTCCTGTCTGTGTTCCGCCTCCTTCCCGAAGCAATCCCCCTTTCCCCTCAGCCCAATATTCGACTCGGGACATTGAAATATGATAAGCCCCATCAACTGCTCCTGGAATTACTGGTGAAACCACTGCCTGAAAATATTGAAACGTTCTTGCTGGCGGATACCACCTTAGACGTCAAGCGCAAGAACTTTTCCTTTAACATCCCCATTCCACTCAGTCGCCCTATCGTCCCCAAGAAAGAGGACATGGAACCCCCACCAGAAATGCTTTATCGAGCCATCTCCCGGCTCACGCTGTATCGATTGCAGGAGAGAGCGAAAGACGATCTCAAGAAAGGAAAACCCGATGTCGCTTATCAGCGGATGGTCAATCTCGCCTCACACCTGATGTCAAAAGGCGAGGACAATTTAGCTAAAATCGCCATGGAAGAAGCCGATCATATCAAATCGCATCACACATTCAGCCCCGATGGCAAAAAACAAATCAAATACGGCACCCGGAGGATGATGTTGCCCGGGCATATCCCCTCTGAAAACCTATGATCCATTGTAGAGTTTGTAAAAACCAAGAATACATCGGCAGCATCTTTTGCAGTGAGTGCGGATCCTCTCTCCTGGTTGACTTCCATCTTGATGAAGACACATTGGTTTACCCCCGCAAAGAAGGGGACCCCCGGTACATGACCATCCCTCATCCCGAAGACACCATTCCAGAGGGAAAGTTCGCCCTCTACCTGCCCGATTACAAAACCTATTTGGACACACCAGACCAGGATGAATTTACTTTGGGGCGGTTGATTGAGGGGCAAGTCATCACCCCGGATGTCGATCTAAACCCCTTTGATGCCTATGAAAACGGGATTTCCAGGTTACATGCTACGATCCGGATTAACCCTCAAAAAGGCACTGTTCAGGTGTTAGATTTAGGTTCGGCAAATGGGACCAGCGTGAACGGATATGATATCCCTGCAAATTCAGAAGTGCCTCTCTCTCATGAAGATATATTAACGCTGGGAAAACTCCACATAAAAGTCATCATCCCCGACCAGATAGACTCCTAATGGGAAGATACCTATGTCCACATCAATCATCCTGCACATTGAAAATACAGAGCCGGTTTTGGGTGAAGTTGAAGAACTCCCCGCACTAGACGATACCATGGTGAAAGTCAGCAACCCCCGCCAGCGCGACGGGAAAGACCTGATTTTTTTAGAACACAACGTGGATACAGTCTATTGGCCGATTGCCAAGATCAACTTCATCGAAATCCTGCCAGGAGAAGAGGAAGAAGAAGTGATTAGCTTCGTAAGAGAGTAAAACGTATGGCACCTAATTTATCAAAATATAAAATACTCGTCGTTGATGATGAAAAACGGATGGTCCGTTTCATCCAGTTGAACCTTGAACAAGACGGATTCCAGGTGGTCACAGCCTACAACGGGAAGGAAGCCCTCGACCAGGTGCGAACCCAACTGCCCGATCTGGTCTTACTGGATATCATGATGCCCGACATCGATGGCTTCGAGGTCCTGAAAAAAATCCGTGAGGTAAGCGATGTCCCGGTGATCATGCTCACTGCAAAAGGGGAAGAGGATGATCGCGTGAAAGGCCTCGAATTAGGCGCCGACGACTACATCACAAAGCCGTTCAGTCCCCGAGAATTGGTGAGTCGGATCAAAGCTGTCCTCCGGCGCACGAAAACCTTCCAGGAGGATCAAGTCGATGTCGTCGAAGTAGATGACCGTTTGAAAATCGACTTTTCCCGGCGGGAGGTGTGGGTGGAGGGGGAAAAAGTCGATCTCCGTCCTACAGAATACAGGCTTCTCTACCACCTGGTGAAAAACGCGGGATGGGTCAACACGCACGAGCAACTGTTGACCAAAGTCTGGGGGTTTGAATATCGCGACGAACCACATTACGTCAGGTTGTATGTCAATTACTTGAGGAAAAAGCTTGAAAAAGACCCCTCCAATCCCGAATACATTCTCACGGAACGGGGCGTAGGATACCGCTTTGTCGACTTCCGTCGGGACGATGTGGGTGAAGAGGAAGACCAGAAGCGCGAAAACTCAGACTGAGAGGTTATTACACGGTCAAATCCCAGCACCCTCAACGGAAGTCACGCCCTCCGCTTATACAATTCATAGATTCATCGGGTATGATTGACGGTGAGATGAAAAACATCGGAAACGGCGGTGAATCCGGTGTTAAACGGATAACGACCTCTTTACCCCTCTGGAGCTGCCCATTTCCAGCCCCTAACCACCGCCGCGGAGGACCATTCTGTGAATGCCGGATTTGCGATATAATGGATGACGCAATGCTCACAGAAAAAACGAAGAGGCCATCACCAGCTCAATGAGCTGTTAACTAAACCTTGTCTGCTGGATCCGCTGGAAAATCCCAATCCAGGGGCCGCAGGGAGAGAATGGAAAAATGACCATACGAAGAATTTTATTAGTAGATGATCACGAGGTTGTACGATTGGGGTTGAAATCCCTTCTCAATCGACATACCAAGTTCCAAGTTGTGGCGGAAGCGAAAACCGGTTCTGAGGCGGTGGCGAAAGTGGAACAATATAATCCGGACATCGTCATCATGGATATCCGGTTGCCCGGCGGATCCGGTATTGAAGCCTGTGAAGAGATCACCGAGAAATATCCCGATACCAGGGTCATCATGCTGACCTCTTACGCGGAAGATGAAATGCTCTTCTCATCCATCCGCGCGGGGGCGTCAGGATATGTGTTGAAACAAGTGGGGAACGATGAGCTGGTTGATAAAATTGAGGCGGTCGGGCGAGGGGAAGCCATTTTGGACCCGGCCGTCACCCAACGCGTCTTCAAAGAAGTCAGAAAAGCAGCCCGCGAAGAAGAAGCCTCCGCCTTTTCCGACCTCACAGACCAGGAGAAGCATGTCTTGATCCATGTCTCCGAAGGGAAAACCAACCGGGAAATCGCCAAAACCCTTTATCTGGGCGAAGGGACCGTCCGGAATTACGTCAGCAGCATCCTTTCCAAATTGGATGTCAGCAATCGTGCGGAAGCCGCCGCCTACGCTGTGAAACACAACCTTCGCAACCATTTGGTCCATTTGACTAAAGACTGAGCTTAATCAAGAACCCTACAATTTATAGAAGGAGAATGGCTCTTCGCCATTCTTCTTTTTTATTGCTGGGGAGGTTGATCCACCTTCAAGTAATTTGATACAGCCCAGCCGTTTCTCCCCGGGTCCGCAGGGGCTTCTAAATACCACCACAGATACCCATCCTGGTCCACCGGCCCATCCTGGACATGGAAGACTTCGTCTTCTAACCCCAGGTAATTGATTTTGGCGTTCAAAGAGGGCTCAACCCGGAGGCGGAGACCGTCCCCTCCCGTGCCTTCGATCTTCACATATCCCCCTAATAGAATCTCCCCGCTGGGAACGGGAGATGGGGTTTCATCTTTCTCCGGGACAGCTGGAGTGGGCGTTTCTGTGGGTTTTGGAATCACCGTCAAGGCCGCATTGGACTCATAAGGGTCCCCCTCTGGGGCTGGCAAGCTTTCCACCCACAGGAAAAATCCCAAAAGGAGAAGGGAACTGACCAGGACTGATCCGAAAATCACCCAGGGATTTAAATACTCCTTGATCATGCCTCCTCACTGAACAGCCCGGGTGAGGTTTTTGAAGGGACCATAATTCGGAGGGCCCGAGGTTTGATTTCTATGACCGCATCCTTGCTTTCAGGCAAAGGTTCGCCATCAACCTGGAGGTACAAGGGGGTATTGGAGTGAAATTCCGCCTTTTGACAGGAGAAATGCTTCACCTTCTCGGCGTCAAAATGCTGTCCAGAATACAACATCCACATATGTCGCACGGTTTCCGCAAGCGTCGTCCCCGAAAAAAGCCATAGGTCCATTTTACCGTCATCAATTTTTGCACCAGGGCTGATCTCGGCAATACCCCCAGCGTAAAGGCGAACGTTGGTTATCAGAGCAAGCAAGTATGTCCCTTCAATCACCTCATCTTCAATGATGATCTGGATCTCCATCCCCTGCCATTTCCGGGCAAACCATGCCGCATTTGCTGCATACTGGGGAATGGCGAAATTCTTTTCCCACCGCGACCTGGGTTCGATGTGGTGGACGACAAAAGCGTCAAATCCTACGCCTGCCCACAGCAAATAAGGGGTTCCCCGGCACATACCCACATCCACCCAACGCGTTTGCCCTTCAGCGAGCATCCTTGCGCTTCTCTCCAAGGCTGTCAAATTCGTCCAAGACAAAATGGGCAACCCAAGTTCCTGAGCACAGACATTGGCTGTTCCGGCCGGAAGGACGCCCAGGGCTGTATCCCCTCCTATTAACCCCGCAATAGTCTGGTTGATGGAGCCATCCCCCCCCGCCACAAATATCGCCTCCAAGTTGTCCCCCACTGCCTGTTCTGCCAAAGAGGTCGTATGGTCCGCTCCATGGGTCCGCTCAATGAAAATCTCCCACCCTTTAGAACGCAGCACCTCCGCCGCCCGTTCCACCATAAGTTTGGACGGAAAACGACCTGCCATTGGGTTGTAAATGATCATTCCACGCACGACCGGAAACCCTCCACCCTTTCCTCACAGTGATACCCTATTCAAGTTTACTGTAACACATGATCACCGTCAATCAGGTAGTGGTACAATCTTTTCAGGTCTGGGGTAGAGGACTACACCACATGGAAAATGTGTTAAACAACCGGTACCGGATGGATAAACAACTTGGCTTTGGGGGTATGGCCATTGTCTACCAGGGTACGGACCTCATGCTCGAGCGCACCATCGCCATTAAGGTACTGAAGGAAGACTTCTCAAGCTCCCCCGCCTTTCAAGAGAGGTTCAAACAAGAAGCAAAAGCCGCAGCGAACTTATCTCACCCCAACATCGTTACCGTGCATGACTTCGGTTTGGACCAGAACCGCTTGTTTATCGTCATGGAATTGGTGCCGGGAACGGATTTAAAACAAGTGATCCATGAGTCCGAAGGCGGTCTGCCCATCGACAAAGCCTCCCGTTTGTTCATTCAAGCCTGTGCGGGGGTGGGATATGCCCATCGGGCGGGTCTCATCCACTGTGACATCAAACCACATAACATGTTGATCACGCCTGACAACCGCCTGAAAGTCACCGATTTCGGCATCGCTCGCGCCTTAGCCTCCATAAATCCGGAAGAACGGACCAACGCCATTTGGGGATCTCCCTCCTATTTTTCCCCCGAACAGGCCGCCGGGGCCCCTCCCTCCCCAGCGTCTGATGTGTACAGCCTGGGAGTAGTGCTATACGAAATGGTCACGGGCAGACTTCCCTTTCCCCCCTCCAATCCGCAGCAGATGGCCCTTGACCACCGCCTTAAAGACCCCCCTTCCCCGCGGGAATTCAACCCCCACCTCTCCGCGGAGCTGGAAAAAATCATCCTTAAAGTCCTTTCCAAAGAACCCAGCGCCCGGTATCGCACTGCAGACCAGCTGGGCCGAATCATGATCAGCTTCACACAAACCGAGAAGAAAAAACCCTCCGCCTACCACTTACCGGAAAGCCCCCAGGAAGTGGAATGGCGTCTGGAAGAAAAGCACAGGAAGACAGCCATTGATTGGCCCACCATCCTGATGGGACTCTTGGCCCTCATCACAGTGGGAGGGTTGATCCCTTTCTGGATGTGGGTATACTTTAAAATCAACCCCTAATCTTGAGGTTTTTAGAAAACGAAACCTGGATCCGGTCTGAAAATCACGCCACCTGGGGGGAACGAATGCCCTCCTCTTTTCTTGTATCTTGTCACGTGTCCAAAGCCTCCATCCCCCTCGCCGGAAGGGAAAAGGAGCGGATCAAAAACACCCAAGAAATGATATAGTATAATGTGGCTTTGCAACAGCAAACGAGGAAGAGACCCACGATGAAGGAAGGATATCTGATCGCCCCCTCCATCCTATCCGCTGATTTCACCCAACTCGGCTCCCAGATCAAAGAAGCGGAACAGGGAGGAGCGGATTGGATTCATATCGATGTCATGGACGGTCATTTTGTGCCCAATCTGACCATGGGGCCGTTCATCGTCGAAACCTGCGCGAACATCACCTCTCTCCCCCTGGACGTTCACCTCATGGTCGAAGGGCCGGAAACTCTGCTGTCTGATTTTGCGCAAGCCGGGGCGAACATACTCACCGTTCACATTGAGACCTGTCCTCAGGTCCACCGCACCTTACAGACCATCCACGACCTGGGGTGTAAGGCGGGGATCACGCTTAACCCCGGGACCCCCGCCGGCAGCATTGACTCTGTTTTACCGTTTGTCGACCTGGTTCTGGTGATGACCGTCAATCCGGGCTATTCAGGACAATCCTTTATCCCGGAAATGATCCCGAAAATCGCCCATATCCGGGGGATGCTTGATAAGCTCAACCCGGATGCGAAAATCGAAGTGGACGGAGGCATAAATCCTGAGACAATGCCCGGAACAATAGAAGCGGGTGCAGAGGTCTTCGTCGCCGCCAGCGCTGTTTTTGATCACCCCCAGGGAATCAAATCCGGCATTGCAGCCATGCGTGACGTACTGCCTTAACAGGTGTTAAAGAAGAATGGGTTACAATAAGCCGAAGCTCTCATTTGTAACCCATCGATGGTCCAATGATGTTTATGTGTTAAACGCTTATACCTTGGTCAGCGTCCGAATACAACGCGTACAGAGGGTTTTCCGAACCTTCTTTCCGTCTTCATAAACGGTCACTTTCTGCAGATTCGGTTTGAACTTACGCTTCGTTGCTTTTTTCGACCAAGGACGATTTTGCCCAAACTGTGTGGTTTTTCCACAATGCTCGCATTTAGCCATACTACTACCTCGCCAAACTTATGAGATATTATCTCCACGTGTTTACTCAAGACAAATTAGCTTTCCATGAAAGCTGAAACCATTATAACAAACAGGGGTTTCTTTTTATCAAGCCCGCTCATCATACCATAAACTAGACCAACTTACAAGAACGCAGACCAGATTGACGTGTTATCATCTTTGAAGAAGGGTTACAATACCCGCAAGACATCGGAAAAGGGAGCCATTCATCCCCAGGACGGAGAAACAGGCATGAATAATGAAACTACAACCCTTGGAAACATTCATATCTCCCCCCAAGCGATTGCATCCATTGCGTATCAGGCGGTTCAACGCTCCTATGGTGTTGTCGGGTTAGCCTCTAAGAATATCGCTGATGGGCTGGCTCACGCCCTTGTGCATGATCCCACCCATGGTATCGATGTGGAATATCATAATGACCTGATCAACATCGACATTTACATCATCATTGAGTATGGCACAAGGATTAAATCCGTCGCAGCCAGCGTTGCCAACACTGTTCGATATCAGGTTGAGAAATCTCTCGGCTTACCCGTCAATGAAATCAACATCCATGTGCAGGGTTTGAGAATCAGCAATGATGAGTAATCCATGGGAAAGGCAATCATGGTAAGGATGATCAGGAGCGCATATTGATGAATGATGATACAACGGAACCATCCTCGTATCACATTAACGGGGCCTACTTTAAGGAATTAATCAAAGCCGCCTTGACTTGGTTGAGGACGAACCAAGAAACCGTCAACGCTTTGAACGTATTTCCTGTCCCGGATGGCGATACAGGGACGAATATGGTCCTCACCATGCAGGCGGCATATGATGAGATCAGCACCTTACGCGAAAGCAATGTAGGGGTCCTGGCGGGGCATCTGGCTCACGGCGCTTTGATGGGCGCCCGTGGCAATTCCGGCGTCATCTTATCTCAGATCTGGCGAGGTTTTTCAAAAGCCATCGATAAGGCTGAGGTGCTCGATGCCCAGAACCTTGTCAAAGGCTTGGTGCAGGCCAAAGAGACCGCCTACAAAGGGGTGGTAAGGCCCGTGGAAGGCACCATCCTCACCGTCAGCAAAGACACGGCAAACGCAGCCAAAAAAGCGCTTGAAGACACCAACAACCCCCTTCGAATTCTGGAGATCGTAAAGGACGCAGCGCATGAATCCGTAGAGAGGACACCTGAACTGTTGGATGTCTTAAAAGAGGCAGGGGTTGTAGACGCGGGGGGGAAAGGGTTATTCTACATCTACGAGGGAATGGTCCGATACATGCATGAAGAACCTCTGGATGTCGAACCCGTCAGGGTGCAATCCTTATCTGCGATTGGTCAAGAAGAAGCTCGAATAGCAGCGGAACCGGGACAGGATTACGAGGTGATCGTCGACTTCCGCCCCCATCAACCCCTTGAACTGAGCACCTTTTACGATCGACTGGAGGAAATCGGAACTTCCATTCAGGTGGGGGAAGGGGACGGGTTGTACCGCATGCACATCCATGTCCCATCCGATAAGCGTTATGACCCCATTGAATACACAATGTCCCTGGGCACGGTTTCCAAAGTCCACATCGAAAACCTGATGGAACAGGTTAACGGTGCTGAAACCATGGAAGATGAGGAAGACATCAAACTCCCCCCCGTCGAACCGGGAGATATCGCCGTGGTCGCTGTTTCCCCCGGGATCGGATTCTCAAGGATATTCGCCAGCCTGGGCGCCAACGCCATCATCAAAGGCGGTCAAACCATGAACCCCAGCACCCAAGAGATATTGGATGCCTTCGAAAACCTGCCCACAAACAAAGTCATCATCCTCCCCAATAACAAAAACATCCTCATGGCAGCGGAATCCGCCGCGGAAATGACGGTCAAAGACGCAAAAGTGATTCCAACGAAAACCTTACCTGAAGGACTGGCTGCCATGCTGCGCTTGATGCCCGAACAAGAATTAAGTCACGTGGTCGAGGAAATGAAATCCGCTATAGAAGAAGTGATCACGGGAGAAATCACCACAGCGGTCCGGAGCGTGGAAATTCACGGACAACAAGTTTCAGAGGGAGAGATCATCGCCCTCTATGACGATAGGCTGATCACCTCCTCGCAAAACCTGGAAGAGGGCTGCCTGCGATTCCTGGAAGAAGCGGATGCTGATGCCTATGAATTGATCACGATGTACTATGGGGAAAATCTATCCAAACAAAAAGCCCTTGAGATCGCAGATGTCATTCGTGAAAAGTATCCAGATCAGATTGTGGAGCTTCAATACGGCGGTCAACCCCATTATCAGTTCATCCTCTCCGTTGAGTAAGCCATGATGGAAGACGCCTGCGATCCTTTTATGAGTCCGTAGAATATACCTAAAAACACATTCCCCCCGGGGGTTCGAGATCCAATCCATCCCATCCCACTCCCAAGAAAAGGAATCCACCTTGCCCCTTGCCATCGTCACCGATAGCACATCTGATATCCCCCAACACATGCGGGAGGAACTCAACATCTTTCAAATTCCCGCTTTGATCATCATTGAGGATCAGGTCTTCCTGGATGGGATTGATATCTCGCGGGAAGAGTACTATCGTAAACTCCCCGCCTATGATGCCCTGCCCACCACGTCCTCACCCTCTACAGGCGAGTTTCAGGCCCTGTACAGGAAAATTTTTTCCCTCGGATTTACCGAAATCCTCTCCATCCACCTGGCCAGCAAATTAAGCGGGGTATGCAATGTCGCCCGCTTAGCTGCAAAAGACATGGGATCCAATGTTCACGTTTTTGACTCCGGGCAGGTTACCCTCGGTCTGGGCTTTCAAGTCCTGGAAGCCGCCAAAGCAGCAGCGAACGCCGTGCCCGTGGACAAGATCATCTCCACCCTGCGGGCGTTGCAGGAGAAGATCTTCGTTTTTGCCATGCTTGACACTTTGGGATACATCCTCAAAAGCGGCAGAATCCCCTGGGTAAAAGCCAGCCTTGGTGCGTTTCTGAACCTGAAACCATTGGTCCAGTTGAAGGAAGGGGAAGTGATCAACATCGGGCTGTCCCGGGCCCGGAAACGAGGTATTTCCCGTCTACACCAGACATTACAGGAACTGGGACCCCTGGAATACCTTGCCGTTTTACACACAAACGCAAAAAGAGACGGGGAGGATTTCCTGGCCCGCTATCAAGAATCCCTTTCTCAGCGGTCCTTCTTGGTAAACGTCACCACGAGCATCGGTACCCATGTCGGTCCCAACGGTCTCGGGTTCGCAGCAGTGGTAAAATAAATCACAATGAAAAAGTCCATCAAAAAGTTACGGAAATTCTTTCGACTTGAAGCACAACGCGGGTACGACAACAAAGCGGTGATGGGGGGATTGGCGAATATTTTATCTTCCTGGGAAATGGAAGCCCGCGAGGATGGGCTTCCAGAACACCTCATCCAAGCCGTCGGCAGTCGTTTGCGCGATTACCACCAACTCAGTGAGGATTCTCGAAAGACCGCCCTCCAGGGGATCTGGCAAAGGGTGCAAAAAACCACGGAAAAAACCACCCAACTGCCGAGAGAATCAGCCCCTCAGGCTCAAATCGAGGGGGAGGCAACGCTGGAAGAGCCGGAGGAAGCAGCTCCAGAACCAGCACCCGCACCCACAAAACCCCCCTCCCAGCCGACCCCCAAAAAGACCTCTGGGATCGACCTAGAAGAACCAGTCAACAAAATAAAGGGCATCGGTCCTAAACGATCCGCGGCATTGGAACGCCTCGGGGTTCGCACGCTGATGGACCTGATGTACTTATTCCCCCGCCGCCATGATGACTATTCGAAGTTAAAGCCTATTGACAAACTCTGGTACGGAGAGGAAGTGACCGTCATCGGCTCCGTCAAAGATGTCTCAACCCGCGTGGTGCGGGGCGGGAGGATGAAAATTGTCGAAGCGGTGATCTCCGATAAAAGCGGCTCCCTGCGCGTGACCTGGTTCAACCAACCCTGGATCGCAAACCAACTTTCACGAGCCCGCCAAGTGGTGCTCTCCGGTGAAATCGACCAGTATCTCGGCCGTTTGACCATGAACAATCCCGATTGGGAGCCGCTCAGCGCGGACCTCCTGCATACCAATCGGATCGTGCCCGTCTATCCTTTAACCAAAGACCTAACCCAGAAATGGCTGCGGACCAAAATGTACAAGACCGTCCAGACCCTCAGCCCTTTATTGGAAGATCCCCTGCCCGAGGAGTTGAGGGAAAAAGCGGGATTGGTGGATCTGACCACAGCCATCCAAAACATTCATTTTCCGGTCTCCGAAAAGGCGCTCCAGGCAGCGAAAGAACGCCTGGCCTTTGACGAGATCTTCCTGCTCCAGATGGGCGTGCTCCGTCAAAAAATGGCTTGGGAGAGCCGCCACGGCCGGGTCTTCACCGTATCTGATGAATGGCTGGAAACACAGCTGGCTGCGCTGCCCTACCAACTGACGGGAGCACAAGAAAAAGCGCTCCATCACATCCGCCGGGACCTGGCTTCTGGCGTGCCCATGAACCGCTTGTTACAGGGAGATGTCGGTTCTGGGAAAACGGTTTTAGCAGCCATGGCCATTTTGATTATCGTTCACAATGGGGCGCAGGCTGCACTCATGTCACCGACCAGCATCCTCGCAGAACAACACCTCCTCAGCCTGAAAGAAATACTGCTTGCTGAAGGCAGCTTATTGGCAGAAGATGACGTCCGGCTGTTAATTGGCTCTACGCCCGAAGGGGAGAAGAACTCCATCAGAGAAGGATTAGAAAGCGGGGAGGTTAAAGTCGTCATCGGCACCCACGCCCTCCTGGAAGACCCGGTGAACTTCAAGGACCTCCAACTCGCGGTCATCGATGAGCAGCATCGCTTTGGCGTGGAACAGCGAGGGACGCTCCGCAATAAAGGGGAAAACCCTCACCTGATGGTCATGACCGCCACACCTATCCCCCGCTCTTTGGCATTGACCATCTACGGTGATCTGGATATCTCTGTGATCGATGAGATGCCTCCGGGACGACAGCCGGTGGAGACACACGTTCTCTACCCCCAAGAGCGGGAAAGGGCCTATACCCTGATCCGGGGGCAATTGGATGAGGGCAATCAAGCGTTCATCATCTATCCCCTGGTCGAAGAAAGCGATAAAAGCGAGGAGAAGGCCGCTGTAGAGGAACACAGTCGGTTATCGGAAGAGGTCTTCCCCGATTATGACGTTGGGCTCCTGCACGGCAGGCTTCTCCCCCATCAGAAAGAAGCGGTCATGGAGCGATTTCGGAACAAAGAAATCCAAATCCTAGTCTCCACCACCGTGGTAGAAGTGGGTGTGGATATCCCCAACGCCACCATCATGCTGGTGGAAGGGGCGCATCGTTTTGGCCTGGCTCAACTCCACCAATTACGCGGTCGCGTGGGTCGGGGAGATGAAAAAGCATACTGTTTGTTAATTCCCGGCAGCAAAGAGGGCATCGAAAATGAGCGGCTTCAAGTGATGGCCAATACCAACGATGGATTCGAGCTTGCAGAACGCGATTTAGAACAACGCGGGCCGGGACAATTCTTAGGTACAAGACAATCCGGATACTCAGAATTAAGAATGGCGGAGATCACGGATGTGCGCCTGATCGAAAAAGCGCGCCATTTTGCAGGGGAGGTCTTCCAGGAAGACCCCCATTTATCCCAAGAGAAACACCTGCTTTTGAAAAAAGCCATGGCCAAATTCTGGATGGAGGAAACAGTGGCGGATATTAGTTAACCCCACCCATCAGACCACACTATTGTCTAAACGGAGATGATCATGATACGTGCTGTGTTTCCCGGAACATTTGATCCCATTCATTACGGACACATCGACATCGCCAGACGAGCCGCCCGTTTATTCGATGAGGTCGTCGTGGCAGTTTACGACCATCCTCTTAAAAGGTTGCTCTTCCCTCCCGAAGATCGCATCGAGTTGGTCAAGAAAACACTAAACTCGACACCCAATCTCATTGTGAGAGGTTACAGCGGGCTGACGGTTGACTTTTGCCATGAGATTGACGCCCAGGTGATTGTCCGAGGTTTGCGAGTGTTCTCCGATTTTGAATATGAATTCCGAATGGCCCTCACCAATGAACGTCTGGCGCCAGATATCGAAGTGGTGGCGTTCATCACCAACAAGGATCATACCTTCCTCAGCGGTACCACCGTGAGGGAAGTCGCGTCTTTAGGTGGAGATGTGAGCTCCTTCGTACCTGAAATTGTTGAGGAAGCACTCAAAAGACGATTTAAAGAGCTGGGAAGTGACCAAAACATCGTCCCGCAGTCCTCGCTGAGAGATTGAGTGATTCACTTCAATTCATGTTATACTTAGGTAATAAAATTGTTGGGGAGGACGATTCATGGATATCCTTCATCTCGTCGATCGTTTAGAAGAGTTATTCAACCGCAGCCGATCTATCCCTTTCACTCATAATGTCATCGTGGATGAAGATAAAATGTTGGATATCATCGATCAAATGCGGGTGGCCATCCCCGAAGAAGTGAAAAAATCTCAACAGATTCTATCCCAACGGGACCGGATCATCGCTCAAGCAAAAGAAGAAGCCAACCGGACCATCAGCATCGCTCAGGAAAAAAGCGAAAAAATCGTCGATCGAGACAGCATCGTCCAAGAAGCCAGGAAAAAAGCCCAACAAATCGAAAAAGAAGCGGAAGTGCAAGCAGAAATGACACGAAAAGACGCTGACGAGTACGTGGCAGAGACTCTGACAAACCTGGAAATCGCCCTGGAAAGGGTGATCAACCAGGTGCGGAACGGGATCCAGATTTTAGAAGAAGAACAAATCGGGGCCCAGGAAAAACAGGAATAAGATTCGCTTTCTATATCATCAGTTCTCATCAGCCTGGGCGCAAACCCAGGTTTTTTTATTGCCGCTGCCCCCAGGTCATAGATATCCCCCCCTGGCGGCTGAAAAACTTGGAAAAGACCCAATCCACGAACCCGGGGAAGAACATGTTTCCCCAAATGGCGATTTTCAAAACCCCGGGGATGATGATCCGGCGTTTTTTCTTTTGCACCATGCGGGCAATGGCCTGGGCCACATCCTCAGCTTCTAACAACATCCACCGCGGCGTGGTGGACTCCGTCTCCCAACTCACGCCGGCGTGCTGATCGAATTCCGTGGCCACCGGCCCCGGGTATATCGTGCCCACATGGATCCCCATCTCCCGGATTTCGCGGCGCAGGCTTTCCGAGAACCCCTTCAACCCGTATTTTGTCGCTGCGTAGATAGAATATGTCGGCGGTGCTATCCAGGCGCCGACCGAAGAGACGTTGATGATCTGTCCCTGCCCCCGCTCCAGCATGTGAGGCAGGACAAAACGGGTGAGGTGAATGGTCCCGGAGAGGTTAACCGCAATCTGGTAGGCGATATCCTGAAGGGGATCAAGTTCGTCTAACCATTTCAAACGTCCCATACCGGCGTTGTTGACCAAAATATCAATCTGCCCAAACCTCTCCACTGTGCTTTCCACCAAACGTTCGATTTGGGGTAGTTCAGAGAGATCCGTTTGGACAGCGAAAGCGGTACCCCCTTCTGCCCGGATCTCAGCCTCCTCCTGTTCCAGGCGCTCGATCCGCCGCGCTGCCAGGACGACACGATAACCGTGCTCACTCAGAAGTCGGGCGGTCGCTGCGCCGATCCCCGAGGAAGCTCCGGTAATGAGTGCTACGGGTTGAGCCACAGAATCTCCTTTCCTATCCTGACCATCTGGTTATCCCAGCCGCAGTTAAATCAACCTAATTCTACCAAAGCAGATCAAATATGGGGCAGCATGGTCCTCCAAATGCCCAAGCCTTTATTGTCCGACCGTTCAGAAGCGGTTAGAATACAGGAAAAGATGGATAATCATCTCGCCTATCCAAGATCCTGACACCCGTTCCATCTTTGCCCTTCCTTCCACCGCCTATCCACTGAGGAGGTCGTTATGGAATTCAAATTGAACGAAGAACAGCGCATGTGGCGCGACGTCGTCCATGATTTCGTGGCTTCCGAATTGAAACCCCGCTCCGAAGAGATCGACGAAAGCGGAGAACTGCCCTGGGATCTCTTCCCTCAGATGGGGGCCATGGGCCTGTTGGGGATGAGTGTACCCGAAGAGTATGGAGGCTCCGATTTGGATGCCATCAGCTCCGCCATCGCCATCGAGGAGATCGCCTGGGGGGACGGGGGCTTTGCCTTGACCATGGAAGCTCACAACGAACTGGGGTGCGCTTCTGTGGCGGCGTTCGGCTCACAAGAATTGAAGCAGCAGTACCTCCCATCCGTGACCTCCGGAAATGGAAAATTGACCTCCCTGGCCCTGACCGAACCGCAAGCGGGTTCTGACCTGAGGAACATCCAGACCAAAGCCCGGCGGGAGAATGGTAACTGGGTCATCAACGGATCGAAAGCCTGGATTACCAACGCCGGGGATGCAGCGTTCATCATCGCTCTGGTCAAAACGGACCCCGAGAAAGGATACCACGGCATGAGCATGATCCTCGTCCCCACCGACGCGCCTGGGTTGCATATCGCTCCCCCCGAGGTAAAGATGGGGGCAGGGGGGACGCACAGCCACGAGGTCCGCTTTGAAAACACCGTCGTCCCCGAGGAGAATCTGGTTGGAGAGGAAGGCAGAGGCTACCACCAAACGCTGCACATCTTGGACGGGGGCCGGATCAGCATCGGTGCGCTTTCCATAGGCATCGCCCAAGCCGCATTTGATGAGGCTGTCCAATATGCGCAGGAACGGGAAGCCTTTGGAAAACCCATCTCCCACCATCAAGCCATCCAGTGGATGGTCGCGGACGCGGCCACCGAGATCCACGCCGCACGGCTCATGATTTACCATGCAGCCTGGCTGAAAAATCAAAATCAACCCTTTACCAAAGCGGGTGCGATGGCCAAGCTCCACGCCACGGAAATGGCCGAGCGGGTATGTCGAAACGCGATGCAGATCCACGGCGCATACGGTTACAGCCGGGAATACCCCTTGGAACGAAAGTACCGCGCCGCACGGTTGATGACGATCGGCGAAGGGACCAGTGAGGTCCAACGGTTGGTGATCGCCCGCCGCATCTTTGATCACCAAGAGAGCCAGTATTTCTAATCGTTTCCCTTTCTAGATGCATGCAAGTCAACGAAAAAAGTTCCTGCCCATCCTCTCCAGGCAGGAACTTTTCCTTATCCGCTCCAAGATCACTAAACCGGTTCTTTCAATCCCTGATCAGGCACTTTCCGGGTCCCTGTGGACCTCCTCCGCCCGGGGATCCTCCCGAAGCAGATCCACAGCGTGGGGAAGGACCGGTAAAATAACCTCCAAATTCTCCACAGCGGCCTTAGGGCTGCCCGGAAGGTTGACAATTAAAGTCCCCTTCCGGATGCCCGCTACAGCCCGTGACAGCATGGCATGGGGAGTTATGTCCAGACTCGCCGCCCGCATAGCTTCCGCGATCCCGGGGGCCAACCGCTCTATCACCGCCTTCGTCGCCTCAGGTGTGATATCGCGAGGGGCAAAACCGGTCCCTCCGGTGGAGAGAATGACATCCACCTCCCCCTCTGACCAGGCTCGAAGTTTGTCGATAATCAATGCCTGATCATCGGGAACGATAGCTGTGCTGGTCACCTCCCATCCCTGGGTAGAAATCTTTTCCACCAGCGCAGGCCCTGATTGATCTGCTCTCTCCCCTCGATATGACCGGTCTGAAACAGTCAAAACAGCGATTTTTAAGGACATCTGTTCCCACTTTAATGGACCAACCTCTCCCATTCACCGTGAACGCCGTCATCGGTCACCCCGAAGTAATATCGGTACCCTTCCGAGGTGCGCTGGATAAGATCGTAACTGACATATTTTCCGCGTTGATTGCGGTCCAAGAGACCCAGATTCCCCTCCCATTCCACATCCAAACGGTTGGGGTCTTTGGGCATTTGGGCGTACTTCGAAATCGCATAATGCCACAGCCGCCGGGAGGATTTCAGGGTCACATTTTTGACCACATTTCCATTCCGGAGGTCGCGGACAGTGTAATACTTCTCCCCGCCCCTCTGGGTGACGGAAACGATCTCCACGCCCGTTCGCGGGGGGTCTTCCGGTTCGGGTTCATCCGAGACCATCCGGTAGACATCTTCTGAGCCCGGAATGGGTAATGGTGAGCCCTGCGCTGGCGTGGGCGGGGTCCTGGTTTCCTTTTGGCCCTGCAGGACCAAATCCACGATTTCATCCCGGACCGCCATCTCGGTTTCCGTCTCCGTGCGCAAGTACACTTTATTGTCATCCACGGCGTACGGTGGATCCTCTCCCCGGGGGATCATGATCTGGACCACATTCTTGTTTTGTGTTTTATGGGTTTCGAATTTGCAATCCAGCTCGGGCGTGATCCGTTTGCTGATCTCAGATTTTAGTTTCGAGATGGCTTGACTGGGACGCGAAATCCCTTCCACCTGTTGATCGGCGTCTTCCGAAACGCCGATGTAGAGCGTCCCGCCATTGGAGTTGGCGAAAGCACATATATCAGCGATGATGGAATACAAATACCCTCCCCGGACCGTCATCTTCTCGTGGAAATCCTGCACGAAAGTCACCCCTTCCTCCTGCGCATCCCGAATGAAGTCGTACGCAGGTTGGGATCCGTGCCGGTGAGGTCGAGTTCTGGAAAAGTTGTTGCTTTCAAATAGATCTCTCAACGCTCGATAAGAGCGTTCTGGCAAGCGGACATCCGTCGCTCTATCCCCCACGCCCAGCTTGTTCGGGTGCTCTGAACTTTTCACCATCAGGTGGGCATCCGATCCCTGGATGCAGTGCATCCGGCGAGGATACTCCGGCTTGTTCCCGCTGAAGAACGACGCGGTGCTGTACCGACCTTGTTTTTCCAGATCGGTGACCTCAAGTGCCATCAGATTGGGATCCTGGGTGTAGGCGATTTTCGTTTGGCCCCCAAACGGGAAACGCCGCATAGCCACCCCGTTGTTGGAATTGGCATGGGCGGCGATGGCCATCCCCCCCGACTCGTTGATCAACCGATAGGCGGTCAACACATCTACGCTGGCCCCTACAGTGACCGATCCTTCATCCAGTTTTTCGGATGGGATGTTCATCTTTAACAAAAGATGCTCGATGTCCCGGACGGGCTTATCTTCAGGGAAAATGGATAAAATGTGAAATCCAAATGTGGCAGTAAATTCAAACCCTGGCAGCACCAGGACCCGTTTTAAAAGACGTTGATAGTCATTCAAACGGGTCTCTTCTTCCGGAAGCAGACGGTTTAGCTTCTTCAAAAGGTTCAGTTGATCAATCTCTTCTTTCATCCGCCGGTATCCGGCCACCGTGTTGTGATCGGTGAAAGAAATGATATCCAACCCCCGTTTGGCCGCTTGTTTTAAAATGTCTAAATAACTGACCTCTGGTTGCAGATAATCCGCAGACGCAGGGGTATGTAAATGCAAATCCATGGTGTACCATTGCATATCGGTACGTTTATTATTATTCACTGTTCACTCTCTATACTAGCAAGGATATGGTGTCTCACAGAGCCCCTTTTCAAACAGGCCAATAAAGATACCTGCGGTATTCAATCATATGCGCTCTGAAACACCTCATCGTTGTCGTCGGACATCAGCAGCCGCTGATGATCCGGGAAACCTTTCCTGAAACGCTCCCCTTTCTTCATCCAGGCTGTTGATGGTGAACCTTTGCCAATTGCTTGGGGAGAAGTGAACGGTAGGGATAATCAATCTGTCCTTGCTCGAGTTTCGGTTGGGCAAGGAAAATGGATTCACTTCTCGTTCTCCTCCAGGTTCAATTGGACTAAGTTCACTAATTTTTCTGGTAAATAGGGCTTTAATAAAAAACCGTCAGCCCCTGCTTGCAGTGCTTGATCCCTAAAATCCTCGCCGGATGTCATCAATACGCGAATATCATGCCATTCCGGCGTCCTGCGAATCGTCTCCAGTATCTCGTACCCTTTGATTTGTTTGCCATCATCGATGTGAAAATTGACGTCCAGCAAGACCAAATCAATCGCCTTTCTCTCCAATATCTCTTCCACCGACTCCTGTGTGGTCGCTGTGAAGACCTTATACCCCTCCAATTCCAAGAGCGTTTTCAATGAACGGAGTAGGGATTCACGATCCTCGATAAGCAATAATCGGGACATAGGAGAGCTAGTCTTCTTTGGATGGGGATGAGGGTTCAGAAACGTGACCATTTCCCAGGGCGGCTTCCAAAACATCCTCAATGGTTTCCGCGAAAATGAAATCAATGGCTTCCATGACTTCCTCAGGGATTTCCTCTAAATCCGCTTCATTTCTTTTCGGTAAAATCACGGTCTTTGATCCCGCACGATAGGCAGCGAGCACTTTTTCTTTGATGCCCCCAACGGGCAGCACCTGACCACGCAGGGTGATCTCCCCGGTCATACTGACATCGGACCGGACCGGCTGACCGGAAATCAAAGACACCAAGGCGGTTGCCATGGTCACACCAGCCGAAGGGCCGTCTTTGGGTTGGGCTCCTGCGGGCACATGAAGGTGCACATCATGATCCTCATAAAACCCTTCATCCAAGCCCAGTTTTTTGGCTCTCGAGCGCACATAGGACAAAGCTGCCTGGGCGGATTCTTTCATGACATCGCCCAACGAGCCGGTTAATTGGAAGTTCTTGTTCCCCGGCATGATGGAGGCTTCCACAAATAAGACCTCTCCCCCCGTGGACGTCCATGCCAACCCCGCGGCGACACCCGGAACGGACGTTCGCTCCGCAATCTCCTCGTCACCGAAATATTTACGGCGGCCTAAGAATTCCCGAACTTTTTCAATCGTCACTTCCACGGATTTCAGTTCACCTTCCGCGATTTGCGTAACCACTTTCCGACAAATCGAGCCGATCTCGCGTTCTAAATTCCGGACACCGGCTTCCCTCGTATAGGAACGAATGATGGTCTGTAAGGCTTCATCCGTAAAGGAAATTTCCTCCTCCCGCAGCCCGTTCTCCCGTTTCTGACGGGGAATGAGATATCCTTTCGCGATCTTAATCTTTTCATTATCGGTGTACCCCGATATCTTAATGATTTCCATTCGGTCGCGAAGGGGAGAAGGTATGGGTTCAAGCAAATTTGCTGTGGTAATAAACATCACCTTGGATAAGTCATAGCCCACCTCCAGGTAGTTATCTCTAAATTCGGAATTCTGCTCTGGGTCGAGGACCTCAAGAAGCGCTGATGTTGGATCCCCCTGGAACCCTTGACTGAGTTTGTCAACCTCATCCAGCATGAAAACCGGGTTGCTGGATCCCACCCGGCGTAAGGATTGGATGATGCGCCCGGGCATGGAGCCAATATATGTACGGCGGTGACCGCGGATTTCCGCCTCATCCCGTATGCCGCCCAAGGAGGCGCGGATGAATTTCCGTCCCATGGAGCGAGCGATGGAACGTCCAAGGGATGTCTTCCCCACACCTGGCGGGCCGACAAAACACAGGATCACCCCTTCTCGAATCTGGCGGATTTGATCGTCGTATGTCTCCTCAAACTCCCCAGACCGCTCTTTGCGCAGCTTGCGCACCGCCAGGAATTCCAGAATCCTTTCCTTGACATCCTCTAAACCGTAATGGTCCTCATCGAGCACTTTCCGGGCATGTTCGATGGACAAGTTGTCTTCCGTGGTCTCGGACCAGGGCAGCGATACCATCCAATCCAAGTACGTCCGGATCACGCCGTATTCCGCGGATGCAGAGGGGATGCTGGACAAACGCTCCAACTCCCGCTTGACCTGTTTCTCCGCTTCCTCCGGCATCCCCGCTTCTTCCATGCGGCGTTTGAACTCCTCGACTTCCGCCGCCTGTTCGTCCTCCTCCCCCAATTCAGAACGGATGGCCTTCATCTGCTCGCGGAGGAAATACTCCCGCTGCACCTTTTCGATTTCCGATCGGGCCTGTTTTTGGATCCTTTGCCCAATCTGCACCATCTCCAGCTCCCGGGTCAGGAAGCTGACCAGCTTGCGGAGCTTATCATAAATGGTATTGAGTTCCAATAGCTCTTGGGCATCCTCCAGATCCATACGTTGGAAGTTGGCAATTGTATAAACGATTTGCAACGGATCTTCCAACGACATCACCGCTTCCACCAGTTCCTGGGGGATGGAGGAGACCATTTCGGTGATCTCCCGGAATTGGTCTTGGACTTCCCTGACCAGCGCATCGACCTCAATGCTTTTTTCGACCTGACTGGAGTCGAGTTCAATCTTGCCTTTGAGATAGGGTTCCTCTTCCGTGATCTCAAGGAGATTGAACCGCTTGATGCCCTGCACCAACAACCGGATAGTGCCGTCAGGCGCTCTAAACAGACGGTGAACGTTCGCTACCGTCCCGACCCGGTACAAATCCTCAGGGCCAGGTTTTTCATTCTGGGGATCCTTGGAAGCTACCAACCCGATCAGGCGGTCGTCCTTGGAAACCACGTCGTCGATCAAGCGGATGGACCGGGGCTGACCAACCGTCAATGGCACCGCGGTTTCCGGGTACACAACCAATCCCCGCAAGGGCAAAATTGGGATCTCTTCGGGGATCTTTTCCAGTTGATCCTCATCCTCGCCGAGGTCGTCCTCCTCTCCAAAATCATCCATATCGGGTATGATCGCTTCCGGCAGGAGGTCCTTTATGGAAAGGTCCTCTCGACCAAACCATTCCAGTATATCTGAAAGCTCAGCTTTCCAACGTGATGCTGGCATGGATTATCGTTCCTTCACCTCGATATGTTGAGGGGTCCTCTTCGGCAATAACAACTCCAAAAAACCATCCTGATAGGTCGCTTTCACTTTCTCAGCAATGATCGCTTTGTGCAGCTTCACACCGCTTTGAAACTTACCGTACCCAATCTCCAGTTGGTGATACGCACAATCCTTGCGGGGACTCGGGCGGCGGCCCTGGATGAGCAGCAAACGATCATCGAGTGTGACCGTCAATTCCCCATCCCGCATGCCTGCGATCTCAACACGGACGACCAGATTGTCATCCGTCTCATAGACATCTGTGGGGGGAAACCAAGCATGGGAGCCGGAGACAATCTGCCAGGTAGACCGGGAATTTTGCAGAGTGCGAAACACGTATCGATTCGGCTTGATTGGTTTCACTTTCAGGATCACATCTACCATGAGCCACTCTCCATAAAAAAGGGAATTGACCATCTCCCAACAGATCATTCTAGCATACAAAGAATGCTCTGTATTTTTAGAGTTGAATTTATATGAAAGGTTAACAAAGAAACCTGAACGCCCCCGGACCCTAAATCAACGAGTACCCCCGGCAGGATTCGAACCTGCAACCGTCGGATTAGAAGTCCGGTGCTCTATCCATTTGAGCTACGGGGGCACATAAGCAGGCCATGGAAATACCTCCCCTTCATTTCTTCTGAGTCGGTCGTATTCCTTTGTAAACCCTTCTACCCGCAATCGTTTGCAGGATTTTTTGAGGAGGACGGTCGAGCTCCTCCGCTAACTCTTCAGGGGTTTTAGGCTGATTTCCATTGGCCAGGAATAATCGAAAGACAGCTTCCGTAAGACTGGTCTGCTTCGTGATGAAGGTGTCTTGTTTCGCACAATGGGAGATCAAAATATGCTGCAAGCCATCCACTTTTTGCACCTGGGCTGTCTCCGGGTCGATCCAATCCACTTTCTCATCACCAGCCAAATCAGCATAAGCCTCTTTATGCTCTGGACACAGACAACTTCTGAGGTGCACACGCCAGGCCCGATCGTGCTCCTGCCACCAATCAAAATCGATCTGAAATGGTGTCTCAACGGTTGGTTTCAATAAGCTAGAAAGCTTGGGTTTCGGCACCCCGGTACTCCTTCCTCTCCAACGGTAAAACGCTACTTCCCTTCCGAATCATCAAATTGAAAATGCAAATCTCCTACATGCACAAACCAAGGCCTGGTCTCTAAAAGAGACATCAACGGACCCGGCGGGCAACGCTTGACGGTATTGATCGCTGCATAGAGCTCCGTGACATGCACATGTCCCTGGGGGTTCAGCTTCGTCAGTTCCCGAACCGTGTCCACCACGATGCGTTCGAATGGAGGGGGGGACTTAAGGTTCTGGCGCCAAACCTCATCCACGGGTTCGACATCGGGCACCATAATCGCCATCCGTTCGTTGTAATCAGCGGAGACGATCTGCTTTAAAGTGGCGAACACCAGTTCCCCGTCCGACCCCACCAAAATGGTCCTCATCCAGTTTTTGGTCGCCCTTGAACTCGCGGTTTGCACGATCACTTCTCCCGGGTTTTGGCCCGGTTGAACGTGGACAATACCTCCCGGGATGAGACCTTTTTCTTCGTACCAATCCCGCAAACCATATACATATCTCTCTTTGCGCACCACCCAGCCGGGAAAGCTATCTCCCGTATCCCCATCCACAAGCGTAAATCGGATTCTCGGCGCCTCATAGGCAGTGGGAAAGAGGGGCCTGACCCGTTCCGACAACGGCAACGTCCCCGCCCGCCAATGGGGGAAAATCAGGCTCACTTCCACCTCTCCACCCCCATTGCCAGAGACACCATCTGATGGGTTTAATTCATCGTCCAGCGACTTCTCCAGCTTCAGCATCTCGTCTGTCAAAGCATCGCGGTCATAATCGATACCTGAGTACCGGAGATAGAGGGGCGTCTTTTGCACGCCCTCAGGCTCCATGGCCTTCAGATGCCAGGCGACAATCCCGGCCGGACCCACTTCGTCAAAACGCTCATCTTCCTGCAAAGCCAGGTCAAGGGAAAACTCAATCAGGTTGGGATTGACCTCCGCCTCCAGCTCAATTTCCTCTAAAATCTCTTTTGTGGAAAGCGGCCCTCCCTTATTTAGATCCAATACCGCTTCCGCCAAGTTCAGATGTCCAATGTTGACATCCACCAGCAGCGCCCTGGGGAACCACCGCCCCGCAATCTGAACAAATTCCTCCTGATCAATCAAGCCCTTCTCCACCCGTTCCTCGAGCATCGGGCGGTATTCCTTCAAAACGGAACCTTTATCCAAGGAATCGGATTGAGAAGCTTCCGGCGGTTCATTCAGCACATGATCATCAATGCCAGTGGCGAATTCGTACGCCTCTCCATTTTCGAATTGAACTTGAATGACATCGAATTCCCCAACGGTGGGATTGCTCCCATCCCGGATATCGACAACTTCGCCCTTTTGCCACTCAAACGCTGGAAACACCAGACCCTGACCCACTTCATATTCTTCTTTGGGATAGTAAATCTCTTTTCCATCCAGGCGTTTCTCCTCCAAGCGTTCTTTCTCACGCTCTATGCGTTGTTCGACCAGGATGGGCGTCATCTCCTCCGTGGACAGGGGCGTCTCGTATTCTAATAAATGTTCGTAGAGGAAATCAATATCCTCTTCCTCAAGTTCAAATTCCTCCCAGTAATCTTCACGCAGGGAGAGTACAGCTGTTGCCATAGTTCTGCCTCAAATACATTGATTCAATGAAGGGTAATAGAAAACCTATTCCACCTAGCCAGTATATTATACTCCACGTACTCCTCAAGACAAGCTGTCCTCCCTAAAACCCCGAAACCAAGGTTTGAATCACTCCGGAAGGACATCACGGGTAACGGTTATTCAGCCAGTTCTCGGGGTCCACGGGCACACCTCCTACCCACACTTCCCAATGCAGGTGGGGCCCTGTAGACCGACCCGAACTCCCCACTTTCCCGATAACATCCCCTTCTTTAACCCGCTGTCCCTCCCGGACCAGGATTTCCTGCTGGTGACCGTATACTGTGTACACCCCCCAGCCGTGATCGATCATAGTCACCCCACCGTAAATGAGAGAGTCCGTCCTGGCATATACCACCTCTCCTGGTGCCGCAGCGTAAATATCGATCCCAAAATTTCCCCACGTGGAGAAGTCAATGCCCGAATGATAATAATAATACCCGCTCCCATTATACGAACGATGTTCCCCAAAGAGCGGCCAGGGATCTTTGTATTTCTCGGGCACCGGGACTGAAAATTTCCCCTTCCATTCTTTTTGCGGGGAAAAATCTTCAGCGAACGAAGCCAACCTTTCCTTCTCTTTCCTGGAGAGTTCGATGGAGACAGTTTCGGGGGGAACGCCGGGAATTTCACGGTACCCAAAATCCTTATCCACAACCCTCACCATCTGCTGGTGGGCAAAAGGTGTGCCATCCGTAAGTTGGCCGTATAAAGAGACGGGATGTATTCCCGTATCGGCCATGGCATGGACACCCTGGAGAGCCACATAATCATCACCAGAAGGGAAAAAATGCAGGATATAGTCGCCAAATTTTCCATTGACCTCCGTCCCAGAAGGCGCCGTAACCCGGAAGACCATCGTATTTCCCTGCACAAATTTGGGCGGGGAAAAGGTGACTTCGCTTATCTCCCTAGGGAACCCTCCGGGGCCGGAGTCCTCCGCTCCGGAAACCCGAACCACCTGACCGGGGATGAGGTCCCAGGTGCCTTCCAGGTCATTTTGGGAAACCACTTTCCAAGGATTGACATGCTCTTCGATAGCGGCTTCCAGCAAAGAACGACCCTCTGAAAGCGTCTTCCGTTTCCCCGTCCATTCGTTAATATGCCCTTCTTCGTCAGCCAGGAGGACAACCGAAAGCCCGGCATACAACTCCATAGGGGTGGTCAGGCGATTCAGCCTGACCAAAGTATCTTCGCTGATTTGATAGCGATCACTCAGGCTGCTCAAAGATTCTCCAAAGGGGATCGTTTCCGTCGTCAATATCCCTGACATCGAGCTAAACCCCGGGATGGTTAACGTCTCCCCTGGCCGGATGGGACTATCTTCGGAGAGGTCATTCTCCTCCAGCAGATCCTGGTAAGAAACATGAAAACGCCGGGCGATATTCCATAACGTATCCCCGGGCTGAATGATATAAACGGGCTGCGAAGGTTGTTCTTCCTGCGCATGGACCGGATAAATCCACCCCACACAGAGGAGGATGAAAAGGCTAACGAGAAGATATTTCTTCAAAGTCTAACGTCTCTCCGACAATAAAATCATCATATCTGACAGGTGACAACTCCAACACATAACGAGCGGGCGCCCGGGGGACATACAGAGGACGCCATTTGCGCGCTAACCGACGATCGACGATCCTCTGATCGTTGTCCATCCAGAAAACAGCTAAATCGATGGGCACCCCCAGCATATGGATAGCGCTGTCAAGACGGCTTTCTTGATTGCCCACCAACAATAATCCCTCCCCAGCGCCAATTTGCTTACGAAACATGAAGCCTTGTAAGCGGCATAAAAAAGTATCACAATACTTGGCTCGAATGGGGGGGAGAACCGGTTCCGTTTTCTTGGTTATCTGGACTTCTTTCATACAAATGTGACAGGGGGTGAGAGCCGGTCAGATATCCCTCTCAATCATATACTTGGGAAAGGACATACTTCACGCGTTCGGATAACTCCTCGGGGCGGAACGGTTTGGTGATGTAGTCATCGACTTTGGCGACTTGGAGCCCTAATACCTTGTCAATGCTCTGTACCTTGGCAGTGACCACGATCACCGGGATGTCTCTCGTCTCCTCATCCTCTTTTAAATGCTGGTAAACCTGCCATCCATCCATATCGGGCATCATTAAATCCAGGAGGATCAGGTCGGGTTTTTCTTCTCGAACCATTCTCAAGCCTTCTTCACCACCATCCGCGCCCAAGACTTCATATCCTTCCCGGGCCAAGATTAACTGCACAAGGTTCGTGGTTTCCGGCTCATCTTCGATACATAAAATTCTTTTCTTGTCTGGCATAGTTAACAGCCCCTTCTCTGCGCTTAGGTTAGTTTACCATAAGTGAGGGCTGGTTTCATCCCCGTCTTCATGAAAAACAACCGCGCTCAGATATCCCATCAAAGGGTGGATTGAGGTCAATTTACTCCGATGATATTTTTTTCAAAGCCCAGGTTCTACCCTTCATTATACCCTGTCTGGGAGGGAAAACCCGTATCATCAGCGATCAAACCTGAGGATTCCTTGCATTCGGAATCATGGACAGTGGGATGGCTTTTTAGTCATGGAGCCCCCTCCTCCTGCGATCACCCTTCCCTTGCCACCTCCCCAGCCGTAGACTATAATCACAACGCAATCCTACTCATCTCAGAAACAAAAGGCCTAACCATGATCGACGTAAACGAACTCAGAAAAGGGACCACCTTCGAACTGGATGGAAACATATATAAAGTACTGGAATATTCCCATCATAAACCGGGGCGCGGCAAAGCGACCATCCGCGTGGAAGTCAGAGATCTCCGCACAGGGACGCGGTTAAAGAAGAAATTCAACTCCGGAGATACCGTTCAGGATATCCAGCTGACATACCGGAATGCGAAGTTTCTTTATAAAGATGGGGAGATGTACCACTTCATGGATACGGAAACATATGAACAACCCGCTTTGCGCGGAGAGACGTTAGGGGAGGCGACGAAATACCTCAAAGAAGACATGGAAGTCAAATTGACGTTCTATCAAGGAGAACCCCTGGACATCGAGCTCCCCACCACTGTTGACCAAAAAGTCGTCCGCGCTGATCCATCTGTGCGGGGAAATACCGCTACGACGGTAACCAAAAGCGTGACCACGGAGACGGGACTGGAGGTCGATGTCCCCAATTTCGTTGATGAAGGAGACATCATCCGCGTCGACACCCGGAGCGGCAAATACGTGACCCGCGTCTAAAAAGTGAAAGGCACATCCCAAGAGCACGGTGTTGTAGAAAAGGAAAAAACCATGTCTGAGCACACTTTTTCATTCCAGGTCGGCAATTTTCGATGCACATCGATCACAGATGGGGTGAGCAAACGGGATTTTGAAAGCGTCGCGGATCGATTTCCCGCCATCCCCCGCCAGGAATTCCTGGGGAGTCTCAGAAAAGCCTATCCAAGCCAACAACCTTTGAATTGGTCTATGAACTGCCTTTTCATAGAGACCGATGACCAAAATGTCCTCGTCGATACGGGCATAGGGCCGAGGGAAGAAGGGCAAAGCGGCAATCTCATCGGCCTTTTAGAGGAGTTCGTAGACCTCCCCAAGGTGGACGCGGTGATCATCACCCACTGCCACGGCGATCACATCGGCGGTTTGGTCAACGCAGAGGGTGAGTTGGCCTTCCCCAACGCCGAATATTTTATGCTTGCAGAGGAATGGGAGCACTGGATGGGGCAGGAGGGGGTGGTGACCCGGGCTGAGGAAGGGTACGCCCAATTATTGCGCTCCAAACTTCAACCCATCCGCCAGCGGTTGACCTTAATTCGAGCAGAAGAAGAATTCATAGCCGGCATCCGCGCCGTCGCTGCTCCCGGACACACACCCGGTCACATCGGTTTGCTCATAGAGAGCAGAGGCGAAACCCTTCTTGATCTCAGCGATACTTTACATACCAGAGTGCAGTTCCTCCACCCTGAATGGTCGCCCCGGTTCGACACGGACCCGGAGGTAGCGGCCCAGACCCGGGCAGAGATGCTCTCCTTCGCCGCAGATGAAGGTCATCTTACTTTGTTCTACCACCTGGCACTTCCGGGCCTGGGAACCATCCGACGTGACGGAGACATCTTCCAATGGCAGCCCTGGGAGGGGGAGAGCAGAACTGCCCTATCATGAAGACGCCTGCCGGACAAGAATGCCCATATTTCTACGGGGATTACTATCGTGGTAGAAACCACGAGGAATGCCGCCTGTTACAATCGGCTCATCCCCCTCAGAAATGGAAACCCGACCTGTGTTTTACCTGCCCTGTTCCCGGCATTCTCCAAGCGAACGCCTGCGAATACATGGAGCTCAAACCCACGGTCCATCGACCCTTCTTAATCCTCAAGCCCCGGGTGAAAATCGAAGCGTACTGTACGAAAACTAAGAGGACAGTCGAAGAGCCCCACCTAGGATGTGGTGAATGTCACAATTTGCCTGACGTTTTCTTTACCGAAGAATAAGCCCTGGAACATCTTTTACTGATAACGGAAACCAGGTCATGAGACCTGGTTTTTTCTTATCAGATGTCGAGTGAGAAGGGACCGAAAGCCGGATTTATTGAGGTCCTTTGCGCCCGAATTTCCTCTCCAACAAATCCACGGAGAGATGAATCATCGTCGGGCGGCCGTGCGGGCAAGTCCGGGGGGACTCACAGGATTCCAAATCCCGCAACAAAGCCTTCTGTTCTGCGGGTGATAACACCTGTCCCGCTTTCACCGCAGCCCGTTTGCAGACCCGGGCGATGATTTTTTCTTCGATTTTCTCGTCCAGAGGGCTTTCATCCACTTCTAATTCCTGGACCACGGATCGCAGCGCTTCAGCGGGGGAGATATCTCCCAGCAGGGAGGGGATCGCACGGACGACAAAAGTATGGGGTCCGAAGGTCTCGATCTTGAATCCCAGACCATTCAGAAGGGGGATCTTTTCCTCCAATAAATCCGCCGCCGCCGGGGGGAACTCCACCTGCACGGACTCCAACAGGGCTTGAGAGTGGACCGTCCGATCACGCTCTTTGAGGAATTTCTCAAATAAAACCCTCTCGTGAGCGGCGTGCTGATCGATCAGGTAAAGTCCGTCAGGGCCTTCTGCAATAAGATATGTGGTGGCTACCTGGCCGATAAGGCGGAGGATGGGGGTTGGAAGCGAAGCGACCTCTTGTCTTGAGTCATCCGGCAGGTCCGTTACATCCGCCTTATCCACTTCCGCAGCCATCTTCCAAGCCGGGTCGATGATTTGGTCTCCCCCTCTTCGGTTTGGTCTGCCCCCACCCCACAGTTGACGCCCCCGGGGTCCTCCGATCTCAGGGACTGGTGTATGGGCCAGCAGCGCCCGTCGAACGGACCTGCTGACGCCTTTGAACACCTCACCTTTGTCTTTAAACCTCACCTCTGCTTTGGTAGGATGGACATTGACATCCACAGCTTCAGGGTCCAATTCTAGGAAAAGCACCGCGATGGGAAACCGCCCCTTCATTAACATGGTGTGATAGCCCTGAGTCAGCGCTTTGCTCAATGCGATATCCTTGACCGGTCGTTGGTTGACAAAGAAGTTCATCTCTTGCCGATTGGAGCGGGTCAAATCCGGAGGGCTGATGAAGCCTTCAATCCGGATCCCATCTTCTTCAGCGATCACAGCGATCATCTGTTTGGCTGTTTCCACCCCGTAGATGACAGCCAAGACCTCCCGCGGATCACCGCTGCCGCTGGTTTGGATCACCGTCTGTCCCTCCCGCTGCAGCCGGAAACGCACATCGGGATACGCCAGGGCATAATGGGTGACCACCCGGTCAATATGGCGGCTTTCTGTGCGGTCCGTTTTTAAAAACTTAAGCCGGGCCGGGACATTATAAAACAGATTTTCCACCCGGACGACGGTCCCGGGCGGGGTCCCTACCGATCGGACTTGACCGGCTTCTCCCCCTTCCACCTTGATCGTGCAGCCCATCTCATCTTCTGCCCGGCGAGAGGTGATCCTCATCTGGGAGACCGAACCAATCGAAGACAAGGCTTCCCCGCGAAAACCAAGCGTGGAGACCCGGAACAAATCCTCCGCCGTCTCCAATTTGCTGGTAGCGTGCCTCACCGCGGTCAAGGGCAAATCCTCCCTGGAGATGCCTTTCCCGTTGTCTGAGACCTCGATGAGCTGCTTCCCCGCCCCCCGGATGTGGATGTCGACCTCCGTGGCCCTTGCATCAAGAGCGTTTTCAATCAACTCTTTGACCACAGACGCGGGCCGCTCCACCACCTCTCCAGCCGCGATCTGTGAAGCTACGTCATCGGATAAGATCTTGATCGTCATGATCGTATTATACCGGAGGAAGAACGAAGACACACATCCGGCCTCATCTCATGATCATTTCCACCCCCCATCATGTATAATGCAAGCATGACATTTTCCACCCTCTTTTTCGATCTCGATGCCACGCTCTACCCGGCGTCAAGCGGGC
This sequence comes from Anaerolineales bacterium, assembly GCA_041686005.1. Classification (GTDB taxonomy): domain Bacteria; phylum Chloroflexota; class Anaerolineae; order Anaerolineales; family UBA11858; genus B10-G9. The sequence continues at coordinate 59,330 of JAWLER010000001.1, read as the reverse complement.
TCTGGAACGCGATAAAGATCCGCATTCATGAATTCATGAGGGAACGATTGGACCTGGCCGAAAGGGAGGCAAGTACCCTGCGCCAAACCTATTACCAGCGGTACGGAACCACCTTGGACGGATTGATGCGGCACCATCAGGTGGACCCTGAAGAGTATCTCACCTACGTCCATGATATCCCCTTAGAGGAATTCATCCACTATTCCCCCCGCTTACAGGAGATATTATCCAGCCTCCCCCAGGATTTATGGGTCTTCACAAATGCCGACCGACGCCATGCGGAACGCGTGCTGGCATTGCTGAAATTGGAAGGGGAATTCGAGGGCATTGTCGATATTTACGCCCTGGATTTTCAAGTCAAACCCAACCCCCAGGCATACCAACGAGCCCTCACCATTGCCGGCGCCAACCTGCCCTCTCGCTGCGTCCTTTTCGACGACTTGCCCCGCAATCTTCTCCCAGCAAATGAACTCGGCCTTTTCACAATCATGGTTAACGAAAACGAGATGGAACCCCACCAAGCGGACCTGCACATCCAATCCCTGCTTGATTTGCCCTTCCAAATGCCTGCCCTATGGGAAGAATGAGGAAGGTGTAAATCTTTCATTTTCCAATCCAAAGCAAGGAGAACGCGCTGAATTTGGATAAGTTGGCACCACCGGTAAAAACAGAATGCCGCAAGTTGGAGCCAATGCTTTGAAAGCAACTTTGACCCTGGGCCCGCTGCCCGGCTCCACCGTTGGGCCTGGGAACTGGTTGGGCTTGACTTTCACCACAGGGTTTTATTTGTTGTCTTTCGGAGAGCATCTCGCTCTCATCTCCTACCCCCTGATCGTTTTTGTCCTTGCCGGGACTTTTTCTTATCAGGGCATCAGCCAGCGGGAAGCCCCCTCGAGGAAGCCGCCCCCACATATACATCGTTTTGACAAACTTCTTACTTGATGTTAATCTCTATATGCTACCTTAAAGAAAAGACGTAAACTTTGATATGGAGCAGTTCATGAATAAAAAAATACTAACCCTGGTAGGGATACTCAGCGCCCTTCTCTTGCTCGTGGGCAGCTTTTCGGCAGGCATCATCGTCGGCAATTTTTTCGTTCCAGAAGAAGTCATTCCCGACACCATGCTCGAGGAGGTATCTCCCGTACCCGGGAATGGATCTGAGAAACAAGCCACCACGACCACTGAGGATCAAATCAGCCGGGAAGAACTCTTTGAGCCCTTCTGGGAGGCCTGGGATATCCTCCACGAGCAGTACGTGGATCAACCATTGGACGATACATCCTTAATGCGGGGGGCGATTTCCGGCATGCTGGATTCTTTGGGAGACCCCCACACCTCCTACATGGATCCCTTTCAATTTGAACAAGCCAATATCCCCATGAGCGGGGAATATGAAGGGATCGGCGCCTGGGTTGACCCCACCGGGAAGTACCTGGAAATCATCAGCCCTATGCCTAATTCACCAGCCGAAAAAGCAGGGTTAAAACCAGGGGATAAAGTGATCGCGATTGACGGGGAGGACATGACAGGGATAGATGGAAACCTGGTCATCAAAGAGATCTTAGGGCCAGCGGGGACTGACGTCGTGCTGACCATCGAAAGGGAAGGCGAACCTGAACCCTTTGATGTCACCGTTACCAGACAGAAAATCACCATTCCCAGTGTGGAGTACCGCATGATTGAAGGTGAGAACATCGCCCATTTGCAGTTGATCACCTTTGGACAGGATACGCGGAGTGAGTTGCGAGACGCCATAAAAGACCTGCTGGCAAACGACCCCGATGGTCTGATCCTTGATCTGAGGAATAACGGCGGCGGATATCTGCAAACCGCCGTGACGGTGGCATCGGAATTCATCGAGGAGGGCGTCATCCTCTATGAAGATTATGGAGATGATCAAGAGATGAAATCATATCAAGCCCAGAAAGGTGGGTTGGCGACGGATATCCCCCTGGTTGTGTTGGTCAATGAAGGTTCAGCTTCTGCCTCCGAGATCGTCGCCGGCGCCATTCAGGATTACGAGCGGGGTCCGCTGGTAGGAGCCACCACATTTGGCAAAGGGTCTGTGCAGAATTGGATTGAACTCAGCAATGACGAGGGCGCGATCCGGGTTACGATCGCCCGTTGGTTAACCCCTGACAAACGGCAAATCCACGAACAGGGTCTGACGCCGAATTACGAGGTGGAACTAACCGAAGAAGATGTGCAAAACGAGGAAGATCCCCAATTGGACAAAGCGATCGAGCTCATGATTGACCTCATTGAAAAATAAAAGGTAGGAAGAACGCCTATGTTTTACTTCAATCCTCAATACTTGCTTTACATGGCACCGGCTTTTTTGGCCATGTTTTTGGCACAATGGTATGTGAGATCAACTTTCAACAAATGGGGACAGGTGCCAGCCCGTTCTCGCATAAGCGGCGCAGAAGCCGCCCAGCGGTTGAAGGCATCTGGAGGCCTGTACGATGTGGAGATTCAAAGCATCCAGGGTGAATTGAACGATCATTATGACCCCAGAAAGAAAGTCCTCAAACTCTCCCCAAGCGTCTCTCAAAGCAACTCCGTAGCAGCCTTAGCCATTGCCGCCCACGAAATGGGACACGCCATGCAGGACAAAGAGGGGTATCTACCCCTTCGATTCCGGTCTATGCTGGTCCCCGCTGTGAATATCGGATCTACGCTGGGCTGGATCCTGATCATGGTCGGATTGCTAATCAACATGACCGGTTTGGCCTGGCTGGGCGTCATCGCTTTCTCCGGCGGCGCAGTCTTCGCCCTGGCTACCCTGCCGGTAGAGCTCAACGCCTCCGCAAGGGCGAAAGTACTGCTCAACCGATCAGGCATCATCCAGGGTGAAAAGGAAAAACAAGGTGTGAACAGCGTCCTCAACGCTGCCGCATTGACCTATGTGGCTTCCCTTTTCACAGCTGTGATGCAGCTTTTGTATTGGATTTCCCTCGTGTCCGGTTCGGGCGGCCGACGTCGGCGATAAAAAAGCCGGGAAATCCTTAAGAATCGGATTGGAAATATGAACTGGAAAAAAACAACTTGGATTCTCCTTATCTTAGTGGTGGGTCTGGCATCCACGGTGTTAGGAGGTCTGGCAGGAGGATACTATGCCTACGCCAGATTGGACCAGATAGGTACGACGGAATCTGCCCCCCCAGAGACTCAAACCCCCACACTGCCAGCGACGCCCACGCCAGGACCCGCTGAGATCTCGAGCGTGGATTACGCCTCACGGATCACAGATGTGGTGGAAAAGACATCCCCTGCTGTGGTCACCGTCCTGGCAAAGATCCCGGGGCAGATGACCTTTTTTGGGCAGGAGCCCGACCAAGAGGTCAGTGGAAGTGGAGTGATCATCTCCTCGGATGGCTATATCATCACCAATAACCATGTCATAGAAAACGCCAAAGAAGTGGAGATCATTCTCCCTGGTGGATCTCGCATCCCGGCCATAATCATGGGCACCGATACGTTTGCCGATTTAGCGGTATTGAAAATTGAGGGGGATAACGTAACGTCCCCTGCCAGCTTTGGCAACTCGGAGATGCTTTCCCCCGGCGAAACCGTGATCGCCATTGGATCCCCTCTCGGAAAATTCCAGAACACGGTCACCGTTGGGGTGGTCAGCGCCACGGATCGCAGTCTGCGAATAACCGAAAATTACCAGATGGAGGGGCTCATCCAGACGGACGCCGCGATCAATCAAGGGAACTCAGGCGGCCCCTTGATCAACCTCGCGGGGGAGGTAATCGGCATCAACACCCTCATCGTCCGCGGCGGTGCCTCCGCTGTGGCGGAAGGATTGGGATTTGCTATCCCATCCAACCGGGCCAAAGCCATTGCGGAACAAATCATTGAGCAAGGGTATTTTTCCCGCCCTTATCTGGGGATCAACTGGGAGTGGATCACGCCGGGGATCGCTGCAGCCTATAATCTCCCTGCGGAATGGGGAGCTTTCATATCCCAGGTGGCTCCAGACACCCCTGCTTCCCAGGCAGGACTCCAGGAAGGCGATATCATCGTCCAATTTGGGGACCGCAAACTCAATGAGAATAACCCCTTTATCAACGCTCTCTACGATCACTCCCCTGGGGATCAAGTCACCCTCAATGTGAAAAGGGATGGGGAGACGATAGAGGTAGAGGTCACCCTCGCTAAACAACCCAGCGTTCAATAAATAACAATCCCTCAGCATGATTGATGCTATAATCTCCCCATGCGCAAATTCATCATCGCTGTCGCCCTCTTATTCGGGGTCATGTTCATCGCCGGGCACTTTTCAGAAATGGAGAGGGTCTGGAACACCTTACAACGGGGAGATTGGCGCTTCATCCTGATCGGCCTCATATTGGCTGTTGCCTGGCTGTTGAACATCGCAGGTTCTTATAAAAAGATCTTCCACGCCGTCGGCATTGACGAAAAATTATCCAGATTGACGATCTTATCCGCCGCAGCGAATTTTATTAACACCGTGGCTCCCTCGGCGGGGATTGGTGGGATGGCCGTATTCATCACCGACGCCCAACAAAGGGGAAAATCCGGAGCCCGAACCATGGTTGCAGGCGCCCTCTATGTCATCTACGATTACCTGGGGTTCTTTTTTCTGTTAGGGTTAGGGCTGATTGTCCTTTTCCGGCGGAATAACTTGAACCTAACGGAGATCATCGCCTCCACCATATTAATATTCTTATGCGGGGTGATGACCTTCTTACTTTACTTAGGATTTCGATCGGAAGAAGAACTGACGGATGCCCTGGCCTGGCTGGCAAAGACGGGGAACCGATTCTGCCACCTCTTTTCGAAAAAAGACCGGTTCTCCGTGGAGAAAGCCCGGTCTTTTGCGCATGACGCTGTGGAAGGTATAGCGGAGCTGCGGCGAACACCCACTGACCTCATTTATCCCCTGCTGCTGGCTTTGTCCAATAAGGGCATCCTTTTCCTCATCTTTTACTTGATGTTCAAGGCTTTTCAGGTTCCCGTCTCCATCGGCACCCTGATCGCGGGGACCAGCCTGGCATATCTGTTCCTCATCGTCTCCCCCACGCCATCCGGCGTCGGTGTCGTGGAGGGGGTCCTCACCCTGGCGCTTCGATCCATGTATGTCCCGGGGAATGACGCCCTCGTCATCACCCTTGCTTACCGGGGCGTCACTTTCTGGTTTCCCCTTCTCATGGGGGGTATCGCTTTTCGCTGGTTGGGATCGTCCAGCAATTCCTAAAAACGGTCAGGCGAAGCGGTCGTCACCGCGTTTGCCTTTTACTTGATCCTTTGCCTTCTCAATCCACCCGGACTTCACCCCCTCCGGCCGGTCGAAATACGGAACATATGGTTTGAGGTCCAGAAGCGGACTCTGATCGACCACATCCACATTTTCAATCTCCAGGATATTTCCCCTGATCTCGATAAGTTTGACGATAGACAGGCCAATGGGATTGGGGCGGAGGGGGGCCCTGGTCGCGAAAACCCCTCGCTCCTCGTCATCCAAGAAAGGGGTCACCCGTAATTTTATATCATCCACACGATCAAAATGGTACAGGAGGATCACGTGCGAGAACCCTTCCAGATCCTTCAACCCTGGTTGAAATCGGGATTGGATTTCCACCCTACCCCGCACACCCACTGCGGCGCTGGGTTGAATCGGCACCCCGGTAATATCCTTAAAGGGACTGTAAATTATCCCGATGGGTTGATAAGTAATGGTTCCAAAATCCACATTTTCCTCCCACTCGTGCACACATCAGCCATACGACTATGTTGATAGATGCCCTAGCTTTCATGCCCGGCTGAAGATTGAAGGACCAAACGAACACCCGCCTCATGGATCTGGGTGAAATTCCCCCCCTGGCTGAGAACACTAAGAACAGCTGGTATGTTTTCCACCACGGATCCCGCCAACAAATCCACGCCATACTCATGGAAGACTGGACTCAGAGGTGTGGTCGGACCAAGGACGATCACATAAGCATCCCTTTGACAAAGGGCGAGGAGGTCCTCCATGGTGTTGTTGATGAATGTCATCCCAGTGATGGCCACCACATCCGCGATGGGAAGGATTTCTGGGGCGGCGCTGGCCGGCAGATCACGCCCAACTGGATCCAAATCCAGGACATAAAAATCCTCCACCTCCTCACGAACCTGGGCCACAAAAGGGAAGTGACCTATCAAGGCGACTGTCTTCCCTCTCCCCCGCCTGATAATCGCTTCCGATGCATTATCATCCACCCACGTCTGGGGATGATAATCAATCAGCGCATTGATGGCCGCACAACCCAGACTTCGCCGAACGGGGATCTCCGATTTAATCCACTGTGCCATCTCCAATCCGGATACCGTCTCCAGTGCTCCCGCCTCAGGAATCGCCGCAGACCCATCATGGGTATGTTCCGTCCGCAGGGTGGATGCCAAGCCACACTGGTCCCTTTTTCCTTTCCGGGCTACAACCGCTGTCCAGCGCATGCCTATGCGCACTTTCACTATCTTATGATCGGTGAGTGTTTGTAACACACCGTCCATCAGCTTCATGCTGGATCCCATCCTTTCTCCAATCGTTACCTGGTGAGTTACATGACATCATAATGGGTGGAACCGGGATGGTCAAGACATCCACACATCCCACCTACACACGACATCTTGTGAATGACTGCAGAGGGCGTCCCATGATGCTCACCACTTATAAGACCAAAATACCGTTGATAAATATGTCAATGAATGACACAAACTTTCCAACACACTTTGCTCCAACTGTCATCTCAGGGATCTAATGTCAAATCGGATTGTCCGTACTTTGACTTTACCCCGGATATTTAATATTGGGCATCGGGGGGCATGGGCGGCGGTGCTTTTGTGTGCAGCGGACACGCTGCGGGGATTGTCGGAACAGCTGTGCTGCTGGTCTTCTTTTAGCTGCCCTGCAATCCCTGCCCAATGCCCTCTTCGCTGGATTATCCCCAAGTTTTTCGCCCGCAGACAGGGGATTTGTTTAGATCAGCACAGTCACAGAGGGTAAATCCCTTCCACCGCAGGAAGGGTGAGCTGGTTCAGCGGCATGTTCTACTCAGCCTTGGCTGCGGCAGGTGCGGCATACTCCCTCAAAATCTTCATCTGGCTTGCCGCTCCTCGCTATGCAGGGGTCAGAAAACGAATTTGACCAAATGCCTCTCCCAAGGTATAATGTTTAGCCGGTAGTTTCGTAGTACTCAAGAAGGAGGTTTTGCGATGCCAAAAAGGACATACCAACCGAAAAAACGACGCAGGGCACGCAAACATGGGTTTCGAGCCCGGATGAAAACGAAAGGCGGCCGGAAAGTGCTCAAACGCCGCCGCGAGAAAGGTCGCCATGACCTTGCTCATAGGGCCAATAACCACGTCAAGAAAACCAACTGGAAGGCCTAGCTCTGCAAATAGAAAAACGTATATCGAGTGAACCGTAATCTTCGACTTACAAGCTCTATTGACATCCAGCGGGTGCGGCGCATGGGATCCTCATTTGCCCACCCGCTTCTCGTTTTATATTTTATGAAAAAAGATCAGGGGGGCACACAGTATGCGGTTTCTGCGGGGAGATCAGTAGGCAAAGCTGTCCATAGAAATCGAGCCAAGCGCTTGATACGGGCAGCCCTCCAGGAATTCATCCCTAAAATCAAGGATGGCTGGAATATCGTCGTCGTGGCCCGGAAGCCATTGGCTGCTGCGAATTGTCAAGATACGAAAAAAGCGTTAGAATCACTTTTCGAGAAAGCAAATTTGCTTAAAGATGCACATGAAAACTGAGTTCACAAACCTAGCGAAGGTGGATCGTCATCCTCAGGAAAACCTATATCCCCTGAAAGAACTCCAGGTTTCCTTGTGGACCCTGCCCCGTTTCCCATTCCTAGCCCTCATTCGCGTATATCAGAAATTCATCTCCCCCGCCATCCCAGGCAACACCTGCCGTTTCTACCCCACATGTTCTCATTACAGCTATCGTGCCATTTATAAATATGGGGTGATCAAAGGCGGGCTGCTGGCCATATGGCGGATTTTAAGATGCAATCCCTTCAATCCCGGAGGGCACGACCCTATACCATAACCAACAACCAAGAAAACAAGCTTATGAAAAAATATATCATCATCTTCATCACCATCCTTGCTTTTTCAATCACCGCCAGCGCCTGCAGCGGCTCCAGACTCTCCGCATCCGGCTGGCCGGGGCTGACCACAGACCAGGACAACGCCTATCTGGCCGCGGGGCAGCACGTCTACGCTGTCAACTTGAAGAACGGAACCTTGCGTTGGAAGTATCCTGCAGAAGCCCAAAATAATGTCACCTTTTTTGGCGCTCCGGCGCTGACCGATGATGGCCAGCTGATCATCACCGGGTATGACAGCAATGTCTACAGCCTCAACCCTGCCAATGGAGAGGAGAATTGGAGGTACGAGCGTGCCCAGGATCGTTTCATTGCGGGAGCTTTGGTGACCCCAAAAGGGATTTTCGCAGCCTCTGCAGATCACAACCTGTATGCCATCAGCCTTGAGGGCGGCGAACTCTGGAGCCCCTTTGAAACCGATGAACCTATTTGGGCTCCACCCAGTACAACCGAAGCCTATGAATGTATCTACCTGGCTTCGATGGATCACCACATCTATGCCATCAATATCGAAGACGGGGCTTTGCTGTGGAAGACGGAAGATCTAGGAGGCCCTATCGTCAGCAAACCGATCATCGCTGATGGCACCATCTTCGCCAGCACATTTGCCAATGAGGTTTTGGCCATTGACGCCGAGGACCATGATGTGCTGTGGCGGTTTGAAACACAAGATTGGGCCTGGGCCAGCCCCATTCCAGATGGGGATCAGGTCTATGCCAGCGATCTGTCCGGCACCTTTTACGCTCTGGATCAAGAGACCGGCGATTTGGCATGGCAGATACAACCCGGGGGCAGAATTGTATCCGCGTCCTTAGTTACCGGGGATAAGATTTATTTCGGAACAGATGAAGGCTCCCTGATTGTCGCCGACAAGAATGGAACGATACAAAGGAATCAAACAGTGGAGGGCGAATTATATACCAGCCCAGCTGCCAATGAGGACCTCATTCTCGTCGCTCCTACGGGCAATGAAAACTTGCTGATCGCCTACGATGAGAATGGTGTCAAGAGATGGGATTTCGCACCCTCTGACTGACGCACTGGATATAGATGGATCGGATTAACCTAGCTACCAAAATGGAATAAACTATGTGGGATGCATTTATCACCTTCATGATCAACGTTCTGTTGTACATATACAACCTGGTCGGCCAAAACTTTGGTTTGGCCATCATCCTCTTTACCATCCTGGTCCGCCTGATCATGTATCCTCTTACAGCTCGTCAGGTGAAGAGCAGCAAGGCCATGCAAGACCTCCAAAAATCTAAAAAATGGCAGGATATCCAAAAGAAATACAAGGATGATAGAGAGAAACTGGCTCAAAAACAGATGGAAATATATCAGGAGATGGGCATCAGCCCTTTCGGCTCATGCCTGCCCCTTCTGATCCAGTTCCCCATCATCATCGGCCTTTATCAAGCCATCATCCGCGCTTTGGCTGTCACCCCCATCCAATTGGTGAACCTTTCAAAGCATATCAACGACGGCGCCAACCTCATCCCGATCAACAGTCAATTCTTGTGGATGGAATTAAGTGAGCCGGAGCGCTTGCAGATCTTCGGCGTCGGTGTGCCCATTTTAGCAATTCTGGTGGTCATCACCTCCTACATCCAGACGAAAATGGTCTCCACCAGCGCCCCTGGAGATGACGGCGGTCAAGGTGCCCAGATGAGCAAAGCGATGAGTCTTTACATGCCCTTCTTCATGGGCTACCTAGCTTTGACCTTCGCCTCCGGCTTAGCTCTCTATTTCATCGCCACCAACCTGGTCACCATCCTTCAGTATGTGATCTTGGGCCAGGCAAATTTTAAAAATCTGCTCCCTAATCTATCATCATCGTAAAAGGTCGTTTCCTTGCATTGGGATAGAGACCTTTAAAGAGGTATTATGGATAAAAGTCGCGCAACGCTGGAAGTCATCGCTCAAACCGTAGACGATGCTATTCAAAAAGGGTTGAATGAATTAGGTTTGCCCCGGGAGGTGGTCGACGTGGAAGTGTTGGACGAGGGAAGCCAAGGTGTATTTGGCATCGGCTCCCGGCAAGCCCGGGTGCGGATCTCGTTGAAAACCCCCGGTGCGCCACCAGAAAAAGAAACGAAAGAGGAACCCGTTCCCGAAGAGGAACTGGAGGAACCCTCCCTCTTAGCCTTGGTGGAACAAGTGGTCAGCGAACTGCTTGAGAGAATGAACATTTCTGCGGACATCTCCGCCCAATTCGGTGAGAAAAGCGATAATCTGCCTTATCGACCCATTAAAGTCGATATCACCGGCAAAGATCTCAGCATGTTAATTGGAAAAAGGGGCAAGACCCTCAACGCTCTCCAATATGTCACCCGTTTGATCTTGGGAAAGGAATTAGAACGGGGCATCCCCCTGACCATTGATGTGGAAGGGTACCGGCATAGGAGGGAAATCGAAGTCCGTCAGATTGCTCAACGGGTCGCCCAGCAGGTGGCGAAAACACAGCGACATCAAGCCCTCGAACCCATGCCGCCCAATGAGCGGCGATTCGCCCATCTCGAACTCCGCGACCACCCTGATGTCTACACAGAAAGCACCGGAGAAGACCCCAACCGGAAAGTGGTCGTCTATCCCAAACATTAGTACCCCGACATCTATCAGACACGGATAGGAGGGTCTATCCGTGTTTTTAATTCACACCCGAACGACAAGCGTGTTAAGAAGCGGGAACTTTTTTTCTCCACTTTGGACAGGCCTCCTTTCCTTATCCTGGATAACCTTTTAGCAACCAGCAAGCTGACCTCGAAAGGGAAAAGCGTTTCAGGTATAATGCAACCATGAATGGCTTGTCAGAGAATGACGTCATTGATTATCTTGTCCTGGGTCACATCGCTCAGGACATTACACCACATGGATATCAATTGGGAGGGACAGCAGCCTACGCATCCCTGCTTGCCCAGCGGATGGGCCTGCGGGTAGGATTGGTGACCGTCTCCGGCGATGATGTGTCCCTTTCTGTATTAGATGGTGTTCTCATCCAAAAATACACTGCCTCACAGACGACCACCTTTGAAAATCGTTACACGCCCGCGGGTCGGGTACAAACCCTGCACCACCGAGCCCCCTCCATCACTTACCAACATATCCCCCCACCCTGGCGTTCAGCGCCCATCGTCCATCTCGCCCCTGTTGCCAGGGAGATCGATCAGGAGATGATCGAGAAATTTCCCCTTTCGTTTTTAGGAATCTCCCTTCAGGGCTGGCTGCGCCAATGGAACAAGAAGGGAAAAGTCACCCCCTCTCCATTGGGTTTTTCCCTCCAACGTTGCCCCCCCACCACAGCTGTCGTCCTCAGTGATGAAGATGTGGGCGACGACCAGGACCAGATCCTCCGCTACGCCCGGCAATGCCCCCTGCTGATCGCCACCAAGGGGGATCAGGGGTCAGATATTCACTACCAGGGAAAGGTCACCCGCATCCCCACAACCCCTCAAACTGAACGGGACCCCACAGGCGCGGGAGACATTTTCGCCAGCGCATTTTTCATCCATTATGCCCGACACGGAGCGTTAACAGACGCCGCCCATTACGCCACCTGGTTGGCAGCTCGTTCTGTCACCCACCCAGGTTTGGACGGCGTTCCCAGCAAAGCGGACATCCAATCATTGGAAGAGGTTTTGTAAACCGTGACGGCTCTCCCCGCTAAAGCGAGGAGCTTCTCAGGCTACGCTTGCGGCATCCCGCTACGTTATCGCCTGACCGCCGCGTCCCGGCGGAGAAGTTGATTTAGCTGTCAGCATGACCTGTTTTGTCACCGGGCCTTTATGTCCTCGTGTGACCAGCCAGCACTTCATGCGAGGTTTTACGTCGCACGAGTTTCGGTGCGACAACCTCATACCTATTCGACTGGAAAAGTGCAAGGAAATTATACCAGGACTCGAGAGGAATGCACAGCAGGAGAAGCGGCTTCGCCGCCCCGCATTCCCCTCCCCCTTAAAAGGGGAAGTCCCCTGCGGGAGATTTTATGGGAAACATATACACCATCGCAAATCAGAAAGGGGGGGTTGGGAAAACAACCACCACCATCAACCTCGGATCCTATCTGGCGTATTACGGTCAGCGGGTGTTATTGGTGGATATCGACCCCCAGGCCAACGCGACCTCCTCTTTGGGCATAGACAAACATGATATTAAGGGCGGGACGTACGAAGCCATCCTGGAAGACACGAGCATCAAACAATACATCCTCCACAATCCGCGCTTGAAGCTCTCCATCCTGCCCTCCTCCCCAGATCTGGCAGGGGCAGAGGTGGAACTGGTCAACGAAGTGGGCCGTGAAAGCCTGCTGAAGCGAACTCTGCTGCCCCTCCATGAAGAGTATGACTACATCCTGGTGGACTGCCCCCCTTCCCTTGGGCTCCTGACGCTGAACGGCATCGTCTCCGCCAAAGACGGCATCCTCATCCCCGTCCAATGTGAGTATCTGGCCATGGAAGGCTTGGGTCAGCTGACATCGACCATCGACCGCGTTCGTAGGGCGCTAGCGCCAGACCTGGAAATCCGGGGGGTGATCTTAACCATGTTTGACGGGAGGACAAATCTATCCAGCGATGTGGTTAAGGAAATAAAAAATCATTTCTCCACCCAGGTTTTCGAAGCCGTCATCCCCCGTAGCGTTCGACTTGCAGAAGCCCCCTCCTACGGGCTGCCCATCTCCCTTTACGCCCCTGAGTCAAAAGGCGCATTGGCCTATCAGGAGCTGGCGAAGGAAATCATGAGGGAAGATGGATTGAAGGTTCCTGAGGTATAATAATTACGCTCGTTTACGAGCCTATTTTCATGGACGACCGACCGCTCATTCGCACACCAATGACAGGGAAAAGAATCTAAGTTATGGCTAAAAAACGCCCCGGATTGGGAAAAGGCCTCGACGCCCTCATCCCCTCCAAACGACCTGAAGATGAATTTATCCAACAAACGGGGGTCATGGAAATCCCCATCGATGCCATCTCCACCAACCCCCATCAACCCCGGCGGGGTTTTAATCACGATGAGCTCCGGGAACTGGCAACCTCCATCCAAGAACACGGCATCATCCAACCGCTGGTTTTACTGAAAAGTCAAGAAGAGGACAAGAAATTCAGCTTGATTGCCGGGGAAAGACGACTGAAAGCGGCGAAGATGGCAGGCCTGGAAACCGTGCCCGCGATCTTGCGCGAAGTCACCAATCGGGACCAATTAATCGTAGCTTTGATTGAAAACGTACAGCGCTCCGACCTAAATCCCCTCGAGGAAGCTTCAGCATATCAAAAATTGTCCCGGGTCTTTGATCTCTCCCACGAGGAGATCGGGCAGCGGGTCGGCAAAAGCAGAACCACCATCACCAACACGCTCCGCCTGCTCGACCTGCCGGACATCGTCCAACAAGCCTTGAGAAATGGACAGATAAGCACCGGCCACGCCCGGGCTTTGCTCTCCCTCCAAAATACCAAATCCCAAGCAGCCGCCCTGCAAACCATCCTCACCAAAAACCTGAATGTCAGGCAAACGGAGTCCCTCGTTAAAAAACTGCAGGGGAAAAAACAGGAGACAAAGCGGGAACGGGAGACCCAATCCCCAGAGGTCCTTGACATTCAAGAACGGCTGCAATCCTTCCTGGGAACGAAAGTACGGGTCAAACAAAACAAATCCGGGAATGGGACGATCACGATCCATTTCTATTCAGAAGAGGAACTCAATTCCCTCCTGGAGCTCTTTTTGGAGGAATGAGCCCTGATCCAGGGGGTAAATTAGCCGAAACACCAGATATGACCACCCACATCCTGAGCAACGCGCATATCTATACCCTTGACCCTGCCCATCCCCGAGCATGGGGGATGATCATTGAAAATGGCATCATTAAAGAACTCCTTACTGACGACGAGACGGATCTGGGCCCCGGTGATGCAAATCGAGAGGATCTGGAGGGGAAAACCGTCCTCCCCGGCTTCACAGATGCTCACATCCATCTTAAACAATACGCCCTGAATTTAAGGAAAATAGACTGCGAAACGGATACAAAACGAGAATGTCTGCAGCGTGTCGCAGATAAGGTCAAGGAAACAGCCCCCGGAACGTGGATCTTGGGTCACGGTTGGGATCAAAACCGCTGGGAAGATGGCTACGGCTCACGGGAGGATCTGGACGAAGTCGCCCCTCAGCATCCGGTCTATCTGACCGCAAAATCCCTCCACGCAGCCTGGGTCAATTCCGCAGCCCTCGCTTCAGCTCAGGTAAACAAACACACGCCTGATCCCCAGGGTGGACGCCTCTCCCGGGACCGGAAAGGGAGATTGACGGGGTTGTTATTCGAAAAAGCTCTTTCCCTGGTCGCTGACCAAATCCCCCAACCTGACTTCCACGAAAGGACGCGTGCCATGCGAGATGCCCAAACCTCACTCTGGGAGGTGGGGTTGACCGGAGCGCACGATTTTGACCGCCATCTGAGTTTCTCCGCGCTTCAAGAGCTTGTGAACAACAACGAACTCAAACTGCGGGTGATGATAAACATCAATATCCAAAAACTGGATTCAGTCATTGAGATCGGGGTAAGGAGCGGCTTTGGGAACCCGATGCTGCAAATTGGGGGCATCAAGGCATTTGCAGACGGGGCGTTGGGCCCGCAAACCGCCGCCATGCTTGCCCCTTATCAAGGGAAAAAAGACGACTGCGGCGTATTGTTACTGACCGAAGATGAAATCGTTCAGAAAGGCATCCGGGCTGCCCGGCACGGGTTGAGTATGGCGATCCACGCCATAGGGGACCGCGCCAACCGGGAAGTGTTGAACGCCTACCAACGTATTCGAGCCTACGAAAAAAGCCATCATCTCCCCCTGCTGCGACACCGCATAGAACATGTGCAGGTGCTCGATCCTGCTGATTGTGACCGACTAAGCAAGATGGATATCATCGCCTCCATGCAACCCCTCCATGCCACCTCCGACATGGTGACTGCCACTCGTTATTGGGGGGAACGAACCCGATATGCGTACGCCTGGCGGACGCTTTTGGATCACCAAACCCCTCTAGCGTTTGGATCGGATGCCCCGGTAGAACCCCCCAATCCATTCCTAGGGCTTCACGCAGCGGTCACCCGGCAAAATCCTGACGGTGAGCCGGGTCCTGAGGGTTGGATTCCAGAACAGCGCATCTCCCTGATCGAAGCTATACGAGCTTACACCTCAGGAGCTGCCTATGCAGCCCACCAGGAGGACCGAGTGGGCAAGCTCAGACCGGGGTGTTGGGCGGATTTGATCGTCCTAGAAAGAGATCCCTTTTCCATCCCTGCCCAGGAACTGACCACCACCCGCCCCATAGCGACCATGGTGAACGGAGAGTGGGTTTGGCGGAGAGAAACGTAATAAAACCCCCTAACGATTGACACTTGGAAAGGAAAAAAGAGACTTAGAAGGCTGGAAAGGGCCTCAAATAGGGAACACAAGGTGGAAGCTACCGCAACCGCCGGACATCCCCTTCCCGCACTGTGACCCCCTCTTGATCTAAATACTCCAAGAAATCTAACATATAGCGGCGGCTGGAATCAAAATGATCCCGGGCTTCAGCAACTGTAATGGTGCCCTTTTCTTCCAGCCATGTTTTTACATCAGCGACCATCTTCTCATACACGCCAAGTTGAAAAACAACTTCCGTGGAAACCGGCTTTAATTCACCCATGGCAACCAGGGCATTGTACACTTCCTCCCCCACCATCTCCAGGCATTCATCGACGGTGGGGGGGGCATACGGGGCTTCCTTAAATCGATCCATTAAATCCTCAATTCGATCCCTTTGACCAGCGGTGAAAGCGATCTCATGGGAAGGATTGGCCACGACAGGACCTCTCTGAACCAGGCGCCCCGCTTTGGAGAGATAACGCAAACCCGCTTGAAAGACATCATCCGCCAGGGATGACTGACTTTTCAATTCCTCACTGGGCATACCGATGCGAAGTGGGTAAGATTCGTGATATGCCTCTACTTTGGCAGTCAGGCGACCCAAGAGGTTTCTCCAGTAAGTTGGCTCCGTGAGA
Organism: Anaerolineales bacterium; assembly: GCA_041686005.1. Lineage (GTDB taxonomy): Bacteria > Chloroflexota > Anaerolineae > Anaerolineales > UBA11858 > B10-G9. The sequence continues at coordinate 43,163 of JAWLER010000001.1, read as the reverse complement.
AGCTGGTTGGGGGTTTCATGCTCGTCAATGGCAATGACCTCCTCCCCTTCGATCAACTCTTCCAAGGCCTGTGAAGCAACCTGTAAATCAAGGCTGGATCGGGCCAACAATGCCTTCCGCCGCACAACGCCTGAACGAATTACCATTTGATGGAGGATATCCATCGGGTCCCCTCCCCATAAAGCACGAAGCCGATTCAGGACCTCTTCGTCGAACCGCCTATGGCGATGCACTGGCTGGGGATCCAGGACGACGCCCCCGCCCATGGTTTCAGAAGGGGAAGGCCGCCGTAAGATATAGTGATCACCGCGCAACGCTACCACAGCTTCCGGTAATTCCAACTGCAGCCACCCCTTTTGACCCGGCTGCAATAACTCCTCCCCCAACAGCCGGACCCGGGCCATGACCTCATCGGCCCCGATAAAAAGCTTCGCCTTGGCATTGTGGGCAAGGGGTTTCATGGCATTCGGCAGCAGCTTAAATCGAACATCCAAGCGCCTCGTAGGCCGGTAATCTCCAGGATGAGCCACCACGTCCCCCCTTTCAATATCATCCACATCGACCCCGGAGATATTGATCGCCGTCCTGCTGCCCGGGAAGGCGGTCTCCACCTCTTTCTTGTGGACCTGTAAACCCCGAATACGACCCTTCACCTTCTCGGGAAGCAAGACGATCTCCTCCCCCACTTTCAGGGTCCCATCCAGCAGCGTCCCGGTGACCACCGTCCCAAAGCCTGGCATGGTGAAAGCCCGGTCGATGGATAACCGCGGCCGACCCAAATCCGGTCGCGGGGTCCGCCCGGTCAGCGTGTTTTCCAGTTCTTTGACCAGATCATCGACACCAAAACCCGTTTTCCCGGACACCCTGAGGATCGGCGCGTCCGCCAATGTCGTCCCCTGCAAACTCTCCCGTAAATCCATTTCAACCAAATCCAACCAATCCGGATCATCCACCATATCCACTTTGGTCAACGCCACCACGCCGTCCTCAATTCCCAAAAGGTCGACGATCGCCAGGTGCTCTTCCGTTTGGGGCATCACCCCTTCATCGGCGGCGACCACAAACAAGACCGCATCAATGCCCCCTATCCCGGAAAGCATGTTCTCAATGAAATCCCGGTGTCCCGGTACGTCAATAATGCCCACTTCCTCACCGCTTTCCAAGGTCATGGAGTCAAAGCCGAGGACGATGCTCAGTTCCCGCTCCCGCTCCTCTTGCAAACGATCAGGATGTGTGCCGGTGATGGCTTCAATCAGGGTTGACTTTCCGTGATCAACATGCCCTGCTGTGCCGATAATGTACATGAAATCATACCGCCTTCATCATGCGAAATAGATGCTCACACCCTGCTAAACAATGGAAAGCACCCGGGGTGTATCGCACGCCCATATCTCTAGCGAATGCTGTCCATGATTTCCTCATAATTCGAAACCCATTCCCGGATCAGGGACAGCATCGCCTGGAGCTGCTTTTCAGATTGACCGCTCAGCTGGCGAATCTGATCCTGCATTTCCTGCGTTGCATCCTCCAATATAGTCAACCGCTCCCCCAAATCCCGGCTCTGGCGCTCAATCTCGCTTCTGTACTCATTTTGGGTGAGGGTGTAATTCGTCCACCGCTTCTGATCGTCCGCTTTGAAGGTCGTCCACTCTTGCCGGAAACGTTCCTCTGCCAGGCGTTGCATTTCCGTGATTTCATTGATGCGCCGTTCTACTTGTTCGGCAAGGTTTTCAATGGTCCCCTTCATGCGTTTCACATCTCGATGGGTGGTATCCAGCGTCTTGATTTGTTCAGCGACCTCATCAGCCCTTTTCTCAATTTCCGCAAATTGGGTCTGCCAGTTCTTCCACTTTTTCTCCCGATCTGTAGCGATCAAGGTCTGTTGTTCGATGAACTCATCCTGCTCCTTCCGTAATTCTCGCCGGATGCGTTCCAGATCTTCTACGCGCGTGGTAAGCTTCTGCAAGTCAGCTTTGTTGACATCCAAGCGACCGCGCTGTTCGTCCAGGCGTTTTCTCAGCGCCGTCACTTCCCCTTGTAAATCCGTCACACGCTTCAATTCTTGTTGGCGCTCTTCTTTCGCCAAGCGGAACTGCCTCTTCTGTTCTTCCGCCTCCCGCTGGATGTCGCCAATATCCCTCTGGATCTCACCTATGGTGTTGTTGATGACCTTCTCTTCCTCAATCCGGGCGGACATTTGCCGCTCTAACTCGTCCATTTTCGCCAGATCATCCCGAAGCGTCTCCACCCGGCTCTCCAATCCCTGGATTTGGGAGTGCAGCACTTCTTTCGCGTCCCCGATCCACCCCTTGACGTCCTTTTCAACCTCCTGGTCCTTTCGCCCTCTTTCAACGCGAAAGGAAGCCAACTCATCCTCAACGTCGTCCACACGGGCTAATGTCGTCCTCAACCTCGTGACCTCGCTGTCCAATTCCTTGTTTTTCTTATCCGTAGCATCAAGTTTGCCCTCTAATGAGACAATTCTCTCTTCTAGCTCTTTGATCTTTAAATTGTCCTTTCGATGCTCCTCGTCAAGCCATTCAACCTGTTTTGTGAGTTGCTCTACATCCATAATCACGACTCCTGTTCTTAAAACAAATAGAACGTAAAAATTATAGCATGCGGATAGAGAATCGTTCCCTGACACGATGCGGGTGAAGATGTCCCCTCGATCATTGGAATATGCTCACCATGGGCGCTGCCCATTTCACAAGCAGATGGGGAAACAAACCCATGATCGTTAAGCCTGCACAACCTAACAGGATCAGGACCTTCGGGAAATCCAACCTTTCACCCCTGCCGGTGGGCGCTCCACCCTTTCTGCTCAGCACTGAGATAGTGCGAATACCACCGATCAGCAAACCTACGTTGCCGACAAAAAGCCATAGGGCTGATCGAGACGTATTTTCAATCAACATCGTCCCCAAAGACCAGTGTAGCGGGAATCCCCCTCCAAATGGCAAACCCGCTATCGTGAAAAGACCGCCAAATAAACCCAGCGAGGTGAGGGGGGATTTCCAGGCCAAGCCATGTACACGATGATACGCTAAATCACCCGCCCGCCTTTGGAAGGAGGTCAAAGTTAATGACCAGATCCCCAGGGCTATCCCTTGGACGACCAACATCGGGAAATAGATGTGGAACCCTAAGGGCCGGATGCTGTAGGCGACCAAGGAACGACCGAGCTCCACAATCACCGCCGCCCCCATCATCCGCCCTAAATGGGTGATGAACATCGCAGAGATGCCTCCGATCGCGACCATCAGCAGACCCACCGTCCCCATCGGGCCCAAGATATCGACCCAACCCAAGATCCAGGTGGTTTGAGATAGATATTTCAAGGCAAACAACAAAACACCATTTAGATAGAGAACAAATACAAAAGCGGAGAAAAACGGAGGATTCTCTTCCGCCAGCATGGATATCCAGCTTGTAAAAGGAAAAATACCCAGAAGGAAAGAAAAACCCAAGCCCATCAGGACCATCGTGCGAATGACAAGGGTTTTATCGACAGTTTCCAAATCGACCCAACTTAGTAACCAGGCAGCGAATAAGATGCAGATCGTACCCAAAACCTGAAATGTCAAAAAACGCATCACCCCCGCCGAAGGAGGGGATCCGGTCGGAGAAAGCAGGATCACGGAAACCATAGCTAAAAATCCAAAAAAGATGGCAGCGTAAAATACAGGCTCCACAGCATACCCTGTGATGACCAAAGACACCGCGACTAACCCCAGCGGATACAGTTTGAGGGGGATGGATCCCGCAATGCCGAGCAGGAACCAGAAAGACAACAGAGAGTAAAACAGAACGAGGAGCGAGCGATCCGCTTCTAGGATCAGGAAACGCCGGCCGAAAAATGCCAGTTGGGAGGAAACCTCCCAGCTCCACGGCCCAAGGGTGATCACGCTCCCAATGGGAAGTGCGCGAGCTAAACCAGCGAAAGCCAGGGCGCTCCCAAATCCTAACCAGCGAACCCAGGTCGGTTTGCGCGACAGGATCAACAATATCCCGGCCACAGCCAGAGGGAGGAAGATCCAAAGCATAGGTGCGTTCATTCCTCGACCTCCAGGGAGGAACTGTTTAATGCGTAGGCGCCCAAAAAAGCCAGACCTATATGGTTCGCAGCCAACAAGGCAGTCATTAAAACAGAGGCCTCCACCGTCGCGTAGAGGATTTCAAAACCGGATAGAACCGTCAACAAACCGACGATGATGCGGGTCGATTGAGTAGCAAATCCAAGGTGGATCAATCCCATACCGAGCAACAACAATCCGCCCAGGACCTGTTCCCCTGTCGCCCCTATAAACCAATTCAGCGCTTGCGGGAAGAATGAGGAGATGGACAAAGCAGCCAAGACCGCTATCAAGCTGCGAAATAAGACATTGGGGAGTTGCGCGGGATCGGGCGTAATTGTCCAATCCCCCATGTTAATATATGACACACTGAATACGGCAACGGCAAACCACCCAGCGACGATCTTGATCACCGCACTCTCTAAAGGCCAGCTTTCCATGATCAAGAGCATCACGCCCAAGTACTGAAGGCACAAAATCCCCATCATCCACCGCCAATCATTCACCAGGATCAACCCCAGAGAAAGGATGAACAAGAAACCAACGATAAAGGAGAGGTAGATGCTCGGCATGGTTCTAACCCCCACCCCTGATAGCCAGCACAGAAAGCAGGAAAAATATCCCCAGCAAAGCCCAGATCACGCCACCCTTGCCCTCCAACAACTTGAAGATACTCATCACCAACCCGGTTGACGCCCTGCTTACTGGAAGGAAAGTCCCGGTCAAACGATCAAATACCTTCCCCCACACAGCTCGGATTTCATGGATCCCATCCGGAGGGGTGATATTTAATCTTTGGAGCAGGATAAAGGGGAGTAAAGTGGCATAGGGGACCAGAAACCACCATTCCCCCTTCCAAAATCCGGTGCTGTCCTGAAACAAACCCAGCCTCATCCCCAACAGGAATTGCGTCAAGAGAAGGGATACTGGGCCGAGGTAGGCTAGAATGGAAGAGACTTCCTCAAACTTTTCACCATCTCGATGGTGGAAAATCATATCTCGCAGAGCGCCCAGGAAAAGAACACCATAACCTACGCCCAAGACCAGGCCGATCGTTCCCTGGGAGAAAAGGATCCCCCCTTCCCAAAGCGGAGTATAGGGTAAAACACCGAAACCCAGAAAGAAAAGGGCGATAAGAAGGACGTGCATCGGCCCACGAACGCGCTTAATAAAGAGGATGTTGCCCGTCAAAATCAACGACACACCCCAGGCGATACTCGCCTCGGGAATCCCCATAAACGAAGCGCTCAAACTCAACGCGAACAATCCAATCGTCCAACACCCCCGGCCTTGAAGGGGATCAGATGCGAGCCACCACCATAATCCACTGCCAAAGAGTGATATCACAGTGAGGACAAAAAAAGGCACCGAAGGGACATCCCCCACACCCATCTCCGCAACCCTCGCAATTAACATAAAACTGATCGCCAGCGGAGCCGTGCGTTCGACCCCAAAAAGGTCCTCTTGCCCATCCCTTTCCCCACCGGAGATAACGGATGGAACCATGTAATCAAGCCGGAAAAGAGCGGCCCCAAGGAAATATATGCCCACTCTGGGTGTCATTTCCAGGAGTGAAAACGAGCCATTTTCTATGAAGGATAGAAAGCTGGCAGAGATCAAAAAAACAGGACCAAGCATGCGGTATAAGAAAACGATCACAAAACGATTGTGATCTACACTCAAATCCTGGAAGCGAAGAAAGGTTATCAACCACAGGAAATCCAAGAGCGACCAAAAGAACAATAAGGTCAGGGCATTCTCTGATAAAACCCCCAGCATGCTCACGGAAATCGATCCCAGAATCCAAACCAACTGGGTCTCACCACTCATGGTGACTGTACAGAAAAAGGCGAAGCCAGCCAAGGCGGTAACGAACAACCACGCAAACGTATCAATCAAGAGGGTTGGGGAGGCTGGGAACAAAACATCCGCGCCCCAGGGGATCAAGACAACCCGCTGCGGTGCGTCCGGTTGGGAGAGAAAAAGCAATACCCAAACCACCAACACCCCTCCCCCGACCAGGAACTCAAACAGAGGGGATTGGATACGGCGCCAATCCGCGATCGCTTTTACGAAAATAATCAAAAGGAGGAGAGCAATGGAGATGAGGGCGATCATCATATCTTATGACGCAACCTTCCTAACACCGCTTTGATCAACGTCCGATAATAAGTCCCGGATCTCCCGCCCGTGGATGGGATGTCTTAGTTCCGGAGCGATTTCCGCCAGCGGGACAAGGACAAAAGCGCGTTCTAATAACCGGGGGTGTGGAATTTCCAAGTCATCATCTTGATACGTTTCCTGGTCGTAAAAAAGAATGTCAATATCGATCATCCTGGGACCGTACTTAAAGGATTTCTTCCGACCCATTCGTTTTTCGATATCTTTTAAATAAGCAAGCAGTTCTTTTGGTGTTAGGGAGGTACGCCCACGTATCACTTGATTTAAAAAATCCGGTTGATCCGTATACCCCCAGGGTTCCGTCTCATACATAGAGGATTCTTCCTCAACGACGACATGAGGGGGGAGCATCTCTTTCGCGGTATCCAAGTGATCCTCTCTATCCCCGATATTGGTTCCCAGCGACAAATAAATACGGACATATTCATCTTCAGGCATGGCAGATCCTCAGTGAATGGGATGATGGCAGGTTCTGATTAAGGATATCATAAGCGAGGCAAATTGCCAAAATTGACCACAGCGTCTACAATAGAACTCAGTCCCGCCCTCCCATGGCGTTCTTAAAAACAGTGAACAAAGGAGAAGACATGGCCCAAGCGACATTTAAATTTCCCCGAGGGTTCCTGTGGGGATGCGCAACATCTTCCCATCAAGTGGAAGGGCAAAACACGAATAATAACTGGCATACCTGGCAGGAGGAAGGTCAGATTTTAAACGGGGATAAACCAGGCTTGGCCTGTGATTGGTGGGGCGGGCGGTGGAGAGAAGACTTTGATCGGGCGGCGGAATCCGGTCAAAACGCACATCGATTATCCCTTGAATGGAGCCGGATACAACCCGCGCCTGACCGCTGGGATGAAGACGCCTTAGATCATTACCGCGAGATGGTCCGGGGTTTGACAAACCGGGGGATGACGCCCATCGTCACCTTGCACCATTTCACCGATCCGAAATGGATCGCGGAAAAAGGGGGATGGGAACAGAAAGAGACGGTTGAGCATTTCATCCCCTACGTAGAAAAAGTCGTCGAAGCCCTTGGCGATTATGTCAAATTGTGGTGCACGATCAACGAGCCCAATGTCTACGCCACATTGGGGTATTTGACCGGGCAATTCCCTCCTGGAAAAGAGGACCTGGGAACCATGTTCAGGGTCATGGTCAACCTGGTTCGCGGTCACGCCGCCGCATACCACGCCATCCACCGTGTCCAGCTGGAAAGCAGAGCCGGGTTGGCGGTCAATTACCGGGGTGTGGAGCCAGCTCGCAAATGGCACCCTCTGGACCGTTTGATGGCCTGGCTGCAGTCAAAGACATACAACGATTTCTTCCCCACCGCCGCCCGCTCGGGCCGATTGCGGTTCCCCCATAAAATCACCACAGTGCCAGAAGCAAAAGGAACCCAAGACTTCCTGGGCATCAATTACTACACGCAAGAACGGGTCGCTTTTTCTCTCCAACACGCCGAGGAGCAGTACAGCCACCGGACCTACAACCCGGATTCGCAGCTCAGTGAAAAGGGATTCATCGCCCATGAGCCGGAAGGGATGTTTAGGGCCTTGAAATGGGGGGAGGGGTTTGGCGTTCCCATCCTGATCACCGAAAACGGGATCGAAGATTCCGTAGATAAGATCCGCCCCCAATACATCGCGGAGCACATCCACCAGGTCTGGAAGGGTATTAACCACAACTGGCCCATCAAGGGATATTTTCACTGGACGTTGGTGGATAACTTCGAATGGGAGAGGGGTTGGTCGCAGCGCTTCGGATTGTATGAATTGGATCCTGATACCCAGGCCAGAACTCGTCGGAAAAGCGCTGATCTGTACGAAGAAATCTGCCGGAAGAACGAATTATCCTCAGAGATGGTGGAAACTCACGCTCCTCAGTCATCGGCGAAGCTGTTTCCCGGCTAAAAAGCGCTGTGGTTGCCAGCAGATAACCCATCTGGTATAATCGCGTCCGCAGAAAATGAGTGGAGGGGTCGCATAGTTGGCCTAGTGCGCGCGCCTGGAGAGCGCGTATCCCTTCTGGGGATCGTGGGTTCGAATCCCACCCCCTCCGCCTGGCCAAGTCATCGCTCAGCCAGAGCTGGGCGATTAACATTTAATCCCTTCAGTGCCCAAGATTCATGACACCCAAATGGAACCAAAGGAAATTTGAGGATGCTTTTCACCCCAGGACAAATTGGCTCGCTGTTACTGCATAACCGGCTGGTCCGCTCAGCGACCGCGGAACGCATGGCAAAAGAAAACGGCGCCCCCCGACCCATGTTGAGGGAATTGTACAGGACCCTCACTGAGGGTGACGTGGGGTTGATCATCACCGGTCATATGTACATCGCAGATCGCGGAAAATGCCACCCGGAAATGACCGGGGTGCAGGGTGATGACCTCATCCCCTCTTTGAAGGGATTGACGGACGCTGTGCACGAACTGGATGGCAAAATCGCTGTGCAGATCAACCATGGGGGCGGAAATTGTTCCCCGGAGACCGTGTCTGAGACCATGGCTCCCTCCCCGCAGGGCAAACCTTTTTATAAACAGCAAGCCCAGGAAATGACCGAGGAAGAGATTCAAGAGACCATCCAGGCCTACGCCCAAGCAGCCCGCCGGGCGAAAGAAGCTGCCTTTGATGCGGTCCAGATTCACGGCGCCCATGGTTATCTGATCAACCAATTCCTCTCGCCCCTCAGCAACCATCGTCAAGATGAGTGGGGGGGGAACACAGAAAACAGATCCCGTTTTTTACAACGCGTATGCCGGGCCATACGCCAGGAAGTGGGATCCGATTACCCCCTGCTGATAAAATTCGGCATCGCGGATGGTGAGGAGGATGGTCTGTCCCCCGCAGAAGGAGCGGAAATCCTCTCCCACTTCCAGGATTGGGGACTGGATGGGGTCGAAATCAGTGTGGGTTTTGGGGGAGGAAGGTTCAAGAGTATCAGCAAAGGCATCACAAACCCAGAGGATGAAGCCTACTTGCTCCCCCTGGTCAAAAAAGCCCGGGAACATACCGAACTTCCCCTCATCGCGGTGGGTGGATTCCGGTCCCGGAAGGTCATGGAAAAGGTCCTGGTGGGAGGTTGGGCGGACTTCATCTCCATGTCCCGCCCCTTGATTCGGGAACCGCATCTCCCAAAACGGATGAAAACGGGACAGCAATCCAGAGCGAAGTGCATCTCGGCGAATAACTGCTGGCCAGAGAAAGAAGGAGAAGGGATCGCCTGTAAGTGTCCCCCACTTCCTGAAAACGACTAAGTCGATCTAACCCATCCCCTTCTCTATCAGAGGAGTCTGCTAAACAAGTCGATGGGAACAGCGGATACCCCCACAATTCCCGGTCCCGTGTGAACACCAAGCACAGGGGTGACCCGAAGAAGTTCAGAACGGTGGATGTCCAACTTGTCCTTCAGCTTTTCGATCAATTCTGACGCCTCTTCTTCCAACTGCCCATGCAGGACCGTGACCCACAGCGGTCGTCCCGCGTACATATTTTCTAAGTGGTCCACCATCGCCGCCACGGACCGGCTCAGCGTGCGTTCTTTCCCAATCGTGGAATACATCCCATCCTTTCTATCCACATGGATGATGGGCTTGATATGAAGAAGAGAACTCACCAAGGATTGGACCCGTCCTATCCGCCCCCCATGCTCCAGATACTCCAGCGTATCGAGGGTGTAGACCACTTCAATCTCCTCCCGCAGCTTGTGCAAAAAATCCAGAGTTTCCTCCAAAGCCCATCCCGCTTTCGCCGCCAAAGCAGCCCCCATGACCTGGAAACGCTGTCCCCCCGAAAGGGTCATGGAATCGAAGATGGTCACTGCGGATTCACGGATTTCCTGTGCCGCACTTCGTGCGGACTGGATGGTGCCGCTTAGACCTGAGGAAAGATGGATGGACAGGACATTCTCCCCTGAATCGATGATCTTTTGATACATCTCCTGAAATAGTCCTGAAGACGGTTGGGCCGTTGAGGGAATCCGCGGTTTCATCTCCAGCAAGCGGTGGTAAAAATCATCCGGATGGATGGTCGACGTTTCAACTTCCTCCCCAGGAAATTGGATGTAAAGCGGGGCCACAGTCAATCCCAAAGACCGCTCTTCCTCCAAGGTTAAATTTGCTGCTCGATCTGTAATAATATGCATCACTTTTCTCCGTGTTTTAGTAGAATAGGCTATACTTAATTTTCAAACCCCCATTGTCAACTCCCCCTTCAAATTACACGGTCTACATTGTACCAGAAAGCAACTCATATGTGAAAAACCTGAAAAAGGACATCATATCAAGCCCCGGATGTCATTGGTGTATAATTCCTTTGTCAGTCACTCGCCACATCCATAGGGAACGCAGGTTATGAGACAAACTCTCATCCTCATTTGCGGGCTTTTAGTGATCCTCACTCTTCTGGTCAGCACTGCCAGCCCGGAGACATACTTGGTCGGACAATGGGAAGAGGATAACACACCTTCCCCCACCCCAAAAAGCACCCAAAATGGGGCAAATAAACCCCTTCACAGGCAGTCCGGTGACACGCAGTGGTTAAAAATCGGTGCGGCGGTGATCGTTCTCATCATCCTCGGGGGCGTCCTTATCCAGAGGGGGGAAGACCCCAGCGGAACAAATCCGTAAAGAATCCCTCCCTCCTGCCTAGGATGGACCCTCTTATCACAAACAGAGATGACACCCTTTTTCCAAAAGCAAACCGTCCCATGTTGACACCCCCAGGCAGCTGCGGTATCATGCCCCTAGCTTCGGGCGGGTCCGACGCGGCAGAGATCTACGAACCGTGTCAGGTCCGAGAGGAAGCAGCACTAAGGAGAACCCTCTGGGTGCCGTCGGTGAACCTGCCCGGGGCTATTTTATTCTCAGCAACCCATTGACCACGCTGAAACCCCATGTGGAAGCCATCCCTTGACAATCTCTCTGAGATGAAACAAAACATTCTGGCCTGGGCCGCCCCCCTGTTAATCCTCCTGGGGCTACTCTCCCTCTTTTTCAGCCTCCAGAAAGAGGTCCTCTTCGTTGTCAACGGGAGTGAAGAGGAGAAAACCACCTTTGCTTTCACGGTGGAAGGCTTCCTTCGCCAACAAAATATGGACATCTCAGAGGATGATATCGTCTACCCTCCCCTCGATCGCTTCCTATGGGGAGATGAACAGATCACCCTTCAGCGTGCAAGCCAAGTGACGGTGATTTGCGATCAGAACACGACTCAACTGGTCACAACAGAACGTACCCCGGCCAATATCTTGGCTTTTGTGGACATCCCCCTTTACCCCCTGGACCAAGTGTATGTCAATGGCGAAGAAAGGGATCCAAACACCCCGGCCCCCTATCAACCCACCCTCACCATTGAGGTCAAAAGGGCCACGCCCATCACCTTACAAATCGGTGACCAGGTGGAAACATTCACCACCCAGGCTGAAACTGTGGCGGAAGCGCTCCAGGAAGCGGACATCTCCCTTTACGAAGGGGACGACCTCACCCCCTCTCCCCAAACACCGTTAACCGGAGAACCCCTTCAAATCGAACTCACCCGGGCGGAACCCCTGCAAATCATCCTTCCTGGCAAAACAATCCAAACCCGAACCACAGCGGAGACCGTCGGAGCTGCGATCTCAGAGGCGGGTTTGACTCTCCAAGGACAAGACTATACCATACCCGAGGAAACCGACCCCATCCCCGAGGACAGAGCAATCGAAATCGTCCGCGTCGAGGAGAAAGTGATCCTGGAACAGGAACCCATCGACTTTTCCAGCGAGCTCCAACCTGTTTCGGACCTGGAATTGGACCAACGCACGATCGTAGAGGGAGGAAAATACGGGATCAAAGCCAGCCGTGTGCGGGTCATTTATGAAAACGGGGAGGAGGTTTCCCGGATAAAAGAGAAAGAATGGACGGCGAAAGAACCCGAACCCAGGGTGATCGGCTATGGGACGAAGGTCGTGGTGCGAACAGCCAATACAAAGGATGGGGAAATCAAGTACTGGAGGAAGATCACGGCGTATGCCACATCCTATTACAACTGCGATGGCTGCGACCCGATCACCGCGAGCGGAACCCCGGTAAGAAAGGGAGTTGTCGCTGTCCCTCTGGATTGGTACAGATACATGGTAGGGATGAGAGTCTACATCCCGAAGTATGGATTTGCAACCATTGAAGATAACGGACCAGACCCTTTCCCCAATCGATATTGGGTGGATTTGGCGTACAAAAAAGAAAATTACATCCCCTGGAGCGAAAACGTCACCGTGTATTTCTTGGCCCCCAAACCCGCCCCTGAGGACATCATGTACATCCTCAACTAACCCTCTTTCCACCCTTGGGGGGAGCAAACTGGATCAACCCCCACCGTCCGTCCACCATCCAATCCGGATCTTCCCCCTCCGCTTTTCGTATTTGATCCTCAGAAAGGCCGACGACCACTTCTGCTTTCAACGTCCTCAATGCCGCCAGGTGTACAGGGAGGTAATCGACCACATCAGTAAAGGGGGTTTTGAATGGCCAATGACGATCTCCCATCAGGCGCCGGTAGTTGGCATCCCCTTTGCTGATCAACATGTCCCCCTGGCCTAACGAGTCAACCATGCGGGAAGGGAGATCCCAAAAAGCGAGCGGGGAGTTCCAAAAGAAGTCAGACCGGAGCGACAGTCTGGCTTTCCCTCTATGCTCCTCTAGCCGCTCCCCTAACGCACGGACCAAATCGCTCTCGTTTGCAGACAAATAAGAGATCGTGTGCTCCACATCCTTCTCAATGGCGTCGGACACAAACGTGGGATGCCCCTTAACATGAAAACGGACTTCCCCTGCCCAACTTTTAGATAGGAGCAGATCTGCAAAAGCCAAGTCACTCACCAATTCAAAACCGGCATTATCAATCAGGAAATCAACGATTACCCCACGCCCCTCCCGGTCCTCAAGAAGGGACAGCACTTTACCGCTGTCATCCACCAGGAGATGTTGATTGGCTTGGTTCAGGTTTGTATGGTCGGGTGTCTCCTCGCTGTCCGCAGGCCACAGGCTCAAATCCGCCTGGTTCCCCCACAGGTTATAGTAAACCATGTCTTCCACAGCCCTCCTAGAAAAGGGTTCTTCTTTCAGCCATTCATCCACCTGTTTCGCCAAGGGCACGATCATGCCCGTGGAAGCCTGCAAACCTCGTTCCTTTTGCCATTGAAAAGGATCAGGACCTCCGCCAAAATAATCGACCGCTTCCAAAATACGCCGGTAGAAGTAATGCTCCACAAAAAACCAGGGGGGATCCAACCAGTCGGATCCCAAGTAAGGGGCGACGAAGGACCGCCAATCCTCCGCGTCGGGCGCATGATGGTCCCGGAGTTGTCGAATGGGACTCTCCGGGATCTCAGAACCCAAGGCTTCCAAGCGGCGATCCATGGAGGGTGGAAAATCGTTTTCGGACCGGGTTCGTCTCAAAATCTCTTGAAACCGGACCACAATCGTGTGATGGGCCCAGGTGCCTTCTTCACTCCCCGATAACGGCTTCGGAATCCTACGTTTATGAGGGGACATATCTCAGGATCAAACTCCTCGTGAAAGGGACAGATTTGCACAATACTGTTTTGATACAACGTTGAACAGTGTACCACACAGGGTGTTATAATACGCTCGCTATGCCTGAATTGGAACCTATCAACATCTCAGCTTTGATGCAGAAATATGCCCTCCGCCCCGATAAAAGCCTGGGGCAAAATTTTCTGGTCAACGAAAGCGATCTGGAACGCATCGTTGAAATCGCCGACATCTCCCCCCAAGACACGGTATTGGAGATCGGCGCGGGATTGGGGCATCTGACCAGATATTTAGCCGTGATGGCTGAACAGGTGGTCGCTGTCGAATTTGACGATCGCCTGATCCCACCCCTGGCAGAAGTGCTGGCAAGCCACAAAAATGTAGACATCATTCAAGGTGATATCTTATCCCTCACACCCGGAGAGATCATCGATGAAGACGACTATATCGTCGTCGCCAACATCCCTTATTACATCACCTCGGCCATCATCCGCCATCTGCTGGAAGCTGAAAACAAACCCAAGCGCATGATCCTCACCGTACAGTTAGAAGTAGCCAAACGAATTTGCGCTGTCTCCGGAGACATGAGTGTTTTAGCCCTCAGCGTACAAATCTACGGCGAACCGTACATCACCTCCCGGATCCCAGCCTCAGCGTTTCATCCCCCGCCCAAGGTGGACTCCGCCTGTGTGCGTATTGACCTTTACCCACAACCGGTCATTGCGGCGGACCAACGGGAGACCTTCTTCCAACTCATAAAAGCCGGTTTTCAACACAAGCGGAAAACCTTACGCAATTCCTTATCAGCAGGTTTAGGATGGCCCAAAGAGAAGGTGGAGGCCATGCTAAATTCAGCCGGTATCGTTTCCAGTCGCAGGGCGGAAACCCTCAGTTTGCCGGAGTGGATTACACTCACCAAACAGCATGATAAAATGGAAAAACATCAAATATAAAAAAGGATATACAATGACAGACCCTCGCATAAAAAAATTAGCTGAATTACTCGTTAATTATTCTGTGGAAGTCCAACCGGAAGATTGGGTATGGATCTCAGGGCACATCATCGCCGAACCCTTGGTGAACGAGGTTCTGCGCGCCGTGCTGGAAGCCGGAGGGCGGCCCACGATCAGATTGGGCTCGGATGACATAGATGAGACGAACCTCCTCTATGCCACGGAGGATCAATTGACGTGGATCGACCCCACTACAAAAACCCTTTACGAGGAAGTCGACTGCCTGATCAGCCTCCGGGCCACGGAAAACACCCGCTCGCTCTCCGGGATCGATCCCCAAAAACAGCAAACACGCAGGAAAGCCCGACGCGGTTTGACAGAGACCTATTTGAAAAGGGCTGCCGAAAAGGACTTAAACTGGGTCCTGACCCAATACCCGTGTCCCGCCTACGCGCAGGAAGCGGACATGAGTTTGGGCGATTATGAGGATTTCGTCTACAGCGCGACCTTTGTAGATCAGGAGGACCCTGTCAAAGCCTGGCAAGAGGTGCACAAGAAACAACAAAACGTCGTCGATTGGCTAGAAGGTAAAAAAGACGTCGTGGTCAAAAGCCCAAACGCGGATCTCACCCTCTCCATCGAGGGCCGCACTTTCATCAACTCGGATGGGAAAAACAACATGCCTAGCGGCGAGGTCTTCACCGGTCCCGTGGAGGATTCAGCCAACGGTTGGGTGGAGTTCACCTACCCCGCCATCTCCGGCGGGCGGGAAGTGTCCGGCGTACGTCTGGAATTTGAAGACGGCAAAGTCGTCAAGGCCAGCGCGAAAAAGAATGAAGAATATCTGATATCCCAATTGGACACGGATGAAGGGTCACGCTATCTGGGTGAATTTGCCATTGGCACAAACTACGGCATCCAACAATTCACAAAAAGCATCCTCTATGACGAAAAGATCGGGGGGTCATTCCACATGGCAGTAGGCGCTGGGTACCCGGAAACGGGGAGCAAGAACAAATCCAGCATCCACTGGGATTTCATCTGTGACGTCCAAGAGGACAGCGAGATCCGTGTGGATGGGGAACTGCTTTACAAGGATGGCAAGTTCCAAATCTGATCCAAAACCTAGCTGCGTAAATAAAAAGCACTCACTTGGTTAAATCCCAGGTGAGTGTTTTGATTCAGGGCGCTACCCTTATACGAACAGCGGATGTTCAGCAGGAGATACCCCCAGGCCCAGGTCTCGCTCAGGACAACCGTCTCTCCTCGGCCAGCTTCTTCGTCTTTTCCACATACTCCAGGCTTTGATGACGGAAGTAGGTATTGTACAAATTCGCGTAATGTCCACCTTGGGCCAGCAAGCCCTCATGATCTCCCTCTTCAATAATCTTCCCCTCCCTCAACACCACGATTCGATCCACAGACTTCACCGTGGAAAGTCGATGGGCGATCAAGACACTCGTGCTGTCTTTCAATATCAAATCCAGAGCCTGCTGAATTTGCCATTCCGTGAAGGGATCAATGCTTGCGGTGGCTTCATCGAGGATGAATATCGCTGGATGCTCCGCCAGGACTCGCAGCAAGGCTACCAGCTGGCGTTGACCCATGGAAAGCTGCCCACCCCTTTCCCCTACCTCCGTTTGCAAGCCGTCAGGCAGTGTTTCCAACCAATGCCCATCCCCGATTTTCATGGCCAAGTCCCGGATTTCTGCATCGCTGAGATGTTCGTTGGCGTAGCGGATGTTCTCCGCAACCGTGCCTGAAAACAGGAACGGCACCTGCGAGATCATCCCCAATTGGTCTCGGTAAGCGTGCAAATCCAACTCACGGATATCGTAATCGTCGATGAAGATTTGACCCGACTGGAATTCATAAAAACGGGCAATCAGCTTGGCGATCGATGATTTCCCCGCCCCCGTATGTCCCACCAAAGCCACGCTTTCCCCGGGACAAATATGTAAACTGAAATCCCGGAAAACCCACTCATCTTCTTCATACCGGAAGTACAGATTCTGAATCTGAACTTCTCCCTCTAAGCGCTCAGGTTTTATGTGTCCTTTCTGGACCACAGCGGGTTCGGCATCGATAAGGGCAAAGACGCGCTCCGATGCTGATAGTCCCTGCTGGACCTGTGCCCAGAAAGCAGACAGATTCAAAACAGGAAAGAAAAATCGATCCAGGCTGACCAGGAACAGATACCAGGAACCAACGGTGACCACACCTTGGGCGACATTCATGCCCCCCACATAGACCAGCATTGCCGTCCCCACCCCACCCAGCGCGTTCAAGGCGGGGAAGACCAGGGAAAGCACAAAGCCGCGCTGCACGTTCATATGGTATGAATCCAAATTTGCTTCATCAAAATCCTCGAAAATCGCCCCTTCCTGGCGAAAATTCTTTGCCACCGCGATCCCGCTGACGGTTTCTTTGATGGTGGCATTGACCTTGGCCATGGCCCGCATCCCTTCCCGGGTCACCTTACGGGCGATCTTCCGGAAGCCAAGGGCGACGAAAAATAAGAGGGGGAGAAAACCAATCACGTATAGGAAAAGCCGCAATTCAATCCGCGCCAGGACCACACCTAAAATCACCGCCTGAGTCATCTGAGAGATCAGGTCCGTAACCAGGACGATCAGATTCCCGAATTCGCGGGTGTCTGATGTGATCCGGGATACTACCCGTCCGGATGAGAACTTGTCATAGAAAGAGAGGTCATGGTTGGCAGCAGAGTGGAAGGCATCTGTACGCAAGGTCATGACCACATCAGAGATGACCCGGATCGATAAGCGCCGTCGGATCCAATTCGCCCCCCAGGTGACCAACCCGCTTAAAAAGACAAGACCTACCAATAAAACGATGACCTCATCCTGCGCGTTGCGCGATAATCGATCAATCCCATCTGATACCAAGATGGGCAGAGCAGCCCCGGCTACCGCCACCAGGGTGATGAAGATCGAAATCCAAAACATACGTATCCCATGGGGCTTCAAATAACCCACAATCCGGGCTGCCAATTCCCTGTCCTGGTATTCCCGATCGTATTCTTCTGTGTCTAAAGAAGAGAAAAATCCCATAAAAGTCTACCTGATAACCATAGTTGGTTCGCCGATCTCATTCCAATCGCTTCATTCACTCGCTGAAAATGCGCCGATATGCCTCAGAGGTCTCCATCAACTCCTCATGGGTACCACTGGCTGCGATGACCCCTTTGCGAAGGACGACGATATGATCCGCCCATCTAATCTGGGAGAGGCGGTGGGTGATGATCAACGTGGTGTGCCCTTCCGCCGCTTTGAAAATAGCCCGTTGAATTTCATCCTCCGTTTCGCTGTCGATCGAACTGGTGGAATCATCCAAGATCAGGATGCGGGGATCCGTTAGAAAAGCCCGGGCCAATGCCAAGCGCTGGCGCTGGCCGCCAGAAAGGGTCACGCCCCGTTCCCCGAGTTCGGTTTCATACCCATCTTTAAAGGATAAAATGAATTCGTGAGCCTGGGCAGATTTTGCGGCCGCTTCGATCTCCTCCTGGGAAGCATCCGGCCTGCCAAAGGCGATGTTCTCCGCGATGCTGTCTGAGAAGAGAAATATATCTTGTTCGATGATCGAAATTTGGCGCCGCAGAGCTTCCAGGTTCCAATCCCGGACATCGATCCCATCAATAAGGACCTTTCCGCTGTCCACATCATAGGTACGATTGACCAATTTTGCCAGCGTGGTCTTTCCGGAGCCGGTTTGACCCACGATGGCCACCGTCTCTCCCGGATAGACCTTGAAATCGATCCCGGAAAGCGACAATTCATCCTCAGGATACGCAAAATCTACTTCCTGGAATTCCAATTCCCCTTCCATGGTTCGATCGTAGCCCTGGATATTTTGATCTAATTCCGTCTCTTTATTGATCAACTCAAGGATCCTTCGGGCACCGGCCACGCCCAATGAGACCTGAGAATAAGCAAATAAGGAAACAAAGGTAGGGAATCTGAGTAACAACAAAAGGCCAAAATACCCTACAATATCACCGACCTTAATAGCCCCAGCCTGAAAAAGGTAGATAGCGTGGGCGAGACCAGCAGCTTGGGCAAGCCCCATCAGCAGCAAGGGGATGAAACGCGCTTCTACATCCCCCTGGTGAACCCGTTTATCCCGGAATTCACGGGCATTTTCCTCAAAACGCTCCACTTCCTCTTTCTCATTAGCCATCCCTTTCACGGTCTCGATGCCATCCACCGCTTCCGCCAAACGTGTGTTCAACGCCCCAAAGGCTTTGCGCACCGCGTCAGAGATCGGGCGCAACTCATAAAGGTATTGCCATAGCGACAAAACATAAAGCACGAGAAAGGATAGAGGTACAATGACCAGGGTAGGATGATATTGAAAGGAAAGGATGATCGGCATGAAAATGAAGTTCAACGAGCCTATGACAAGATTCAGACCCGGGCTGAACATGAAGTTGATCTCCCGGACATCGTTGGTGGCTCTCGCCATGACATCCCCCACCGGCTGCAGGCTGTGGTAGGTCATGCTTTTTCCCAGCATGCTGGTGTATAACTCATGCCGGATATCTCGCTCCATCCGCTGTCCAGTTAATTCTGCGCTGAAATTCCGACCCAACTGCAGTCCACCCCGGACGATTTGGGTGACGAGGATAAAGAGCGCAAATCGTCCTAAAAGCGCCACATCCGGGGGGTCCTGCAACAAAGCGTCCATGGCCCGACCGATAATCATGGGGACAATGGCTGCAAAAGCGGCATTACTGACCGCTCCTACCAACATCCCGATGCCCAGATACCAGTATCGGATGGCATGGGCGGCAATCCAGCGCACAGGACTCGTCCGAGCTCGCCGTACGTTCTCCGACACCTGTTTTTCTTTAGGTAATGTAAATTCAGAACTGCGCATTACGGATTCAGTCATCGCCGTTTCCAATCAACCCTTCCCAACAACCAAAAAACAAGGAACCAGTTCTTTCATCCTCATCAAAAATGGGGGTACCCCGAGAGTGGATGGGAAAGGGATCCAATCGAGACGATCTCTCAAGTGAATCACCCTCACAAAACACACCTATGCATTTTACTCGATCACCACCATTTGCGATAGATGAATGATGAAGGGGGTCCAGAAAGTGTTTAAGGGGCAACCAGGGAAAGGCTAATGACGGGAAATGATCGCCTCTGCAAAGGCCAGCGCCTCCCCCTTCGTCTTGATCTCACCGACAGCTTGTTCTTCACGGATCCGCTCTAATATCATCCCAATCAGGGGTCCCGGCGCCAAGTGAAATGTTTTTATTAGGTCATCGCCTGTCACCAATAAGGGCGGAGAGATGATCTGGTCCCGTTTTTCCCACCAGGCTTCCAGGCAGCTCCGGGCAGCATCCAAGATTCGCGGCCATGCTTCCAAAGGGGCAGCCGTGCCGTGACGAGCCAGAAACCCCGCTAAGCCAAGAAAGATACCGTCCACACCCGCCCCATTGACAGGGTGGAAATAGCGGTATACCTGCCTTGAAGACGGAGGGTCTTCGTCGTGCCCAAAGTCTCGAAAAGCCTGGCAGGCAGCCGTCATGCCCTCCAGGCGCTGGATTTCCTCATTGCTCAGTCGTAATCGACGGGCATGGTCCTTGATGATCTCATGCCATGAGGGGGCATTTCCCTCTTCTCCCCCGCCTGGCAGGAACAGAGCGGAAAATGATACCAGGGCGCGTACAGAGCGTGTCGGAACCAGAGTCGATTGGAAATGGTCTCGAATGCGCTCTCGATAGCGACCTAAACGCAACACACTCAAGCCCATAGCCCAACTCCCGGCAGCCTCCGGATCGTGTTCCTTTCCCAATACATCCCACATCTGTTCCAGATACCGCAAACAGCGTTGATTGTATTTGGAAAGGGATGGATATCCAGGGAACAGGCGAGGGTAAACATTCAACAAGGAGAGTGCCTTCATGGCCACAGCTTGGTTTGGCCCTTCTAACATCCGGAAACATTCATCTCGAAGGCGCTCAGGAGAAACCTCCTCTAAACCGGAAAGAGAACGTCTGATTTGGGTTTTAAGAGCGTCTGCCATCCGGAAATCATATTGGACAGCCATGCGGAGGGCTCGCAGGATGCGGATGGGGTCATCCGCTATGGCATGACTTGAACAAGGGCGAAGAACGCCCTCCCTTAGGTCCGATATGCCGCCTAATGGGTCAATCAATGTGGCCGGATCCTGAACCAGCAGGGCCATTGCTGTGACCGTAAAATCCCTTGTCCGAAGGTCATCTTCAATGGTTTCGCCCTGCAAGGTAGTGAAGTCAAGGACATGGCGTTCGGCATCCTCGTCCCTGATGATGACACGAGCTGCCTGTCTCTCCTCATCTAAAATATAAAAAGCGCCCCCCAATTGATCTGCTATCTCTCTGGCTGAGGAAATGGAGTGGATGGGCAGAGTGAAATCCAGATCGTGTGTTTCTTTTCCCAGCAAAGCGTCCCGGATGGCACCCCCTACCAGATACGCCTCCCTGGTCGAAAGAATCGATCTGACCCGGTCAAAAAGAGGAGGTAATAAAAATGATTTCTTCATTGGTTATAAGAATAATGGATCAAGGCGGGGGGCAGTACCTCCCCCGAGATGGGATGATCAGGGGCCCTTTTCCCCAAGGAAATGGATTGCGCAGGATAAAAGGGTATGGGACAGCGTCAGCGTTTCCATTCATCTCATCCAGGTGGTTCCCTGCTCCCATCCAGTGCCGGAAGGGTCATCCCCATCGCTACGTTGGGGGTGTATATCGTTCTTCATCGACCACACCGATAAAAGGCAGCTCCCGGTAGTATTCATCAAGATCCAAGCCGTATCCAAACACAAATTTATTGGGGATCTCAAAGCCCACATAATCCAGCGGGACGTCGACTTCACGGCGTTCCACTTTGTCCAACAGCGTGCAGACTTTTAGCGTGGCTGGTTTCCGGGTGGCGAGGAGTTCCAAAACCGAGTTCAGCGTGTTGCCGCTGTCCACGATATCTTCCACCAAAAGGACATTTCTTTCCCGGATGTCTTCATGCAGGTCCATGGTCAAACGAACCTGTCCCGACGTCTGCCGGACGCCCACCCCATAGGAGGAAATCGCCATAAAATCGATGGTATGGGGGACGGTGATCTCCCGCATCAAATCCGTCAAGAACATCACCCCCCCTTTCAGGATACAAACCAAATGGATATCCTCGCCTTCATAATCCTGGCTGATGATCGCTCCTAACTCAGCAACTTTATCATTTAACTCTGCCTCAGTGATCAAAACCTCTTTGAGAAGTTCATGATATGTTTGCATCATTCATCCTTTTGTTGGCGGGGAACCTGGTGATGTTCCCGACAACGCGCCTCGTACATTTCAGCTGCGCCGACAATGACCACTGGGTCGTCGTAATCTGCTGGTTCTCCATCCACCAAACGCTGGGTTCGGGTGGCCGGCTCGCCGCAGGTCATGCAAATCGCATACAGTTTATCCACCTCCTCCGCTTGCGCCAGCAAGGTGGGCATATGACCAAAAGGCTCGCCCCGGAAATCCATATCCAGACCCGCTACGATCACGCGCAGCCCCTGGTTGACCAGATCCTGGCAGATGGGAACGATGTCTTCATCAAAAAACTGCGCTTCATCAATCGCTACCAGATTGACATCGTCATCCAGTCGGCTGGGAATCTCTGATGCGCTTTCGATGGGGATGGCGTCGAATTCATTTCCCGCATGAGAGGTCACCTTCTCCCGGTCATAACGAATATCAAATAGGGGTTTGAAGACCATGACTTTCTGCTTGGCGATCGTTGCCCGCCGCAGCCTGCGGATCATCTCATCCGTCTTCCCACAGAACATAGGGCCTGTGATCACTTCCATTCGACCATGATGATGTTTCATAGGCTCTCTTTCCTCTTTCCCGAATAAAAACGAGGCTGTACTATAAACAAAAACAGGCAGATGAAATCATCTGCCTGTATTTTATCAAAGATTGATTGGCTTCGTTCGTTAGACCGTGATCTCCTCGGCAGCTTCCGGGATTTCGTATTCCGCACTTCGCAGCGCTTTCTTGATATCAATCAGGGATTTTCGTCCAATCCCTTTCACATCCAGCATGGCCTTCTCGCCACCTTCTAAGACCTCCAGTATATCTGCCACTGTCACGATCTCGGCGTCGCTGAGTGCGTTTTCCACCCGGGTGCCCAAATCCAACGTTTCAATGGACACATCCGCGGATTTTTTCTTCTCTTCCCGCGCTTTCTTCTCTTTTTGGATTTCCTCGTGGACCTTCATCTTCTTATAGAAACGATCGACCTGGCCTTCCGTATCCACGATGCGCTGTTCTCCCGTGAAGAAAGGGTGACATGCAGAGCAAACATCGGTCCGGATGACCTCTTCCGTCGATCCTGTGGTCCACGTGTTGCCACAGGCGCAAATGACCTTCGCTTCCGGGTAATAGGTGGGATGAATATCTTCTTTCATAACCAGTCCTTAACAATTAATCAACAGGGATCACGTTTACTTGCTTTCGCCCACCGCGGATCGTCCGATACGATACCACGCCATCTGCTTTCGCAAACAGGGTGTCATCACCACCCCGTCCGACATTGAGACCGGGGTGAATGGGTGTTCCGCGCTGGCGTACCAAGATGTGACCCGAGGTCACCTCTTCCCCTGCATATTTCTTTACCCCTAAGCGTTTTGATTCGCTGTCGCGACCGTTGCGGGTTGAACCGCCACCTTTTTTGTGAGCCATCTTCCACTCCCTACTCTGTTACAATTTCATCTATTTTCAATAAAGTGTAGCGCTGTCGATGTCCCTGCCTTTTTCGATACCGGACCTTGGGTTTGAACTTGAAGACCAGTATCTTCCGACCTTTGATTTGATCAGCGACGGTGGCTTTGACTTTTGCCCCTTTCAGGGTGGGCGTTCCAATCATCAAATCGCCGTCATCGGCAACGAAAAGGACCTTCTCCAGCTCTATTTTATCATCTACTTCATGGGACAGACGGTCAACGCGGATCGTCTGGCCCGGGATGGCTTTGTACTGCTTGCCACCACTTTCAACAATTGCGTACTTCATACCTTCCTCCAATCTTCACTTCGCCACCAGCCCTGCGTTTGGCTGAACCCTCCCGCCGGACTGTGGGGAAGTTGGGGGTCCATTCAGGACATTGACGCATCTAACATGGTTCTCTATAGACGCCGTGCCATTATACCAAGAAGGACTGTTCTGTCAATGAAAAAAGCCTTTTGGGCCCCTTTTTTGCACAGAAAAACACCTAAAATACCCGCCCCCGCCCTTTATGACACTACCTGATAATCATTACGCCGAGACCTGAATCTTGTCACTTCAAAAAAACACCTTTAGCTCATATAATCCAGGTAGAATGAAATGGAGATATCCAGGGGTTAAGGCTCGAACATCGAGCGGGCATGCGGAATCCCCCCATTTCACACTTTTACTGGCGTCAAATCGTAAGGAGTATATAGATGGCTGTTACTGGCTGGATAGAAGTAAACGAATTGTATTGCAAAGGATGCGGTCTTTGTGTGGAGGCTTGCCCCCAGGATGTGTTGCGCCTAGACATGGAACACCTGACTCCAAAGGGATACCATCCAGCTCAGATGATAGAGGAAACTTGTACCGGCTGTGGCATTTGTGCTGTGGTCTGTCCCGATGCTGCGATCACCGTGTACCGGGAAACCCCTCAACGCCGGTCAAGAAGTACAGTCAAAAGGAGGGCTTAGACAGTGGCGAAAGAATTGTTGAAAGGAAATGAAGCCTTTGCGGAGGCGGCGATCCGAGCGGGATTGGACGCCTTTTTCGGTTATCCCATCACTCCATCCACGGAATTCCTGGAACACATGGCAAAACGTCTGCCTAAAATCGGCCGGGCCTTCATTCAAGCGGAGAGTGAAGTGGCGGCGATCAACATGGTCTACGGCGCAGCCTGTGCGGGGAAAAGAGCGATGACAGCGACCTCCGGTCCTGGTATAAGTTTGATGAGTGAAGGCATTTCTTACATCGCGGGCACGGAAGTCCCTGCTGTGATCGTCAACGTTATGCGGGGAGGCCCAGGCCTGGGAAACATCGCCCCTTCGCAAGGGGATTACTATCAAGCCATCAAAGGGGGCGGGCACGGGGATTATTTCCCCCTAGTGCTCGCACCAGCCACGGTGCAGGAAGCGATTGATTACATCGCTTTGGCCTTTGATCTGGCGGAAAAATACTTATCCGTCGTGATCGTTTTGGTGGACGGTAACATGGGCCAAATGATGGAACCCGCGGAATTACCCCCCATGCAGGAGGAGTCCAAGGAACCGCCCGAATGGGCTGTGACAGGCGCCAAAGATCGCGAGCGAAACGTCCTGACCTCCATCTACATCGATCCAGAGGATGAAGAGATCACGAATCTGCGGATTCTCAAACGTTGGAAAGAAGCCGAAAAAAATGAGGTCCGTTACAAAGAATACCATATGGAGGATCCGGAGATATTGGTGATCGGTTTTGGCACCGCGGGTCGGGTTGCATCCTCAGCTGTGCGAGACGCTCGTGACGAAGGGATCGCCGTGGGTTTGCTGCGTCCCATCACCCTTGCCCCCTTTCCGGAAAGGCGGCTAGAAGAATTATGCGATCAGGTCCGGAGGATTTTAGTTGTGGAAATGAATACTGGGATGATGCTGGACGACGTGTTGAAAACCGTCAAAGGCAGGGTCCCGGTCGAATTTTACGGCCGTTTGGGCGGCGTGACCCCCCTTCCGGACGAGATTTTAGATGAGATCCGCCGGGTTTCAAAAAACAAAGGGGAGATGAAGGGGGACCCACGGAATGAGTGGATGGATCGCTTAGAAAAAATGAGAATGGGAGATGCATGATGGTGGAAACAAAAACAGAAGTCGTTTATCAACGACCTGAATCCTTTACTGATGTCCATACGCACTATTGCCCGGGGTGTACACACGGTGTGGCGCACCGCTTGGTGGCAGAAGTCATCGATGAAATGGGTTTGCGGGAGAAAACCATTGGTGTGGCACCGGTGGGATGCTCCGTATTCGCTTATGAATATTTAGACATGGATTTCGTGGAAGCCGCCCACGGGCGCGCGCCAGCCATGGCCACCGGTATCAAGCGCGTGCTTCCCCAAAATACGGTCTTCACCTATCAGGGGGATGGGGACCTTGCTTCCATCGGCATCGCTGAAATCATGCACGCTGCCGGGAGGGGCGAAAACATCACCGTGATCTTCATCAACAACGCCATTTATGGGATGACCGGAGGTCAAATGGCACCGACGACATTAGCCGAGATGAAAACCACCTCTTCCCCATATGGACGCGATGTCGAATTGGCCGGATACCCTCTGAAAATGGCAGAGTTGCTCGCCCAAATGGAAGGTTCAGGTTACGTCGTCAGGCGAAGCTTGCATGATGCCAGCAATATCCGGAAGGCCAAAAAGGCCATTCGCCTGGCATTTGAAGCCCAAGAACGAGGGTTGGGATTCTCCCTCGTTGAATTACTCTCTTCCTGCCCCACAAACTGGAACATGTCACCCCAAGAAGCCTTGGATTTCGTGAGAGAGAAAATGGTTCCGGTATTTCCATTGGGCGATTATAAAGTCATTCCTGCCCTGGAAAATCTCAGGGTATAAAGGAGAAAGTCAGTTATGGAAGAAACCAGTATTATCATTTCAGGATTCGGAGGACAGGGGACATTGTTTGCCGGACAGGTCTTGGCCTACGCAGCGATGGACAACGGGTATGAAGTGACCTGGATCCCATCCTATGGCCCGGAGATGCGGGGTGGGACCGCCCATTGCACGGTCATCATTTCAGAGGCATTGATCGGTTCCCCCTTGGTTCGAAATCCGGACATCGTCTTAGCCCTGAATCTGCCTTCCGTGGACAAATATGAACCCCTGATGCCGTCAGATGGGGTATTAATCGCCAATTCTTCCTTGGTCAACCGGGAATTTGAACGAGAAGACATCCACCATCTCCTCATCCCTGCCAATGAAATTGCAGAGGATATCGGCATGGCCCGATTGGCCAATATGGTCATGACAGGGGCCATGTTGAAAATGAAACCGATTCTCACGGTAAAGATGGTCAAGCAGGCTTTGGAAGACCACATCCCTGAGCGACACCGGAAAACCCTCCCCATGAACTTTGAAGCCCTGGACAAAGGGGTTGCGTACGCTGAGAAAGAATTTGAGAAGGACGCTGCGTGATTCCCCCTTCCTTTCCCCACCAAAAAAACGGTGCTCGAGATGAGCACCGTTTTTCATTTAACATGGAGTGAGGACAACACTCAATCCTCAGAGATAATGTGTCGCCTGAGTGTGGAGGCCTCTTTGGCAATTGTCACCAAAGCCAGGGTCGTTTCCACAAACAAACGGGCAAATATCAATATCAAGAACCCAACTACCCACGATGTGACGAAGACACTGATCCCAGCCAGGAATATATTTTGAGGATTCACTGCATTCATGGAGGAGAGTATCATGCCCAACGTCCCACCCGTGTAGTACAGGGAAGTACCCGCTAACCAAACCGCCAGCATGGCGGGGACACTCATGATCGCAAGGAAGATGAAGACGACCTCTCCAAATGTGACCAGCAGTAAGGCGATAATGGGGGTGATAATATAATCGGATTCAGGCAAATCAGTGATTTCAACGAACCGTTGGTACATAATTTTGATGATGTAAACTGCGGCAAAAATGAAAAAAAGCTGCCAGATGAGGTAGCCTAATCCTCCAAAAAATTTGAATTGATTGATAAATCTCCAGCTTCGGATCCATAACACGAATAATATCAGGCCAAAAACAACCGTAAAAATACGCAGGATTATACTGATGACCTTCTGGAACGCCTTAGGGGACTTCAAGATATCCAACACCGGTTGGGTGTTCGTATACTTCTCAAAATATGCAATGACTTTTTTGACAATATCGTTTTCTTTAACGCTTTCCCAAATCTCCATCTTTTTTTCTCCTTTATTTCCGCGTCTCGTAGGATGAATATGGATAGGTAAAGATGCTCATCAATCCCTGGAAAAGTACCTCCTTATTACTAATAGGTCCCAACCTGTAATAGGGCTGGTTAAATATTACTATAAAAAATGGAAAACGACCCCGCGTTCATATCAATCCATTCAGCCATAAGGTTTTCCACCAGGCGGATACAAGAAAGAGCGCATTTTCGCTGCTTTTCAGCCTGATAAACAAGAAAGGAACCAAGACACAACATCCTGGAAACAAAAAGAGCAAGGCTTTTGACCTTGCTCTTGATGGTTTCGCGATCCCCGACGATGGCTATGCGCCATTTTTGTGCTTTATAGCCGCGTGGGCCGCTGCCAAACGGGCGATCGGCACCCGGAATGGTGAGCAGCTGACGTAATCAAGACCAATCAGATGGCACCATTCGATCGAATCTGGGTCACCGCCATGCTCTCCACAAATCCCGATTTCAAGCTCAGGCCGTGTAGCGCGCCCTTTCTTGACGGTGATATCCATCAGCTGACCAACGCCGTTGCGGTCAATGGTCTGGAAGGGATTCTCGGGCAGGATGCCCTCTTCGATGTAGGTGACTAGGAAGTTCCTCTCAGCATCATCCCGGCTGTAGCCGAAGGTAAACTGGGTTAGGTCATTGGTGCCGAAGGAGAAAAATTCCGCGGTTTCCGCAATCTCATCCGCAGTCAGCCCGGCTCGAGGGATCTCGATCATGGTCCCGAACTTGTAATCAAATTCAACACCTTTTTCTTCCATCACCTTTTGGGCGATCTCCTCCAGATCTGGTTGGATGACTTTCAACTCATTGATGTGCCCGGTGAGGGGAATCATGACCTCAGGCTTGGGATCAAGGCCCCGTAACTTAACATCCGCCGCCGCTTCAAAAATCGCCCGGACCTGCATCTCGACGATTTGGGGCATGACCACGCTCAAACGCACCCCTCGTAAACCCATCATGGGGTTGCTCTCATGCAAGTTTTGGATGCTGGCCAAAAGCTCTACTTTTTCTTTGTCTTCCTCCCCTTTGACGCGGCTCTCGATCACATCTTCCAAGATTTCCCGTTCATCAGGCATGAACTCGTGAAGGGGAGGGTCAATCAGCCGGACAATGACCGGCAATCCGGTCATGACCTCAAAGAGCCCGTCAAAATCCTCTCGCTGGTAGGGCAGAAGCTTATCCAAGGCCTCCTGGCGCTTTTCCACGCTGTCCGCCAAGATCATGTCCTGAACGATGGGCAGCCTTTCCGGCTCAAAGAACATGTGTTCCGTGCGGCATAAACCGATCCCGCGCGCACCGTAAGAACGAGCGCGTTCCGCGTCCTCAGGGTAATCGGCATTGGCCCAAACCTGCAGACCGCGGGTCGGTCCGGCTCCCGGGGCTTCCCGGATCCCTTCTTCGTCGACGATGTCATCAGCCCAGGACAGCAGTTCCAACAACTCAGTTTGCTCATCCAGAGAGGGAGAAACGGATTCAATCTTTCCGGTAAAGACCTCGCCCGTGGTTCCATCCACAGAGATATAATCGCCTTCTTTTACCGTTACCCCATTGGCATTCAACAGGCGCTCCTCGCGGTTGATTTCCACCATGGAGGCACCCACGACACAAGGGATACCGAACTGTCGGGCCACGACGGCGGCATGGGATGTCGCGCCGCCTTCACTGGTCAGAATGCCTTTGGATGCCAGCATACCATGGACATCATCCGGCTTGGTGAAGGGCCGAACCATGATCACGTCCTGACCATCCTCTTTGGATTTTATCTCCGCAGTATCCGCGTCAAAGTACACCCGACCGATGGCTGCACCTGGAGAGGCGTTCACACCCGTGGCAAACCGCCTGCCTTCTTTGATGGCCTCCTGTTTGGCTTCCTCCACAAAGCGAGGGTGAAGCAGGGTGTCCACCTGGTCAGATTCAATCCGCGAAATCGCTTCTAGGTGCGAGATCAGACCTTCATTTGCCAAATCCACCGCGATTTTCACAGCGGCTTTGGCCGTCCGCTTGCCGTCCCGGGTTTGGAGCATCCACAGTTTGCCGTTTTCAATGGTGAACTCGACATCCTGGACCTCTTTGTAATGCTTTTCCAGCTTCTCACAGATGTCCAGGAATTCTTCATAGACCTCGGGCATATCCGCTTCGAGATGCTGAATCTCCTCCGCGTTGCGGATGCCCGCCACCACATCCTCCCCCTGGGCGTTGAGCAGGTACTCACCCCAGACTTTTTTCTCACCCGTCGCCGGATCCCTGGTGAAAGCCACGCCGGTGCCCGAATCCTCCCCCATATTTCCAAAGACCATGGTCATGACGTTGACCGCCGTGCCCAAGTCATGAGGAATGCCCGTCGCATTCCGGTAATCGACAGCGCGCTTCACATTCCAGGAACTGAACACCGCTTCTGTCGCCATGCGGAGCTGTTCGTATGGGTCCTCAGGGAACGCCGTCCCCTTGTCTTTTATGATCTCTTTGAATTCCTGGGTGATCTCCTGCCAATCATCTGCCTCCAGTCCAGTGTCCAAAGTGACGCCTTTCTTCTCCTTGTACTCATCCAAGACCTCTTCAAAGGCTTCGTCTTCGATGCCGAGGACGACAGAACCGAACATCTGCACCAGTCGCCGGTAGGAATCATAGACAAACCGCGCATCTTCCGTCAGCTCAATCATCCCTTTTGCCGTCTCATCGTTTAGACCGATGTTGAGCACGGTGTCCATCATACCGGGCATGGAAACCACAGCGCCTGACCGGGAAGAAACAAGCAGGGGGTTGTCCGGGTCCCCAAATTTCTTTCCCGTCTCTTTCTCAATCGCTTCCATAGCCTTAAGCTCTTGCTCCCACATACCTTCCGGGAACTCCTCCCCCGCTTCCAAGAAAGCGTTACAAGCTTCCGTTGTCACGGTAAACCCCGGGGGTACAGGGATTCCAATCCGGGTCATTTCCGCCAGGTTTGCACCTTTGCCGCCTAACAACTCGCGCACACCTTCCCAATCGCCCCCTACATGCTCTTCGGCCTCTTCAACTTCGCTGAATAAATAAACCCATTTTCGATCTGCCTTCATCAAAAAACCTCCTGCTACTCTAAATAACAAAATGAATCATCAAACATGAATAATTCCCATGTACATTGTTTCCTCCAAGCGTATTATTGTACCATCAATTCTTGTTCAAAATTTCACAAAACGTTAATAAAATATTAAATACCTTTTCACCTCTTCTCACCGGATCCAAGTGCCGCTCCAGGGTGGGAGGTCCACGACCAGCTTCGCATCTGAAACCTTATGCTCCTCTCCTTCGATCAAGTCTTTCACCACCTGACCATCCCGGTACCCCAATTCTCCCACATCCAGCTGGAAATGCCGGCGGGACGGGCTGGCGTTGAGGAGGACAAGGATGCTTTCTTCTCCTAATCGCCGCCCAAACGCAAAAGTGCCCTCTTCTCCATGGGCATGTAGTTGATGATAAGATCCTCGTCTGAGAACCGGGTGCCGCTTGCGCAGGTCAATACACCGTTTCGTAAACTGCCTTAATTCAATATCCCACTCGCTTTCCTGCCAGGGGAACGCGCGGCGGCAATCCGGGTCCTTCCCGCCTTCTAAACCAATTTCATCCCCGTAATACACAGCAGGGGCTCCCGGAAACGCAAATTGAAAGAGAAGGGCCATCTTCACTTTCTTCTGCTCTCCCTCCAGCACGGTTGCCAGACGCCGCGTGTCGTGGGAGCCAAGGGGAAGATACATTGACCTGACATGGTCTTGATCGTACTGGTGGAGGAAGTCTTGGATCTGACCCCCGAACGATTCCGCTGTCAAGCGCTCCATCAAATACCCGAGCAACGCCTCTCGAAAGGGATAATGCATCAACCCGTCAAAGCGGTCCTCACCCACCCAATCAGGGTTCCCATCCCATATCTCCCCCACCAGGTAGGCATCCTGGTTGGCAGATTTTACGACCCGGCGAAACTCCGCCCAAAACGCCCCGTCATCGATCTCATTGGGGACATCCAGCCGCCACCCGTCTGCCCCCTGCTGGATCCAATATTGCGCAACCTCGTAGATGTACTTCTTGACCCGGGGGTTATCGGTATTGAATTTAGGCAGGCTTTTAAATTTCCACCAGGCTTCATAATCATCCGCATCCCCGGGCGAATAGGCATCGGGGGGGACATGATTGAGATGGAACCAGTCGATGTAAGGGGAATGAGAGTGATTCTCCAGGACATCATTAAATGCAAAAAACCCTCTCCCACAATGATTAAACACGCCATCCAGGATGACGCGGACCCCGTTGCTGTGGGCCACATCCAGCAGCGCCCGAAAGTCGTCCATGTCCCCCAATTTGGGATCGATTTGATAATAATCGCTGATGTTGTAGCGATGGTTTGAGGTGGCCTGAAAAATGGGGTTGAAGTAGAGGGCGTTCACGCCCAGATCCAACAAATAATCAAATTTCTGGATCACCCCTCTCAAGTCGCCCCCTTGAAACCCCCAAATCGTGGGGTCTGCCCCCCAGGGTTGGACATTGGGAGGGTCATTTCCTGGGTCACCGTTGGCGAAACGATCAGGGAAAATCTGATAAAAAATCGCGTCCTGCACCCAGTAAGGAACGGTCATTTAACTCGTTTCTCCTTTCATCGTTCTTTCTATAATCACAATCATACCGCTTTGGCGTAAGAATCGGGTTAACATCTTGCCTGGTATTTGACTACTCATCTTCAACCCGCCTGCACCTGATAACATCCATCCTCTCTTTGTTGAGGGAAGATCGCTGAAACAGACCACACATTGGCTGGAAAGAGCGAGTTTAAGCATATCTGTCCAAGATAGATCGGACCTGGGATAGATATCCCCCGCCAAACAAATTGACATGATTCAACAAATGGTACAGATTATATATCGGAAACCGGTCCCGGAAACCAGGCTCCAATGGTCGAATTTCTTGATACGCCCTATAGAATCGATCCGGAAAAGAGCCGAACAAGCTTGTCATAGCCAGCTCAGCCTCCGCCCAGCCATAATGAGCCGCAGGGTCGATGATCGCAGGATCGCCTTCTTCATCCGTGGTGGCATTTCCGCTCCACAAATCTCCATGGATCAGAGAGGCTTCCTGAGGGGGGATCCATTCTTCGAGGTGATGGGCGATATGCTCGATTTTGTTCACATCCCCCGAGGATAATCTACGCCGATCCCTCCCCAATTGTGCCTGGTAAAGAAGCCGCTGATGTGCAAAAAAATCAAACCCGTTTTCCGTCCAGGGGTTTACCTGGGGCGTGCTGCCGATGTAATTATCGTGAGCAAATCCAAAACGCTCTTTGGTATGCCCGTGCAGGGCAGCCAGTTGGCGGCCGAAGGTGGTCCAATACTCCCCCTTCCGGGGGGCGGGATTAAGATCTTCTAAAAGGATATAGCTGGCTTCTGCGTGATACACGCGTGGGACGCGGGGTCCATCGTCCACATCCAGGGCTTCTAAACCCTCCGCTTCCCGGGGGAACATATCCGGTGGGGCCGCGTTATTCGTCTTCACAAAAAAAGACTGACCGCTTTCAGTCTCCAGGATCGCCCCCTCATTGATACATCCCCCACCAACCCGCTCGATGGAAACCACCCCTCCATAGCCATGTTCCCGGCACCAATCCCGGACGGGGTTATACTCCTTGTCCACTCTCTAGCGCCTCCAACAACCCCCGAACGGAACGCTCCACGATATCATAGACACGTCGAAACCCTTCCGCTCCACCATAATAGGGATCGGGCACCGGTTCGTCAGGTCCTCCTTGGGGGTCAAACTCCCTCATCAAGCGGATTTTCGACTTTTGCGCCGGGGTCGCAGCCATACTCTCCAGCACCCGCCGGTTCTCCATATCCATGGCAACGATCAAATCACAGCGATCGAAATCCCTCTTTTGAAATTGACGGGCACGCCCGGTATACATCAATCCCTGCTCGCGAGCCACCTGCCTCATGCGAGCATCCGGGGCCTCTCCCACGTGATACGCGGATGTGCCAGCGGAATCCACCTCATATTTACCGTCCACCCCCATCTCTTCCGCCAAGTGGTTGAACATGTGCTCGGCTAAAGGGCTGCGAACGATATTTCCCAAACATACAAAACATATACGCATAGTTGTACCTCCACGAGTTAATATCCTACCATCAACCGGCAAACCTTGTCATCCCCTTTGCAGGTACCCCTGACCTCTTGCTCCTCACGCCAGATTTGGATACACTGAACATACAGCACGTCTTTCACCAAACCCTTCCCAACGTGACGATCCGGCAAAAGGACCTGATGTGAAATCCCTCGATGTCATCCCCACCGGTTCGATAGCACTCGACCTCGCCCTGGGCCTGGGCGGCATACCCCGGGGGGTCATCACAGAAATATATGGCCCTCCCTCCTCCGGCAAATCCACATTGACCCTCCACATCATCGCTCAAGCCCAGCACAAAGGTCTGGGATGTGTTTTCATAGACATGGAAAACGGCCTTAACCCGGCCTACGCTGTACGCTGCGGCGTGGATGACGACAGGCTGCTTCTCGCCCAACCCCAGACAGGGAATGAGGCCCTGGAAATGTGTCATTCTTTGCTTCATTCCCAAAAGGTTAATCTCGTCGTCATTGACTCCATCGCAGCCCTCGCATCACAGGAAGAGATCAGAAAAGGGATGGGGTCATCGGGTTGGGGCTACCTCAATCGATTGCTATCGCCCCATTTACGGAAAATTGAGAAAAGCTGTCAACAATCGCAAGGGACCCTTATTTGCACGAACCAGATCAGAAGCAGGATCAAACCGGGTTACGGCACCCCAGAAACCACACCCGGAGGCATGACTGTAAAGCTCCATGCCGCCCTGCGCATTGAACTTCAAATTAAAGGGTATATTCAGGAGGCGGGAAACATCGCTGGCGTTAAGATCCAAGCGGAGGTCAATAAAAACAGATTGGGCCCGTCAAAACGTCGCACAACGCTGGATATCGTGTATAATAGAGGTGTATCCAGGGAAAGGGAATTGTTTTCCCTGGGCATGAAAGAAAACCTAATCACAAGACAAGGTTCTACCTATCGTTTTCAGAGCCAATACCTGGGACAAGGTCAACGAGCGGTAGAAGAATTCTTAGGATACAGACGAGAGGTAGCACAGGCATTAGAGGACGCAATCCGCCTCTCACTGGTCTCGAAAACGACATGAACCTTGTCCTGAAATAACCCCTGCCGCTGCAGGCAACCATCGGAGCGGCTGCGGCGTAACAAATATTGATCTCAAAACCACATCATGTGGGTTCGAAAAGAAAGAAACGGTTGGTCACAATTGACGAAGTAAGGTGAAATTTGGAGTAAACTGGCATTTGTATTGAATAACATCCTGATATTCGTCATTCCAAGGCAACATCGTTAAATAATTTAAGGGATCAATAGAAATAGTTTACAGCCGTGGCCTCTCTAGGCAGAGTCACGGCTGTATGATGTTAAAGATCACGGATCTCAAACCACAAAAAAAGGACCCCCAACGCCTGAATGTATACCTGGATGGTGAGTTCGCATTTGGCATCGCCCGGGCTGTCGCTCCCTGGCTCAAAGTTGGTGAACAACTCAGCCCAAAAGAGATCGAAGAACTGAAAACAGAAGATGAAATCCAGAAAGCATACCAACGAGCGCTCAACTACCTCAGTTACCGGTCCCGATCCAGCGCAGAAATCAAGCGTAATTTACATAAACATGACGTCCCAGATGACGCGATTGAAGAGGTCGTTCGACGACTGACAGAAAGGGGCTTGGTGGATGATTTGGCCTTTGCTGAAACGTGGGTTGAGAATCGGGCTGCCTTCCATCCCCGCAGCCGCTGGGCCCTTCGCTCAGAACTCCGCCAAAAAGGGGTCTCGAACCAGGTGATAGACAAGGCCATTGCTGAGGTCGACGATTACGAAATGGCCTACAAAGTCGCCCAAAAGAAAATCAGGCGGATTCGAAACCTGGAACAGCCTGAATTTAACAAAAAATTATACGGCTATCTGTCAAGGCGTGGATTTCCATACCAGGTCTGCAAAGAAACCGCGCAGCGCGTTTGGGATGAATTGGAAAAAAATCAAGCATAAGACATCTTAAAACAGAATTCGCAGCAATTATTCATGGATCACAACGTATCAAAAAACACAATCCCGGCTTTCGAGCCGATGATCAAACAAACGAGGTTACCCTATGATTACCATCTATATCCTTATCGCCATAAGTGCCCTCCTTTTAGGAACCGCCATCGGGTACTTTCTAAAACACTATATAACCACCAGGCAGCTTGAGGAAAAACAAACTCAAGCCAACCGCATCCTCCGGGAAGCGGAGACCAAGTCCGCCACGATCATTAAAGAAGCCCAAGAACAAGCTTTAGAGATCAGCCGTGGCGCCGAAAAAGAAGCCAGTCGGAGGCGAACAGAGCTCAACCGCTACGAAGAGCGTTTACAGCGGCGGAGCGACCAGCTGGACCGACGGGCGGAAAAGCTGGAGGACCGTGAGCATGCCATCAGCAAACATCAAAGTTCGCTTGATAAAAAAGCGAACGAGGTGAAAAACATGTACAAAGAGGCCTCTCAGGAGCTGGAGCGCATCAGCCAATTGACCAAGGAAGAGGCCCAGGAGATCCTCTTTGAGCGTGTGGAAAAGGAAGCGCGAAACGATATGTCGCGGATCGTCCGGGAAATTGAAACCGAAGCCCGCGAAGAAGGGGAACGAAAAGCGCGCAAACTGATCGCTGATGCCATCCAACGGGTCGCTTCGGACCATGTAGACGAGGTGACTTCATCCACGGTCTCCCTCCCCTCCGATGACATGAAAGGGAGGATCATCGGACGCAACGGGCGGAACATCCGCGCTTTCGAGAAAGCCGCTGGTGTGGACGTGATTGTGGATGACACACCTGAAGCGGTCACCATTTCCTGCTTTGACTCCGTCCGCCGGGAAGTGGCCAAACAGGCCATGAAGAAACTCGTCCTGGATGGTCGCATCCACCCCGCCCACATCGAGCAGATCGTCGAGAAGGAAAAGGAAGATATTGAACAGGCGATCATTGAGGCTGGAGAAGAAGCCGCCTTTGAAGCCGGCGTGCCCGGACTCCATCCCGAGATCATCAAGAAATTAGGCGCTTTGAAATTCCGGACCTCTTACGGACAAAATCAGCTTTCCCACGCGGTGGAGACAGCCCAATTGGCCTCTGTCCTGGCTTCAGAGATCGGCGCCAATATCGAAGTCGCCAAAGCCGGCGGGTTGTTACACGACTTGGGTAAGGCCATGGACCACAACGTGGAAGGCACTCACGCCCAGATAGGGGCAGAATTTGCTGAGCGCTATGGCGTTCCCGAGCCTGTGATCAACGCCATCGCCGCCCACCACCACGAAGTGGAACAGCAGAGCGTGGAAGCGGTGATCGTGGAGGCGGCTGATGCCATTTCAGGAGCACGACCCGGAGCACGCCGAGAAAGTTTAGAACAATACTTGAAACGGGTCCGGGCCCTGGAAGAGTTAGCGAACTCCTTCGATGGGGTGAAGAAATCCTATGCGCTTCAAGCCGGTCGTGAAGTGCGCATCTTCGTCAAACCCAAAAAAGTGGATGACCTTGCAGCTACCCGGCTGGCCAGGGATATCTCCAAAAATATCGAAGAAACCATGCAGTATCCCGGTAAAATCAAGGTCACCGTCATCCGGGAAACGCGTTCTGTAGAATACGCGAAATAAACTTCATAACGTCAGCAACCCAATAAAACTGACAACCATATTAAAAAACCCTCTTTGCAGGATCACCATCCCACGAAGAGGGTTTTCTATTTCCAAGATGTCAACGACCTTCACGTGATAAAGGGGTTTTGTTCCCGTTCCCTTCCCACGGTCGTCGAGGGACCATGCCCGCTATGCACTTGCGTCGAATCGGGGAGAGACAACACCTGAGACTGGATAGACTCGAGTAGCGTCTGATAGTCCCCTCCGGGAAGATCCGTCCTGCCAATGCCTCCCTGAAATATCACATCCCCGCTGAACAAGACCCCTTCCTCCTGGCAATAGAACATGACATGTCCCGGGGTATGGCCGGGCGCGAAGCGCACCTCAAATTCCAGAGAGCCCAGGGACAACGTTTGCCCATCTTCGAAAAACAGGTTGGGGCGGGGACCGGGATCCACCTGCATGCCGAACATGGGCGCACCTCCGCTTCTCTCCCACATATCCATGTCCTTGGGATGCAGTCCAATGCTAAGGGTCGATTCCTCCCCGGCAGACACACCCTCAACCACGCCAGCGACCCCGCCAAGGTGATCAAAATGGGCATGGGTGAGCCAGATCGCTTCGATCGTCCACCCCTCTGCATTTGCCGATTGCACAATCCGAGGTCCGTCCCAAGCGGGATCGATCACCACAGCTCGACCCGTGGTGCGGTCCGCGATCAAATATGAGTTGGTCTGAACAGGCCCCAGGACAAACTTTTTAATTTCCAGCATACCTTTCCTCACCTCTACACCTTCCTCATGAAACATACACCACCTGAGAACTGTATTTTATCACTTGGGCTGACATATCACCCATGCTACACTTCCTGTAGAGCTTTTCATGCCAAACAGGAGAACCTCATGATCAATCATCCACCTGAACCATTCCGAATTAAGATGGTTGAACCCATCTCTCTCATCGGTCGTGAAGAGCGAGAACGGGCCCTGCAAGGCGCAGGATACAACGTTTTTGGACTGAAATCGGATCAAATCTTCATCGATTTGCTGACCGATTCAGGGACGGGCGCCATGAGCCAGGGCCAATGGGCGGGGATGATGGAGGGGGATGAATCCTACGCTGGAGCGCGGTCTTTCCAACGACTCTCCAAAGCGATCGATGATATCTTCGGTTTTGATTATTTCGTCCCCACCCATCAAGGCCGGGCAGCTGAAAACATCCTCTGTGCTGTGGCCCTCAAACAAGGCCAATACGTCCCTTCCAATATGCACTTTGACACCACAGAAGGAAACATTCGAGCCCGGGGGGGGCGCCCCACCAATCTCGTCATCAAGGAAGCCTTTGAAAGCGAATCTCAACACCCTTTCAAAGGCAATATGGATCTGGAAAAACTAGAGGCCTTCATCAAAGAGAAGGGTCCGGACCACATCCCCTTTGGCATGATCACCATCACCAATAACGCCGGCGGGGGACAACCGGTCTCTTTGGAAAACCTGCGCGGGGTTTCGGAAATCTACCGTACAAACAAGATCCCTTTCTTTATCGACGCCTGCCGCTATGCAGAGAACGCCTATTTTATCAAGCTGCGGGAAAAGGGGTATGAGGATAAAAGCACCCTGGAGATCGCCCAAGAGATCTTCTCCCTCGCGGACGGAGCGACGATGAGCGCCAAAAAAGATGGTTTGGTCAACATCGGCGGGTTCTTAGCCATGAATGACGAAGCGCTCTACCAGCAAGTGGGCAACGAATTGATCTTGCGAGAAGGGTTTCTAACCTATGGTGGGTTGGCCGGGCGCGATTTAGACGCCATCGCCATTGGACTGCGGGAAGGATTGGATGAGGATTACTTGGCATATCGTTTGAAACAAACTGCGTACCTGGCTGGCAGGCTGAAATGTATCGACATCCCCATCCTCGAACCACCAGGAGGGCATGCCGTGTATATTGACGCTGGAAAATTGCTCCCCCACATCCCCCAATACCAATTCCCCGGACAAGCGTTGGTAGTGGCGCTGTACCTGGAAGGGGGTGTCCGCGGCGTGGAGTTAGGCTCGGTGGCGTTCGCCCATCCAGATCCGGAAACGGGTGAGATGGTCTATCCTGAAATGGAGCTGGTGCGCTTGGCCATCCCCCGCAGGACCTACACACAGAGCCACCTCGACTACGTCGCGAAAATCTTGAGAAAGATCAACGACAAAAAAGAGGATTTACACGGGTTCGAGATCACTTACCAGCCGGAATTGATGCGCCATTTCACTGCTAAATTTAAGCCATTGGAATGAGAAAGCCATCCAGAACACTTTCCATCCATGAGGAAAACGCCAGAAAGGGATTTCCCTCCTTTCTGGCGCTATCTTTGTTGCAGACGAGGACCCCGATCGAGGAAAGGGGTCACATCCAAGACCCGGGAGGCAGGAAGGGCTTACAAGACTTCAATATTGACCATCTGCTTCGAACTCGGGGTGTAAAACACGCGGTATTCCCTGTGCTCCTCAAAGGCTCGATAAGCAGGCTTTTTGACCTGGAACCTCATATCCCCCACGACGTAGTAATAATAGGTAGAGGTATCTCCCTCCGCATCCTCCTTCACTTCTACTTCTTTCGTGCCTATGCCCTCCACGCTTTCCACCCACCCCCCCATCATATCTGACAATAAAGAGATTAAGCGGTAAAGCCCGACCAAGACCAGGGCCAGAAAGACGACGCCCATAACCAGCATGCCTGCATCCAGGTTTCCAAGATCCAGAGTAAGATCCTGAAATAAAACCTGGTAGGCGATGATGCCAACAGGGACCACGACTAACAACAGGGAAACGATGATATTGGGAATGAACTGCCGCATTTGACTTCGATGTAACCTGCCCCGGCGGTTATCGGGGAGGCCTTCCAGGGAGAATTGATTCACATCAGCCAGAATTTTGGTCAAACTTTCACTTACGTTTTCTTCCCTTATGGGTTCCAGCGGCTCCGCGGACAGCACGATCCTGGATTCTGGCAAGTAATACACCGTATAGTGCACACCCGGTACCAAATCCCCCCTGCTTTCATAGGGCAACCGCAGGCGTTGGTCTGAAACCTTCACTTCGAAAGCCTCTTTTCCAAAGACCAACTCACCCATCGCATGGTGAATGGTCGCATCCTCCAATTCCCTTTTGACCGTCTTCCTCCACGTCAAAAACCTCGCCAGTTTAAATATAAAAAGGGCCAAACCAGACAAAAATACAACGATTGCAAACGCCAAGACAATTTTTCCCGGCACATCCTGGCTCAGCATCAGAGCGGACAAGAAGATACAGCCAAAGGGGATCAAAAAAAGCATCAGCAGCCATGGGCCCCTGCTTCTGAATTCTTGGAAGAAGGAGACCACATTGGCTATATGCATTCTTTGCTCTGACGTGATCTCTCCCCTTCGGTTGGCTTCCACGATGTGGGGTGCATCTAAATCGTAGATGGCAGATAAAAACTTGTCCATGACCCTTCCCTCCCTGCTGATTATGATGTCAGGAAAAGAACCATATTCCTGAGAGAATCACAAAGTGTTTCCTTGATTATAGCAAGGGAAAAGGAGGAAGAGGTCACCATCAATCTCAGCCCCCGCTTGATTTCCAGGCAGGACAATCAACATCTCAGCACCCCCTTCATCAAAAAAGCCGCCCGGAGGGCGGCTCAAGCAATGCGCTGGGCGGGAATCGAACCCGCACGCCTATGAAGGCATATGGCCCTCAACCATACCTGTCTGCCAGTTCCAGCACCAGCGCAAATGATCGTTCTTTCCAAAACTCGCCACACGGGTTTTCCTACCCTGCTGCGAGCAGAGGTATTATAATCTCCTACAGAAGCTTGTCAAGATCACCCAAAAACAAGCGAAAAATCAAGGAGCATCTCTATGCACATCGTCTTAGACGCTATGGGAAGCGACAGCTATCCAGGTCCAGAAGTGAAAGCAGCCTACCAGGCCAGCGATGCCTTGGGGCTGACCATAACACTGGTCGGACAAGAGGAGATCCTAGAACCCTTAATGGCGGAGCGAGAACCAAACCCCCGAGTAAAACTCGTCCATGCCCCGGAAGTCTTGGAGATGACCGATAAACCAGCCCGGAATGCACGACGAAAATCGGATAATTCTATGGCAGTCGGCCTGGATCTGATCAAAGCAGGGGAAGCCCAGGCTTTTGTGACAGCGGGCAACACGGGCGGGGCGATGGTCAACGCTCTCTTCCGTTTGGGGCGGATCAAAGGCGTCAAACGCCCGGCCCTGACCACCGTGCTCCCCACCCGGAAAGGCCACACGGTCATAGCTGACATCGGAGCAAATGCGGATTGCAAACCGCTCTTCCTGCTCCAATTCGCCATTATGGGATCCCTGTATGCAGAGCGGGTATTGGGGATCCGCTCCCCCCGGGTGGGGCTGTTGTCAAACGGCGAAGAGGAAGGGAAAGGCAACCAGTTAGTGAAAGATACTTTCCCGATCTTGAAAAGGAGCAACTTGAATTTCTACGGCAACGTGGAGCCGAAGGAACTTTTCGCCGGCGAGGTTGACGTGGTCGTCACGGACGGCTTCTCGGGGAACATCCTCATTAAAACCAGTGAAGCCGTATCCAAACTCCTCCTTGATATCCTCAAAGAGGAATTGACCAGCAGCCTGCGCACAAAAGCAGGGGCAGCATTGGCCATGCCGGCCTTTGATCACGTCCAAAAACGCTTAGATCCCCGTCAAATTGGCGCCGCTCCATTATTAGGTGTCAACGGATTGGTCTTTGTAGGTCATGGAAGATCGGATCATGTCGCGTTGATCAATGCTATCAAACGCGCCAAACAGTCAGTGGAATCTAATTTATTGACGGACCTGAAAACCGCCATTCAAGAGCAGCTTCACAACCAGGTCATCGAGTCCTCACCATAGCAGGAGAGAGATCCCCTATGAAAATAATCAGAAACGAGAAGATGATTAAACGGAATGCGAACATCGGCAAGTATGCCGGCATTGTCTCGTTGGTCATATTAGCAGGGGGAATGTACCTCAGCTTCCGCTACAAAACCCAGGTGTGGTACTCTCTCATCGCCCTCATCGTCGGTTTTGTCCTCTCCCAGATCAGTATTCATTACACCAATCAATTTGGCAGCCTCTCCAGGCCAGATATCGCGCTGGACAACGCCTTAAAAGGGCTGGATGACCGCTACGCGCTGTACCATTACACCACACCGGTGAAGCATCTCTTGGTCGGCCCAGCCGGTATCTGGGTATGTTTCCCTTTCCATCAAAAAGGACGAGTTACCTATGATGAAAAGAAGGGGAAATGGAACCGCAAAGGGGGCAACATTTATTTGAAATTCTTCGCCCAGGACAGCATCGGGCGTCCCTCGCTGGAGATCGCTGCTGCAAAAGAGAAGTTACGGAAATTTTTGAAGAAAATACCGGAATTCGAGATCCCCCCCATCCATGCCGCCCTTATTTTCACCAACGACGAAATGGAAGTGGACGCGGAGGAGGCACCCTCTCCGACCTTACATGCCTTGCAGTTGAAAAAATTCATCCGGAAAGAGGAAAAAGGAGAACGCTCCCTCTCTATGAGGGACGTGCGCACGCTGCAGGATGCGTTGTCACCGGATGCCTGATGTTTGCCCTTTAAGAATCGGGATAGGGGGGAGCCTCGCGACTACCCCCCTCCCACACCACCGGACATGCGGGTCCGCATCCGGCGGTTCGTCGGACATTTCACAACAACATGA
>JAWLER010000042.1:8097-15202 GCA_041686005.1 Anaerolineales bacterium | reverse complement strand
GCGATGAACTGCACATGTCCGGCCCAGAAAAAGGCGCCCACCAGCACAAAGGCATCCCCTAACGCCATCGTCCCTTGCTCTTTCACACTCAAAAAATAGAGGCCAACGACGGCCAACACAGCGCCCGCCCAGGATTGAAGAGGAGCGCGATCCCCCCAGCTCATGCCCAAGAGGGGGACGATGATGACGTATAGCCCCGTCACAAATCCAGCTCTTCCCGCAGTGGTATACACCAAACCAAGCTGCTGAAACGTGGCCCCCACGAAGAGCAATAAACCTGCCGCCCCACCGATCAGGACGGTTCGTTGAAAATCGACATCATCTTTTTGATGCCTTCCCCTTCTCCATAAGAAGATCGGCAGCAAAGTGATCGTCCCCAAAGCAAAGCGAAGCCCATTGAACGTAAAGGGACCCAGGGATTGCATCCCCGCCCGCTGGGCCACAAAGGCACCACCCCAAATGATGGCTGTTATCAGAAGCATCCCATTGGCTTTCAGTCTCGCACTGGTCACCGCGCAGCCCTCACTCGATCGGTTCATTTTAAGAAGTATAACCTAATGACACCCAGACCGCCTGAGATGTGCTGGATCGGTTCCTTGAGAACACTTGGAATAATCCATCAACCTATCGTATACTTAAATCAAAGGGTGTTCCTGATAAAAACCCTCTTGAAGGGTGAGAAGTGAGGAGATCCGCCATGAACCTGACTGGATTACACATCCTCCTGACATATGTATGCAACTATTCCTGCGATCACTGCTTTGTATGGGGGAGCCCCAATCAACGAGGAACATGGACCTGGGCAAAACTGGAAAACTTGCTTCGCCAAGCCCAAGAGGTCCCCAGCATCGATCAAATTTACTTTGAAGGGGGAGAACCGTTTCTCTACTACCCGCTGATGGTCCATGGGATCAGGAAGGCAGCGGATCTCGGTTACAAGGTGGGGGTACTCAGCAACGCCTATTGGGCCTTAAGCCTTGAAGACGCTGTCATGTGGTTGAAGCCTTTTGAGGAAGCCCTTGACTCCCTTACCATCAGCAGAGACCAGTATCATAACGATGAGGAAATGGAGAGGTGGACTCATCATGCAACCCAGGCTGCTGAACAGCTTGGGATTCCGGTGGGCGTGATATCCATCGCCCAGCCGGAAGATCAAAACGCGCCTGCCGTAAAAGGCGTCCTTCCCGATGGGCTTTCTGAAGTCCGCTACCGCGGGCGGGC
The DNA here is from genome assembly GCA_041686005.1 of Anaerolineales bacterium. GTDB lineage: Bacteria > Chloroflexota > Anaerolineae > Anaerolineales > UBA11858 > B10-G9. Next base: position 13,981 of record JAWLER010000042.1, on the reverse strand, counting down.
AGCGCAGGAGCTGGTGGATTACGCTTTTGAAAAACAACCCTGGACAGCTTACACATCTTGTCCTTACGAAGACCTACGCGCCCCATCACGGGTTCATGTCGATCCTTTGGGATATTTGCACGTCTGCCAGGGCATCACCATGGGAAATGTCAACCAGGCATCTCTCGCCCAGCTGTGCAGCCAATACCAGCCGGAGGATCACCCCATCATCGGGCCATTGCTCAGAGGGGGTCCTGCAGAATTATTCCGCCTTTACAATCTACCGATCGATGGAAAATTCGCTGACGCCTGTCATTTGTGCGATACCGCTCGCCGCCGGTTGCGGGATCGATTCCCACAGGAACTCGGCCCTGACCAAATGTATGGTGTGGTGAATGGATAAACAGCGCATCCGCTCTCCAGATTTTCTGATACCCTTCGATCTTTTTCAACCGCATGATCTATGACTCCGTACACAGTCCCATTGCGACAAGGATGATCAAATGAACACCATCGACCAAATCCACAAACACCGCTCGATCAGAAAATACAAACCAGATCCCATACCAGAAGAAATCTTAAAAAAAATCCTCTCCGCAGGGACTCGGGCTTCCACCTCAGGAAATATGCAGTCTTATTCCATCATCCTCACCCAAGAGGAAGAACGCCGGCAGGCTCTATCAGTCGCGCTCGGGAATCACACCATGGTCTTGGAGGCTCCCGTCTTTGTCACCTTTTGCGCGGACTTTCACCGCATGCGGAGATGGCTTGCCCTTCATAACGCGCCGGACAACTTCGATAGCTTTTTGGCCTTTATGGTCGGTGCCATTGATGCCATTTTGGTCTCCCAAAACGTCGCTTTAGCCGCTGAGTCAGAGGGTCTGGGGATATGCTATTTAGGGAGCACACTGGTGAATTGCGACCAGGTAGGAATGACCCTCTCTCTGCCGCAAAACGTGGTCCCGGTGGTGGGTTTCTGTCTGGGATACCCCGATGAAGACCCCGCGCTGCGGCATCGATTACCGCTCGAGGGATTGGTCCACGAAGAGCTCTATCACGAATACACGGAGGAAGATATCCACCGCATTTACCATAAAAAAGAAGAGGTGGATTGGCAGCGGTACATGCAATCCCCCCGCTTGCGAGCGTTGGTTGAGGAGCACGGCGTCGAGAATTTGGCCCAACTTTACACGAATGTAAAATACACGCGGGAACCCTTCCAGGAGTTTTCGAAGCAGATCCTGGACTATCTGGAAAAACAAAACTTCATGAATAACGGAGGATAAAGAGATGGAGACCCGAAGGTTGGGGAAAACGGGACATGAGAGTACAGTGGCCATCTTAGGCGCTTTTGCCTTTTCTCAAGCCACCCAAGACGAAACTGATCAAGCCATGGAAAGGGTCCTGGATGCAGGGATAAATCACATCGATGTCGCTCCAACCTACGGCCATGCTGAAGAGCGCCTAGGCCCCTGGTTGGCCAAAGAAAGGGGGCGGTTCTTCCTGGGATGCAAAACCATGGAAAGGGGCAAGGAAGAGGCTGCAAAAGAACTGCGGGAATCCTTAGACCGCTTGCAGGTGGACTATTTTGACCTCTATCAACTCCATGCGGTGACGACGGAGGAGGAATTGGACGCTGCCCTAGGACCTGGGGGAGCGATCGAAGCTTTACAGGAAGCCCGTGATGAGGGGTTGGCCCGACACCTGGGCATCACCGGGCATGGTGTCGCGATCCCCCATATCCTCCTCCAGGCGCTGGAACGGTTTGACTTCGACACCGTACTCTTCCCCATCAACTACATCCAATATACCGACCAAACCTACCGGGATGCGACTGCGAAACTGCTCGACCTCTGTCAGGAAAGGGATGTGGGTACCATGATCATCAAGTCCATCGCCAAGGGGAAATGGGGGGATAAACCCCAAAAATACAATACCTGGTATGAACCCTTCGATGAAGAAGAGGAGATCCAAAAAAGCGTCGATTTCGTCCTCTCACAAGAGATCACAGGGTTATGCACAGCAGGAGATTTGACGCTCTTGCCTTTGGTATTGAAGGCCTGCGAGAATTACACCAAACTGGATCAAGAGGAACAGGAGGCTCTCATCAAAGCCGGAGAGGTCTATCAACCCTTGTTCCCTTGAGTGACCTGACCGACCCGAAAAACCTCCCTCCTTCCCCAAAGGCAGATGGGGGCCTCACAGGGCGACCTGTAATATCAGGATGACGATCATGATCAAGATGATGAACAATAAGATCAACCCACCTAACCAATACCCCAAATAACTAATTAATATGCCCAAGGCGATGAGGATGGACATGATGTACATCGCTTTTGACATATACTGGCGACTGGGTCCAAGGGCGGCATTCCGATACTGATACTGGAGGATGGCATTTCCCCCCAAAATCATCACGAACGTCAATCCCAGAGCTAACGCCATCACCTGTTTTCCCTTCAATAAGGGGACATCCAAGACCAGAACACCGCAATTCCCTTTTAGAGATGGGTATGGGTAAGACTGTCTCACATACACTTTGAAGAGGACGATTCTTTGGTAGGCTGCATCTTCCGGGAATATCTCCCAGCTGACCTTTTTCTTTTCCCCGGGATCCAATTTCACCTCTTGTTTGATGTTCCGGGTCAGCGTGAAATACCCCTCGGAGATGGTCGCTATCACATAAGGAGAGTTCACATTCTCCCCGGGGTTTTTCAAGGTTAAACTGACTTCCCGCGTCTCATTGGTGGTCATCAACACCGGGCAATCTAAGTCATTTGTGCTTTCATCCCCCTCCAAACCAAAGATGAATAACATCGCCTCTAAATCCGCCCAGACCATGCCAGCAGTTAACAATATGCCAATCAAACTGCCGATCACAACGCACACCATACCAATAACAAAGATCCGATCTTTTTTATCCATCCCAACAACCCTTTCTACACTGCCTAATCTTGATTCGCATTATCCTATACCTTTACAACGTCATCGCACATCCATCAGCGCGCGGATCGCTTCCTCCCCACAGGACCCCTGTTTCCGGATCCCTGAGGATGATTTGTCCCCGACCAAATATCGCCCTCCGATAACCCACCACCGGCTGGATCTCGTGACCCATCCGTGATAGTCCCGCCATCGCCGGGAGGGGTACGCCCTGCTCTAAAGCGACTTTCCCGCCTGAAGTGCCGTCCATGATGCAAAAACGGGGCCTGTCCAGTGCAGCTTGGGGGTCAAGTCCATCATCAATCAACCCGCACGCCACCTGAAGATGCCCCTGAGGCTGCATGAATCCCCCCATCACACCAAAGGAGGCGAAAAGGGTTTCCTGTGGGGGACCCTCAGTCACTTCTTTTTCCGGTGGGATGGTGATCAACCCGGGGATGATGGTGTGGTAGGGCCGCTTTCCCGGTTCCAGGGCGTTGGGGTGATCAGGGTTGAGATCGAAATTGTGTCCCCGGTTCTGGAGGGTAAATCCCCACCCTTGGGGGACAATCCCCGTCCCAAAGCCCATGTAGTTGCTGTTTATAAAGGAACAGGCGTTCCCCTCACCATCGACCACGGTAAGGTAGACGGTGTCGGAAGAGGAAACCGGCGATCCTCGTTTGTGGTCCACGGTAGCCCGGTCAGGATCGATCAATCGGCGCCGTCGTTCAGCGTACGATTTGGACAACAAATCATCCACGGGAATGGATTGGAACGCGGGATCACTCACATACCAACGGGAATCCGCAAAAGCCAACCTCAAGGCTTCGATCTGAAGATGCAGGCGTTCTGTGGAGAGGGGTTTTTGACCTTCGACATCAAAACCCTCCAGGATGTTCAAAGCCAGCAGGGCCGTGATCCCTTGTCCGTTGGGGGGACATTCCCAGATGTTGCAGCCCCGGTAATTTGCACAGATCGGCTGCTCCCAAGTCGCCTGATGGTCAGCCAAATCCTTCATGGTCAGACACCCCCCAGCCTCTTCCACCACAGAGACGATCGCCTGGGCGATGTCCCCTTCATAAAAAGCCCTTTTTCCGTTCTCAGCTATGGATTTAAATGTGCGCGCCAACCCGTGATTGTGGAACACCTCGCCGCTCCGAGGGGAGCGGTCGTCGATCATCAACTCCTCCCCGTTGAGGGCATGTTTAAGCTGCCGTTCCGCACCCCGCTCCCAGAAAAAAGCCGTCACCGGCGCGACCGGAAAGCCCCTTTCAGCCATAATCACTGCCGGTTCAAGCACATCTCCCATCTCCAACTTTCCATGCCGCTCGACCAGATCGCACCACCCGGAACAGGCCCCCGGGACCGTGATGGTATAGGGATGGAAGGGCGGGAGGGATTCGCTGAACCCTTCCCGCTCCAAACGGTTTAGGGATAAAGACTCAGGCGCCCTCCCTGAGGCGTTCAAAGCTGAGATCTCCCCGGACCCCGCCTCATAATAGAGTGCAAAAACATCGCCACCGATCCCCGTCGAGGTGGGTTCGGTGACATTGAGGGCCGCGGCGGTAGCCACCGCGGCATCCGCCGCATTCCCTCCTCTATCCAATATCTTCAGACCAGCAGCGACAGCGAGGGGTTGACTGGTAGCCACCATCCCTTTTGTCCCCATGACAGGGGAACGGTGAGATTGAAAAATGTACGGGTGCTCCAAAAAAACTCCCTGAGTTGAATCATGCATCCTTATTTCCTTGCATATCGTATTAATTGTAGTCGATCAGCTCATCCGCTCATTGGAATGATACGGGTGTTTAAGCTTCATCAATATACCATAAAAGCCCCCTGCATCCTATGGTCAAAGCCAGAAGAAGCGGAAAGGATCTCTCATCGATAAGTGAGGTCAGAGACCTTCGATGGATGAAATGGTTTCAAAGGTTCATTTAGGGTTTTATTTGGGCGCTGATATGCTCCATCCCCCACAAGGATTCCCGACCGGAAGGGGACCAACAGACACAACACAGACCCATGTAGAACACCCCGGCTGAGATCGACTTAACCAGGACAATGTGGATTTTATCTGGGGGTTTCCCCGCACCGCAGCGGGGACGAACCCGGTTCAATCCCTTCTCTTCTTTCTGCTGGAAGCAGCGCCGCCCCCGCTCCCACCAAGGGTGATCGAAGCGCCCAACAAGAATCCGAAATTGTACCAGCCCCCATTGTTATGGACTTCATAAACGTACACGGTCTTGGAAAACAAAGAGATGATGAAGGTGACGGGGGAAATCAGGCCGTGCCATAAGCCTTCCCAAAAGCCCGCCACTTGCCCTTCGTCATCAGGGACACCCTTTAACTGATTGGGACCTGCCGTGCAGGAAACGGCTGAAAAGCACAGGGCAATAAGGGTGAGAATGAGGATGGTTTTCTTCATGAGGTTTTCCTTTTCAATTTGCTGTTGATGGCTACATCAAAGATGAGATATACACCACTAAGTATGATACAGAAAGCCCACACAAAAAACTCAGCAAGGTGCCGATGATGATATATTCCGCTTCCATGCGATTTTCAGATCGCATTAATTCTCCAAAGCGGAAAATGGATTTGGCAGCGATCAGGAAGCCCACCGCCTGGGGTTGGTCAACCAGCACGAAGAGATAAATCAAGGAGCGCTCTAATTGTCCGATGATCTTCCCGCCTGCGCGCAATCCCCGCGGGAAACCCACCTCGCCCTGGTGGAATCCGCCTTCTTCTTTTCCCCGGTAGGTCTCAATCTGAGCATAATACGGTTCAACGCCGCAACTGACGATCGAGTCACCCACGTATAGAACACACAAGCCGCCTAGGATCCACAGCATGAGGTCATAATACCCCTCACCGATCCAGCGGTTCCACAATGAATGCTGGGGTCCATAAGGGGAGGATGCAGCCCAAGAGAACACCAGAAGGATGCTGACCTGCAACGCCTGTTCCCAAAAGAAATAGGTACAGT
>JAWLER010000042.1:0-7997 GCA_041686005.1 Anaerolineales bacterium | reverse complement strand
AAGAAATAGGTACAGTCGTACCGCTGCTCTTTTCCAAACAGGAAGGCAACGATCAGCGTGGAAAAGACGACGCCAAGGGTTATGTTCCAGGCAGAGAGGATCCCCAAAAACAGATAGCTTATCCCGCCCATCAGCAGACTCCGGATAAGCGCTTCCCTGCCGGTTTTAAGGGCCGGATTCGGATATGAATAGATGACAAATCTCACCAATACGTGAGCTGTCAGAAGAGGAAGACAGATCGCCAGAAAGGGTTTCATATGTCCCTCAGCACATCACGATACAAGGTATAAGCTATGTAAACCTGAAATACAAACGAATTCGCTTGTCAAAAACCACGTTCATCACCGGGGAGGATTTGGGGAACAAAGCGTTCAAAGAAGCGCGTCCCTTTTTCAAAAGTCGACCAATCTGCCCGTTTCAAGTGTTGGGCCACCGCTTGCTGTGAGATCTCTTTTTCAAAACACCGCGCAGCGATTTCCTCTTGAGTATAACCCACAATCGCCCCTGAAATGGCCCGGGATTGTTTCGCCGTCCACCCAGTCACCATCCCATCCATAAAAGCCAGGATGACATGGACTGCTTCGCTGAGTGGGGAGGACAACTCGTCAGGAAAGGCGATCCCCACCCGGGATGATTTTTCCAAGCGCTCCAAACACTCCCCAGACAACCGGAACGCCTGCCCATCACCCCGAGATAATTCTTCTTGGATCAAAAAATCGACCGTCCCAATCCCAATCCCCATGCGGGTATCAGCGCCTTTAACCTTGATCGTGCTGCGGACCAAGGTTCTGAAATATATCCCGATCCTGAGGGATCGAGCAGGGTCATTAACGAGGAACTGCCAGCTGTCTCCCCGGTAGATCGAAACGGGGTAAGGCACGGATGGGAATTGTTCACGCAAGCGCTCTGAAAAGGCAGCGAGCATCTCTGGTAACTCCCGTCGTTCCTCCATTTCCATCTGCGATGAGCCGACGATATCTCCCGTGATCACCGCGTAGAATTCATCTCCCATGATCTCCCCTCCTTGAGCGTATTGATTCTATACAAATTATAACACTTGTATCTTTATATTACAAGTCTTATAACTTGTATATCATGGGTATGTTCCTTAGCACAAATGATGACCTTTCTGTAGTGATCACGAAATGCTCTCTTAAAACTCCCGGTTAATTGGCTATGCGCAATTTCCAAAGGCTGGGACATCCCCCCTTTATAAAAAACGGGATTGGAGATCCTCATCGGGCACCATGCACTGTGCCCTCTTGCCAAAAACCCGGTACCGGACCGCTGCGATCTGATCGTAAACCCAATCCCGGATAACTCGGGGGATGACGATCCCCACAAACAACAAAGGCCAGGGAAAGCGAAGCCTTCTCACAATGCGTAGAAAGGCGCTGGATTTTGTGTACCAGCGCTCCCCCTCCACGTAGATCATCATCTCCACCCCCTCCTCAGGAAGCCCCAACCACGCCAATATCTCCCGTCCCGGATCCGATTGGATGGGGGTGAATTTGAACAAACCATCGGGGTCCCGCCGCGAAACAAAATACACCCATCCGGAGCACAGATTGCAAACCCCATCAAATAAGATGATTTGCACCTCCTCCTGCAGGACTTGGGGCCTTTCCATACTGCTCCTTTCCCGAAAAACCGGACCGATTGAGTCAGCGACCTTCCTCTGTTATCAAGTATAATATCAACACTATGAAAAATGAAAGCAATCTGGTGATTGGTATCGCGGGTGGGACAGGTTCCGGGAAGACGACGATCGCCAATTACATCTTGGAAAGGGTGGGTCCAGACAAAATCTGTTTTTTACCTCATGACGCCTACTACAAAGATCTCAGCCATCTCCCCCGAGAGGAACGGGACCGGATCAATTTCGATCACCCTTCTTCTCTGGAAACGAGTCTGCTCATCAAACATATTCAAAACCTCAAAGCGGGGAGAGCGATCCAATTACCCAGCTATGATTTCAGAACCCACACTCGGAATAAAGAAACCACCCCGATTGAACCCCAACCCATCATTCTCATCGAGGGGATTCTCATCCTCGCTGAACCGGAGTTAAGGAATTTGTTCGATGTCCGCATCTTCGTAGATACGGACGCCGACATCCGCTTTATACGCCGTCTGCAAAGAGATATCAATGAACGCGGGCGGACCACCCATTCTGTGATCCGCCAATATTTGGACACCGTACGCCCCATGCATCTTGAGTTTGTGGAACCGTCTAAGCGATATGCAAGCGTCATCATCCCTGAAGGGGGATATAACACGGTCGCCTTGGACTTGATCGTTGCCCGTATTGAATCTATGCTGGAGGAGATATCCTGATGAACACATACACTGCCATTGATTCTTACTTGGAAACCCATATCGACCAGAGCCTCACTGAATTGAAGCGGTTTGCTGCCCAGCCCAGTGTCGCCGCCCAAGGCTGGGGCATGGAAGAAGCGGCCCATCTGGTCGCGTTAATGCTTGAGGGGCGGAAATTCGATGTGGAAATAAAAGAAACGGAAGGGTTTCCAGTCGTGCTTGGAGAGAGAAAGGGTCGCAGCGACAAGACCTTGCTCATCTACAACCACTACGATGTTCAACCCCCCGAACCCCTTGAGCTGTGGGATTCGCCGCCTTTTGAGCCCGAAGAGCGGGATGGGAAAGTCTATGGACGGGGCATCAGCGATGACAAGGGCCACTTCGTCAGCCGCTTATTTGCCATCGACGCCCTCCTGGAAGAGGGTGGAGAGCTGCCGTGCAACATCAAATTCATTGTGGAAGGCGAAGAGGAAATTGGCAGCGTCCATCTCCCCGACTTCATCAAAAAGCACAAAGACCTGCTTGCCGCGGACGCATGTATCTGGGAATTCGGAGGGGTGGATTACCGGGATGTCCCCCTCCTCTATCTGGGTTTGCGGGGCATCTGCTATGTCGAGCTCTCCGTTACCACAGCCAGCCAGGATGTCCACTCCGGGACCGGCGGTTCGATCTTCCCCAACGCCGCCTGGCGGCTTACTTGGGCTCTGGCCAGCTTAAAAGACGAAAATGAAAATATCCAGCTGCCCGGCTTCTACGACCCCATCATCCCCCCCACCAGGCGGGACCGGGAGTTGATGGCAGCGCTGCCCCCCATTATCGATGAATATAAAGAACGCTACGGTGTGGATCATTTCCTGAGAGGCATTTCGGATGAAACGGAGCTGCGGATGAACGCGGTCTTCGAGCCCACCTGCACCATTTGCGGCCTGACCTCCGGTTATCAAGGACAAGGATCGAAAACGGTTTTGCCCGCCCAAGCCTCCGCCAAGGTCGATTTCCGCCTGGTGCCGGAACAAACCCCTCCCCAGGTGCTGGAGCAACTGCGAACCCATCTGGACGAAAAGGGATTCGAGGACGTAGAGATCGAATTCCTGGGCGGCGGCCCACCCGCCCGGACAGACCCCGACCACCCCTTTGTGGACCTGGTCGTCGAAGCATCGAAGGGGATATACCACTCGCCCATGGAATTGGTGCCCATGGTGGGAGGCTCGGGACCTAATTACGCCTTCGTCCACACCCTGGACCTGCCGGTGGTCACCGCAGGGTTGAGCTATCCCGGCACCAATGCCCACGCACCGAATGAGAACGTGCGCATTGACCTGTATTTGAAACACGCCAAACACATCACGCGCATCATCAACTCCTTTGCGGAAATGGAAACGGAGTCCTGAACAAACAGGGGATCTGACGTCGACCCCGTTAGGTATGGGGATCACAGGAACCCAGCCAACAAATTATCGATGATGATCTTCAGTGCTTATCGCCATCACATGGGACTCCAAACCCCAGAGATGCTGTTGCACTTTGGCACCCCTGAATTTGTCAAGAACGTGGATGACGGTCCCGGTCAGTCCGTATAAAAAAGGAACCGCACGCAGGGGGCGGTCGATTCTACCTCCGCGAAGTCTTTCCACAATCGATACCGACATCGTTAGATTTAGAACATAAGAAGAGAGCCGATGATTGACGACACGAAAACCATCATCATTGCCCTTGATCTGGAAACTACAGGATTGGACCCCACAGAGGATGCCATCATCGAGATTGGCGCTGTGAAATTTGATAACTCGGGCATTCTCGATGAATTCCAGACCTTAATAAACCCGGGACGACCTGTCCCACCCGCCATCACGGATCTGACCGGCATCACCTCTGCCATGGTCCGGGGGGCCCCGCCCATCGAAGAGGTCATCGACGAACTGAAACGCTTTGTAGGCTCCCATCCCATTCTGGGCCATAACATCTCGTTTGATCTCTCCTTCCTGAGAAACCACGACCTTTTTTATGAAAACCAAGCCATCGATACCTACGAAATGGCCGCGGTTCTCCTCCCTTCGGCAGGTCGATATAATCTGGAGGCTCTGGGTCAGGCCTTTCAGATCCCCAGGCGTGCGACGCACAGAGCCCTGGATGATGCCCAGGTCACGTACGGTGTATTTAAGAAGCTATATACTCAAGCCGCGAAGCTTCCTCTCCCCGTTTTACGGGAAATCGTCCGTCTGGGGAAAGGGCTTAACTGGCCCGGAAATTGGGCTTTCCAGCGCGCTTTCAATTATCGATATCAGGAGGAACAGAACGGTGGAGCGGGGAAGTCGTCTTCCCTGGCATATCAAAACCCCCTTTATGAAACCGTCCCTCCGGAAGACATCGCGCCTCTCGATCCTGTCGATCCACCTCAGGGGTTGGACACCCTCGAAGTGAGCGCCATCCTTCAACCGGGAGGACCCTTTTTTGACAGCTTTCCCGAATACGAACACCGCCCCGAACAGGTGGAGATGCTTCGGGCCACTGCCCAGGCTATCTCGGAAGGGAGACATCTCCTTATCGAAGCGGGTACGGGGATCGGAAAATCCCTAGCCTACCTGATCCCCTCCGCGTTATGGGCGATAAAGAACCAGCGCCGGGTGGTGATCTCCACCAACACCATCAACCTGCAGGACCAGCTGATCTCCAAGGACATCCCGGATTTACAGGCCGCCCTTGATCTTGACCTGCGGGCTTCGGTCCTGAAAGGGCGGGCGAACTACCTTTGTCCCCACCATGTCGAGATCCTCAGAAAAGGAGGTCCCCGAAACAATGTGGAGATGCGGGTGCTTGCCAAGATTTTAGTGTGGTTGGAAAGCAGCCTTTCCGGAGATCGCGGTGAAATCAACCTTAACGGGCCCAGGGAAGAGCGCATCTGGCACCGTTTATCGGCCGATAACGAGGACTGCTCCACGGAAAATTGTCTGAAAAGGACCGGAGGGCGCTGCCCGTTTTATCGTGCTCGCCAAGCGGCTCACACATCTCATCTGATCATCGTCAACCATGCCCTGCTGCTCGCTGATGTGGCCACAGGAAACCGCATCTTACCGGAATACGATACCCTCATCGTCGACGAAGCCCATCACCTGGAATCAGCGACCACAAACGCCCTCAGTTTCTACGCCTCCCAGGCCAATGTGCGCCGCGCGTTGAATGCATTAGGGGATGAAAAGAAGGGCGTCTTGGGTTGGCTGCTGTCTTACGGGAAAGATGTCCTGACGCCGGCTGATTTCGGTTCACTGCAAACCCTGATCCAGACGATCACCAATAAAACCTTTAAAGTAGAAAGCCGGATGGGCGAATTTTTCCAGGCTGTAGATACCTTTCTGGAACATCAGCGGGGGGGAGAACCGATTGGCCGTTACACCCATCAAGAGCGAATCCTCACCTCGACAAGGACCCAACCCGATTGGACCAATGTGGAAATCGCCTGGGAACAAAGCCGGAATGCACTCAACGGTTTGTTGGAGAATTTACAGCAATTATGGGACGGCATCCGAGAGATGATCCTCAGAGCGCCTGAGGAGGAACCGCAAATCGAATCCGTCCTGGGGGATATGAGGGAAGTATACGGGGAATTGTATGAACTATTCGAAAACTTGGATGCGCTTGTCTTTGATCCAGATCCAAACATGATCTATTGGGTGGAGGTCAGCCCTGACCAAAGGTTCATCTCCGTCCAGGCCGCCCCCCTCCATATCGGCGAATTGATGGAAAAACACATCTGGTACGAAAAGAGAGCGGTCGTCCTCACCTCGGCAACCCTGACCACCACCGGGAACTTCGACTACATCCGCAACCGGTTAAAAGCGATCGACGCGGAGGAAATCACTCTGGGATCTCCCTTTGATTATCAAACCGCTGCCCTGATGTACCTGGTGAATGACATCCCCGAACCCACAGACTACAGAGGACATCAAGCCGCTCTAAATCAGGGGTTGATCCCGCTCTGCAAGGAAACCGGAGGGCGGGCCCTGGTTTTATTTACCTCATACGCCCAACTGCACAACACCGCAAACGCGATCACCTCACCCCTTGCCCAAGAAGGGATCATCGTCTACGAACAGGGCAGCGGGCCTTCCCCCCACACGCTTCTGAAAAATTTTCGCGAATCTGACCAGGCGGTTTTGCTGGGTACACGGGCGTTTTGGGAAGGGGTGGACATCCCCGGTCAGGATCTATCCGTCCTGGTCATCGCCAAACTCCCTTTCGATGTCCCCTCAGATCCTATCGTGGCTGCGCGGTCCGAAACCTTCCAGGATCCGTTCAGTGAATATATGCTCCCCGAAGCGATATTAGGCTTCCGGCAGGGGTTCGGCCGGCTGATCCGATCCAAACAGGACCTGGGCATCGTGGTGATCATGGACCGCCGGGTGCTGACGAAAACGTACGGGCCGTTATTTTTGCAATCCCTCCCCCCCTGCACCATCCAGGAAGGACCCCTCCGAAACGTGCCTGCCGTCGCAGCTCGCTGGTTGAATATTTAAGGATGCCGAGTACTCTCTTGTAAAGTGCCTTCTTATCTGATATAGTGAAATTAGAGAAGGCTAGAAGGTAGAGCACCGATTTTCCATTCATAACTCTCGTCAAACACATCTTTCCATCTTGAGATCATGCTTCAAACGAGAACGTTTCGAAGGATGAAACACACATCACTGTTGGGGAGGGAAATATGGTCCAATATCGAGAGACAATCTGGTGTGATGGTTGTGGTGTTGAGATCCTGTGGACGCCCATAACAGACAAGGGTCTCCATTATTGTTGTCTGGATTGTAAACAAGGTTTTGGTTGTGATTGCGGGGAGACCCTAGAAGAAGAATACCGCGAGTCCGAATCTCAACCCCAGATCACAGCGTCCCAGCAGGGTTAGAATCCCCCATAAAACAGAAAGACCGGAGAGGGTTGACTCTCCAGTCTCCAATGATTTCAACTATCAGAATTGAGGTTCAGCCGGGGCTGTGAAGCTTCACGCTTCCTGAGCGGATTCTTTTTCCTCCGCCTCTGTTTCTTCTTCTGATTCCTCAGCTTCCGCCGTTTCCCCTTCTCCCTCATCCCCTCCTTCGTCCGCTTCGGATAAACCTTCTTCCTCTGCCTCTTCTGCAGCGGGTTCTTCGGCTTCTTCCTCTTCCTCTGCCTCTTCTGCAGCGGGTTCTTCGGCTTCTTCTGTTTCTTCCTCTTCCTCGGACACCTCAGGGGCGGATTCGGCCGCTTCTTCCTCTGCCTCTTCCTCTTCTGCAGCGGGTTCTTCGGCTTCTTCTGTTTCTTCCTCTTCCTCGGACGCCTCAGGGGAGGATTCGGCCGCTTCTTCCTCTGCCTCTCCCTCGGACACCTCAGGGGAGGATTCGGCCGCTTCTTCCTCTTCCTCTGCCTTTTCCTCTTCTGCAGCGGGTTCTTCGGCTTCTGCTTCGGACTCAGCGGCAGCCCCCACTGCTTCATCCTCTTCTTTGGATTCCACAACAGCCTCATCCGCTTCAGCTTCCTGCCCTTCGCCCTCCGCAGCCTCCCCTTCGACCTCGTCAGCGCCTTCCTCCAACTCGGACACCGTCTCCGCATCCTCCTCATCCATCATCCACGCCAGTTGATCGTCGACGGGCACCCGACGCATGCTGAGGGAGACGCGTTCACGCTCAGGCTCAATGCTCAAAACGCGTACC
>JAWLER010000013.1:0-56914 GCA_041686005.1 Anaerolineales bacterium | reverse complement strand
TACCCTCACCGCAACAGCCGCACCCACCCACACCCCCCTCCCCCCCCCCCCAGCGCTGCCCACCAACACACCCGTCCCCACCCCCAGCGAGAGCCGGAATCCACATATGTACTATGCCCAAGCAGGAGACACCCTGCACGTCGTCGCCACCCACTTCGGGGTCCTGGCAGAGTCCATCCAATCGGAGGAGCCTATCCCTGAGGACTCATTCATCGATCCCGGTCAACTCCTGATCATCCCTCACGTGTTGATCAATACCACCTCTAATAAGCACCTGCTGCCGGATAGCGAGTTCGTTTATTCCCCAGCCATTCGCGACCCCGACTTCCCCTCCGATGTGGTCGCCTATGTGGAAAATGCTGGGGGGTACCTCAGCACCTACCGGGATTACCTGACCACGACGAAAATCAGCGGCGGGGAGATCGTCGCCAAGGTCGCGGAGAACAACTCCATCAACCCCTTTCTGCTGCTCGCCCTTTTGGAGTACCAGAGTGGATGGGTCACGAAAGATTATTCCGAATTGAATCTAAAACAATTGAAGTACCCGCTCGGGCACAGGGATTATGAGGAACAGGGTCTGGTCAACCAACTGCGCTGGGCCGTAAATCAGCTTTCCATCGGATACTACGGGTGGCGGGAAGGTCGATTGACAGAGATCCGCCTCTCCACCCCCCAAGACACGCCTCAAGATATCACCGCGCGCATCAACCCCCACCTCAACGCTGGAACGGCAGCATTACATTATTACTTTTCCCAAATCTATGACAGCGACGAATGGATCCAGGCTCTGAATCATGACAGCGGATTCCCCGCCCTGTACCGGGAGATGTTCGGCGACTGGGAGCCACGAGTCGAAAAATACGAACCCCTCTTCCCCCCCCACCTCACCCAACCGGCCATGGAACTACCCTTCCTTGCCGGCTCGACGTGGAACTACACGGGGGGCCCCCACGGGGCCTGGGAGAGGGAAGGGTCCAGATCCGCCATTGACTTCGGGCCCACCGGGTTTGCGGGTGGATGTGAGAAATCTTACGCTTACGTCACCGCCTCCATGTCTGGAACAGTCGTCCGGGCCGAGGACGGCGTGGTCACCATCGATCATGACGAAGATGGGTACGAACAAACAGGCTGGGTTCTGTTATACTTACACATTGCGGAAGCAGGGCGCCGGGTCGAGGCAGGCGATTACGTGAAAGCGGGCGACAAGCTGGGCCACCCTTCTTGCGAAGGCGGGAGAGCCACTGGGACCCATGTGCACATGGCTCGTAAATACAATGGGGAGTGGATGGCAGCCAATGGACCCATCCCCTGGGTCCTTGGCGGCTGGACGGTGCACGCCGGTGACAAACCCTACGAGGGAAGTTTAACCAAAGATGGGCAAACGGTGATCGCCAGCCCGTTCAGCGCCCCATGCAGTATCATCAGGCGAGAGAAATAAGCATACATGTTACAGGTAAAACAGAGAACGGCCTTTATAGTTTTCATACTCATCATAACCTCCTTAACCGCGGTCGCCTGTGAGGCGCTAGAGCCCACTCCGGTGGAAACCCCTCCTCCCACCTCCACGCCCACCCCTGCTGTCTCCCCCACACCCATCCCCACCCGCCCCGCTTTCTCTCCTGGCGAACTGGTGGAGTACCAGGCCCAATCCGGAGACACCCTGGCCAACCTGGCCATCCGCTTCAACACCACTGAAGAAGAGATCCGGGAAGCCAACCCCATCATCCCCTCCGAAGTGACCACACTGCCCCCCGGCCTTCCTATGACCATCCCCATTTATTACGAAAACCTGTGGGGGACAGCGTTTAAAATCATCCCTGATAGTTTGTTCGTCAATGGGCCCGCCCAGCGTGGTTTTGACCCGCTGGCGTTCGTCAATGACCAGGACGGTTGGTTGAAGAGTTACCAGCAATTTGCAGCAGGTACAAATAGATCCGGGGCTGAAATCGTGGTCTATATCTCCGACCATTTCAGCATCAGCCCCCGCCTGCTGCTCATCCTACTTGAATACCAAACGGAAGCCCTCACCGACCCGGTGCCCCCGGACGACCTGGATCAATACCCCTTGGGCCATGAGGAACGGGGATATGAAGGGCTTTACATCCAGCTTGTCTGGGCGGCGAACGCCCTCAACCAAGGTTATTATGGCTGGTTGATAGGGCAGGTGGAAGCCCTCGATCACCCCGACGGCACCATCGAAATCCCCGATCCCTGGCAAAACGCCGCCACGGTCGCCCTCCAGTATTATTTCTCCCAGGTCATGTCCCATGAGGAATACGATCGGGCTGTGGGTCCAGAGGGCATCGCCCGCATCTACCGCACCTTCTTCCCCGATCCATGGTCCACAGAACCTCACATCCCGGGAAGCCTGACCCAGCCAAGTTTACGTTTGCCGTTTGAAGATGGAAGAACCTGGGCCTTAACAGGGGGGCCCCACACCGCATGGGGGAAGGGACAACCCTGGGCCGCCCTCGATTTCGCACCCCCCGGCGTAGCCGGCGAATGCGCTCCCTCAAACCAATGGGCTGTGGCATCCGCAGGGGGGGTGGTGGCTCGCTCGGAAGAGGGTGTCGTGGAACTGGATCTGGACAGCGACGGAGATCCCCGCACAGGCTGGGTCTTGTTTTACCTCCACATCGGCAGCTCGGGCAGGGTCTCCGCTGGCACCCGCCTTGAGAAAGGCGACCCCATCGGACATCCTTCCTGCGAAGGGGGGGAGAGCACCGGTTCTCACATCCACATCGCCCGCAAGTACAACGGACAATGGATTCCCGCTGCGGGAACGATCCCCTTCAATCTGGGGGGATGGATCGCCCATAACGGTGAAAACGAATACGAAGGGGCGATGACGCGCTTTACAGAAACCGTGACCGCCAGTGCGAAGGCAGAAGAACACAGCTTCCTCACCGCGGAAAACTGATCCCCCCACAACCCCGCGCCCCGTTACCTAACCCGGGCCCTGCCCGGGTTTTTTCTGTTAATCCTGAGAGGGGGGATTCCACAATATTTAATATGATATACATATTATCAAGTATATTATTGAAAATATTAAAATTTACCCTTGACATTATAAAATTTTTTGATAAAATCTAAACACAATGTAAAATCAGGCAGCATCTCTGCCAAGGAAGGACGCTGATGAAGACCCCCACACATACGCCGGGGATAGTCGGTCAAATGGATCAGGCGCAGCAGGCTGCAGAACGGGACGAGCATACCAAATGGCCCCGGAACCCCTATATGCGTCGTTTGATCCTCCACATCGCAGAGATCATCATTGAGTTAGGACATCGATTAAAAACACCCACGCTGCCGTCATAACATAATCTACCCTCAAAAAGGAGACTTACCATGCAACCATTACCCTCCCAATGCCCTATCTGTGGCGGAGAAATCATCGTTACCCGCCTACACTGCCGAGAATGTGATGTCACCATTGACGGTCGTTTTTCCTCCCGGACATTTTCCCAACTGAGCCCCGAGCAAATGGATTTCGTGGAAACCTTTGTGCGGCTGGAGGGAAAAATCACCCATATGGAAAAGGAATTGGGGCTGTCCTACCCCACCATCCGCAACCGCCTTCACGAAGTCATCCGGGCCCTGGGGTATGAGCCAGGCGGCGAAGAAGAAGGGACGGCCTTGTCCGAAGAGGAACGGGAAAAGGTCCTCAACGACCTTGATGAAGGCAAGATCACTTACGAAGAAGCCATCCGCTTGATCGAAGAAGGGGAGGTACCTGAATCATGACTCAAAAAACAATTCCTGCAAAAGACATATCCCGTTTGGTCATCCAAACCGCAGGTGGCGATTTGACCCTCAAAGGCTGGAAACGGTCCGAGATCCGTCTGGAAGGGATGGATGAAGTCAGCAAATTCAAAGAAACGGGCGATAAAATCACCCTGGAAAGTGCAGGAGATCTCATCCTCTCCGCACCACACCAACTCGCTGTGGACATTCTCAATATAGGTGGGGATGTAACCATTGCCAACCTGGCCGCCCCTCTGAGCGTGAAAAATGTGGGGGGAGACCTTTCCCTGCGTGATATCAACACACCCGCCATAAACAATGTGGGCGGTGATTTGTTTGCCAAACACATCCGAGGCGACTTAACCCTGGGCCAAGTAGGAGGGGATTGTCTCGTCAACGATGTCGATGGGCAGTATGCGGATAAAGGCATCGGGGGAGACTTACATATCAATAAAGTGGGAGGGGGGATTGAAACAACTGCCGGAGGCGATATTCAGGCAGTGTTCTCCCCTGTCCCCTGGCAGGCATACGACCTTAAGGCAGGCGGGAGCCTTTACGCGCAAATACCCGAGGATACAAACGCCCTTTTCAAGATTAAAAGTGAACAAGAGGTCATCAACCTCAATATCAACGGCGACAGCCAAAGAATTGAAGAAGAGGAATACGAATTTGAGATGGGCGAAGGGGGTCCCCAAGTAACGTTGACCGCGGGGAAGGACGTCATGTTGAGCACGGAAAGCAGCACATGGTCCCCGGATTTCACGTTCGATGCCGATGTGGAGGGGCTCGCGGAGCAGATCTCACAGCAGACCACGGCTCAAATACAAGCCCAGCTTTCTTCACTTGAGAAACACCTCAGCGACCATCTTTCCGGACTTGCGGAAAGCCTGGAAGACTTTGACCTCCCGGAGGAAAAAATGGAACAAGTCCGGGCCAAGATCGCGGAAGCCAGCCAACAGGCTGCACAGAAAGCACAGAAGGCTGCCCAGAAAGCGGAAGCGAAATTGGAATATAAAATCGCCAAAGCCCAGCGAAAAGCGCGCCGGAAAAAGAAGTCCTTCGACCTGGAAGAATTTCTCTCCCAGAAAGAACAGGAGAGGGAATCCGTCTCTGAGGATGAAAGGCTGATGATCCTGAACATGCTGGAGGAGAAAAAAATCAGCGCTGAAGAAGCAGGGGAACTCCTCTCCGCATTGGAAGGGAAGGAGTAGCCATGTCCCCATCTAAAGAACGAAATCAAATCCTGGAGATGATCGAGAACAACACCATCAGCGCTGAAGAGGGACTTCTCCTCCTCGAAGCCCTGGAATCTTCGGAAGCTGGAGACGAATATAGTGAAGCCGCGTTTCTGGACCAAGAGGGGGAGGCATTCGAAGGATCGACGGAACCAACACCGGATAAATACGGCCTTCTGAAATGGAAACAATGGTGGATCATCCCCCTCCTTATCGGGGTGGGCATCACCCTCCTCAGCGGCATGCTGATGTACGCCGCTTGGAATGTCCATGGGTTTGGTTTTCTCTTCCTTCTCACCTGGATCCCTTTTGTGGCGGGTGTGGCTCTCCTGGCGCTTGCCTGGGGGAGCCGGCGTTCCCCCTGGCTGCACCTTCGCATCCAGCAGAAACCAGGCGAAAAGCCGGAAAGGATCGCCTTCAGTTTTCCCATCCCGATCCGAATGACCGCCTGGGCGCTGAGACATTTCGGGCACTGGATACCCAATATGGATGCGACCGGGTTAGATGAAGTCCTCATCGCCCTCAAGGACACCGCAAACGAAGACACCCCCTTGGTCATCAATGTCGATGAAGGGGAAAACGGGGAGAGAGTCCAAGTTATCATCGGATAATCATCACAAGAAAAAGGAGTACGAACATGGCAACCACAGAAGAACGCATGAAAATATTGAAAATGATCAACGAGGGGAAAATAACCGCCGAAGAGGGTTCAAAACTGCTCAAGACCTTGGGGGGAAGTGAGAAACCGAAAAGGGTCGGGAGGCAGATTGGATCCGCGCAATGGCTGCGGGTGCGGGTGACCGATATGGCGAAGGGAAAAACCAAAGTCAACATCAACCTGCCCCTCAAGCTCCTGGACGCGGGCTTGAACATCGCCTCTCAATTCGCACCGGAGATGGAAGACGCCCAAATGATGGACGCTGTCAAAGAAGCGTTGAGCGAAAACATGCAGGGGAAAATCGTCGATGTCATTGATGAAGAAGACCAAGAGCATGTCGAGGTTTTCATCGAATAGCACACAAAGCCCCGCCAACACAAAAGCCCAGAGATCTCTGGGCTTTTGTGTTATTGGGAGCCTCAATACGGATTATCCGTCCTCTCCCTCTACATCTTTCACTTCCCCCCTCACAATGTCTGCGGATGGGGGGACGGCTTCAGGGACGATGATCATCATGATCAGATAGGCCCAAAACAAACCGCTTCCGGTGGCAAAGAACCCAAAGACAAACACCAGCCTGATTAAAGTCGGGTCGACATTAAAATATTCTCCCAATCCCCCACAAACTCCCGCGATCATGCGATCCTCTCGGGAACGATACAACTTCTTATATTCTGCACCCATCGTACATACTCCTGTCAGATATCCTTTATCGTCTCTATCTCTATATACGGGATCGAGGCGGAAAAGTTTCACACAACCCAACCTCACGAGCTGAGATCCCCACACCATTGCTCAATTGAAGTTAAAAACGGGCTCTGGGCTAATGTTTGATATAATTCATTGAGACCACACCACGGGAGGGAACATGGGAATCTACGAACAGGAAGCCCCATCCGTCAACGTTGGGGACAGGCTGCGAGAGTTGAGGGAGGAGCGCGAGTTATCCCTCCGGGCAGTGGCCCGTCTCAGCGGATTAAGCGCAAACGCCCTCAGCGTCATTGAACGGGGGAAATCGTCCCCTTCAGTGAGCACGCTCTACAAGATCGCGAACGCTCTTGAAATCCCTGTGACCGCTTTCTTCCATGCCAAGCACGAACAACACCAAGTTGTATCCATTAAAGCTTCCCAGCGGAAGCGTATTCCTTTTCACCGCGGCTTGTGGGAAGATCTAGGGGGAGAACAATTCACCGGCCGAGTCGAACCCTTCATGCTCACCTTGGAGGTCGGGGCCAACAGCGGCCGCTTCCCCATCAGCCACTCCGGACATGAACTCGTCTTTTGTCTGCGCGGACAGCTGGAGTACCAAATCGAGGAAGAAACCTACCTTCTGGAAGCTGGAGATTGCCTTCTATTTTCGGCGACGTTGAATCATGAATGGCGCAATCCAGGAGACACGGTGACAAATGCTTTATTCGTGATCTCCTGTTTTGAAGATAATGAAAGCCCTGCCGAATATCACATCGCATCCAGCCAAGTAGGTGAGGAAGAAGAGGAGCAGGAGGGTGAGGCTTCCTCATAATCTATCTTCCGCTCCACCCGGTGGGGTTGTTCTATCGTTATCCAGCCCCTCCCTCGATCAACAAGGATGTTGATTTAGGCTTTCATCCCCAACGCTCATTGGGCCATCAGCTGGCGGCGCATCATCCGGGGAGGCAGTGACCCGCAGCCCATGATGTCATCATGGATCTCCCGCAGCGAAGACTGTGGGTGAGCGCTTCGGTACTCTTCCACCAAATCAAGGATGGCTAACTTCCCCATCAGGTACGATTGGGGCTGGGTCGGCGAATTGGTATACCGGCGCACCTCTGCCCGGGCGTCGCCAGGTTCCAGACGGCATTCTTCCACCAAAAATTCCACCGCCTCCTCCACGGACATTCCCTTGGTGTGCAGCGAAACATCCAGGATGATCCGTGCCGCACGCCACAGCTGATCGGAAAGGCGGCCCAGACGCTGAATGGGATCAGCGATGTAGCCCAGCTCCTCCATCAGCTCTTCACAGTAGAAAGCCCAACCCTCAATAAACAGGGGGGAAAGGAACGACCCCATCCGCCGTACAACCTTTTCTTGGCGGTTGGCCCACACCAGCTGCAAATGGTGACCGGGATAAGCCTCATGCAAAGCGGTGATCGGTAATTTCGCCCAATGGTGGCCCCTTAATTTCCGTTCCCGGTCTCCCTCCGGCGCGTCTGGATCCACTGGTGTGACCAAGAAGATTCCCTCCTGCTCTTCCTCCAGGATGCCCGGCTGCATGTACGCAGCGTAAGGGATGATGGGGCGCAGATAGGTCGGCGTTTCCACGATGCGCAGGGTCTCATCCTCTGGAATGGTGACGATGTCATGATCGATCACATATTGGCGGGCGGCGTCCATCGCCTCCCGGTAGGCGTCCAGGAGCCCCTCTGCGGTGGGATGATCGGCCTTGGCCTCTTCCAGCAGCTCTTTTACGGATTTGTCAGGGTCGATCTCTTTCACCAACGCTTCCAATGCTGCCCGGGTCTGCCGGAATTGCTCCCAGCCGATCTCCAAAAGCTCCTCCGCGTCATAATCGACCAGATGCTCCTCCCGCAACTTCTCATTGAACAATGCCTCTCCCGCAGCAAAGTCGCCCTGTGCTTGAGGGAGAACCTCGTTCTCCAAGAAATCGGTATAGTCCTGGATCGCTTCCGCGGCTTCGCCCCCGGCTTCCATCAGGTCCTCCTGGAGTTCCGGCGCCCCCTGGGCAGCGAGCGCTGGCAGCAACCCTGTAAAAAGAGCTGGTGCCTGACGGGCTTGCTCCACCGCGATCTCAACCCATACCGGCGGTATCCTCTCAGGGATGAGATTGGCTTTGCCCTCCTTCAACACCCGGGGCACTTCTCTGACCCTCCCCAGGGCGGAGTCCAGCCGCTCGGATAAGGGGGCAAAGTCCCTCAAAATCAGCATAAAAACGCCGCCCATCACCTCCCCTAGATAGCTGCCCGGATTGCGCCGGTGGCCTTCCACCTTTTCAAAATTCCTGACGAATGACTGCAGGATGCGGATCATCAACTCATAATCGATCGCAGCTTCCGTCCCGAAGGATCCAGTGTCCATCTCTTCAAATGTCTCCAAAGTCTGCAGAAGCTCCTGGTGTTGCTCCTCCAGCGCCTGAAGTGTGGAGTCGGATAAACGATCATCCCAGCGGTGGTCGCCCAATTGGGTGGCCGCGACCGGGTTCAGCTCCAGCATTCGATCCAACCCTTCCTCCGCCCGGCGGTAAAACGCCGCTTCCGTTGTCATCGTATGCCTCCTGTTTCCAAATGATTTTTTATTAAAACGATTTATTCTGATCCATATAAAATATAACACGGGTTCCCTTGATCCCATCCCGATGATCCACGTCTTCGGTTCCTTTCACCGTACACAAAATCAAAATGGTTCAAGACCCTTATATCGATTGCGAGTCTGGGTGTTAACCCTTCACGCGCTGTACAGGGCGACCAACGCCTGACACAGGAAATCCTGCTGGCGGGCGACTTCTTGGCTCCCAAACCCGCGGACCCACTCCCCGCTCATCCTTCCTTGCCCTCCCCCACCATTCATCCCCGCCCTCTCCAGGAGAATGATCAGAAAGGATGTGCTATCCATCATAACAGAAGGAAGGGATCTTGAGAGAATAGAGGAATTTTTTGTATAATCAATTAGAGAGGGAACATCTGGCAAGTAAGCCAGTACTCGTGGGTATGAACCAAGGCACATTCCTTATGGATCCAGAAGAACAAATCGCGGAAACGGAAAAGGCGGTTAACGATTTCATCGCAACCATCGAAAACCTCCCGGAAAACCTTTTTCTGAAACCCATGAACGGCTGGTCTCCGCGGGATGTGACTGCGCATCTGATCGGCTGGAACCAGCGCACCATCGAGGGCTGCAGGCAAATCATCCGGGGTGAACGCCCGGATTATTTTGAAGACGCTGACAACAATTACAGCAACCTGAATGCGGAATCAGTCAGGACATACGCGTCCCAGAATAAAATCAACTTGCTGGCGGAATGCACGGATTCCTTTAGAGACCTAAAAAATTATCTCCGGTCGCTGGAATACCAGCAGTGGGTCAAGGATTACGGCGTGCACTATCGCGATTGGGTGATCACGGTGTATAACACCGTGCTTGCCCTCCAGAAAGATTATGAATCCCATCGGGAGGAGATCGAGAACTGGGCTCAAGAGCACATTAAACCCTGATTGCGTCAGCATCCTCCGGAGGGGCAATCAGGGTTTGCTTTTATTCTTGCCTGCTGAACAGCGCAAAACCCAAGATAAAGAAACCTATCACCAAAGTCCCGGGGCAAATCAGATCGAGCCCTTTGAATGAGGGGAACCGGAGGGGAGATCTTGGTCCGGGGGTGGATTCTACAGGACTTTCTACAGGAGGGACATCGATGGACTCTCCCTCCCCTTCTACCACCTGATACGCCTGTCCGTCCGCGACGAAAATCACCTCATTCCCCACGGAGAAATATGTCCCCCACGCCGGCCGGGAAGCCAGGACCTGGAAATACACCTCATTCCCAAAACCGATTTTCTTCGTCTCCATACGCTCCGGATCAAAGGTGGTATCCGTCCAGATACCATCCCGCAAGAGGAAGGTCTTGCTGCCCGCGTACTTCAACACGCGTCCCCCTCCCTCGCCTGCAGAGCCCTCCAGGTTCGGTTGAGAGGGAACGGAGTCCGCAGAGCGCATGTGCCCCTCCATCTCCGCTTTTTCGGCTGCAGCCTGTCCAAAGGCAGGCAGGGAAGGCTGGGCTGCAAATTCCCGGGCAGCCTCTTCCTGCCCTTTTTGAGTGAGGATATCCTCCTCATCGATTAAAAACGAGGTGTAGGGGGTGATGATCCCGTAGCGGACGCTGAGGTCGACGATGGCCTGGACCCATTCTTCCCTTTCCCCGTGAAGGCGGATCTGGGTCATGAAATAACCGATCTTGCGGGTCGCCCACAGGCGGGGGATATAGCTCTCGGCCTCCTCTTCTCCCACCCCGCCTGCCTCACGACCTGGAAAGCTGGCCTGGTAGGTGAAATCCTTCTCTTGCCCATCCACCTTCCCGGACAAAACGATCTCCGTCTCTTGTCCAGATCCAGCCGGTAAACGATACCGTCCCGTCAGGATCAGCTGGGATCCGGCGAAAAGGTCTGGCAGGGTCCGGGGATACAGATCCTCGGCGAGGATCTCCCCGAAATCAATCTTGATGTCCGTCAACACAGGGGATTGAATCTTGGCGTAAAGCCCTGAGACCTCTTCTGCGATGCTTTCTTGGGGCCGGACGTAGGCTGTGGTCCCATGATGATTCTCAGCCAGGGTGTCCAAGAGGATGGTGTTGACATCATCTCCCACCCCGAAAGGGAACATTCTCAATCGGGGATCGGCTTCTCTCATGGCGTTGTCGATGATCCCCTGAACGTCCGTCACCCCTTCGGTGGGAAGCCCGTCGGTGAGGTAGAGGATGACCGCAGGCCGGGCGGACGGTCCCGCCTCCCTCCCCTTTTCCAGAGAGGAAAAGGCCTCCAGCAAGCCCCGGTTGATGTCCGTGCCACCCAATGCTTCCAGGCCCTCCAACCACCTCACAGCTTGGTCTGATTCCGAAACAGGCCGCAGCCCAGCAGCGTAACGCTCAATACCGGATGAAAAAGCGATCACGTTGAAGCGGTCTCCCTCATTGAGATGCTGGAGCACATAGGTAAGCGCGTCTTTGGCCTGGGATATTTTTTGACCCTCCATGGAGCCCGAGGTGTCAAGCACGAAAACGATATCCCGGGGGATCACTTGATCAACTTCCACCAGGGGGGAAGCCAACAAAAGGAAATACCCATCCTCGTTCGCGCCGCTTCCTCCTTGGTCAAGGTAGGTGAGGACATTGAGCCCGATCTTCTCCTCATCCACCGTGTAGATCAATTCAAAGTCCTCTTCGGGGAGGACATCTGTTTCTTCATAACTCACCAGCGCATGACGATCGCCCTTTCTATCCAAAAAAATTCGACCGTGGTGGGTTGGGGAGTAAATGGCATGTAAGGGTAGATCAGAACCGATTTCCACATGGATGGAGCAGGATGCCAGAGGCCGGGCGGAATATTTTTCCGTGCTCAACGGATAGACATACTCCACCAAACCGCCCTCGTTTTCTAAAATCTGGGAATACTCCAGCTCCACCTTGCGGGTCCCTCCGGGAGGGATGGGGTATATCCGGACCTGGACCGCATTCCGGCCCACATATTCCAGAAGGGCCGGGTCTCGACGCCGGCGGACGATGTCCTCGTAGACTTGACGGGCTTCCTCGGCGGGCAGGATCTTCGCCTCTACCGGTTTTCCTCCCACCCACATCTTAAACTCCGAGATGGTGGCCCCTTTCGGCAGGGGAAAGAGGTAGGTCCCCTCCACCTCCCAATCCTGCTCATTGAGAAACTCCTGTTCCACGTGCGTCAGCGCGATTTGACCGTCGATCTCCACATCGACATGGTGGTAGCGGATGGTCAGCCAGGCATCCCTTTCCTCCTCCGGAACGATGACCGGGGGCGGGTCGGGTATGATCACCCCGTCGGCTTTGACCGTGGTTGGGCTAAGCAAAAGCGCCGCGATGACCGTTATCAAAAAACCGAAAACCTGCAAAATAAGAACTCTTTTCTTCGTCGTATCCATCATCGTCCTCCTCCGGAAATGCTTTTCCTTACCCCCTAGACGGATACGAGGACCGGAAAGTTCCCAAACCCCTTCAGGACGGGGCAGAAGGAAAAGGAACAGGATATCTTACACTTCCCCCAACAAATTGGCCTTCCTTTCTTGAAGGGAGAAAATGGCCTGCCTCACATTGCCCAGATCCTCCGCCTCCCAGAAGCGCTCCTTCAAATCTCCTTCAATATCTCCCCCTTCATAATCCCAAGTCAAATGCGGCACGACATGGACGGCCCACCCTCCCAGCTCCAGAATGGGCTGGATGTCCGAGCGGATCGAGTTTCCCACCATTAAAAAATGACTCACATCCACCTGGTGCCGTCCTAAAATCTCCTCATAGACGCCAACTGTCTTCTCACTGACCACTTCGACGGCCTGAAAGTGCGGAAGCAGACCGGACTCCTCCACCTTTCGCTTTTGGTGGGAAAGGTCCCCTTTGGTGATCAACATCAAGGGATACTCGACGCTGAGGTCCGAAATCAGTTCGCGAGCGCCATCAAACAGGGTGACCTCCGCGGTCAGCATTTCTTTCGATAAATCGAGGAGCGTTTGGATGTCCTCGGCGCGGATCTTGCCATCCGTCAACTGTAGGGCGGCTTCGATCATCGACAACACAAAACTCATCACCCCGTAGCCGTAGTAGCGTAAATTGCGGATCTCGACCTCATTGAAATGTCCCTCAACGTCCCCCTGCAGATCGTATTTGGCCAGAATCCCCCGGAAACGCTCTCTTCCCATGCGGTATATTTTCTCGTTGTGCCACAGCGTATCATCCGCGTCAAACGCGATCCATTGAAACATGTTACCAACCTTTCTCCTCACAGTGCAGCATCCTCTTCCGCCCCATCAAGACCCTATCCCTGGACATTCTCCAGCAGGGGTGGACGCCGCTGGCGCCACTCTTCGTGTTCGGTGACCCGTTCATAGGCCCGCGCGATCCTGAACAACTTTCCTTCCGAGAAATCCGGTCCGAGCAGCTGGGCCCCGATCGGCAGCCCCTCCTCATCAAAACCTGTTGGAAAGGTAAGGCCCGGGATGCCGGCGTGGTTCGCAGTGACCGTCAGCTGGTCTGAATACTGCATCAACACGGAGTCCCCGTAAACCCCTCCAATCGGGAACGCGGTGGAGGGTGTGGTGGGCGTCAAAAGGGCATCCAGGGCATAATCACCGCCGGGATCAAAGATGGCCTCAAAATCCGAGCGGATCATAGCCCGGGCCCGGAGGGCGCGCTGGTAATACTTCTCTTCAAACTGGGCGGCGCTGAGATACATGCCCATCAACATGCGCAGTTTGGGCTGCTCCCCGAACGCCCGACCGCGGGTCTTTCGATACAGTTCCCTCAAATCACCCATGTCCCCCTCGGCTCGATAGCCATACTTCACGCCGTCATAGCGAAGGAGATTGGAAGAAGCTTCCACACGGGAGATCACGAAGTAGGTTGGAATGCCGTACTTGGTGTGTGGGAGAGGCACATCCATGACGATGTCCGCCCCCAATTGGGCCAAAAATCCTGCCACGCTCATGACCGCTCTCTTTATTTCCTCCGGGATGGGATTCTGACGCAGCTCACCAGTTTCAGCATCGAAGTACGTGACCCGGAAAAACTCTTCGGATAACCCGATGCGCAGGCCCTGGATGTCTTTCTCCAATTCATCCAAGTAATTGGGGACGGGAACAGTGGCCGCCGTGTTGTCCCGCCGGTCCGGGCCGGCGATGACCTTCAGGAAAAGGGCAGCATCCGTCACATTGCGGGCCACCGGTCCGGGACAATCCAGAGAGGAGCCAAAAGCGATCAATCCATAGCGTGAGACGCGCCCGTAAGTGGGTTTAACGCCCACCGTGCCGCAAAAGGAAGCCGGATGCCGTACGGATCCGCCCGTATCCGTGCCCAATGACAATGTGCCCTCCCCCACCGCCACCGCGGCCGCGCTGCCCCCCGAAGACCCACCCGCCACCCGAGTGGTGTCCCACGGGTTTCGAGGGGCGGGTTGAAAGGCAGAGGATTCGCTGGAAGAGCCAAACGTGAACTCATCCAGATTCACCTTCCCCAACATCACAGCCCCGGCGTCTATCGCCCGCTGGACAGGGGTCGCTGTATAGGGGGCCTGATAATTGGCCAAGATCTTAGAAGCCGCGGTCGCTGGCGCCCCTTTGACCGTGAAGATGTCCTTCACGGTGATGGGCACGCCGGCCAAGGGACCGGGATTTCTCCCCTCCGCGATCATCTGGTCGACTTCTTGCGCTTGCTCCCGGGCCAATTCATCGGTGAGGGTGATGAAGGCGTGGATATACTGCTCATCCTCCGGGGACATCCCGCCGGGGTCCAAGCTCCCCGGGCGACCATCCACAGCCCGCACCCGATCCAAGACGCTTTCCAAAACCTCAACGGCAGATACCTGACCCGTTCGAACCAGATCAGCAATTTGAAACGCAGGCAAATCACACAGCGCCATCATTCACTCCAGTTCCTCATGGGAAATATCAGGGACGACGTAATACCCATCTTCCCTTTCCGGTGCCTGATCGAGGATTTCCTCCCGATGAGGATCAGGGATGACCTCATCCTTCCGGGGCTCCGGGCTGCGTTCAGGGGGATAGGGGACACCGTGCGAAGCCGCTTCGACCTCCTCATCGATGTCTATGCCCTCCAGGACCTCGATGGAGACCAACTGGTTGTTGAGTTCCCGGCGCAGAACCTCCGCCTCCTCTTCAGAAAGCTCCAAAGCCGCCAGGTCCACCAAACGTTGAAAGACCTCAGGGGTGATTTTCTCTTTCATAGGATTCCTTGGTGTGAAAACCAATTTAGATTCGATTTCTCCCCTATTTTATCATCTCTCATTTCAACCACAACGCGGCGTTCGTGGAAGCCGCCAAGTGACCAAAGCGGGTTCGCAATCTGGGTTCTGGCTGACAAAATACACCAACCGCCTCCCATTCAGGGCCCAACATAATTGCAGAATACCGCTTATGACAGGCTTTCTCACCCCTATTTAAGCGCTACAGGGCTCACTGTGGCGTGATCACAATGCGAGTTTTTGAGAGCGGAAACTGCTATAATGAAGGGCAAATCCTCTCTTTTTCACGCCCCATCCAAATGACCCAGGAGGAGGCAAAATGGCCAGAAAAGAACATGGGTTCACCCTCACTGACGAGCACCACATGATCCGCAAAGCAGCCCGCGATTTCGCTGAAAACGAAATCGTCCCCATCGCCAGGGAATTTGATGAAAGCGGCGACTTTCCCCTGGAAACCATCCAGAAGATGGGAGAAATTGGGTTCATGGGCATCGAGGTCCCAGAAGAGTATGGTGGGGCAGGTATGGATACCCTGGCATACGTGATCGCCCTGGAGGAAATCTGCAAAGCGGATGCCGGGCATGGAACGATCATGTCCGTCAACAATTCCCTCTATAATTTCGGATTGATGATGTTCGGCACGGAAGAACAAAAGCAGAAATTTTTGGTCCCGGTGGCTTCCGGCGAAAAAATCGGCGCCTACTCCCTCACCGAGCCCAGTTCCGGATCCGACGCGGCCACCATGCAGAGCCGGGCGGTGCGGGAGGGGGACGAATACGTCATTAACGGCACAAAATCATGGGTATCCGGGGGGCCGGTGGCGGACCTGATCGTTCTCTTCACCATCACCGACCCGGAAAAAAAACACAGGGGCATCACGGCCTTTCTGATCGAAGCGGATCGTCCTGGATTCATCCGGGGTAAAAAAGAACCTAAATTGGGTATCCGCACCTCAGCCACCAGCGAAATCATCTTTGATGATTACCGCTGTCCCATCGAAAACCGGCTGGGGGAGGAGGGGGAGGGCTTTAAAATCGCCATGACAGCGCTCGATGCCGGTCGGATCGGCATCGCCGCCCAGGCCCTGGGCATCGCCCAGGCAGCGTACGAAGCCAGCGTCGCCTACGCCCAGGAACGGGAAGCCTTCGACAAGAAAATCGGGCAGTTTCAGGGGATCGCTTTCAAACTCGCGGACATGAAAACGCGCATTGAAGCCTCCCGACTGCTCATCTACCAGGCGGCCCGCTGTAAAGAAGACTTCAAAGACAGCGGCGAACGGTACACATTAGAAGCCTCCATGGCCAAATTGTTCGCCTCCGAAACGGCGACCTACTGCGCCAGCCAGGCCGTCCAGATCTACGGCGGCATGGGGTATTCGAAAGAGCTGCCCATCGAACGCTATTACCGGGACGCAAAAATCACGGAAATATACGAAGGCACAAGCGAAATCCAGCGCCTGGTGATCTCCCGTCTGGAAACAGGTTTGCGCTGACAATTTAGTACATGCTGCTGAATCATCGGGGAGAATGCAAGTTGAATGTATCACTGCCGTTTTACCTGTTTCATTCATCCGGGATCTAGCTGCTCCATACGGTAACACCCTAGGTATTCGTGGGAAGGAGACAGGACCCCTTTAAGGCAGGTTAACATGAAGAAACTCGCGAACACTGGCAGGAAAAAGCTGTCCGATCTCTGGGAAAAAGAGCGCGCTAAACAGACCTTATGGATCCTTTTGGACATGACCCTGATCGGTCTCTGGGCAGCGTGGGTATGTCACGAATATCTCAATTTCAACCCCCGGATTGTCCCTGAGGGGCGTGAATTCGGCTCAGCCATCCAGACAAACCACCTCTGGACACGCTTTCAAGAGTGCGGGTGGTGTGCTGTATGGAACGGCTCTGTAAATGGGGGATATCCCGCTTTTGTCGATATCCACGGCAGCATGCTGCATCCCTTTGTCGCCCTCTCCACACTCCTATTTGGGGTGGTTAACGGCACAAAGGTCGCCCTCTTCCTCTCTTTTTGGGCTGCAGGGATCGCCCAATGGTGGATTGCCCGTAAGTTGAAAATGAGCAGGCTGGCTCAATTATGGGGAGCGGGGATGGTCATCGTTGGCGGCCACCTTGCGGGACGGATGGAACTAGGTGCATTTGGAGTGGTTCTCTCCACAGCGATGTGCAGCCTGGTAATCGGGGGTATATTGACCGTAGCGCAGGGAGGCGGAAGGAGAGCTGGGGTTTTGTTAGGTGTTCTTGGCGCTTTCACCATCCTCTCCGGACAGGGCTATATGCAAGTGGGATTGGCGGGGACCCTTGTGGCTTTTCCCTTTTTGATCTTAGGCAAAGATTTAAAGCTGAAACCAATTTGGAAGAATTATGTGCTGGCTTTGATGATCGCCCTTTTGATTTCTGCGATATTTTTGGTCCCCTTCCTCCACTTCCTTCCCAATTTCGTCAAAGAAACAGATCCAGATTTTAAAACTGCTCAACCACTAAGATATTTACCCTTGAACCTGATTATTGATGAATGGCTGTATTACAACAATGAGGTTTTGGGAAAATATCCCTTTCCCCATTTGTATACCCTATTTATCGGATGGGTCCCTGTCATCCTAGCCATCATAGGTTTAGCCAAGGCGAAAAAGGAAGACGCGAAATGGATCCGATTCTTCACGGGTTGCATTTTGATAGAGTTCTTAATCGGAAGCGCAGTCATTTTGAAACCCCTGTCTAAAATATTTCCAAAAACAGCTGGCATTCGTCACCCCTCTCAAATCGCAGGTCTGGCGATTCCCTTCATCATCGCTTTATCTGCCTACGGCCTTGATCGACTCCTTAAGTCCGAATGGCCGCACACGATCATTCGTTTCCCAAGTTCAACTTCCGAGTGGAACCTTTCTCTCAAATTGTTAATGATCATCCCCCTTTTCGTCAGTCTATATAATGGATATCAGTCCTCCGATATATGGATCAACACGATCAAATGGGAAGAAAACATTGATCAGTTGCTCAACGGCTTAAAGACAGACAGCTTACAATGGGTAGCTACTCCTTTTGGTGATCATTTTTACGTGGAGAAAGCGGTTGGAATGGGGTTGAAACTCAGCCCGGGAATTAGGACCTGGAAATGGAAAGACCGTGAAATTCCCTCTGCCCGATTAGTGGCTTTGCGTGAGGGACAACCGGAAGACGCCAGACGGATCGATACCATTGACGGTATTCCGATTTATCTTCGAGAGGACGAATTCTACGCAGCCGTTCACCACGCGTCCGCAGTGGAAGCGTGTGAAGCTCACGGGGCGGGGGGAGACATTCGCGTCTCCTGCGACAACGCAGAACCCGGAACCTTGATCGTCAAGGAAAACATGTGGTCGGGTTGGAAAGCGTGGCGTGACGGAGAGCGGGTAACTTTAGCAAGGGAAAACTGGCTCGAAGTGGAGGCCCCGCCCGGGCAACACGAGTACACTTTCCGCTACCTGCCGTGGGATGTGCCCCTGGGAATGGCCCTTTCAGGCCTCGGGATCCTGGTCAGCGTCCTAATCTGGCGCTCTCCCTCCCACCCTTCAGAACATGTCGAGAAAAGAGAGACATCCTCATGAAAGCCATCTTATTAGAAGAACACGGTGAAGCAAAAAACCTATATTACGGAGACTTTCCCACGCCGGAACCCGGTCGGGGGGAAGTATTGGTCGAGTTGAAAGCAGCTGCCCTCAATAGGCTTGACATCTGGGTACGCCAAGGGTGGCCTGGGATAAAACTCGAGTATCCTCACATATTGGGCGCGGATGGTGCTGGAGTAGTTGCAAAGCTGGGTGAGGGGGTCACCGGCTGGTCTCCCGGCGACCGGGTGGTTATCAACGCCAACATCGGCTGCGGATCGTGCGAGTTCTGCTTGGCCGGCGAGGATAATAAATGTGTAAATTGGAACCTGCTGGGAGAGACGACCCGGGGCACCTACGCCCAATACATCAGCCTCCCCGCCCGGCAATTGCTCCCCCTCCCCGAACATGTCAGCTTCCAAAAAGCCGCGGCGGCGGGGCTGGTCTATCACGCCGCTTGGCATTCCCTGATCGCTCGTGGTAATCTCCGCCCCGGTGAAACGGTGCTGGTGGTGGGCGCCTCAGGCGGGGTCAACACGGCCAGCATCCAAATCGCGAAATTCACCGGAGCCTCGGTTTACGTGATCGGCTCCAGCGCCGAGAAATTGGCTCTGGCGCAATCCCTGGGCGCAGATCACCTCATCAACCGCCAGGAGGAGGAAGATTGGTCCAAAGCCGTTTACCAACTCACCGGTAAACGCGGCGTGGATGTGGTGGTGGATAACGTGGGAACGACCTTCCCCCAAAGCTTCCGCGCGGCCCGGAAAGGGGGCCGGATCCTGACCGTGGGCAACACAGGAGGGCCGACATTCGAGATCGACAACCGCTACATATTCGGCAAACATCTTTCCCTGCTGGGTTCGACCATGGGCACCTTGAACGATTTCGCGACAGTCATGAACTTGGTATATGAAGGTAAACTTGCGGTCCCCCTGGACCGAACCTACCCCCTCCCCGAGGCATCCAAAGCCCATCAGCGCCTGGAGGAGGGCCGTCAAATGGGAAAGATCGTCTTGAGCATCGATGGGGCTTAAGCCCCGCACAAAGGGATCCCCATCCACTAAAAAATCATGCCAACAGAACCACAACCTACCCACCTCAAAGATGAGAAAAAACGACCCTGGCCGGTGACCGCGCTTTGCGCCATCCTCTTGTGTACCAGTCTGGTCCACATCCTGAAAATGAGCCAGGCGCTCATCCATTGGGATCTCCTCCAAACCCTGCCCCTTTCCGCTTCCCCGCTGTACCTGGCCCTGCACGGGTTCCTGTGGGGTACGGTGGGCGCCGCTGTGACATTCATGCTTTGGAAGGGGCTCCCCTGGGCCAGGCGCATCACCCTCATCTTGGCCCTCCTTTACAGCCTCTGGTTTTGGGTCGACGCTGCATGGGTCAAAGCGCCGGAAGTGTTTCGTACCCGTTGGCCCTTTAACCTGGCCGTGACTTTAGCAGGATTGAGCCTTGTGACTGCGGCAGTATATCTGCCCAGCAGCCGGGCCTATTTCCAAGAAATGAGAGACCGCACTCAACATGGGAGTGATTATGACTGACAAACAAGAAAACCCCAAAATAAAACACCTGCGCGAGTTAAAAGCCCAGGCCCGCCTGGGCGGAGGGGAAGAGCGGATTCAGCGCCAACATGAGAAAGGAAGGCTCACCGCCCGGGAGCGGTTGGACTTGCTCCTGGATAAAGGTTCCTTCCGGGAAGTGGATACGTTCGTCGTCCACCGCGAAGAGGATTTTGGGCTCGGGGATCGAAAATATTTAGGGGACAGCGTGGTCACCGGTTGGGGGACGATCAACAACCACCTGGTGTATGTCTTCTCCCAGGATTTCACCGTTATCGGAGGAAGTCTGGGAGAAGCCCATGCTGAAAAGGTGATCAAGATCATGGATATGGCCATGAAGAACGGTGCCCCTGTCATCGGTCTCAACGATTCCGGTGGGGCCCGCATCCAGGAAGGCGTGGTCTCCCTGGGGGGCTATGCTGACATCTTCCTCCGCAACACCCTCGCTTCGGGCGTGATCCCCCAGATCAGTGTGATCATGGGCCCCTGCGCAGGAGGGGCCGTGTACTCACCCGCTCTGACCGACTTCGTCTTCATGGTCAGGGGTTCCTCTTACATGTTCATCACCGGTCCCGAAGTGGTGGAAGCGGTCACCCACGAAGAGGTCACTTTCGAGGAGCTGGGCGGGGCTGATATCCACGCCGAAAAATCAGGGGTCTGCCATGTGGCGGCGGATACGGAAGCGAACACGCTCTTTTTGGTGCGCAAGCTGCTGTCCTACATCCCTCAAAACAACATGGAAGACCCGCCCTATATGCCCACCGACGACAACCCCCTGCGCCGCGAACCAGCCCTGGACACCATCATCCCCGACGACCCCAGCAAACCCTACGACATCAAGGAGGTCATCGGGTTGATCGTCGATGATGGGGAATTTTATGAAATCCAAGCCAAACACGCCCGGAACATCGTGGTCGGTTTCGCACGGCTGGGCGGACACAGCACCGGCATCGTGGCCAACCAACCCGCTTACCTGGCCGGCGTTCTGGACATCGAGTGCTCCGAAAAAGGGGCCCGCTTTGTACGCTTCTGCGACTCCTTCAACATCCCCTTACTCACTTTTGTGGACGTGCCCGGTTTCCTCCCCGGCCTGGAACAGGAACACGGGGGGATCATCCGCTCCGGCGCCAAGCTGCTCTATGCCTTCTGCGAAGCCACCGTACCCAAGCTGACCCTGATCACCCGCAAAGCTTATGGAGGCGCTTACGACGTGATGAGCAGCAAACACATCCGGGGCGATTTGAACCTGGCCTGGCCGAGCGCGGAAATCGCCGTCATGGGTCCAGAAGGGGCCGTGAAGATCATCCACCGCAAGGCGTTGGATGAAGCAGATGATCCTGAAAAGAGGAGGGAGGAACTGGTCGAAGAGTACCGTGAAAAATTTGCCAACCCTTACGTGGCAGCCTCTCGGGGCTACATCGATGATGTCATCGAACCCCGCGATACCCGGCCCCGCTTGATCAACGCCCTGGAGATGCTGACCAATAAACGCGATAAAAACCCCGCCAAGAAACATGGGAACATCCCCCTTTAAGATATGAAGATGCGAGGGATACATACCACAGGACAGGAGTGCTATGTTTGAGAAGGTGTTGATCGCCAACCGGGGAGAGATCGCCGTGCGCATCATCCGCGCCTGCCGGGAGCTGGAAATCGAGGCCGTGGCTGTATTTTCCGATGCGGATCGGCACGCCCTCCACGTCCGTTATGCGGACGAGGCTTACCGTCTGGGCCCCTCCCAAGCGATAGAGTCCTACCTGAACATCGAAAAAATCATCGCCATCGCCAAAAAGTGCGGCGCGGACGCCATTCACCCCGGATACGGCTTTCTGGCGGAGCGGGCTGAGTTCGCCCAGGCCTGCATCGACGCCGGGCTGGCTTTCATCGGCCCCAAACCCTCCTCCATCGCCGCGATGGGAGACAAGCAGGTGGCCCGTTTCACCGTGGCCAAGGCCGGCGTGCCGGTCGTCCCGGGCACAGAAGGCCAGGGGGACCTAAAGGACGAGCAGCTCCTGGCAGTCGCCCCGGAGATCGGATTCCCCCTTTTGATCAAGGCCTCTGCCGGTGGGGGCGGGAAAGGGATGCGCGAGGTGCATGATCTGAAAGAAATGCCCGCCTTGCTGACCGCAGCCCGGAGGGAGGCGGAAGCGTCTTTCGGGAACGGGGATGTCTACCTGGAAAAATTGATCCAGGGTTCCCGCCACATTGAAATCCAGATCATGGCAGACCAACACGGGAACGTGATCCACCTCGGTGAACGCGAATGCTCCATCCAGCGCCGCCACCAAAAATTGCTCGAGGAATCCCCCTCCCCCTTTGTCGGGGAGGATCAGGAGCTCCGGGACCGCATGGGGGCGGTGGCTGTCAAGGCGGCGCAATCCGTGGATTACGTCAACGCGGGCACGATCGAGTTCCTGGTCGATCAGGATAAGAATTTCTACTTCCTGGAGATGAACACCCGGCTCCAGGTGGAACATCCCGTCACAGAAGCGGTGACCGGTTTCGACATCGTCAAAGAACAAATCAAGATCGCAGCGGGGGAAAAGCTGGAAGCCAGGCAGGAAGAGATCGAAATGAAGGGATGGGCCATGGAATGCCGCATCAACGCCGAGGACCCCTACCGGAATTACATGCCCTCCACCGGGGTGATCTCCCAGATCCTCATGCCGGCCGGCCCGGGGGTGCGGATCGACTCCGGCGTCTACTCCGGCTTCGAGATCTCAGCCTACTACGACGCCCTGCTTTCCAAGCTCATCGTCCATGAAACGACCCGCGCTGAGACCATCTCCCGCATGGAGCGCGCCCTGGAAGAGTATAAAATCGTCGGGGTGAGGACCAACATCCCCTTCCACCAGAACCTTCTCGACCACCCCGATTTCCTGGCCGGTGAGTACGACACGCACTTCGTCCACGAAAAACTGAGGTTGGGCAAGGACAGTAAAAACCGCGAACAATACAAAAAGATCGCCGCCCTGGCGGCTACCCTGCTGGCCCACCAGCACACACAGCGATCCACCCTGGTCATCCAGCGCGGGAAACGAGACACGAGCAATTGGAAATGGATGGGACGCTGGGAACGGACCCACCAATGAGCACAGAGCACACGAAACGGATATGAAACACATCGCAGAAATTGAAGGTCAAACCTATATCATTGAGATCATCGACGAGCACCATGTCAGGATCGATGGGGAACTGCATGAGATCAGCTTCGAAGCCGTCCGTCAGCCGCTGACCTTTTCCCTCCTCGTGGATGGAAAATCGTTCGAAACCAACATCTACCGGGAAAACGGACAGTGGGAAGTGCTCATGCGGGGACACCGGTACACGGTGGACGTGGTGGATGAACGCGAGCAGCGCCTGCGCTCGGCGGCCGGCAAAACCCAGCTGAGACATGAGAAAGTTTACCTTCAGGCCCCTATGCCCGGATTGGTGATCGACATCCCTGTTCAGGAAGGGCAGGATGTTGAAGAAGGCGATGTGCTTCTGGTTTTAGAATCCATGAAAATGCAGAACGAACTCACCGCTCCCCGGCCCGGGACGGTTTCACGGATTAAAGTCAAGGTCCGCGACAATGTGGACCGCAAGCAAACCCTGATCATCGTTGATTAAATGGGATTTGGTAGGGGTTCTTTACTTTTCCGAATCTTCCCTGTCCTCTTTCCTCTCTTCCAGACGCAGATAAAACCGGAAGATTTTGACCAGCAAGGGAAAGATCGCAATCAGGATAATCAGGGCCAGGATCAGGATCTCAGACCAACCGACGGTGACCACCGGACGGCAGGCAAGCATGCTCCCCGCTAAGGCACCCCCTACCAATCCTATCCGGACAACTTTTTGCGACATGAATTTGATCACTGAACCCGTCCCTTTTCCGTTCGGATGTGAATACTGATGAATTCCCCCTGATTATATCCAAGTTTCCCACCTCTCCCCAAATATAAAAGGGTCTTTTATCACCTGCTGTGAGGTGACAGACAGCAGAAAAACCTCCGGAACAACCCCGGGGACTTTTCGCTAAGCACACATCCTGCCGTTGCCCCCCTTACAAACCAAATTGTTTACTGTCCACCCATCCCATGGAAATCAGAGACCAGAAATCCTGGGCAAAACCATTCAGAAGATATCGATACGGCAGCCAGCCGTATCCCTCCTCACCCCACCCCTTCCCCCAAGAGTTGCGGATCAATAAGGCGCCTTCCGTGGTCTGGTCACAGAGGGTGTTGGTGATCTCTTTGTGATCATCGTAGCCAACCGCCAGGACAGCATGGCCCCACTGCGCCTGTTCGCCGGGACATGGGTAGGGGATGCCTCCCTCCACATCCGCTTGGCTGAAGGAATCGAACCCATAGAAGCCAAACAGGGAAGGGATACCCGCCGCTAGATAGGCCTTGACCCGCTCCAGGACTTCATCTTTGGGGCGGTGCTGACCCATGGGGTCATGGCAAAAATATTTCAAGGCCTCATACTCGTCCGCCACCGCGTAGACAAAGGGGGTCGGGTCCTCATCGAAATCTTCGATCACATAGGGCCAATATCTTTCGGGCGGGACACCCCCGTACACCAGCGCGCCCATCGTGTTGCGGATCCAGGCGCCTGTATCCCCTGTCACACCCATCAGATTGCGGGTGATTTTATAGATGAATAACCGCGAGCCATCAATGTGATCATGATACGCCCGCCGTTGGAAGTATTCCGCCGCCCCGACCGCGGCGTGGGCAGTGCAGGAGCCAAGGGTTCCCTGATCTTCCACCTCAGAACAATACACCCGCCAATCCGTTTTGTCCGGAATCTCGACGTCTTCCTGCGGAGGGATGCCCAGTTTCTTGGACATCTCCGGAATATCCTTCACCTTTTCAGTATAGTCCCTGAGATCAGGAAGGGGCGGAATCCATCCCGTCCCCACCACCCTTCCATCTTCGGGTAAGGTCACGCGTTTGTACGCCTCATACATGAGAACCTCCTGGGAATGTCCCTGGTAGATCGATATGGATGCCGACTCGTATCGTACCGGTTTCCATCCTTTACAAAACACAATCACCGCTCGCGTCAGAGACGAGCGGTGTTCTCTTTGTCGACATATCGCTACCACGCGTTCCAACGCGTGATGATCCTTATGTGTGCACTCTCCCCCCTACCTCATCCTAGCACGAGGCGGGTCCAAATTCAATGCCATCCCCTCCCCAAAACCCGGTTCCTTCACCACCCATCTGGAGGGCCTTTCAAACTCGCCTCTCTAGGGCGACCGGGAGGAAGGCGCCATCAGACAAACGCCAACCCCTGCAGCGCGGAGGAGGACCCTCCCTGACCCGCTTTCTCACGCCCAAAGCCGGGCAGACGCATCGCCTCGCGAACCAGGCCCATGGTTTCTACCGCCTTTGGTCTAATTTTCTTCGCCCCCTGGATCAGGATGTCCTCTACCAGGTCTTGCTGGCGTTCCGCTTCCGCGCGTTTCTCACGAATGGGGTCAAGGACCTCATTGATGGCATGGGCTAACCTTTTCTTGACCTCGACATCCCCGACCTTCCCTTTGCGGTAGCGGGCTTTGAGATCCGCCACTTCATCCCGGTTGTCATTGAAGGCCTCATGATAGATGAAGACCGGGTTTCCCTCCACCCGCCCGGGGATATCCGCCCGAACCCGTTTGGGGTCTGTGTACATCCCCATCACCTTTCTCTCCACCGTTTCCGCGTCATCGGAGAGAAAAATGGCGTTGTTCAAGCTTTTGCTCATTTTCGCCTGCCCGTCCGTGCCGATCAACGCACCTTCGATTTGAATCTCCGGGATGGGGAAGATGTCCCGGTACATATGGTTGAACCGCCGGGCCACCTCCCGGGCCAGTTCCACATTGGCCTGGTTGTCGGTGCCCACGGGCACAAGATGGGCTCGTGGCAAGAG
This sequence comes from Anaerolineales bacterium, assembly GCA_041686005.1. Classification (GTDB taxonomy): domain Bacteria; phylum Chloroflexota; class Anaerolineae; order Anaerolineales; family UBA11858; genus B10-G9. The sequence goes on along the minus strand of JAWLER010000013.1, from coordinate 30,731 downwards.
GATGTCCGCCGCCATCAACACCGGATACCCCAGCAATCCGAAGGGAACGCTCTCCAGCCCTTCCGCCTGGGCCATTTCCTTTAGAGATGGGACGCGCTCCAAACGGGGGACGGTGACCAGATTCTCCAGCAGTGTGTTGAGTTCATAGGTCTCCGGGATGCTGCTCTGCACGAAGATGGCGACCTTCTCCGGATCGAGGCCTACCGACAGGTAATCCAGGACCAGATGGCGGATATTCTCCCGGAGCTGGGAGACATGTTCTCGCTCCGAGCGCGTCGTCAAGGTGTGGAGATCCGCGATGATGATATAGGTCTCATATTCATCCTGGGTTTTGACCCGGTTCTTAAGGCTGCCCACATAGTGACCCAAATGCAGTTTCCCGGTCGGCCGGTCGCCGGTCAGGATACGTTGTTTAGCCATATCTTCCTCCTTCCTGCGTTTGATTTCTTTTCCTCCATTCCAGTGGCTGGGTCACCACCCCACCCAATTAAAAAAATCCCCTCATCCTCTATGGGACGAGGGGGATTCCATGCCCGCGGTGCCACCCACATTAGGCCGGAGCCCAGGGAGAAAACAAAAACCCGCCGGTGATGCGACGGGATCTTTCCAAAAGCAGCCCTGAAGGCCAGCCTCACTCTCTCAGATACGACCCAGCCATGACCGGGCTTATATCTTACGCCCTGATAACGGTGGCATCTCCGGCAGAAGCTAGTCGGGGTCTCGCAGTGGTCCCTTTCGCAGTGCAGCTCCAAGGCCCATTCAGCGTCCGAATGCGGGCGAGACTTTCACCTCCGCTCGCTCTCTGTGCCGTCACCTCAAACGCTTACTCTTCCTCTTCACAGCTTTTGATCTATGCGTTGTCTGCAAACACTATACATCAGTTCACTGAGGATGTCAAGAAACCGCTCTTCACGGGCGATCACCGCGCCCAGACAGAGAGCGATCAGCGTGTCTGAAACCATCAAGGCACCCTCAAACACGACCGGGCCGTCCGCCTTGGACCGGATCTGGATTTGCCTGAGAGGGGATTTTGTCTTGGGACAATCTTAACCCAAGAGAGCAGACCCAGGGGTGTCAGGCCCGCAAAGCGAAATCCGCGACCTGCGGTTGAGCCAAACGCTGGAAATCTTCAAAGGACATCTGCAGCAGTTTGGTGTGCGCCCCGGCAGGGAAGGTGATGGTCTCCTGATCGGTGAGTTTCTGGTCTACGATGACATCCACATCGTACAGGTTGCCAAAGGGCGGCATCGCGCCTGGTTCACAGTCAGGAAAGAGGTCTTTGAAATTGTCCTCATCAGCTAATGTGACCTCGCCGGAACCCAGTTCACTTTTCAAAGCCTTAAAATCCACTTTGTCCACCGCGGATAAGACGGCCATTTTGATCCCATCACCCACTTTCACCATCACGATTTTCGCATACCGCTTCCCCGACACATCGGCGCTCGCGGCCGCCTCCTGCGCTGTGTATGCGGCGGGATGTTTCAGCAGGGTGTACTTCACCCCTTCACTATCCAGGTAGTCCATCACTTTGTTCTTCGCCATCGGGACCTCCTCTTTGAGAAAGAAACCACAACATGTTCCAGACCAGCTGCTCTACCCTTTATTCAACCGGGGAGGCGAAAAACCACCCCGGTCGGCAAACCTGTAAGATGGGTGTGCGGTCGAATTACCACGAGAGGGGCAATGGGGGTATCGCTTCTTGGTATTTCTCAGTCTAAATTAACTCCCCTCAGGTGTCAACATCCGGATCGAAATCACACAGGGTATTTATCCCTCAGGCGCGCCTCAGGCATGTATCCCGCGCTGAGGCAGCCCACGCCAAACCCGCTCACACCCCCAAGGCGGTCCGGAAAAGGAAGGAAATGCCAACCCCTACCCCCCAGACGCCGTATCCCACTAAGAGAACCGGGGCCAGCTTCCACCCCGCCCGGGCGCCCAACCAGGCTGCAATGATGAAACCCAGGGTGGGGATGATGCCCACCAGCAGGCTGCGGCTGAAGGTCTGGATCGTTTTTTGCTCTCCCTGGTTGACTGCGTAAACCACCCATAAAGCCAGCGGCACTTTGATGGGCATAGTCGCGGTCACCGCCGCCACCAGCTTGCTGTGCCGCTCCAGGAAGGCCACGGAGATGATGATCAGGATGGAGATGACAACGGGGATGTAATCTTGGATCTTCATGCCTCGTCTCCCAGATGATTCGCCACTAAAAAAGTTTCCACATTCTCCCAAATGAATTCGAGCTGATCCCCCAAACGGTGATCGGACTTGACCTCCAGGAGCTCCACCCAGTCTGCGTATTTCTCGGCAAAAAAGCGGCTGTCTTCAATGGGCACCTGCTCGTCCTTCCAACCGTGGATGATCAGGGTCTCGGCAGCCGGTGCGATGATCTCGTCATACCGCTGGCCGTCCACATGGAAGTCATAGCGCAGCGGGAGCTGACCCGCGAAAGCGTAGTGATCGATGTCGATCGTGCCGCGCTCCTCCCACCACGACAATACCCGGTCACTCATGCTCAGGGATTGATAATACAGCAGCGGGGCCACCAGCAGGAGGCGCTCCACAGGGTACAGGGCAGCGTACTGCAGGGCGACCAACGCGCCCATGGAACTGCCGATCAGACTCACCTTTTCCAGCTCGTGATCAAGACAGAACTGCCGCAGCCGGTTGACCATGCCGGTGATGGTCATGTGCTCAAAATCCACCGGGGTGGGATTGAAATCCAGGGCATAGAACTGGGGGGACTCCACCCCGGAAAATTTCTCCCTTAAAAACCTGGCTTTCTCCCCCCTGTTGGAGGAAGCAAAGCCGTGTAAGAAAAGGATTGCATCAGGTTTCATAATCCTCACTTCCCCGGGAGTTTCGCAAAACACGTTCCCCCAGGAGGGGCCATCCAGACCACACTACTTAGATCCAGAACCCTGCATCGGTGTCCTGGTAGACTTCGAATATTATAGTGGAATTTACCCTAAGGCAGGTCAATAATTCGGGGTCATTCCGGGGAGGGAGAAGGCCCCGGCCGGAACCATCGCCAAAGGAGGCGGAGGACAGCATCCAGCGCGACCCCCCACAGCAGGCTGTTGACCCCCAGCATCACGGTGTGGAATACCGGGGAGCGGGGAAGCAGCCCGAGGGTTAGAAGGAGAAAGGGATAGTAAGGGTAGAGGAGGATCACGGCGGCCTCAACGATCACCTCTTCTACCCAGGTTAAGGCTTCGTCCCCGTCCATGAGAGACATACCCAGGGGAAAAGCGCGCAGGAAAACGAGATAGGTGAGCAAGGCGTGGAAGCCGGCCAAAGCCAGAATCGTCCAGAGTCGCCCTTTCCCTTTCATCTTCTTCCTCCTTTCCTAAGTAAACAAATGTGTTCAAAGGTCCATCACCGCTAAATCCGTCAAAACCACCTTTGGGGGATTAGGGCTCTTCCGCGGTCACCTTTCTCAGATCCTGAACCGTCTCCCTGGCAGCCCGCCCTTCTGCCAGCGCCGCCAGGTTATCCAATACCTTCTTACCGCCCTGCAGCATGCCGATCACGGCATGCATCGGCCCGGGACCGGCGCCGATCACCAGCCCGGTGGCCAGCATATCCAGCAGCCTTGGCGCTGGCACGCCGATCGCCCGCAGCATGCCAAAATCCCCCAGCACGGCAACCTCCAAACCCACCAGCAGCCCGACCCAGATGGCGATGGCCCGCAATATCGCAGTGCCGACCGCCGTCGCAAAGAGAAGGCCCAACAGAAACCAGAGTTTCAAACGCCATTCCCTCCCCGCCATTTGTTTTAACATTTCCTGTTCCTGAGCGACTTCCCCTTCCGTCGTCTCCCCTCTCTCCAATTCACGATCGATCTCCGCCAACCTCCGCACAGCCAATTTTTTCGTCGTGCGCGGCATGGATGAACTTGGTATCGACATGGCTATCCTCCTTTGCCAACCAGGGCAACATGCCAACCTCCCCGCGCCTGCTCCTTCGGGGACGAAAGTTACAAAAGTGGTCTCGCTGGCCTGAGCCAACGCAAAGATCACACCGGGAGCTATCCTCATTGTAGCGAACTTTTCCAGTTCCCAGACCCACTTTTTCACAAGGAACAGAGGTTTTCACCGGAGCCAACCAAATTCAGAAGGCCTCAACTCCCCCTCTTTGTCCTCCAGATTTTATGGGTTGAGGGACCCTTCAGGGATCAGGGTTCCCCCCGGAAACCGATGCAGCCCGGCTCGCAGGATGCGCCTCCGATCCCCCCGCTGAGCACGCCGTCCTCCAGGGTGGCTTCCCAGGAGGTCGACCCCGCTTTGGTGACCGGACAGGCTGCGGGGGAGTTCGGTCCCGAACCGCACACGGAAACACAGATTTTCCCTTCATAGAGAACGGTCATCTGCGCCTGGCCGCTCATGGTGCAGGTGGCCGGGTCATAGGTCCCGGTGATGGCGGCATCATTCGTAATGGTGCACTGGTTAACCTGATCATGGATCACGTAATGAAAGGACCCGCTCACCGCGCCCCCAGCGCTGGGGTAGGTCAGGCTGGTCATAACCTCTTCCGCTCCGCCGTGGAACACGTCAGGGCTGAGGTTGACGGTCCCTCCGCTGTCATTGGCGGGGATGGCCCGGTAGGCATCCTCACAGGCAGCCACCGCATCCAAGGGACACACGCCCTGGACCGCCTGCGCCTTCAAGCAGTTCCGGTAGACAGCCACCGCTCCTCGCTGGCAGTTGCGCCCTTCCTCGATCAGATCAGGGTAGATCGTTTCATCCCAATAACTCTGGAACCAGCTCCCGTCCGGCGGGCATTCTTCCTCCTCCTTTTCTTCCAGTACCAGGCCAGTTTCCGACTTCAAGCGTTCTTTGGCCTTCTCAAGGTCCTCCTCGGTGCAGTTCTGCACGCCGGCCGCCCGGGCCAGGGCCACCTGACCGAAAAGGAAGCGATCGATCCCTTTTTTGATCAGCAGATCCAATTCCTCCACGCCCACATCCACAGCATGGCGGATGAGGATCTCCTTCACCACACTCAAGCTCAGGCTCCCCCCGGATTTCGCTATTCTCAGCGCCTCCTGTCCCGCCCGGCGCAGGATGCGCCGGCCTACCGGACCCACCGCATGCCAGATCCGTTCCCCCATGCGTTTGATGCTGTGCCAAACCCGGGTGAAAAACTTGCGCTGGTCACCGCGCACCTTGTGCAGAAAGCCGATCCGCCGGTTGAGCTTTTCCTGCTGGGCTGAACAGTGATCGGTCAGCACCTGCTGCACGCATGAGTCCCCTTCGGCTTTCGCCGCCGCCAGATTCCGGCGGCAGTAGTCATCCAGGCTGTTGCGCTGCTGTTTGGTGGCGTGGATCAGGCTCCCCAGGGCGGCTTTGCCCTCATCCGCCTGGCTACCGCGGGCCGGGGCCATCAAACCGCCCCGGGCGCGAGCAGCCTCCTCTTCATCCACCTCCCCCAGGAGGATGGCGTGGCTGGCATAGGCCAGGGACAGGGCATCCTCAAACGCCCTCATCTCCGGATCCTGAGCCCTAGCAGGGCCGGCAGGCATCCAAGTCATCAGAAACAGAACTAAAAGCAAGCAAGATTTCTTTTTGATCATCATCTATACCCTCTCACAAGTACCATTCTCCCTTTATGGCTGCCAGGTGCCGAGTTCCAGGTCATTGGTGTTGACACTGAAACTTTTGGTGCCGTCGTCGAACCTGCCATTCATATCCAGCTCCCAGGTCACATTCAAAATCATGATCTTTCCCTCAATCTGGATAGGGCTGCTGAATTGGTCCTCATGCTCGTAGAAATACGCCTTGCCGGCGCCGTCGGTATAAGTCTGTTCCATCCTGACCTGGACATCCAGCTGACCTGTACCGTTCAGGAGATACCCCGATCCCTGTGGGTTTTCTTTGATCGTCCCGGTGATACCGCTGACGGCAAAGGATCCCCACTCCTCATGGCTGAACTCCTTCCCATGCAGGTCGCCGGATACGCTGCCCGAAAAGGTGCCCCCCTTGATGTTAAAAATCATGTCCATCATGACAGCACGCGTATAGGGTTGGGCGGGAGAGTATCCTTCAGCTGCGGCGATGTGGATAAAGTTCTCCCATTCCACGGACGCATACCCGCTGACCAACTCGTTCTGGATACCAAAGACGGGCAGGTTCTCACCCTCTTCTTCCTCTTCTGGCTCTATGTCGACCTCCGATTTCAGGCGTTCCTTGGCCTTCTTAAGGTCCTCCTCGGTGCAGTTCTGCACGCCGGCCGCCCGCGCCAGGGCCACCTGACCGAAAAGGAAGCGATCGATCCCTCGGGTGACCAGTCGATCTAACTCCTCCACGCCCACATCCACGGCATGGCGGATGAGGATCTGCTTCACCACACTCAAGCTCAGGCTCCCCCCAGATTCCGCTATCTTCAGGGCATCCTGACCTGCCCGGCGCAGGATGCGCCGCCCCACCGGTCCCACCGCATGCCAGATGCGATCTCCCGAGCGTTTGATGCTGTGCCACAGGCGGGTGAACAATTTTCGCTGGTCCCCCCGTAATTTATGCAGCAACCCGATCCGCCGGTTTAGTTTCGCCCGTTGGGCTGAACAGTAATCATTAAGCACCTGCTGTTTGCATTTGGCGTCCTCAGCCTTAGCGGCTGCCTTGAGACCACGGCACTTGTCATCCAAGCTGTTGCGCTGCTGTTTTGTGGCGTGGATCAGGCTCCCCAGGGCGGCTTTGCCCTCATCCGCCTGGCTACCTCGGGCTGGGGCCATCAAACCGCCCCGGGCGCGAGCAGCCTCCTCTTCATCCACCTCCCCCAGGAGGATGGAATGGCTGGCATAGGCCAGGGCCAAGGCATCCTCAAAGGTTTTTAGGGGCACTTCTTCTGCCAATACCGGTGTGAGGGGCAGCAAGCTGACCCCAAACACGAGCAGCAAGAACCAAGACTTGCTCTTCATCGTACCCTCCCTCTAAGATATGCGTACGGACCCTACTCCACCGTGGTCAAAGCCAGGGCTTCGACGTAGCGCAGTTCCCCATCCACCATCCCGAAGGTAAGCGCTTCCCCGTAATACAAATCGGCGTCCTCTAAAAATTCCTTTTCAAGGGGGATCTCGACATAGGTGTCCAGGCCGGCCGAGGCCAGCACCTGATCCAGGGTCATGTAGGCAGAAAACTGCTCCGGCGTGTACGGCAGCGGGTCCAGGACGGGCGTATCCTCCATATCAATGGGATCCTCCGCGGTCAGCTCCCCGTTGATGAAGGTGAAGCCCACACCCTGGGTGTAGTACTGCCAGGTCTCCAACCGCACATCCTGCAGAGAGGCGTCCACTGCTTCTTCCTCATAAAAGAGGATGGTGAAGGCTTCCGGATACCCATAGTCCCCCAGAAGCGTCTCCTGGGCGGGGGCCAAGTCGTACATCTCCAAGGCCCCAATATCTGGGACACCCTCCTCCACGAGTTTCGGCGCTTCTTGATAGCCCAGCCAGCCGGCATACAGAAACACGCCGCCTGCGACCAGGATCAAGAAAATGAGCCCCACGACGATAGTCAGAAGCGGCTTCCTCTTCTTCTGATCCGTCCCTGTTTTTTGATCCGCGGATTGCGTACTCATCTCCTTACCACCTCCCGGACGTTAAATTTGTAAAACCCTGCCAGTGAATAAGCCAGGCAGGGAAAAATCCAGCTATCAACCTGACATGATAAAGAACAGTGTGGCAATGCGAGATACAGCGCTTTTCGCCTAACATATCATCGGTTTGAACCCAAACCGATGTGTCTGATACCGCTATAAAGGGGACATATACCAACAGAAAGAGCCCTTTTGATCTGGGGACAAAAAATGTGACAACTGTACAAATAAAAGGACTTACTTGAAGTATAAATTAAGTTTCCCCATGGTCAAGGAAAAACCCCCTTAAATGTGACAAGTGGCAGCCCGCAATGCGAGCTGCCACTCCGCGGATCCGGTCAGGTAACCTCCCAAGCGAGGACCCTCAATCCAGCCCCAGGATGTCCCTTGCCTCTTCTATCTTGTTTACGCCCAACACCAACCGGTTGGCGGTCGCCAGATACGCCAATTCGATGTTGACATCCTCGCGAGCCAAACGGCGGGCGATGTTTCCCAACACGCCGGGCCTATCCTGAACATCGATCAACAGCACCTCGCGCTCGCCTTCGACATCGATATCGTTCGCTTCCAAAGCGCGGCGGGCTTTGGGGGCATCCTCCACCAAGAGATGGATCACCCCTCTGTCCACCACCGTCATCCCTGCTACCCCTTCGATGTTGATCTCCGCCTTTCCCAAGGCTTCTCCCAGTTTGGCCAGCGCACCGGGTTTATCCTCTAAGAGCACCGACAGGTCTTTTAACATTTTCTTCCTCCTTTTGTACCTACACAATGCAGGATCGTCTTCTGATTTCATTATACAAAACGATCCCTGCGACGTCCTCGTCGCAGGGAGAGGACGTGATCTCATCTGCAAAGGATGCGTTCAAACCAAAAATGAAGGAAAGGGGGAAACCTATTCCTGGGGGGACAGGTTCTCTTGATAAAGGCGGTAGGCATCCCCCACCGTCTCCACCTCCCAAGCGGATTCAAGGGGAATGGTGACGCCCAACTCTTCCATGCGCAGCATCATCTCCACCAGCTGAATGGAATCAGCCTGCAGGTCATCGAGAAAAGAGGCGTCTCGCACCACCTGTTCTTTCTCCACCTGCAGTTCTTGGGTGATGAGATCTCTGAAATCCTCAAACGAAATGGGGGTCTCCTGCGGCTCTTGAGATACCATGTCACATCCCTTCCTTTTCCGCTGCTGCCTGCTCCCTCAATTTATATTTCTGGGGCTTCCCCGTTTGCGCTCGCGGGAAATCATCCACCAACCGCACCTCGCTGGGGATCATATGCACTTCCAACCCCTCCCGGCAGTAAGCCAAGATGTCTTTCTCCGTGAGCTGCCGTTCCCTTTCCGGGATCACAAAAGCCCACACGCTTTCTCCCCCTACCTCTGCGGGAACGCCAACCACGGCGGCCTCGCGAACCCCGGGATGGGCGGTGAGGTATCCCTCTATTTCCGCCGGGTAGATATTCTGTCCACCGCGGATGATAAGGTCCTTTACACGCCCGACAATGTGAATATACCCCTCCGGGTCGATTTTCGCCAGGTCGCCTGTGTGGTACCAGCCTTCCGCATCCAGCACCTCCGCGGTCATCTCCGGCGCTTGGTAATAGCCCAGCATCAAACCCTCGCTGCGGCAGACCAGCTCCCCCACCTCCCCCTGTCGCAGCTCCTTCCCCTCCTCATCCACGACCCTGACTTCGGTTTCCTGGAGAGGTTTGCCCACCGTCTCCGTCCGCTGGCGATCCGTGTCGCCCAGGCTGCTGACCGCGATCCCTCCCCCCGTCTCCGTGGCCCCAAACCCGATATACGTCGCACACCCAAACGCGCCCTCGATCTCCTCTGCTAGATGGGGTGAGCAGGGGGCGGAGCCCACCCCGCAGATGATCAACGAGGACGTGTCATACTCTTCAAAGCCCTTCAAACGCAGCATCACCTGGTAGGACATGGGCACAGCGATCAGGATGGTCACCTTTTCCTTCTCGATGAGCTGCAAGGCTTCCCGGGGATGAAAATGGGGCATGACCACCAAGCGGTCCCCCATCAACAACCCCTGCAGGAGGACTTCGATCCCCGTGATCGAGTGCCAGCCCATGGTGGACAGGAACGTCATCGCTCCCCCCATGGCTCGTAGCAGTCGGCCCCGGTAGCGAGCCAAGGCTTTGAGCTGCTGGCCGAGGACTTCGACGGTGGGCCGGCCCCATAACTCCCGGACTTTCGAAGTCGCCACCACCGGCGCGATCAAGCTGCGGTGCGTGTGCATGGTCCCCTTTGGCGTCCCGGTCGTCCCCGAGGTGTAAAGCAGCGCCAGCAGGTCATCGGGGGACACTTCCACCTCGGACGAAGAAAAGGAGGCATCTTTCCCGGCGGAGATCACGTCTCCCAGCGTCAGCCCTTCCCCTTCCCCTTCCCCAGATACACCTTCAAGATAGATGACCTCAGGGAAATCCACCTCTTCTAAAACACCTGATCCCTCCAGGGACCGGGCCGAGATCAGCAGCCGTGGTTCCGCGTCCCGTGTCACCTGCATTAACCGCCGCCCCCGGATCTGGGGATCCAGGGGGACGAACACCCCGCCCAAGCGGGCCAGGGCGAAAAAAGCCCAGGCAAAGGCCGGTCCCGGGGGGAGCAGGACCGCCACCTTATCCCCTTTTCTCAACCCCCGCTCATGGAGACCTGCCGCAAGGTTTTCCACCTCTGTTTTCAACGCCGCGTATGTGGACCGGTACTCCCCGCAAATCAACGCCTCCTGAGCGGGGCGTCCCTCCGCGACCTGAAATAAGGCTTCCCCCATGGTCATGTCCTTGTTCAGTGCCATCTTCACCCCATCTCCCACGCTAAGCTTCCCTTTTTAACATCTCCCCTCATAATGGGCCTTGCCGTTCCTCCCTGGAAATAAAAGCCCGGGGAGGTTCAGAAGACGATCCCGCACACCTAAAAAGTGGAATAACCCGGCCTGACGACAGCCGCCATCGCCCTGGAGAACGGGGAACCGCCGTGGGCGAGAAAACCAAAAAAAGATATCCTACACCTTCATTTTGTACAAACGGTACATCTTATACCGTTCCGCACCTAACCGCTGGGCGATCATGTTCACGGCCGGGTTGGTCTCCGAGGTCACCGAGCCGTCCAACCATTCATACCCATTATCATAAAACGCTTTGACAGCGTCCAAATACAGCAAGACATCGATCCCCCGCCGTCTGTATTCCTGGAGGACACCCATCAACTTAAACGTCACGACCTCAATGCGTGGGATGTAATACTTTAATTTCAACCACCCCAGAGGGAAAAGACGGCCGTTGAGATGGATCAAAGCCCGGTTGATGTCGGGAAACGCCACACAAAAACCAACCGTTTTCCCGTCCACATCAGCAAACAGAGCCAGATCCGGGTCCATGAAAAGCCGGAACTGTTCGGCCAACCGGTGGAACTCCGTCTCGGTCAGGGGGACGTGATTGGGGAGGTGTTCCAGGGTTTTGTTGAACAGGTATCGGGCTGTCTCGATTTCCTCCGCCCAATGATCCATGCGAATGGGCCGGATGGAGACATTGGACGCCTTGCGCGCCGCTTCGGCGACAAACATCAACTCAGGACGGACGTTTTCCAGCTCCTCACCCACCTGGGACCGAAATGCCCGCCAGGCGTACAGATCGTGGTGTTTTCCCATCCCATACCGTTCCAGGAAGGATTGGTAGTAGGGCGGGGTATGGGCTTCCATCATCACCGGGGGGCAGTCCGCGCCCTCCAAGAGCACCCCGGGGCGCTCATTGTCCGAAAAATTGGTCGGCCCGCGCACCTCATCCATACCCTGTTTGCGGAGCCAACCGCAGGCAGCATCCAGCAGCCGGGCCGCTGCCTCGTAATCCTCCATGACTTCAAAAAAACCAAATCCCCCCTCCTGCGCCCTGATCATCTCGACATGCCGGTGGTTGATGAACGCCGCAATCGTGCCCACCACATCGCTCCCTCGCCGCGCTAAAAACAGGACCGCCTCACCATGATCGTAGAAAGGCCCTGTTTCGGGATCCAGGTATTCCATTTGATCGGAGATCAGCGGGGGAACCCAGTTGGGATCATCCTTGTACACCTTCCAGGGGAATCTGACAAACTCCTGACGCTGATCGGGTTCCGTCACAAGCTCGATCCTGATGGGTGCCATCGTCTCTGCCTCCTCAACACGCATGCAGCAGCTGCCTTTACCCCGAGGTAGGTTCTTTTGTTTTATACCACGATTTATGTTTGGTTAACCCCTCTTCCTGGAGGGGTCCATATGGTTAAAACCCCTTCACACGGGATGAGATGCATCCTGGAAAATGCCCGCCCACCGGGGTCTGAGACCCACCTATCACACCTGAGCCCAGCTTCCGGAGTGACCTGTTTCATGCCCCGGCGGCGCAACTTTCCAAAAACCAGCCCGGCATGGATCAAATCCGCCCCAACTCCTGGGCTTTGTGCTCCTCTCCCCAAGCACCGGGCCATTGGCAGGGACGAGCAGATGGATGCCAGACATTCGCCATCAGGGGTCGTTTCCCCCTTTTTTCTTGGGCGGGCCAAAATAGCGATATGTACGCTGCTTGTACTCCCGGTAGGCCTCGCCATACAGATCCTCCAGATAGTGCTCCTCTATCGGGACGTAGGCCACAAACATCACCCAGAAGATGAGGGCCATGAGCAAGGCCAGCAAAGAACGGCTCACCAGTCCCACCCCGATCATGAATAACCCCCACCCCAGATTTTGGGGATGCCTGCTCCACCGGAAAACCCCGGAGGTGACCAACTCCCCGGTTTCCATCCCGGTCATGCTTTGAAGATCTTCCATATGCAGGATGCCTAAGGCCAGGAAGACCGTACCGATCAGGGAGAGGATGACCCCCAAGATGATCGAGGGACACCGGTACGCGCTGTAAGGCCACAGCCTGGCCCAGGCCGCAATCAATTCAATGGCAAAGTGCAGGGTGTAAAACGCCAACACGCTGGCGATCGTCTCAGGTCTTAAGGTGTCCCCCTCCCTGAAATCCCTGCGCACCTGCCACAGCGTCCAGATGGACATGACGGTCAAGAAGAGAACTGCGATGACGACAGCATACATACAAGGCTCCCGGGGTGAAATGCCCTACCCAAAGGACCTCTATTTAGAAGGGACATTTCATATCATACGGAAGACATCCTCCACCCACCCGCGGTTCTTGAAGGGGAAGGGAAGACCTCCTGAGGAAACCTACCCATATCCAGAGGATGTACGAAAACATACCGCCAGAAAGACGCCAGAACCGTGAGCTAAGGGGGAAAGAGGAGGTTTTCTCTGATAAAAGCAGTATAGCATATATATTTCCCTTCATCGATGCGCTCCGCCCCCCTGCAGCGAAGGACTATGCTTCCGGAATCCTCTCAGCTCCGGATTTCCACAGACAGCGACCAGGATCTTTCAAGTTGGGATCCCCTTCGCCCTCCACTAGGGAACGGACCAGAAAGGCAATGCCCAGCGCGATCAAGGCGCTGGGCATCAAAACTATCCTCCTTCATGCGGGGACCGAACAGGAAGCCTGCGAAGAGCGGTGAAACACCATTACGGGCACCGAAAAGGGGAGGGCGCGTTTCCCCTCGCGGTTCATTATAAATTCTTCACGTTTTCTACCAGCTGATCGAAGAGTTCCCTGGGCAACACTGCGTAAGCCAAACCCAACCCGTACACGAAGGAGTGGAGCGAATCTTTACAATTCGTTTTGTATATGGGTTGGCCTCCACTGAAGACCACCCACTCCTCCCCGGACAACTGCAGGGATAAGCCCCAATCTAAGCGATTGGCTAATTCAATCCCACCTAACAGCTCTCCCCCGGGAAAATACTCTTCAAGTTTGAGAAGGTTTTCCACAGTGCACTCTCCTGGCTAACATCGCTCATGGTCATTAGTTTGATGGCATAAAAGCACTCGAATGATCGAAAGTCCTTCGTGACCATGAAAGCGAGGAACTGCACCCATGCAACCTTCCCATAGGTTCCTCCATTATAGCAGTCGGGAAGAGAAATTTCTTTTAAATATAATTAAAATTAACATTTTTGATGTGTCCTGGCTTGTCCACCTTACAATCTTGTCAGGATCCTCCCTGCGATCCAGCCGAGGTCACCTCTCCTGATTCACTGCCATCGCGAGCGGAAAGCAGTGGAGCGCGGCGATCATAAGTTTAAAATGTCATTCTGAGCGGGGCGAAGAATCCTTGCATCGGAAGTATAACCACGACCACAGCCTACAAACTGTACGCCCGTGGCCCCGATTTGTAGGCCGTAGCTCTATATATATGCGCCCGCCAAGGATCCCTCGCACCCACCCGGCAGGTGTCCCCTCGGGATGACACCAAAGACTGAAAGGATCACACCCCCTATCCCAATAAACCAATCACTCACCTGAGGTTGGGGGCCGTAATGTCCTCGCCACATCCTCCACAACCGGAAAATCAGCCGTGGTCGAGAAGACCAGATAACGGTCCCCGGCATAGGTAAAGACAACCAGCGACTGTTCCCCGTCGACACCTTTCAGGACGAAAGTGGCAGCCGGGACCTCCCCATCCCAGCTCCAAGTACCCTCGGAAACCACCTCGATCCCGGAGGAATCCCAGGCCTGGCGGCGGACCTCCAGGAACGCCTCCAGATCCCCTTTGGGGTCCCAATTCAGAACGGTGACCTGCATCAGGACTTCCTCCGCCGGGAGGCCGCCCGCATCGGGATCAGGCTGGAAATCCTCCCTGGCAAACTGGAAAAAACCGCCCCGCGACTGCCCTTCTTGATAAGCTACAGCCCACTCCCCTGGATAATCGAAAGCGTAGCCGGCCTCCTCATCCCGGTATGTGTTAGAAAACCCGGAGGCGGGCTCCGGGTCATCCGCAGCGACCGGCGTCTCTGTGGGGGACACAAGGCTGGAGCCGGGAACGGGCGTAGGGGAAGGGACCGCGGCCATCGTCTTCGCAACCAGGGTCGCCACTTGGTCCTCCTTGTCCACGGCCATCCTCGCTCCACAACCTGTGATGAATACACTAAGCGCTACCGATAAAATGAAACGTTTCACAGATCCTCCTTTGATCTGCCCTGTTTTAAGCGCCACAGCCGGCATCCCATCCAGCCGGCGGTCAGGACATGTCCAGTAAGTTTACTTCGGCTGGTCAAAGAGTCAAGGAGAGCAAGCAGGAACTTAAGAATTTCTAATCTGAGTTTCAGGTGGGGGATCAGAAAGATCAAAAGGCCCAGAAAAGCGGTAGGACGAGGATCACCACGATCAAGGTGACCATGGTGAGCGGCAGCCCTACGCGGGCATAATCCGAGAAACGGTAGCCGCCGGGCCCCATGACCAGCATGTTGGCAGGGTGACCCACCGGGCTGAGGAAAGCGGCCGACGCTGACAATGCCACCCCCATCATCAGAGGATGGGGCGAGACACCTAAATTCGCTGCCGCGTTGAGGGCGATGGGCGCCAACAGCACGGCGACGGCCGGGTTGGGCATCACCTGCGAAGCCAGGGCAGAAAGGGTGAACAATCCAGCCAGCAAAGCCCGGGGCCCGAAACCGCCGATCAAAGAAACCACCCCCTCACCCAGAAAACGGGCCGTCCCTGTCCCCTCCATAGCGATCCCCAAGGGCAGCATGCCCGCGATCAGGAAGACCGCCTTCCATTCGATGGACCGGTAGGCTTCTTCCATGGTCAGGCAACCGCTGAGGACCATCAGGACCGCGCCTACCACGGCCGCGATGGCGATCGGGGTCCAGCCCGCGATCACGGAAGCCAGGACCAGCGCCATGATCGCCACCGCCAAAGGCGCCTTCTCCAAACGGGGTGCTTCCTGCACTTCCTCGCTGAGGGTGATGAAGTCCGGTTCCCTCGCCAACAGGCGCAACCTGCGGCGGGACCCGAAGACCAGCAGCGCGTCGCCAAAGCGCATCCGCATGTCCTGCAAGTTGGAGCGGTAGACCTGGCCCTCACGCCAGACCGCCAGCACATTGAGGCCGTATTTGGTGCGAAAATCCAGCTCACGCAGCGCCCTGCCGGCCAGCGAAGAACGGGGGGACAGCACCACTTCCAGCAGGCCTGTCTGCTCTGTTTCCAGGGTGTCCAGATCCAGGTCCGCCGCGCTCTCAATCTCTAAATCTCGGAATCCTTCCAAGGTTAACAGGTCCTCTTCTTTGCCCTCCACCAGCAGGACATCACCCGCCTGGAGCTCCTCCTCGGGAGAGGGGATGAGCTGGGCGTATTTTTCCCTGAAAACCCCCAACACGCGGAGTTTGAACAACTCGCCCAACCTGCTCTCCGCCAGCGTCTTGCCCACCCAGGCCGAATCTTCCGCCAACCGGACTGTCATTAACCGCTCGGTCAGTTGATAAGACTCAAGCTCCTCAGCCGGTGAGATCGACACATCCGCCTCATCCCGCAAATCATCCAGGCCGGTTTTGCGCCCCTGAACAAGAAGGATATCTCCCTCTTCAAGAGGTAGATTTTCCAGATTCGTGCGGACGATCTTTTCACCGCGCCGGAGGGCCAGGACCAGGGCGTGGTACTGCTGGCGGAATCCGATCTCCCGTACGGTGCGCCCGCTGAGCTTCGACCCGGATCTCACTTTGAGTTCAGCCAGTTCAATCTGACCCGACACCAGTTGGGTCAGGGGAGGTTTGCTGCCTTCTATGTCGAGGTGGTTCTGCCCCGACAGTTTATCCAGACGCTCCAGCCTTCCTTCAACCAGCAGCCTGTCCCCCGCCCGCAAGCGGTAGTCCGCCTCTGGCGCCAGCCGGGTCCTGCCGTCGCTGAAAACGGCCACCACATTCAACCCCAGCGCAGCGCCCAGACGCGCTTCGCCCAGTGTTTTGCCGTCCAGCGCTGAACCCGCCGGGACGGATAAAAAGGACATCCTCTCTTTCAGCCGGTACAGATCCTTGATGTCTCTCTCCTTCTGGGACAGCTCTTTGACGATGTCCCGGTCCGGTAGCAGGTGCCGCCCAACCAGGATCATGAAGGCAGTGCCGGTCAGAAGGACAACCAACCCCACCGGTGTGTAATCGAACATCTGGAAAGGCCGCAGGCCGGCGTCCCGCAGCGCTTCGCTGATCAGGATGTTGGGCGGGGTGCCGATCAACGTGTTCAATCCCCCCATCAGGCAGGCAAACGCCAGGGGCATGAGCAGCCGGGAGGGGGGCCGGTCCGTCCGCCGGGCGATATCGATCACCACCGGCAGCAGCAGGGAGGCCACACCAATGCTGTTCATGAAACCGGACAGCACGCCGGCGGTGAGCATGATCACCATCAGCAGCCGCACCTCGCTGTCCCCGGCCACACGCAGCACCAAATGGCCGAGTCGGCCAGCCACGCCCGTCCGGGCTAAGCCAGCGCTGAGGATCAACACCGCCCACACGGTGACCACGGCCGGGCTGCTGAAGCCGGACAGAGCCTCGGAGGGGCTGACCAGGCCGGTCAATGCCAGACCGCCCAGGACCAGCAGGGCCACCAGGTCCATCCGCACCCATTCGGTGATGAAGAGCAGGACGGAGAGCCCGAGGATGGCCAGCACGGCGATGATTTCCAGCGTCACGGCTTCTCCCCCCTCCAAAACGATAGAAAGTTTTCGTCTTTTGAAGCGCCTTGATCAGGATGCATATCTATCCATCACCTATCTGGTTAACTAGACCTTCATCATTATAGCCCAATCCGTCCTGGTGGCAGGCTTCCAGTTACGTTAGGGCGACCGCGCCAGATGAGGCCGGGAATTCGAAAATGGAAAGAAGCCCTGGGAGTCAAACATCCAGCAATCACAGGGCCCTCATCAAACCTCCCTTAAACAGAGATACCGTTGGAAACCAACGGTATCTCCTGAAACCAATAAAACACTGATAAAAAGTGGATGATCAGCGCTGGAGTTTAGTCTTCTTGAAAGTGTTTCAACGCCTCCAGGGCTGCCGATCCATACACTACAGCCGGTCCACCGCCCATCATGATCGCCACGCCAATCGTATCCACGATCTCCTCTTTGGTCGCCCCCGCTTCCAGGGCGTCATGGACATGGAAGGCGATGCAGCCATCGCAGCGCACCGTGATGCCGATGGCCAGAGCGATCAGCTCCTTCATCTTCCCGCTCAACGCGGTGTCCGAGGCTGCCGCCTCGTGGCATTTCTGGAACCCCGCCATGATGTCAGGCCCTTCTTTGCTGAATTCATGCATGGACTCTTGGACCTTATTGAACAACTCGGTATAACTCTCAACTGCCATATCTACCCTCCGCGAGTATTTCTCTATATTTATTTGATTATTATCATCATTATTTTACTAAAAAGAGGGGAAAAATCCACCTCCTGCGGGCTGGAGAGGGGATTTCTAATAGAATTCTAATACTGTGAAATCTTTCACAAAGAGAGGGGGGTGTTTTGAGGTAACGGGCAGAGCGAACGCCGGTTGAGTGCCCTGAGCGAAAGGAAGGGTGTATCGAAACCCGTGAGCAGGTACCCACAATCCAGCCGACGTACCCGTCGGCGTCCTCCCCGCACCCACAGCGGTGTCATCCTGACGCCGAAGGCGGAAGGATCCTTGCAGTGCTTATCCGACCGCGATCACGGCCTACCTACCCCAACCTGCGGCATTGGTTTTTAGGCAGTGGCTTAACCCGGACCTGCACACCAAGGATCCCTCATTTCATTCGGGATGACACCGCAGGGTATTCTCTCATCGCGAGCCCCTTTTTCTGGGGCCCGGCGTTTAACCTGGATTAACCGTGTCATCGCGAGCGGGCTGAAAGCCGACGCGGCGATCTCCTGTTTATTACGGCAGGGGATACTCCTCCACGTACATTTCAGCAAACGTATCCACCCAGGGACCGACCTCGGACTGGTCCAGCCCGCTGTACAAGACAACCAGGTAAGGACCGGATACCCACATCCTGCCGTCCAAACCAGCGGTATGGTAGCGGACCACTTCAACGCCGCCTATGGGATAGAACGCCAGTTGGTATCCCTCGGATTCCAAGATGTCCAGATGCACATCCCGCGTCTCTTCATCTTCGTAACTGAAGATTTGCAGCTTGACGTTATTTTCCGTATGGACCTGCCCCCCTTCTGGTTTCTGGTACTCCAGCATGGTCACATAAGCTTCCCCTCCCGGCGGCATGTTGCTGGACACGGTCTGAACGCCGTGGATCTCAAAGCCTTCCGGGAGGTTCCCGGCCAATACGGGAGCGGGTTCCTCCGACCCCGGCTGGAACGGCTGGGCCCGCAGCCAGGCCAGGGGTTGGGGGCTTTCCCCCGCCTCCGGCTCTTTGGTAGAGGTGGGCGGGACGGGGGTCTCGGTGGCGGGTTCCTCCTGTTCTGGGATGGAGGTTTCCGTGGGCGCTTCCTGCTGAGGCAGCATGGGTTCCGGGGTGGCTTCACGGGCTGTGCAGGCGGTCAGGATCAACAGGATGGCAAGGGGAGAGAGGTATTTAGGAGACATAGCATCCTCCTTTTTCATGCAGGGGGGAGAAAAAACAGGATAGGGATTCGTCCCAGGGACGGGGACCCCTGAAGGGCGGCGCCGCACATTGTCCTTACTTAAATTGTAGCAAAGAACAACGAAAAAGAAATATCAAAGATTTGTCTGTCATCGGGGGGAAACAGAAAGGCGCAGTTTGTGTCCCTGAGCGGGCCGAAGGCCGTAGCGACGGGCGGCAATCTCCCCGTACACACAGAAGTGTCATCCCAAGCCGCAGTCGCACAATGGGCACCCTTTTGATGAAGGGCCCGTACGGCGGAGACCCCAAACGTGACCATGGCTTATCCAAGAGAACCCCAGGATCATGGTTTACGGCAAAGGTTTCAACTTGATCACCGCAACAAGGGTCCCCCGCACCACACCTATTCAGGACGCCGGTTCTCTGATATACTGTACATGTAAAGGAACGGACCTCCGGCCCTGGGCGGCCGGTTTTTTTATGCACATCCATTGAAAGACATGAAAACCACACGCACAGATCTGCGCAACCTGGCCATCATCGCCCATGTCGACCACGGCAAGACCACCCTGGTGGACGGCATGCTTAAGCAGGCGCGCGTCTTCCACAAAAACAAAGAAATCAGGGAGCGGGTGCTGGACTCCAACGAACTGGAGCGCGAGCGGGGCATCACCATCCTCTCCAAGAACACGTCCATCACCCTCCATGACGCCAAGCGCGGGGAGGATGTCAAGATCAACATCGTCGACACCCCCGGGCACGCCGACTTCGGGGGTGAAGTGGAGCGGGTGTTGAACATGGTGGACGGCGTCCTGCTCCTGGTGGACGCTGCCGAAGGCCCCCGCCCCCAGACTCGCTTCGTGCTCCAAAAAGCGCTCCAGCTCGGCCACCAGGCGATCGTGGTCATCAACAAAATCGACCGCAAATACGCGGACTCCACCAAGGCTTTGAATGAGACCTTTGATTTGTTCATCGAGCTGGGTGCCAGCGAGGAACAGGCGGATTTCCCCGTCGTCTACACGGTCGCCACCGAGGGCCGCGCCGGGTATACGCCCGAGGCCGGCCCGGACCTTCAGCCCCTTTTTGAAACCATCCTGCAGGATATCCCTGCCCCGGAGGTGGAGGTCGATGCCCCTCTGCAGATGCTGGTCAGCACCCTGGATTACAACGAATACCGCGGATCCACCGCCGTGGGGCGGATCTTTGCCGGGCGGATGGAAGTCGGGCAAAAAGTAGCCCGAGTCCCGGCGGAGGGCAGCGCCGTCCCCGAGGAGATCACCTTCCTTTACCAATACCGGGGCCTGGAACGGGTGGAAGTGGACCGCGCTCTTGCCGGGGACATCGTCGCCGTGGCTGGTTTGGAAGAGGTGGCCATCGGGGACACCATCACCGACCCCCGGAACCCCCTGCCCCTGCCCCGCATTAAGGTGGAGGATCCCACCGTACGGATGACCTTCGGCGTCAACACCTCCCCCTTCTTCGGCCGGGAAGGGCGCTGGAAGACCTCCCGCAAGCTGCGCGAGCGCCTCTTCCGGGAAACGAAGAGCAATCTGGCTCTGCGGGTGGAAGAGACGGACAACGGCAATCCCGACACCCTCCTGGTCTCCGGCCGGGGCCAGCTGCATCTGGCGGTCCTCATTGAGACCATGCGCCGCGAGGGTTACGAATTCCAAGTCTCCCGCCCCCAGGTGATCACCAAGCCCGGCCCGGACGGCGAGATCCTGGAACCTTTTGAAAAGATCCGGTTGGAGATCGACCCGGATGATATCGGCGCGGTCATGGACAGCCTCAGCCAGCGGGGAGGGGAGTTGGAAGACATGCGGGAAACGAGCACGGGCACCATGCTGCTCACCTTCCTGGCCCCCACCCGGGGCATCCTCGGTTTCCGCCATCACTTCCTGACCATCACCCAGGGCACGGGCACGCTGCACACCAGCTTTCACGAATATGCGCCCCGCACGGGACCGGTCAAGACGCGGACCCGCGGCTCCCTGGTGGCCTGGGAGACGGGGACAGCGACCGTCTTCGGTCTCAAAAACGCGGAAGAACGCGGGGTTTTGTTCATTGGCCCGGGCACAGAAGTCTACAAGGGCATGGTGGTGGGGGAAAACAACCGCCCCCAGGACCTGGAGATCAACGTCTGCAAGTCCAAGCATCTCACCAATATGCGCGAGAACATCCGCGACATCGATGAGCGCCTGACCCCTCCCCGGCAGATGAGCCTGGACCAGTACATCGAATTTCTGGGGGATGATGAGTTCCTGGAAGTCACGCCGCAGCACCTGCGCGTCCGCAAGCGGGTCCTGGATCATAAAGCCCGCCAGCGCCAGGACAAACGCGAGCGGGAAACCCTCGCCGGTTGATCAAATCCGGCCGCTCCCCAATCACCCTATCCTGCAGCGATTACAACCATTCGCTACCTTCCTAATCCACTTACCACATCTGCCCTCAGCGCGCGGTGGACCTACCCTGTCATCGCCAGCCCCCTGTCCTTGGTGCACGGCGATCACCCCCATCCTGACGCCGAAAGCGGAAGGATCCTTGCAGTGCTGATCCGACCGCGATCACAGCCTACATACCCCAACCTGTGGCATTGTTCTTTAGGCAGTGGCTAAACCCGGACGTACGCACCAAGGATCCCTCATTTCATTTGGCATAACATAAATAAGACCCGATCCAACCTCAACAGGGCTCATGTACTGTGTCCGTGAATATTCGATCACAAGAAAGCATAAATTAACATTTTTGACAATAATCCCGCCCCAGCAGCACAAAACATCCCTTACAATAGGGACAGCATTGTACCCTTTTTGTTACGCTATCTAGAAAGGATGGGAGGAGTCATGAAAGATGCACTCAAATTTGGGCTGAAATCATTTTTCGCGGGCTTCCTGGGCTGCCTGGGGGTCATCGTCATGGGCGTCTTGGCAGCGGCTGTTTTCATGTTCGCTTTTAAATCCCAGATCCAGGGCTTGCAGGCTGAGGTCAGCGAGAGCCTGCAGTCCATCCCGGACAAACTCAGCGAGGCGATGCCGGACATGGGCCCCGGTGGTCCCGTTTCTGGCGGTCAAGCATCTGGTTCCGAAGGGGAAGCCTCCAACCAGCCCTCGGAGGGTGGGCAACAGCCGAGTTTATTCGTCTACCTCACCGAAGGTGAGGACCCGAACGGGCAGAAGATCGACACCTTCACCCGCGCCCAGGCCAAGAACGTCTCCATCTGGGTCCAGTCCCCCTCGGAAACGCCCGTCAAGTTCAGATTAGAAATCACCATACCGGATGGGACCACCCATCCTCTCGGGGAGAGTTATCAAACCGATCCCTCCGGAAACCCGGTCATGTGCGGCAAGCTGGACGCGCCGGACCCCCCGACCGGAAAGTACATATTAAGAGCCTTCCCCGAGGGAAGCGACAGCCCGACAGGTTACATAGAATTCGCCATCACCGAGTAGCAGGACTTGATAAACCTCGGGGGTTTTTTAGGGGAAGAGTTCCCCAGCCTCCGAGGTCTCGAATTCTCATCACATCACTCCGCTTGAACCCGGGAACCTTTCCATCACAACCTGCAGGGGATTTCCCGGTCGATCCGTATCCGCGACAGAGAGACCTGGCAGGTGAAGGCCCGCACATCTACGCCTCCCTCCGCTGCCTGCTTGAGAAGCGTTGCGAACTGAGGGTCCACCTCCCGGTAAGGGGAGAAAGACGCCGCATCCGGGCGCTGCACCACGAAAACCACGGACGCGCAGTCCCCCTGGTGGACTGCCTCTGCCAGATCAGCCACATGCCGCCG
This sequence comes from Anaerolineales bacterium, assembly GCA_041686005.1. Classification (GTDB taxonomy): domain Bacteria; phylum Chloroflexota; class Anaerolineae; order Anaerolineales; family UBA11858; genus B10-G9. The sequence continues at coordinate 7,917 of JAWLER010000013.1, read as the reverse complement.
GCCCCGGCTGGTCGTCGCATCCGTGAAATAGGCTGTGCCGTCCTCGACCAGGGTCACGGATTTGGTCTCCACCCAGCAGGCACCCTGGGTCCCCTGGAGTTGAAAGTCCAGACGGCTCTCCCCCCGCATCACTTCGCGGTGAATCTGAAAACCCCCCAAATGCTCAAAGGGATGTCCCTTCATCTCCTGCAGATATTCCTCAAACAAAGGATTGGGGAGTCGCGCATCCACAGAGACCAGGACCCCCGCATGCTCCACGAGCACCAGGTCGTAATCCGTTTTGCGGGCCGGGGACTCAGCCGGATGCAGCCACACGGGGCGATCCGGTGTGAACAGATCGGTCAGCCGCCCTGAGTTGGGCACAAAGGCCCAGGTCTGCCGGCCGTCGACCAGGACGGTGGCTCGAAAGCGGTTGTCTCGCTGCACGAATGTCCCTGGCAAAAGCTCTGGTAAGTCCATAACGGGTGGGGGCGAATGGGCTAATATTCCATCCCATTATATAGCATCGCCTACCGGGGGACAAAAAGGATGTCGTGCCTGTTTTTTATGCCCTTGTTCAGGGCAGGGATCTGCATCTCTATTAACCAGAACAGAGGAACCATCTCATATACACGTCCCGAGACAAACCTCAGGAGAACGGGTGCTTCGGAAACCCAGGGATATCCGACCCAAAGATGTGTATAATAATATATCTATCAATCAGCCTGGGGGCTCGATCCGGAAACTAAAATTAACATAGAAGATCTCAGAAAATTTTATTAGTAAAAGGAGGACAAGGTGAAAAGTCTAGAAGGAAAAGTGGCCCTTATCACAGGAGGCGCATCCGGGATTGGCAGAACGACGGCTGAGTTTTACGCTCGAGAAGGAGCTCGGGTCCTCGTCTCTGATGTAGATCAGGAAGGGGGAAAAGAGACCGCCCACCGCATTCAGAGCAGTGGGGGGGAGGCTGTGTTCTTCGAAGCGGATGTCTCGAACCCGTCCGATTGTGAAGACATGGTTGCCGCAGCCGTGGATCAATTTGGCCAACTGGATATCGCTTGCAACAACGCGGGGATCGCGGGGGAAGAAAATCTGATTGCGGATTACAGCATTGAAGGCTGGCAGCAGTTGGTCTCCATAAACCTCTCCGGCGTTTTTTACTGTATGAAATATGAAATCCAAGCCATGCTGGAATCCGGCGGCGGATCCATTGTCAACATCTCTTCCATCCTCGGAAAAGTGGGGCTTGCCGGTGCGCCGGCTTATGTTTCCTCCAAACACGGCGTGGTGGGGTTGACGGAAACGGCGGCCGTGGAATACGGGAAAGACAACATTCGGGTTAACGCGGTTGGTCCCGGCTTTATCAGCACGCCGATGATCTCCGCCATGGAGGAAGATGAAGAAGCGTACCAGCAGCTGGTCAACATGCACCCCATTGGACGGATCGGGGAGCCAGAGGAGGTCGCGGAATTGATCATCTGGCTGAGTTCAGACAAGGCTTCTTTTGTCACCGGCGCTTACTATCCCATTGACGGGGGATATCTGGCGCGGTAGGCAGTGATCCTCGCAGGAAAAATTGGACGCAATCTTGGCGTTATTTACATCAGGCAAATAGAATATCGAATGATATCGGAGAAAGAGACTTCCGAATTTTCTGAAAATTCGGAAGTCTCGCCAGTTAAACTTTACGTATCTCCCACCGGCGCCATGGAATTCACCATCACCGAGTAGGCGGTTAATATCCAAAACCTGACAAGTGATGGGGAAGACCTGGAGCAGCAACCGGATCCAGCACTCCCCTACGGCAGACCGTGATAAGCAAACAGCCTTGACAAGGTGGATTTTCACTGAGATAATGGTTTTCACCGAACGGTGAAAAGGTGGTTTTTAGTGAAAATCGATAATTTTGAACAAAAGTCGAGAGAGGCTCTGCTCTCTTGTCTTCAAGATATTCCGTTCCTGAGTGAGCCGTCAAATGCCACTATGGTCTACAAACCTGAGGTGGACGAGATATATCGTGTTGTTGACAAGCAGCGGGAGCGTCCTTACTATTTGTTAGTCGAAGCCAAGACCAATGGTCAACCTCGTTATGCCAGAGCGGCGGTAAATCAATTATTATTTTCGACAAATGAGTTCAAAGAGGATGCCTATGGCGTCTTCATCGCTCCTTACATCTCGCCGGCTTCAGCCCAGATTTGTAAAGAGAATAACATGGGTTATGTCGATCTGGCTGGCAATTGTTACCTTTCCTTTTCGAATATTTTTATTCAGAAGGAAGGCAATCCCAATCCTTATACAGAAAAGCAGCCCCTGAAGTCTTTGTTCTACCCAAAATCAGAACGCATTCTGCGGGCACTTCTCTCCAGTGGCCCAAAGGAATGGAAAGTAGCGGAACTTGCAGAAGCGTCTAACACCAGCTTAGGGTTGGTATCAAACGTAAAAGGATATCTGGAAGACCAGGAATGGCTTGACGCGGACAGCATAGGATTCCGGCTGATGAAACCCTTTGACCTCTTGGAATTTTGGTCGGAGAACTATTCCTACCAGCAAAACGATGTCATGGAGTATTACTCCCTCCAAGACACCAGTGAAATCGAAGCCCAATTCGGGCGAGTATGCAATCATGTAAACGTACGCTACGGACTGACAGGATTTTCTGGAGGATCAAGATACGCAGCAGCTGTGAGATACAACCGTGTCATGACCTATATTGAGGATAGGATCGAAGAAATTGCGTCCATCATGGAGCTTAAAAAAGTAGACAGCGGAGCAAATGTGATCATCCTCAATCCTTATGACGAGGGGGTTTTCTACTTCTCTCAGGAAAAAGGGGGGAATATAGTGGTTTCTCCCCTCCAGACCTATCTCGACCTCAAATCCGTTCGAGGCAGGGGGGAAGAAGCTGCCCAAGCCGTGTTCGAACAGGTGATTCGTAAACTATGGTAACTCAGCGGGATTATGCAAAGGAAGCCGTTGAGGCAGCCCGAAGCGTCATGTTAGAGTTGATGCGTTTGCTGGGCGAGTATTCAGATCATATTGTGGTTGTCGGCGGCTGGGTGCCCGAGCTTCTCATCACTCAAGCGCCGGAGCCGCATACCGGCAGCATAGATGTCGATCTCGCGGTAAACCACCTTACCATGCCTGAAAGTGGTTACAAGTCGATATTAGAGCTGCTCCAAGATCATGGATACCGCAGAGGGAAACAGCCCTTCATATTTCACCGAACGGTAAAAATCAATGATCGTGAAATGGATGTCGAGGTTGACTTTTTAGCAGGAGAATACGCGGGCACTGGAAATTCCCACCGAACTCAAAGGGTTCAGGATTTGCAGCCCAGAAAGGCCCGAGGAGCTGACTTGGCTTTTGAGCGCCCTGCTGTGATCACCCTGGAAGGGGAATTACCGGAAAAAGGAAAAGACCGTGCACATATTCGAGTGGCATCCCTCCCCTCTTTTCTGATCATGAAGGGTTTTGCCCTTGGCGACCGGTTGAAAGAAAAGGATGCTTGGGACATCTATTATTGTTTGCGATATTTCCCGGGAGGCCTGGAGGCAATCATTCGTGAACTCCAACCCATACTAAAAAATGAACTTTGTAGGGAAGCTTTGGGAATTATTGATGAAAAATTTTCGAATGTTGACAGCATCGGACCGGTACTAATAGCCAACTTTGAGGAAATGACTGATGAACAGGAAAGGGCCACAGTTCAACGAGATGCATATGAGCGAGTGCGTGCACTATTAGACGGCTTAGGTTTTGAATGACACTTTGGACTCAGTGTCATCGCCAGCAGGACGTAATGCAGCGCGGCGATCTCCCCGTTTAGTGTCATCCTGACGCCGGAGGCGGAAGGATCCTTGCAGCGGAGATCCAACCGCGATCATGGCCTATATACCGCAACCTGTAGAGATGGATTGTGGACCAAGGTCTTCCAACCCCCTAGCCATCCAATCCCAACGACAAGATCAACCCCTCATTAATCGATTCCATCACTTGGGAAGATAGTTCCCCCAGCCTTTCCACCAACCTCTCCTCCGAGATGGCCCGGACCTGAAATGTATCCGCCGAAGAGGTCTTGGACAGCCCATTCTCTTTACTCGCTTCCACATACACATGCCAGGGCGCTTGTTCAAATGGGGGCTTCCATTTTGTAAGCGGGACCACGATCTTCAGCGGCAGTTTCGCCAGGGCATCCCGGCTGACGATCACGCAGGGTCGGGATTTTTTGATTTCCTCCCCGACGGTAGGATCAAGGTTGACCAGCCACACCTCCCCCCTTTTCATGAGAAATCCTCCCCATCGAGGGCTGTGAACTCGGTCAGTTCTTCGTCGGACGCATACAAGGATGCCAGCTCATCTGCTGCGCGCGCCAGTTCCTCTTCCTTCCTGCGCTGAAACTCGCGTTCCACTGCGCGGCGCACGAAAGCGGACTTAGATGTGTCGTACTTCTCTGCCGCTTCAGAAAGGCGTTTGTCCAGCGTCTCGCTAATCAAAATATTCAAACGTCGATTTTTCTCATCCTTCCCAGCACCCATCATACACCTCATATATGTTCATATATTTTATGTATGCATAATACATAACTTAACATCTCATGTCAATCCTTACCCTTAGTAGGATTCTCGTCCCCCACCAACGAGGCATCCCAATACCCACTGTCATCGCGAGCCCCTGTCTTTGGGGAGCGGCGATCTCCCTAAATTTACACTGCCATCGCGAGGAGGCTGAAAGCCGACGCGGCGATCTTTTCATATCCGCAGAAGAGCATCCTGAGTTATTTGTAATAACTGGCAGAGCGAACGTCGGTTGAGTGAATTCTGAGCAAAGCGAAGAATTTGTATCGCCTGTCCTGAGTAGCTGGAACAAAGTGACAGTGTATCGAAGGGAAACCCGTGAGTGACCTTAACCCGGTTCCCAATCCTGCGCCTGTTCTCGCAGCCTTTCCATCCCCTCCCAGTAGCTTTCAATCGCACCCCTCCCCCCTTTGGTGATCGCCACCGTCGTTTTCGGGCGCTTGTCGACAAAGTGTTTCTCCACTGTTAACAACCCCGCTTCCTCCAGCTTCGTCAGGTGGCTGGACAGGTTCCCCGCTGTCAATCCGGTCAGGCGCTGTAAAAAGAGGAAGTCAGCCGAGGCCACCGCATTCAGCGCAGTCATGATCGACAGCCGGGCCGGCTCATGGATCAGGCGGTCCAACCCGGACAGCTCCTCAAAGACATCCGCCATGCTTACCTCCCCTCCACGGGTAATGATCTCCGCAGGTAGAGATGGTCCACCACCCCTGCCGCGACCACCAACAGCCCGACGATGACGATCACACCCACCATCTGCCCTCGCATACCCACGGCCTTCCACCACGGGCCCATCCTCAGCAGGGGTGAGAGGCTGACCAGGGCAATCATGGCCCCAAAGATCAGGTGGTAGACCCGCCCGCTGCCTTTCCGGGACCATGCAAAGCGCAGGAATTCATAGGCAAACCCGCCGGCGAAGACCAGCCCGATCAGGCTGACCGGGATCAGGGACCGGGTGTCCAGCCAGAAAGCCGCCAGCCCCAGGGCTGCGGCGAGTATCTGGACCAGCAGCTCTCGCAGCCGGTCCTCCTGTTTCGGACGGACTTGACCGAAGCGGTTTTTGTAGGTGCGGTCGATGAACCAGTACAGGGCGGCGCCCAGGGCGACGACGAGAAGGGGGATATAGATTGTCTTTGAAGGTCGCGAGGTGAAATTGGCCCACAGGGTGACCAGCAGCAGGGTCAGCCCCGGCGGCACCGCCCGCAGTCCCTGCAGTTGGTAATAATGCACAGCCAAAAATTGGATCTCTTCTCTGTCAGCCATGGCTCCCTCCCACCAAATTGTACTTTGTATTGCAAACTACTTTACAGTATAGATCGAAAAGGGGGACCAGTCAAGATTTATATAACAAAGAAATCCGGAGTTGTAAAACTCCGGATCTCCATAAACCAGATACCATCTTTACATGTAAATTAGAACTTTTTTAAAAATTGGTGATATTTCCAATCTAACGCATCACGATCCGGCCAATCGGATTTTAGTTTGGGGAGAATGAGTTGGGACCCATTCAGTTTTTGAAGCCCATACTTCAGGGTCGGCCCATCTGCTTCCTCAAGGACATCTCCCCGCACTTTGATCGTGTAATCCGGAGTGACCCCCAGGATGAAGCTATCGTAAGCTGCATGGTGCAACTTACATAGAGCGAGCCCATTTCTCACGGAGACCTCACTCTCCGCTTCTCGATCGGGAATAATATGGGCTGCATCCAGTAATTCTCGGTGGCGTAATCTACAAAACGCACATTGCGACCGATAGGCTTCTAACACTTTCTCGCGGAACACGCGCTGATGCAATCTGACCTTGGTTGTCGTAGTGATGTAAGCTCTTCTTCCTTTGACATCTTCAGATACTTTGCGGTCCCCTTCTGACCCAATATCGTATAGAGACAAATCATCCACAGCGATGGTGAAGGTCAAGTTTTGTGGATCGTCCCCGATGATAAATACTGGCCATACAGCTATATACTTTCCAGGCATAAAACCATGAAAATACACCAAAGGTTTTTGCTGTTGCATCACTTTCCTGAGACCTACATTATCTGGATGGCTTGGATCCGTCCCCCTGTATTTATATAGAAGGAAACCATCCTCAGAATATTGATCTTGGTAGGGAGAATTGGGCGTGGTGGTGATGGTCAGTGGCAGATCCATAATCCGAGGTTTAAAAATCCCCTGGGGAGAAACCAGAGGAACCCGGTGCCCTCCAAACTGAAAGCCCTTTTGAAGCAAAGATCGCGGCAGCACATCCCCATAGATCTCCACCTGCTCCTGGAGCCAGTTAAATGTTGCAACTCGCACTTCAAGGTCAGTATCCATTCAACACTTCTCTTCACGAAATTAATTAGGCCAAAAATATATCTTGCATCAAATTATTGTTTACTCCTCCAATAGGCATCTATATCTTTGCCTGTAAGTTTTTTTGTCATATTTCCTCGTCGTTTAAAGAAATCCTTATTGTTCAAATATTGTCTTGTGTCCGAAGGGGTCACCTCAATTTTACATATATCGAAATCTTCATAACTTACTTTAGATATTTCAACCAATTTGTAATCCAGAACTTCCGGATCAATTCTTGTTTCTATTAGATTTGCTAATTTTTGGTGATACCCATCCCATTCATCTTTACCATACTCATGCTCAATTCCAAAAATTATCTTGTTTTCCTCTAAAGGATATTCTTCTAATTTCTCTTGATAAACATCTTCGTACTTATTCATCTCCAATATTCCAATTAGTATGGTTCCACCACTTGTATTGAGAAATGCCACAATTGATTTTAAAACCCCCTCATCTATCAATTTTGGATTTTCCATTTGTTTCCCATCACCAAGGAGATATCTATCTATATCAAACGACAATGAACCCTTAAATTCCAGCACTTCACTCTCTTCTCTTTCAAGATAGTAAAATATGCCCTTCTTGATTTTTTCGAACTCGTCTTTATCCTTTTTAGACTCCTCAATTTTTTCAAGCCATCTTGAACGGAAATGAATACCCGCATCTCTAATCTTTCTTAAGAACTCAATTCGAATTTGACGGCTTTTTTGGATAGCACCACCAGCGCCCCTGTAAGATTCAATAACATCTGGAGTAACATTTAGGATATGCAAAAGAACTGGTTCAATAAACTTGTATGTTATTTTTTTAAACTCATCAACATCTTTAATTTCCTCATCTTCTAAATTGGTAATAATATCATGTAACAAACCAGCAAATACTACAAAGCCAGCATTAGTCCTGACATAGTGATCTGTGCCACTTTCCCACTCTTCAGGTAATTGCTCTTTTATATTGTTAAAGAAAATGCTAATTCGTTTAAATGCGTATTCAATACTATCTTTATATGAATCTTTAAATAACAAACCACC
>JAWLER010000041.1:0-15284 GCA_041686005.1 Anaerolineales bacterium | reverse complement strand
CAAAACGACAAAACGATCCTGGCGGATTTCACGGATATCGCCGATCGCCCCTATCACGGCGCGTTCCGATCCCATGGAAAGGTGCGCCTGCAGGCCGCACTCCTCCACCTTTTCCACCACAGCATCAATCTGCGCCTGCGTGGCACGCGCCCGCATAATGATCATCATGGCTGCTTCTCCCCGCCTTCCAAGTCGGTTAAGTCCGGACGTAGTTTCCTCGCCCGACCCAGGTACACATGTCGGATCTCAGCCTGCGTGAGATCCGTGTTCCAATGGATGAGAACCCGAATACAGTGCTGTAATCCCTCCGGGACGGGGATCTCCTGCCCACACAGCAGAGGAACCTCTCTCCACCCGCTTTCCCGTACTGCTTGCGCAGGGTACGCTGAGGTCAGATCCTGGGTGGTGGTAAAAAAGGCGCTGGCAATCTCTTCTGCGGTCAGGGCCGGATTGGCGCGCATGATTTCGTCAATCAGCTTTCGGGTGGCTGATAGGATCGCGTCCGGTTGATCCGCGCTGGCGACAATCGCCCCCCGTATACCGCGTACGGCCATAAATAGATCCTCCTTTTAAGCAAAAAAACGCGGGACCGCTGGTCCCACGCTGCAGGCTGAGGTTTATGATCTCAGATTCGCTTAAGGCTTACCAACGGCTACCAGGGATTATGGATAGCCGTAATAATAGCCGGAGTATGCAAAGCGCTGAGATTCTTTTGTAATCATAGAACTTTCCTGATTATAGGGGGCAAAACCCTCCGCGTCAAGAGAAATTGAGATTAATTACGAAAGCCACCCCTGCGAAACAAAAAAGACGAAATACTCTTATCCACATGCATATACTTTCTCTGATCAAACTCGCTCAAGAACTCGTTAGGTCGCGCTATATTAGAAAACAATAGTTGCATTTTCTACACGGATATATTGTGAGTTATTGACAATCAGGCCATATTGGGTACACTCAATTTAAAGCTTTTTGATATCTGAAACAGCAGGGAGGCGGTGATGAAGATGGTGAAGCATTCAGCTTTTTTGTCTGTTGCAGTCGTTATACCAATTATATTATTTGCCTCTGCATGTCAGGCGATGCAGGACTTTCTCCCCACTCCAACGAACGCTCCCACACTCACTCCCAAAATCATCGTGGTCACAGCAACACCTGACTCCACAGAAACCTCAATCAAACCAACGCAAACTCACACTCCCCTCCCCTCGCCCACCAACACACCCACCGCCACTCTCATCCCTACCACCACGCACACACCAGGCGCCTCTCTCCAAAATATTCAGGAAGTGGTCCAAACGTTTGAAAACCACATTGGGATGGTTACCTCCCTGGCCTGGAGCCCGGATGGGAAAACGCTGGCAACAGGCGACGGGATGGCCATGATCTATTTTTGGGACATAGAAACGGGATACCAGGTTGCTTCCATCGAGGCCTATCCTGAAGGGGGTGGCGCTGGCAACATCCTTTGGTCTCCCGTCAATAACTGGATTGCGGCAAGCCTTCCGGATTATAAGGTTCATGTCTGGGACCCCGACTCGAGAGAAGAAATCCTAACCACCGAGGAACACCTCACCAGAATCGAGTCTATGGATCTGTCTCCGGATGGCTCCACCATCGCCGCTGGAGACAGTACAGGGATTTTGGCTTTATGGGACGCGAACACAGGGAAGTACCTCTCTGGTATTGATGGGCGGGACTTTTTCTTCTCCACCAATGACCTTCACTGGCACCCCGATGGAGAACACATCGCCTGGGGTGGACTGGACGGCAATGTCTGGTTATGGGACCTAGAGGAGGAATTTGATACACTTAAAAAACACACCTCCTCCGTATATGCGATTGATTTCTCTCCAGCAGGGGATCAAATCTGCTCTGGAGACCTTGACAACATGATGTATATCTGGGACGTGGAAGAGAAGGAGGTGGCCAAAACCCTGGAAGGCCATCCTGGCGGTGTGACGTCGATCGCCTGGAGCCCCGATGGGCAGATCATAGCCTCCAGTGATGCAGCGGGCAACATCCTTCTCTGGAAAGCGGAAACCGGGGAGATTGTCAGGTGGCTATCTCATGATGGGTACGTGGAGGAAGTCGCCTGGAGTCCGGATGGGCGTTTTCTGGCCTCCGCGGGAGACGACGGCGTGGTGCGGGTGTGGGGCAAGTGATCATCCTCTGTTGAGAGCGGAACACATCATTTAACCAGGATCTCTGCCGCTGAATTTTGCTTGACATCCAATTTGTCTTTGAGAGCGTCAAAGCTTATCTCTAATAAGGCGACGCTGATAACAACCACTAGTTTCCTGTTTAAGATAGAGGCGGGCATCCCTGGTTATAAGTTTCACTTATGGGATCCAAGCTTGGAAAGAGACGTCTCATCCCTTAAAGAATACGTCTCCAGAATTCTCTATATGGATTAGCCTCCAGGAACCTCCTCCTTCACCAAGAGCAATAACATAGATTTCCTAAAAAACTTTGGGATGCAAACCTATACGCATTCGTAGCTCTTTTATAAAAATTCGCCTCTCCCTCTCTTTGGGGTTTAGAATTATGCGACGAATTGTTTCGCTAAATCAACAGCAGAAGCGGCGTTGGGAGCGTATCCATCAGCCCCGATGTTCTCGGCAAAGCTTCGGGTAACGGGCGCTCCACCGATCATGATCTTCACGGTATCTCGCACACCAGCTTCTTCGAGGGCTTTGATCGTACTTTCCATGGACCGCATGGTAGTGGTCAGGAGTGCGGACATGCCGAGGATTTTCGGTTGATGTTCCTTGACCGCTTCGACGAATGCTTCCGGTTCGACATCTTTCCCTAGATCGACAATATCGAATCCTGCTCCCTCGCACATCATACCGACCAGGTTTTTGCCGATATCATGCAGGTCGCCCTTGACCGTTCCTATGACGATCTTCCCTTTCATCTCCACGCCGGTTTCTGCCAGCATAGGCCGAATGATATCCATGGAAGCTTGCATAGCCTTCGCTGAACGGAGCACTTCGGGGACGAACATGTTGCCTACCTTGAACTCGGCGCCAACGTGGTCCATGCCAGGCATAAGTCCATCATCCAGAATCTCTTTCGCCCCAATACCTTCCTCGATGGCTGTGTTCGTCTTGTCTGGCATATCATCAAAGTTGCCTTCAATGACTAGGGCGGAAATTTCAGATAAAATGTCACTCATGGTTGATTACCTTCTGGTCTCCAAGGACAAATAGAGCAAGCGAAAGCGGGTTTTCCCCTCTGCTCGCTGCAAAATGAGATATTAAAGAACCTCAGCCACCCAACCGATGCCCAGTTCTTGCAACTTGGCTGGGGTTGGTCTGCCTTCCCGATCCCAACCAGCCATTTGATAATATGTCGTGATAGCTGTCTCAATTTGCCCCTTGGTGATGGAGACACCGTCCGTCGGACCGCCTTTTTTGGGTTTAAATAGTTTCTTCGGCAGTTGATCATCTGCTTTTTTAAAGCCCTCCCGGGCGTTGAAAGCACGCTGCAGATTGACTGTCCTTTCTCCAATCTTAAGCAACTCAAAGAGGCTGAAGTTCCACCCCGTAGCAGCCCTGATGAGGTCCACAAATTGCTGGGTCGAGTAAAGATGCCACGCAGGTCCATAGACAAATTGGCAGACAGTAAAACTATTGCAAGCATTGTAAACCCATTGAGTGTACATACTGTAACGGACCTTTTGAGCATTCAACGCCCTAGGCGGTTGGGGATCCAATAAGCCGATCTCCGCCATTCGCTCATCATAACTAAATTCCGTTGAGAAAGAGGTATCATGCTCGTGAGATTGATGATCGGCGCCATATGGATTTACAGAATATATTAACGCCAAAGACCGCTTCGCCTCCGGCATGTGCGCGGGTAATTCCTGTTTCTTGACTGCCACCACTAGCTCTTCCGCTTCTGGACCCAGTTTTCCAGCTGCCCGGGCCGATCCATCAGCTAGGAAATCCCCAAAACCTTCCCGTTTGCCGATCATTTCAGTCAAATTCACAACAGTCTTTGCATCCCCAAAATGAAGCTCCATCCCGCCCGTATCTTCCACAGAAAGGATGCCCTCTTCAAAGCAGTCCATAGCCCAAGCAATCGTAGCCCCGCAGGATATCGTATCCATGCCGTATTTATTACAGATCTCATTAGCCTTACTAATGGCTTTTAAGTCATCCACTCCACAGTAAGCCCCAAAACTGGCTATTGTTTCATATTCGGGCCCCCCATAATGCGGGTCCACCTGGAGATCCTCTTCTTTCACTTCCACCACCCGCTTGCACCTCACCGTGCAGGCATAGCAGGTATCCCTTTCCACTAGGATCGTGTCCTTCATCGTGGGCCCTGTTAGCTTCTCATAGGAATCAAAACTTCCACTATTCCAGTTGTAATTCGGCAGACCACCCAACCCTTGCTGAGCTCCCAAGACATTGGCGGTCCCATAGATCCCCAAACCATGCACATCCGAGTCTTCAAAGTGCTGCGCCCCCCATTGCGCTAATTCCTTCAAAGCACCCGGATCGTGCCATTCCTGTTTGAGATTCCCTTTGACAGCAATCGCTTTCAGATTTTTGGATCCGAAGACTGCCCCCATCCCATTCCGCCCGTTGGCCCTGTTGCTCATATTGATCACATTGGCAAAAAGAACCTGATTTTCTCCAGCAGGACCAATTTGCATGACTTCCAAATTGCGCTCCCCCAACTCTTCTTTAAGAATGGCTTCTGATTCTCCCGTGATCTTTCCCCACAGATGCTCTGCACTTCTAATTTCTGCTTCCCCATCTTGTATATAAAGATAGACAGGTTTCTCCGCTCGTCCAGAGATGACGACACCATCAAATCCCGTTCGCTTGAACAGCGCTGGCCAGAACCCACCGGCTTGAGAATCGCCAATCCCCTCTGTAAGAGGCGATTTCGCAACCATAGAAACCCTGCTCTGTCCGGAAACCGGGGCTCCCGTCGTCGGGCTAACAAAAATACAGAGCATATTCTTGGGTCCCAAAGGATCAATACCAGCAGGCATCTCTTTCAACAAATAGTAAGTACCCATGGCACTTCCGCCACCATAGCGACGGTAAAATTTATCTTCGGGCTCTTCAATTTTAAAAGTTCCATCGCTTAAATTTACATGCAGGATTTTTCCGTTATATCCATAGGCCATCGCAGCTACCTCCTATATATGGATCACACCCGACTTACAAATTTCCAAGTCCCAATGCAAGTGCTGAGTACCCCAGCATTCCTTCTGTCAACATTTTGATCGAGATATGTTCCCGGACGGTGTGTAGCGTATGAATTTCCGAAGGGCCAAAACCAAGTACGGGGATCCCAGCTTCCATTAAATGTCCTCCATCCGTGGCAAAAGGCCAGACGATGACATCCACAGGATGTGCAAAAGCGTTAGACAATATCTCCTGCCCTTGTTGAATGAGCGGATCCCGCTTTTCCAAGCAATACGAAGGAAAGACTGCCCGAAAATAGTCACTTTTCCCGGTCCATGTGCGGTATTCTTTTTCCAAAACACCTAATGACCCGGTACTCCCATCCACCTCGGCAATTGATTCATTCAAGAGCGGCTGAAGTTGCTGGATGACATCTTGAGCTGTCTCCCCGGGAACATTACGCCAGTCCAGATGCAATGTAACTTGATTAGGGATCACGTTACTGGCACTATTATCTCCATACACCAGTGTTGGTGCAACAGTCGACCCCCCAAATGTCCCCTCTTTTGCTAGTTCAAGCTCCTCCAAACGTTGCAGAAAACGAGTCAGTACCGCAAGAGGGTTCACACCTCCCTGGGGTGCACTAGCGTGAACTGATTCCCCCTTCATCTGGACAATAACTTCAACCCGGCCCCGATGTCCCCGTGCGATACGATTGGCGCTTGCTTCACCGATCACCGCAAAATCCGTTTGCAAGGTTTGCACCAACTTATGGGTGCCAAAACCACCCACTTCTTCCTGGACCACAGCAGCCATATAGATATCACCTGGGGGTCGAATGTCATTCTCTGCTAACATTCCCAACGCATAAACCATAGACGCCAGTGTCGCTTTCATATCCGCTGATCCACGCCCCCACAGCAAACCTTTCTGGATCTTACCGCTAAATGGCGGGTAAGGCCACTCCTCCGGATTACCTGTATCTACATGGTCCATGTGACCGTTGAACATGACTGATTTACCCCCCTTTTCCCCTTTCACCAAACCTATCACGTTGCCCCATGGATCCATCCAGACCTCATCATAACCCATCCGGAGCATCTCTTTCTGGACCAATATGGCGATTTCTCCCTCCTCTCCTGAGGGACTGGGGGTTTGGATCAGTGTCTGTGCCCAAGCCACCATTTCATCATGATATTGGTTGGCAAGACCCCTTATTTCTTGAACTATATCCATGACACCCTTTAACATCCAAGTTGTCAGTTAGTGTCATTCCTCAATAACTTCCGTAGGTTTTTGCTGTCTCAAACAAGGCTTCAATATTCTGGCATGGAACACCAATCTGGATATTATGTACAGGGGCAAAAACAAACCCACCACCTGGTGCAAGATCATCAATCCGTCGTTTCACTTCATCAACCACCTCTTCAGGGGAGCCAAAGGGCAATGTTTCTTGGGTATCACATGTCCCTCCCCAAAATGTGATGTCGTCTCCAAACTCTTTCTTTAGGGTTTGGGTATCCATTCCATCCGCAGATACCTGTATCGGGTTCACAATGTCAATTCCCATCTCAACGAAATCAGGAAAAAAGGGGGCGATAGCACCATCTGAATGGAATAATATGTAAGCATCACACTTAGATTTGGCATACTCAAACATCCTCTTCTGATACGGTTTGAGCATCTTGCGGTAGAGGGAAGGTCTCATCAACGTCCGGTCCTGCATCCCCAGGTCTTCGTCAAATTCCACCACATCAACATATTTGCCAATCGTAGACGCAAAACGATCAATCCGTCTGAAGTGAGCCTCCACTAATTTTTCCATCAAGGCCCGAGCGAGTTTTTCATTGATAAGCAGATCAAGTAGAAACGTGTCCCAACCCCGTAGGGACTGGGCGGTATACATGATATGTCCCCCAAAATACCCGGTCAGTAGGTAATCTGTCTCCTCCCGCAGCCTTTTTGCTTTCGCAGCCAATTCCGTGTAATCCTTATCGAGATGTTCTGGTTCGTCATTCTTTTCAATTTCATCCATGCAAGTTTCAATGTCTGTGATACTCGTTGCATCGCTGAGAGGCATATGAACGAAGTCGTAATAATGTCCCCCCGAGGGCATTTTCAGCTTGATATTCCCATTGGCATCCAGGACGATACGGGAGCCATCTTCCTGGATCTGAGGGTTAAATTTGGCAGGAAACTTAGCCTCTGCACCATTCGCCAGGGTGCCATCTTGCCATTCGTTGGGCTCCTGAAAAATTGGTAAAGTATCGAGATCTAACAGTTCCCGCATATCCTGCTCTATGAGTGCAGTCTGCTGGTAAATATCCATAACCCGCGTGATGCCAGGCCCCAGGCCAAGATATTCTCTGAATTCTTGATAGGCAATGGCCATGATCCCACTAACCTGCGTAGCTCCCAGATCTATAGGCACCCGATCAGGTTCCTCGTGGCTCAATGCAGTTAAGACTCGTTCGCGATGGTTCATGCCCTTACTCCAGTAGTTTAGTGTTCTAGCACTCTACGTAGGAATTCATTGGTTCTAGGATTATCAGGGTTTGTAAATATTTTTTCTGGGGGACCCGATTCAAGGATTCTTCCGCTATCAAAGAACAGCACACGATCGGAGATATCTCGAGCAAATCCCATCTCGTGCGTGACAACTAGCATAGTGCAGTGCGTATCATAGGCTATTTTTCTCAACACAGCCAGAACCTCCCCCACGAGCTCAGGATCCAGCGCGCCCGTTACCTCGTCAAAGAGCATGACCTTAGGCTCCATGGCGAGCGCCCTTGCAATGGCGACCCGCTGCTTTTGACCTCCTGAAAGCTGGTAAGGGTGGGAATCGACTTTATCCGACAAACCCACCAAATCAAGCAGTTCCAGCGCACGTTCCATGGCTTCTTCCTTTGACATACCCAAGACATGGATGGGAGCTTCGGTCACATTCCTTAGGACACTCATATGGGGAAAAAGGTTGAAAAGCTGGAATACCATGCCGATCTTGCTCCGCATTCGTCTTAGGTGTTTTTCATTCGCCTTGACCAATTCCCCGTCCCTTTCCATATGCCATAAAGGTTCTCCCTCAACATAGATATAACCAGAGTTCAGCTCCTCCAAAGTCATTAATATCCTGAGCAACGTGGTTTTTCCGGAACCGCTCGGACCAATAATGGATACGCGTTCCCCATGAGCGACATCCAACTCGAGATCGCGGAGAACATGGAGATCTCCAAAATATTTATTTACCTTCTCAAATCGAACCATCGGGGCTTGAACATCTGAGGGGGTCTTATTTAACTGAACCAAAGTGAACCTCCAATCTCTGTACAAGCAGAGACGACGGATAACTGAGCAGGAAAAACAAAATTCCGACCCATGTATAGGGCTCAAGCGCCCTAAAAGTGTCTGAGGTGATAATCTTCGCCTGCTGGAAAACTTCCACAACCGTGATCGCAGCCAACATCGGTGTTTCTTTGAACATGCCTATCAGATAATTTCCAAGGGAAGGGATCATGGGTGGAATGGCCTGCGGTAAAATGATCGCTCTCCAAGTGTGCAATGAGGAAAGGTTGAGCGCTCTGGCAGCTTCCCATTGTCCTCGAGGAAGAGCTTCGATTCCAGCCCGGTACACCTCGGATGTATAAGATGCGTAATAGAACCCCAGCCCTATCATCCCTACTACGAAGGCTGGAAGTTTAAATCCATACTTAGGCAAGACATAGTATAAGAAATATAATTGCACCAGTAGTGGCGTGCTGCGGAAGAATTCCACAATCGCTGACGAGGGCCAGGAAAGCCACCGGGAGGGGGAACGCCTGGCCAGCGCCAACAGCAAACCCAGCACCGCCGCTATGCCAAAGGCAATGAAGGTTGCTTTTATAGTCACCAGCAACGCTTCAAGTAATTTTGGTAAGATCTCAATAGCAAATTGCCAATCAACACCTTGCATGATATACCTTTCCTTATCAGCGCCACTCTCGACGATTTTCTAACCAATGAACCCCCCGAGAAAGGGGGTAAGCGATCACGAAATAAGCAAACAACAAGATAGTAAAGATCTCTGTCGTCCTCCCCACAGTCTGTTGTAACTTTAGGCCTTCAAAAGTAAGGTCAGAAAGGGTAATCAGGGAAACCAAAGCGGTTGCTTTGAGGAGCTCGACCAGCAAGTTCCCAAAGGGAGGCAGGATTCGTACCATCGCTTGCGGGAGGATGATCCTCCGCATTCGCTGCATCGGGGTAAAGTTAAGGGCAACGCCCGCTTCTATCTGATCCTTGGGCACCGCTCCTATAGCACCACGAACGACCTCAGCCCCATAGGCGCCTAAATTCAAACCTAAGGCAATCACACCCGCCTGAAAAGGGGTAAGAAAGATCTCAAATGGCGGAAGGGGCAGCACGAAGAAAATCCAAAACAACTGCACAAGAGCGGATGTACCTCGAAACAGTTCTACATAGAAACCAGACAAGGCTTTGATAATGCGATTTTTCGAGGAACGGGCAATCCCCATAAGAATGGCAACGACAAGTGCTAAAGCTGCCGCTGACAAGGTGACTTTAATGGTGACAAGCGCGCCTGGCAAAAGCCAGGCAATGATATCAAAAGGTGGTGGCATATAATCATCCTCTTTTCTCAATCCTTAAAACGGATTCACATCTTGAAAGATGGGCAAAATTCCCCAAGACCTCAGAGAGGATTGTGAAAAATCCCCTCCGAGGTCTATCAAAATTCTAATTTATCCCAACCAATCTTTTACTCAATATCGGCGTACTCATCAGGACAGAGGTCTTCAGCATATACAGCACCAGGTTGGGTGGAAGCTCCAAACCCAGGGAATTGTGAGTGGATTTCTAATAACTCTCCAGATTCTTTAAGTTTGGCAAGCTCTTCGTTGTACGCATTGCGCAGGTCTTGATCTTCATAGCGGAAGGCAACCCCACCGTAATTGATGATTTTCGTACCATCGATAATCGGGGGCTCAAAATCCTCAGCGACAAGTTCAAGATCGGGGTCATCTGCATTCTCAACCAAAACGGTGCATGCTGGCGCAGTGGATGTCCAAACATCGATTTGATCGGCCTTCAAAGCCGCAACACCGCTCGGCCCATCCGGGTACAGCTGGATCTGGTCATCTGTGACCCCGACGCCCTTTAACCAGTCTACGGATGAATATCCTGCGCCGGTGCCAACGCGGACATCTGGATTCGCGGCGATGTCTTCCATGCTATACAGATCAAACGGGTTTCCAGCTTTTACGATCAAGGCGTCTTTAAGGGCATAGTCAGGATCGGAGAAAAGCACCTGTTCACAGCGTTTCGGATAAATGAACATGCCTGCCGTGATGGCATCATAGCGTTTCGCTATCAGCCCAGGAATAAGTCCCGACCATTCCGTGAGGATGCCATCCATCTCCTCAATCCCCAAATTCTTGAAGATCGCACGCGCCACTTCAACCGACTCGCCGGTGAGTTTCCCTTCCTCTGAAACATAAGCATACGGTGCTTCATTAGCAAAAGCCACCCGAATGACGCCTTCTCTTTTGGCGCGTTCGAAAGTCGACTCCTCTTCAGGCTCGACTTCAACAATTTCTGTGACGATAACCTCCTCAGTGACGACGACTTCCTTCTCAACCTCTTTGGTGACAATCACTTCCTTTTCGATCACTTCGGGTTGGCAGGCACTGAGCACTAATAGAATCATCACGATCAGGGTTAATAATGCGATCATCTTGTGAACTTTCATCTCGTCCTCCTAATTCCATTCCTGCTTCTTTGTTTAAGGGTTTCAATCAATACAAATCGAACGTCTAACCTTGTTTTCACCTCCTTTTCACTCATTCCTCTACTGTTCCCACGCTGAGATAATCGATCATCCTTTCCAGACACAGTGAGATTCCATTCCGCCTTACCAGGCCCACTGCGCACATGTCTCCAGCGAGCAATGCTTTGATCGTCTGTTCAATTTCCTCCATCATGAAATCGACTTCTTCGTCAAAATCCAGGTAAGGCAACACCTGGAGCCACACTCTCGAAGTACGATAATACAGCGTATCAAATACCCCTCGAAGCTCTTCGTTCCCTATCAGGGGCTGCCGCACCTCATGCATGAGAATGTTTAATTTGGCCAGTTTCCGCACATCGCGCTCTGCCCGGACGTCGCGAACCTGGTCCATAAGCTCTTCCAGGCTCTCAATATGCTCCTCTTTGGGATTTGCTACGGGCAGCAGGGTGCCGATCATCTCGGCTAATTTCATCCGCAGGCCATAAATTTCTTTTAACGACCGGAGATTTACATGTGTGACAATGGTCCCAATGCCGCGTTTCACCGTCACGAGTTTCTCGTACTCAAGACGCTGGAGGACTTTCCGTATGGGTGTGCGGCTGACACCAAATTCATCTGCTAAAACCTTTTCGCTTAATGTTTCCCCCGGCGGGTAATCACCAAGACAAATTCTCTCACGGATTGTTTTATATATATGTTCCCCAGGGACCGACTTGTCATTTTTCATAATGATATATTTTCAACCCCATGCATCAAAGTTAGGAGACCCAATGCTGCCTGTAACTTAACCATCGTAAGCGCTCAGAATATCTGGGGACAATAAGGGATGTCTCTCCCAAGAAATACCCATCCCAGATAAACCTGAAGGCTGGTGTTCAAAAACGAATAAAATGTGATTTATACCGATCAAACGAGAGTTAACAGTCTTCAGAAAAAACAGCGTTGGGTTTTTAGAAAAATACGGGTTGACGCCCCGAGTAAAAAGAGCTAATATTAGTTGTGTACTAGTTGTCTACAACTTGTATACATGTTATTAAGGAAGATAACATAAATAAAATTCATTGTCAATACTCATTTATGTCTCTCTTCCAGAGGACCTTTGTCCGGATTGCCTCCCTCCTTGTGGGAGACCCTATCTTATTCGTTTTTCATAACGCTTACATATTCAAATTTTCATATTGAGGTGGGATATGGCCCGCAAAATAGGCTTCCTAGAAGTATTGACCCCCGAGCACATCCGCTCCATTCACATCCATGCCCTCAGGGTCCTGGAAGAAGTGGGGGTCTGGTTCCCAAACGAAGAGGTTCTGAAGTGTTTCCACGACGGGGGGGCGATCGTGGATTTTGACTCTCAGAAAGTCTGGATCCCGAGTCAACTGTCTGAAACTTGCATCAGAAAATTTCCCTCCCGCTTCACATGGTATGCGCGCAACCCCAAAAAATCGCTGGATATGAGCGGAACCGAGACCTATTATTCGTTCCCGGATTCCACCATCCGCATCCTCGATCTGGAGGGAAACCGCCGTTCCGCTACAGCTACGGACGGGGAAAACATCTGTCGGATCTGCGATGCACTCCCCAACTTGGATGCCTCCTCCACCGGGATCAATCCCCCGGAGATGCCGTTGGGTGTTCTACAGGGCTGGATGGCAAAGACGATGTTCACCTACAGCAGTAAACCCGTCTTTGGGACCTGCATCAACGAAAAAGTCTCTGAACTGACCTTGGAGATGGCCCGTATTGTCGCCGACACCTGCGACCACCTTCCCCCAGGCCAGCTCCCCTTGATGATCATCATGAACCCCATCAGCCCACTTTATGATGAACCAGGACAGCTAGAAGGCATGATGGTCTATCTGAAGCACGGCTTACCCATTGCGATCTCCCCGGAAGTGCAAGCGGGGGCCACCGGTCCCGCCACCCTGGCCGGGACCATGGTCCAGCAAACCGCTGAATTTTTAGCCCACGCCATACTGGCCCAACTAGTTAACCCGGGGACCCCGGTGGTGTACGGGACGGTTTCCAGCATATTCGACATGAAAAAAATGATCCTCCCCTATGGGGCCCCGGAAGCGGATCTACTTGGCATCGCCACAGTTCAGATGGCCCGTTTCTACGGGATTCCCGCCCGAATGACCGGGGGGTCATCGGACGCCAATGCCCTGGGAATGCAAGCGGGGATTGAAAGCTTGATGAGCACCCTGTTGCCCCTACTCGCCGGAGCTACCTTCGTACTTCACGGTGCCGGTGAATTAGAAAATACAATGACCGTCAGCTACGAAAAGATCCTCGTCGATGAGGAGGTGATCGCCATGTCGCGGCGATTCATGGAAGGGATCGATGTCACGCCCGAGACCTTGGGATTTGATGTCATCAAAGAAGTCGGGCCAACTGGACATTTCCTTGCCACAGACCACACCATGGAATATTTCCAAAAAGAACAATTCATGCCCTCCTTTATGGTCCGAGAGAATTTTGAAGAGTGGAAAAAGTCGGGGGAGAAGCGAGCAGAAGAACGGGCACGCGACCGCGCTAGAGATCTGATTGAGCATTACCAACCGGACCCCCTTCCAGAGGAAGCAATCCAAGAAATTGATGCTATCTATGAGACATTTTCCAAAGAAATAGAAGAGGAATTATAATAATCCGGACTCCAGGCACTCGACAAGATAAGGACAAGATATCATGGCTCAACCCCCTTTTTTCCCACAAGAAGAATATGATGAGCGTTTGAAACAGGTCAGGCAAAGTATGTCCGAACGCAATCTGGACGGCTTGCTCGTTTCCGTACCTGAGCATATCTATTATTTATCCGGCATAAACCACTGGGGGTTTTTTGCATATCATATGCTGGTCGTGACCCCGGAAGAAGAGATGGTCATCGTCGCCCGCGCTATGGAACAAACGACCATGGATATCCAATTAACTAATGCGCGTTTCGTGGGGTATGGCGATCTGGACGATCCCGCCCAAGCCACTCTTGAAGTGCTCAAAGAAGGAGGGTTGGATGATAAGCGGCTGGGGATCGAAAAGAACAGCTTATACCTCCCTTTGGGCATTGTGGAACGCATTCAGGAGGGCTCCCCAGACGCGGAGTGGGTCGATGCGTCTGACATCATCCTGCACCATAAAATGACTTTGTCTCCCCGGGAAGTGGAGTACATCCGGAAGGCTGCAGAGGTCTCGGACAAAATGATGCAAACAGCCATTGAGACGGCTGCAGCCGGTGTGAGCGAACAGGAAGTCGCCGCGGAAGTTCACAAAGCGATGATCCTGGCGGGCGGGGAATATCCGGCCTTCGGGCCATTCATCCGCTCCACGCCCACCTTGGGTATGGAACACGGCACCTGGTCCGATCACGTATTGGAAAACGGAGATCTCTTTTTCGTCGAATTATCCGGATCCATGGGACGCTATCACGCACCTCTGGGAAGGCTGATTTTCATAGGAGAGGCGCCTGATCAAAGCAAAGAGATGGAAAAGATCTGTCTGGAAGCCTTTGACGCAGTGGTTGAAGCTATCCAACCGGGAGTGACCGCGGATTCTGTCTACCAAGCATGGCAAGACCACGTGGACGCAGCCGGCCTTTCCCACTACCGTCGCCACCACTGTGGATATATGGTCGGAAGCGCATTTCCACCCGCCTGGTCTGGGGGAGGGGTACCGAAAGGTCTGCGGCACAACAGCCCCATGCAACTGGAAGAGGGTATGGTCTTCCACCTCATGTCCTGGCTGATGCACACGGGATACGGAGATTATTTTGTATCTGACGCGGTGCTGGTCACCGGGAATGGCTGCGAAGTGCTGACATCCGTTCCACAAACATTACATATCGCTTAACCCGGAGCACATGATGAATGCAATCGACCTACGGTCTGATACCGTCACCTGGCCAACGCTTGCCATGCGCCAGGCAATGGCTAATGCGGAAGTCGGAGATGATGTTTGGAGGGATGACCCGACCGTCATCAAACTTGAGGAGATGTCAGCTGAGCGCGTTGGCATGGAGGCCGCGCTTTTCATGCCCAGCGGTACGATGGGAAATTTGGCGGCAGCTTTGGCCCACTGCGATCGCGGGGATGAGCTCATCTTGGGGGATAAATCTCACTCCTTCCGCTGGGAAGCAGGGGGGATATCAGTGGTAGGAGGAATTCACCCCCATTTACTACCAAACTTACCAGATGGAACTTTAGACTTGGAGGAAATCAAAGGAGCGATACGCGAGGATGACCCTCATTTCCCTCGTAGTCGGACAATATATCTAGAAAACACACATAACAACTGTGGTGGGATCGCAATCCCACCATCCTATTTTGCAGAAGTGCGTAAAATCGCTGATCAGAATAGTTTGC
>JAWLER010000111.1:0-3541 GCA_041686005.1 Anaerolineales bacterium | reverse complement strand
GTGACGGGGGACACCTGCGCATGATCCGCAGCGGACGCCTTTAAACGGTAAAACGGGATCCCCTGCTGTTCATTTTCTACCTTCATCCAGGCTTCGATGGTGCGGCTGATATGCTTCAAAGCCCCATTATCCGTGCCATAGGGGATCAACCGTGGTAATCCGTCCAGGATTTCGAGATCCGTCGGCCCTTCCCCGGTATTGTGGAGCGTGAGCTTGCGTACCAAACCGGCCAAAGGCTCATTGACCAAGGTGAAATACAGTACGCTCGTTGTCAATCCCAGCTCAGGATTGCGCTCCACCAATGTCAGCTCATTCAAACCAATATGCATGTCCCGCTGGGAAGATACGGCTGACCAAGGAGCGAAAGGTTCATAAAACAGCATGCGTTCACCTGGCTGGATCTTGAGAAACGTCCGGAACCCAGTCGTAGCGGCCAACCGGTAGGCTTTATTGGCGGGTTGGAATTCCAGGATCGGGGAATCCTTGCTTTCAATCCCAAAGCTGGAAATGCCCTGCCCGCGGTTGACATAGAAAACCCACATGGGGATGCCCATCGGCCCGGCAACGCCCGGTAAAAAACTGCTAAACGGGCGTTGCCCGGCGTAATCTTCGATAATGTACCGTCCGGAAGCATCAAAAGGGAAGGATTTCATAGGTCAACCGCTCAATCTTTAGATGAATAATGGATCAACACTCATCTCGCGCATGCTCCTGATACAGCTGTTAATTTAAAATGAACCCTGGTGCTTCCCAGGGTGATCCGTGACCAGAACTGAACTTTGTGCCAGATCTGGTTCATCGATCTCTGCCCTTCTCTCACTGCTTGAACTCAGGTTAAAGCGTTATCAGGCAGGCCAAATTTTACGGCCCCCCTCAGGTGGTACGATCTGGTCGATTTTTGACTTGACCGCAGTTGATAAGGGGTCCATACGGCCCGCTTGAATGTTCGCTTCCGCCTGTTCGACGTTTTTTATGCCCGGAATCACAGTGGTGACCGCGGGATGGGAGATCACAAATTGTAAGGCCAGTTGGGCCAGGCTACGGCCTTCGACCAGAGGCCGAAGCTGATCCACGATGTCCAGGTCGTTGAGGAATACCTCGTACTCATCCTCGTTTTCATGCCAGCGGCGGCGGAAATCCCCTTCAGGAAACCGCGTCTGAGGCGAAAACTTGCCCGTCAGGATCCCCATAGCCAGCGCCCCGCGCACGATGACACCAATCTGGTTTTCCTGGCAATAAGGCAGAATTTCCTTTTCCGGGGTCCGGTTGAGGATGCTGTAATCAATCTGCAGCGTAGAACACTTTCCATCCTGATTGAAGGCTTTAAGGTATTCGAAATCGCTCGTACTCACGCCGTAGGCTTTGACCTTGCCCGCCTTTTCCAGCTTCTGGAAGCCCTCCAGAAAGATCTCCATGGTCGGATCCCTGAAGTCAATGTGGCTTTGAATGACATCGATGTAATCCGTATTCAAGCGCTTCAAGTTGGATTCCACACCCGCGATCAATTTCTCAACTGAGGTGTAAGCGGATTTCCCCTCTTCGCCATCGAAGTCCAACCAACCGATCTTGGTAGCCACGATAAATTGATCCCGCCGACCTGCCATCGCTTTCCCCAGCAGTTCTTCGCTGTGCCCCCCACCGTACACATCCGCGGTATCAAAAAAGTTCACGCCGTGATCAAGGGCATAATCGATCGCGTTCAGGATCTCCTCATCGTCCGTAGGTCCCCACACATCCCCACCCGCAGCCCAGAGGCCAAAACCGATTTCCGAAACCTTTAAACCACTTTTTCCTAACACCCTGCGGGGTATTGTAATTTCATTTTTAGCCATTAATTCCTCCTATTCCATTCGTTCTCAATCTAGGGCGTTTTGTACACACACGTTTGCGGATTGGCCTCTTTATCATAGCGGTACATCCGTTTCGCAATATCATACACGCACAAGGTAATTTCATCTGAATAACTCGTCTTCTGGGCGATAAAGGGGCCCGCAACGCCTTCCTCATCCGTTTCGGCTTCTCTAGTGGCACCCGTAACCACCCCCAACCAACCCACGGTGACCAGGGCTCCTTCCACCGGTTCGCCGTTCTGGTCCACCACGGTGACATACACCTCCCCCATCACCGTATCCTCTTCCTCTTTCAGGTCCATCCTCAACTCAGCGGCATGGAGTTTATTTTTCTCCAGAGCGCTGAGGTCAAGATCCGGATCCCGGTACACCCTGACGTAATCCACCACCAGCTGCTGGGGGAATTGGGTGGTCTGATCCGGATACCCGGGCCATTCGCCGCCCACAGCCAAATTGAGGATGATAAAGAAGGGGTGATCAAAGACCCACTTCCCGGGCACATCCGCGTTGGTAACAGTATGGTACTCAATCCCATCCAGGTACCAACGGATTTCGTCCGGCTGCCATTCGATGGCATAGGTGTGAAAGGCCTCATTTAAGGGATCACCGCTGGTGGTCGCTGAGCTTCCAATCCCATTTCCACCGGAATATCCCGGACCGTGAACTGTCCCGTAGATCGTCCAAGGGTCTCCGATGTTTTCCATGATATCGATCTCCCCACAATCAGGCCAGCCCGCAGAAGGGAAATCCTCCCCCAGCATCCAGAAGGCCGGCCAGATCCCCTGCCCGGTGGGGAGTTTCATCCGGGCTTCTATCCGCCCATACGTCCAGGAGTGGAGCGTTTGGGTTTTTATCCGGGCAGAAGTGTAATCATTTCCATGGTGATTTTCCTGCCGGGCTTCAATTATCAGCATACCTTCTTGAGTTCGGACATTTTTCGAACTATTGGTATAAAACTGCAGCTCCTCATTCCCCCAGCCGCCGGCGCCAGTGTCATAAATCCAATTCTCCGTATCCAGATAGGAGAGGTCAAATTCATCCTGCCAGACCAACTCCCAACCGTCCCTTTCAGACGAATCCTCGGGTTCGGCTGTGGGATCGGACATAGGTTCCTCCGGGCTAACGCAAGCGGTCAAAAAGCAAACCATACATACCAATATCATCAGTCCTTTGCGTGGATACTTCATCTAATGTCAATCTCCTCCTGAAACCAATCCGAAGCCGTAGGGAAATAAGGGGGGTTCTGATGAACTACCCAAAGGGAGTTGGTCGGTGGAAGCCGGCCAGGTATAAGGCAGCTCGCCGCTGAAAGGGGCTCTGCCAAAAAGCACATCAGCCACGCCCCCACCTTCCGTGCCCGGCAGCCAGGCTGCGAGCAACGCGTCCCAGTCCTCCAGTGCCTCTGTGATGATCAGCGGGCGCCCGGAGATCAGGATCACAATCAGGTTTGCACATTCGCTTTCCAACTTCCGCAGGGCCCGATTTTCTCCCGGCGGTAGGTTCAGGGTGCGGCTGTCACCGCGGCCTTCGGCATAAGGCAGTTCGCCCACAATCCCCAAACAAACCGATTCAGGATCGCCAGGGTCCCCGTCGAATGTTCCCGAGAGGTTGTATTCCACCACCGTATCCCCCTCCGCGGCGGCCTGGATGCCTTCCAGGATCGTCGTCCCCGGTGTGATGTCCCCTTTCTT
>JAWLER010000040.1:0-15616 GCA_041686005.1 Anaerolineales bacterium | reverse complement strand
AATCGTACTAACCATGAACACTCAAACCCCTTCACCACAGAAATCAATTCCCCCCTCCTTGACTCCCAGTGAGGAGAACCAAAAACGCCCCCCCAAAAATGAGACTTGGAGGAAGGTCGCTCTCATCGCTGGCGGTATCTTGATCCTCGCGCTGATCGGGGGTGGATTGTACTTTCTTTTCCGACCCAGCACGGATACCGGACGCGTCCGGGATGTTTTCATCATCTTCATGGCCCTGGAATTTTTAGTCATCGGTCTGGCGCTGATCATCCTCATCGTCCAACTGGCCCGCTTGATCAACCTCCTCCAACATGAAGTAAAACCCATTCTGGACTCCACCAACGAAACCGCTCGTACATTAAGGGGAACGACCGAATTTATCAGCGATCAACTGGTCGAACCCATTATCAAGCTGAATGAGTACTTAGCTGGTTTGAGCAAATTTTTCACCATCTTTCGATCAAAAGAAAAGTAAACTTTGAAAAGATTAGGAGCGTGAACTATGTCTGAGAATAACAACGAATTTGGAGCATTCCTGTCAGGATTTCTGATCGGGGGGATTGCAGGGGCGATCACAGCTTTATTGATGGCGCCTCAATCAGGAGAAGAAACCAGGAAGGTCATCCGCGATAAAGGCATCGAATTGAAGGGTAAAGCTGTGGAGAGTGTGGAAGAAGCTCGTATTCGGGCGGAAAAGGCTGCCCAAGAGGCACGCACTGCTGCCCAAGAGTATTCAAAGCGCGCCCAGGAACAAGCCAAAAGACTCCAGGAGCAGGGTCGGGTGATTCTTGACGAACAAAAATCCCGGATAGATAAAGCTCGGAAAGCGGGGAAAAAGGTCTCCGAAACACTGAAGAAGGAACTGGCGGAGGAGCCTGAAGAAGGCACCGAAGAAGCTTAGCCCTCTTCGCAGCGTTCTCCCCACCATATCATCCAAAGCGTTGGCCTGAAATCCTGGCATTTTTACATGCCAGGATTTTTTCAGATATCCAACCAGCTCAACACATCTACCAGGCTGTCCGCCACATCGCCAGCCAACACGGAGGCGGTGTTTCCCAATCGATCAGCAGCGGTTAAGCCGGCTTGTCCGTGGATCCACGCCCCCGCGCTGGCAGCCTGGAAAGGGTCCATGCCTTCTGCGATCAAGCCGACAATGACCCCAGCCAGCACGTCCCCCGTCCCTGCACTCGCCAACGCTGGCGTGGCGATGGGCAGGATCTTCGTCTCCCCTTCAGGCGAAGCGATCACCGTATGGGCACCTTTGAGGACAACTACATGCCCCCATTCCCGGGCAAATCGCTCCGCTACGCCGACCCTATCGGCTTGAATCTGATCGATGCCCAACCCGGTCATCACCGACATCTCCCCCGGGTGAGGTGTCAAGACGGACGGCGAAGGCAGTTGGCCGGGCCAATTCCCTATGTTGGACAATAATTTCAGCCCATCCGCGTCAAGGACCATGGGGGGCAATGGATCGCTGGACAGCAGATACGTCAAGAATTCGCTCGTCGACGCCTGAAGACCAAATCCCGGGCCTATCAGTAAAGCTTCCGCCCGATCCAAATGTCCCAGAAGCGTATCCAGAGCCTGTTTAGATATGAATCCATCTTGATGGGGAAGGGGAAGCCAGGTGGTCTCTGGCAAAGCCCCCGCCAGGACAGCATGGAGCGGTTGGGGCACAGCCAGCGTGACCAGCCCCGCCCCTACACGATACGCTCCAAGCGCCGATAAAACAACCGCCCCCGTGTAATGGACCGATCCCCCCACGATGAAAGCGGTCCCAAAGGTGCCTTTATGACTGTCCAAAGGGCGTTCAGGCAGGACCGCTTTCACCCACTCAAATCCCACCACCTCCCTTTGGACCGCTTGATAAGACGCCAACCCCTCCGGCAACCCAATGTCCACCACCCGCAGATCTCCCAAGAATCGAAAGGCAGGGAATTTCAAAAGTCCCTGTTTTACAGCAGCCATGGTGACCGTGACTTCGGCAGGGATACAGACCGGATCGACCTCCCCGGTGTCCGTCTCCACCCCGGAGGGACAATCCACCGCCACCACATGAGGGGGATCTGCCATCTCCTTCAAAGTCCGGCGGGTGAAATCCAACCTCTCCCCGAGTTCCCCTCGCACAGGAAGACGGATCCCTGTCCCCAGTACGCCATCCAGAAGGACCTCATGCACGGAGAGCTCCTTCCGTATCAACGCTTTCTCCTCTATCTCGTCCCAATCCACCACACGCCCCCCTGCGTCCCGGACACGCTCCACCAAAGGATCGCCCTCCTCCCGCCCGTGAACGATAAGGGCGGTGACCTGCCAGCCCCAGGAAGACAGATAATCCAACGCCACCAGCGCATCTCCCCCATTGTTTCCCGACCCAACCAGCGCCACCACCCTCCTGGGGTCCAGATCTCCATAGGTCTTATGGACCACTTCAGCCAGACCGCGGCCTGCGTGCTCCATCATCTCCGGATAGGTATGCCCTTTGGCATCTGACTCCTTTTCGATTTGAACTATTTCTTCAACGCTGACATATTTCATTTCTGACCCACTCCGTTGTCTATGACTTTAAGATCCTCTACAAACTAAGTGTACCAAATTTTCACCCTCACCGTGATCGCCTGACCCATCCGATGAAATGCGCTATACTTATATACGCTGTGTCCACAGCCAGGGTGAGAACCCCCCCCACAAAGAGATCGCGAACCATCAACAACCACGCATTTCTCTCCTGGCTTGATCACATCCAGGCACGATAATTATTTATGAAAAACATTCACTATACCAAAGCTTTACAGGATTTCAAAGATGCCCGGCGCCAGGCGGCGCTGCAGGAAATCATCGCCCAAATCACGGGGAAAGAGGAGGAAACTCAACTTCTCCCCTTCGACGAAGTCCGGGATAAGCTTCGCGGTTTGGAAAAAAGCAGACAATATTTGGATGATATCCCGCTGGATGCCATTGTGGGCAGCGTGAGCCGGTACCACGATTTCACACGTTCCTTCCTGCCCCGGGAATCCACGGATGCGTACCGCTGGGCTCGGGTCATGGCCCAGACCCTGGGGTTGACAGGGCTCCCCCCCATCGAGGTCTATCAAGTGGGGGAAGTGTATTTTGTCAAAGACGGGAATCACCGCGTCTCGGTCGCCCGGCAACTGGGCAACAAAACCATCCAGGCTTTTGTCACCGAAGTGAAGACGAAAGTACCCATCACTCGAGACACCAAACCGGATGAGCTGATCATCAAAGCTGAATATACTAACTTCCTGGAGAAGACAAAACTGGATCAACTCCGTCCCCAGGCAGACCTTACGGTCACGAAACCGGGCGCCTATCCCACACTTTTGGAACATATCGACATTCATCGCTATTACATGGGCATTGATGAAGAACGGGCCATTCCCTACACTGAAGCGGTCACCCATTGGTACGATCATGTCTACCAGCCCGTGGTCCAGATCATCAAGAAGAAGGGGATCCTGAGAGATTTCCCCAACCGCACAGAAACCGATCTCTACCTGTGGCTGGCAGAACACCGCGCCGAACTCGAAAAAAAGCTGGGGTGGGATGTGGGGGCGGAAGCTGCAGCATCCGACTTCGCTTTTCATCGGGGGTCATCTCTAGGACATTTCATCAGGCGCATTCGAAATAAAATCCGGTCCACCCTCACGCCGGATATCCTGGAAGAAGGCCCTCCCCCGGGAACGTGGAGGGAAGAAAGGGGACGCAATCAGGAGGAGGATCACTTATTCAGGGATATCCTGGTTGCCATCGATCACAGCCCTCGGAAAGAGCATGTGCTCGAGCAATCCCTGATCATCGCCGGTTACGAGGAAAGCGGTGTGCACGGTGTGCACATCCATCCCCAAGGTGAAGATGTTCAAAACGATCACCTTAATGACTTGAAGGCAGAATTCCATGACCTTTGTCGGGCGCACGGCATAGAAAAATGCACCCTGAATCTGGCGACAGGTGACATCCCCGAAGTGATTTGTAAACACGCCCGGTTCACTGATTTGTTGGCTTTACCGCTGAACCATCCCCCCGACAAAAAACCCCTCCAAAGATTAAGTTCGGGGATGAGGACCATCATCCGCCGCTGTCCCCGGCCTATTTTGACCGTGCCAGGCCCAGCCACACCCTTGCAGAGTATCCTCCTTGCGTACGATGGAAGCCCGAAAGCCAAAGAAGCCCTTTTCATCGCTGCCTACGCTGCCAACCGGTGGAACAGCGCCTTAACAGTCCTGACCAGCAGCCAGGGCATATCGCATCCCGGTCAAATCCAAAAGGAAGCGCAACGGTACCTTCAAAGGCGGGGCGTTCAGGCTTCTACCCTTCTAAAAGATGAGGACATCGTGGAAGCTATCAAAGACCAGGTGGAAAAAGAAGGGGTTGATTTCATCCTCATTGGAGGGTACGGGGCCACTCCCGTGGTCGAGGTGGTCTTAGGCAGCTCCGTCGACCGGGTCCTTCGCGAAATCCAATTACCCATTCTTATTTGTCGATAGCTATATAAGGGGGGACAACTCGTTATCTTTCAAACTCCGTCACTTTATAGGGATAGGTATTGATGACCGTGGTCCTACCCACTCGGGTTTCAATCACCGTATCGGGATGGTAATGGTGCACATGGCCGTGGAAGTGGTACCGGGGCTGAAAAGTCGCCACCAGCCAGCGAAAAGCTTTGATCCCTTGGTGGGCGAAATCCTGCCCTTCGTGAATCCCCCAGGGAGGCGCATGAGAGATAAAGATATCCAGGTGGCGACCATACCTGAATCGATTCCACATCAATCCGGGCACAAGGCGCAAGACGTGACGCCACATCTGAGATTGCGAATATTGATAGAGGGAACGATTGGAGTAAAGGATGCTGCCTTCCACGCCCGCTAGTAAGACACCTTTGACACAAGTGATATTGCGATGTAAATCGATCCCGCCGTGTGGATAGGACCGCGGCTTTCCCGACCCCCGTTCAATCTCGGGATCATGGTTTCCATGAACGAAACAAAGAGGGCAGTTTAAGGTTGAAATGATGAACTCTTGATAGTAGTACGGTAAATCCCCACAGGCCAGAACGAGATCTACATCGCCAAACCGGTTTTTGATGTTTGGGCTGTAAATGAGGGGATCAACCTCATCACTTATGGATAAAATTTTCACGCTGGAGTCCCTTTTTTTCAGGCTGCATCCATTGTACTATACTCCCTTTTCCCTTTTTGTGATCTATCTCCGAACTCCAATTTTCATCCCCAACGAATGTGCCTGCCGCGACAACAAAACCGTTATTCCCTGGTCGCTAAACATTCATCGGCACGAGAATAAACGAAAGGTATCAGAAACCTCCCTACATAAACAGAAGATAAGTCTTCATACTGACCAATTGACTTTTGGACCTGTTTATGATATTCTTATATTCACCGTGGAACCGCTTCCAATCAGGTTGTTAAAGGGGATAGATGGCCACCACGATTAAGGATGTCGCCCGAAAGGCTCAGGTAGGCGTGGGAACCGTTTCCCGCGTCATCAACAAGAGCCCTGCAGTCAGCAAAGCCACCCGCAAAAAAGTCGAACAAGCCATTCGGGATTTAAATTACGCTCCCAATCCCAACGCCAGGAGACTATCGCTGGGTAAAACCTGGCATATCGCCGTGGTCTTACCTTACCTGACCCTACCCTCCTATGTGGAGCGACTGCGCGGGATCCAGGAAGCGTTGTCAAATACGGACTACAAACCCATCCTCTACTCCGTAGGAACCCCGGAGCAACGAGACGAATATTTCCATAGTCTATCCCACAAGAATCACGTCGACGGTCTGTTGGCCATTTCCCTCTCCCCCACCCAAGAACAAGCCCAGAGATTCCTTCAGAATCATATTCCCGTTGTCCTTATCGACGCCCGCCATGACCAACTCAGCCATGTCTTTGTGGATGACGTTCACGGTGGAAAATTGGCCACCGAACACTTAATTGACCTTGGCCACGAAAGGATAGCCTACATCAGCGATTATCTTGACTACCCTTTTCAGAAATCCGCCGCTGCGAACCGTTATCAGGGCTACCGCCAAACCCTACAAGACCATTCCCTCCCCTACCGGGAGGGATATTTCGTCCAGGGCGAACAGGGAAGAGAAAACGCCAAGACAATGGCGAAGCAGCTTTTGTCCCTGGAGGATCCACCCAGCGCAATTTTCACATCCTGTGACACCCAAGCGATCGGGGTTTTGGATGCAGCGAAAGAGATCGGCCTAAAGGTGCCCGGGGACGTATCCGTCATTGGCTATGATGGGGTCAGCGAGTCGGAATTTGTGGATCTTACCACCATCGCCCAGCCGCTTTACGGCTCAGGGCACATCGCGGCCAACATGCTCCTCCATCTCCTGGCGTCCTCCTCGCCCACCTTTAAAAGCCATCAGCTCCCGGTTAAGGTGATCCAGCGGGGGACGACAGGGCCAAATCACAGATGATAACCATGTCAGAGAACAACCGTCAACTTGCACTGATAGACTTTCTTTCCCTGGGGGAAGCGGTGGTTGATCTTATTTCCACAGGTATCGTCTCCAGTCTGGAGGCAGCAAACACATTTCAGCGTTTCGCAGGAGGGGAAGTGACCAATCTGGCCATGAACCTCTCTCGTTTAGGATACCGCTCCGCGCTGGCCGTTTGTGTGGGAGATGACGGCTTCGGCCGCTATCTGAAGAAAAAGTGCCGGGATGCAGGGGTGATCATGGACCTCGTACAGACCACGACCAACGCGCCCACCACCCTGGTCCCTGTGACCCGCCAGACGAAATCCCCTGACTTCATCATTTACCGGGGCGCGGACAAGTATTTGCGGATCACACCTCAATTAAAAGAAACCATCTCCAAAAGCAGGGCCGTCCACACCTCTGCTTTTTCTTTATCCCACGATCCCAGCAGAAACACGATCACAGAATGTCTGCATATCGCCCACGAGGAAGGAAAGCTAATCTCTTTGGATCCAAACTATCACCCGCGCATTTGGCCTGACAGGCCTAATTTCATTTCCTACCTCAAGGATATCTACCCCCTGATCACGGTGACAAAGCCTTCTTTAGATGACAGCGCTCGCATCTTCGGACCGGGACACACACCCCAAGAATATGTAGAGCGTTTTTTAGATTGGGGAGCCCAAATTGTGGCTTTGACCATGGGCAGGGAAGGTGTATTGTTAGGTACCTCGCAAGGGGATCGATACCGGATCAAGGCTCATCCTCTATCCGTGGTGGATGTCACCGGGGCGGGAGACGCCTTTTGGTCCGGTTTACTTTCCGGTTTAACCCAGGATCTATTTCCGCTCGAAGCGGCTCAGCTCGGTCAAACCATCGCGGAATACAAGATCAATACTGTAGGTCCGGTTGAGTCCTTTCCCGGGTTAGATTATTTTCGGGAGCAAGCCAAAAAGATTAAATTTTCAACACTGAACTAACCCCGAAAATCATGATAAAATATGTCAGACAACAAAAAGGAGGTGATGCACGGAAAAGATAAATCATCCACGTAGATTTGAGGATAGTATTCAATTTGTACAGAATAAGGAGTTAGAAGAATGAAAAAGAATCGCACGTTTTGGGCTTTGATGGCCATCCTACTCGTTGGAGCTTTATTGATAGGTGCCTGTCAGCCCAAAGAAAAGACAGAAGAACCCACCCAACCTGCGGTGGAGGAGGAGATCACCCTTCGCGTCTTCGCTGGCAATGTCGGGCAGGAGCTGGAGCTGACCAAAGACGCAGCCCAGCGCTACATGGAGGAGAACCCCAACGTCACCGTTGAGGTCGTGGACACCCCCGATTTCGTCCAAGACCGACTGAGCGTGTATCTGCAGCTCTTTGAAGCCCAATCCCCCGAAGGGGACGTCTTCCAGATCGACGTCATCTGGCCCGGCGACCTGGCCGAGCACTTCGTCGACCTGTATGAATACGGCGCCGAAGAGGTGGTGGACGATCACTTCCAGGCCATCGTCGAGAACAACACGGTGGACGGAAAGCTGATCGGCATCCCCTGGTTCACCGACGCCGGATTGCTCTACTACCGCACGGACCTGCTGGAGAAGTACGGATACGACGGCCCGCCCGAGACCTGGGCAGAGCTGGAAGAGATGGCACAGACCATCCAGGAGGGGGAACGAGAAGACGGCAACCAGGACTTCTGGGGCTTCGTATGGCAGGGCAACGCCTATGAAGGCCTGACATGTGACGCGCTGGAGTGGGTCTATTCCAACGGCGGCGGCAGGATCGTCAGCCCGGATGGGGTGATCACGGTCAACAACGAGAAAGCCATCGAAGCGGTGGAAACGGCAGCGGGCTGGGTGGACACCATCTCGCCTCCTGGCGTGACCGGCTTCGGCGAGGAAGATGCCCGCAGCGTGTGGCAGGCCGGGAACGCGGCCTTCATGCGCAACTGGCCCTATGCTTACTCTCTCGGCCAGGCGGATGACAGCGTGATCAAAGACAAGTTTGACGTCTCCCCCCTGCCCGCAGGTGACTCCGGTCACGGCGCCGCCACCCTCGGTGGCTGGCAGTTAGCGGTCTCCAAGTACAGTGAGCACCCCGAAGCGGCCGCGGACCTGGCCCTGTTCATGGCCTCTGAAGCCGAACAGAAGATCCGGGCTACCGAAGGCAGCTTCAACCCCACCATCAAGAGCCTGTATGAGGATGAGGACGTCCTGGAAGCGGCGCCGTTCTTCGGCAGCCTGTATGATGTCTTCACCCAGGCCGTGGCGCGACCGTCTACGGCGACCTCACCGAACTACGCGGAAACCTCGCGGATCTTCTTCAACGGCGTGCACTCTGTGCTCACCGGCGATGCCGACGCGCAGTCCTCTTTTGAGTCCATGGAATTGGACATGGTCGATCTGCTTGGCTTTGAGACCGGTGCACCGGCAGCGATGCCAGAAGAAGAGGAAGAAGCCATGGAACCCATCAAAGTCGGGTTGGTTACCGACGTTGGTGAGGTGGACGACAAATCCTTCAACCAGTCAACCTGGGAAGGTGTCCAGAAGGCCGATGAAGAATTTGGTTTGGCCGAGATTGACTACATCGAAACCAAAGACGCCAAAGACTACATGGCCAACATCCAGCTCTTCGCTGAAAACGACTTCGACATCATCGTCACCGTCGGTTACGCTCTCGGAGAGGCCACACTGGAAGCCGCGGAATTGTACCCCGAAGTGTACTTCATCGGTGTTGACCAGTTCCAGGTCGAAGCGATGGACAACGTCGTTGGATTGGTCTTCAATGAGGATCAATCAGGCTTCATGGCGGGGGCTCTGGCCGGACTCTTGACAGAGACTGACATTGTCGCGGCCGTGCTCGGCACCGACCTGGTCCCCCCCGTAGTGGCCTTCAAAGAAGGGTATGAAGCCGGCGTAGCCTATGTCAATCCTGACGCGCAAGTGCTTTCCACCTACCACCCTGGTGGGCTGGATGTGGCTTTCACCGACCCCGAATGGGGCGCCACCACAGCCAAACAGGCCATTGACAGCGGCGCGGATATCGTCTTCGGCGCTGGCGGGAAGACCGGAAATGGCGCGTTGATCGAGGCCGCCGGCTATGAGGACGTGTACTGCATCGGCGTGGACACCGATCAATGGTTCACCGTGCCCGAGGCACACCCCTGTCTGGTGACCAGCGCCATGAAACTCATCACCCCCAGCATCGTTGACTTGGTCAAGATGTACCAGGAAGGAAACCCTGCCACAGGCAACTACTTTGGACCGGTGGGGCTTGCTCCTTTCCACGACTTTGAGGATGTCATCCCTCAGGATATCAAGGATCAGTTAGCGGAAATCCGAGAACCTCTCCTGGATGGAGAGCTCGACACCGGATACCCTCCTGAGGAGTAATCCTTCATCTTGAAGACAAAAGTGACGCGCTCAAATGAGCGCGTCACTTTTTCATAACTTGACAAACCCCAAACGTAATCCATACCTGGGCGGGAATGCAAAGGGCCTATCCAATACCACGAAAGCCAAAGGTCGCATCAACTCCATGGCAAGCTCTCATTTTGATATATAATACAAAAATACTTCTATGCCGGTAGGCCTCCCAAATCACAATACATGGAGAAGTGTAATTATGGCAAAAAAACTGAGTACATTACAAAAACAGGAGGAGAGGTTGGCATATCTGCTTCTTTTACCAACCTTTATCATCCTCTTCGCCATCGCTATCTATCCCTTGGGTTCTGTTTTTTTCAACAGCCTGACCAACAGGAAATTTGCCAGTCAAGAGGAAACTGAATTCATAGGCTTGAAGAACTATAAAAACCTGCTCAGCGTGACCGTCAAAGAACTGCCTCCCGTGCTAGATGAAGCCACAGGTGAACCCCAAATTGACCCCGAGACGGGCGAAACCGTTTACGAGAGGGCCATAAACGTCCTGCCCAGGAAACCCGTACGCTATAAGGAGATGAACCAGTTCGATCTCTTCGGCAACAAGTATGTCATTGGGGCCACGAATGATGATTTCATCTTTGCCGTGAAGGATACGCTGACCTTTACGGTGATCACCGTCTTCATAGAAACCATACTCGGCCTTGCGGTGGCCATGGTGGTCAACAAAGAGTTTGCAGGGCGAGGATCCATGCGGGCTGTGATGCTGGTCCCTTGGGCCATCCCCACCGCGGTCTCATCGCGGATGTGGGAATGGATGTTCAGTTCAACTCGGACCGGGTTTTTTAACGTCATCCTTCAAAAACTGGGATTGGGGAACGGACAAATCCCCTTCCTGGTGGATCAAACCTGGCAGTTGCCAGCCATGATTTCCATCGATGTCTGGAAGACAACCCCTTTCATGGCTTTGCTGCTTTTGGCGGGTTTGCAAATGATCCCCCAGGAACTCTACGAAGCGGCGGATGTGGACGGGGCTGGGAAGCTTCGACAATTTTTCTTCATCACCCTCCCCATGCTAAAGCCCACCCTGGCCGTGGCCCTGGTCTTCCGGACGCTGGATGCCATCCGGGTCTTTGACCTCTTCCAAATCGTCCTGGCCAACACGCGGTATTCGATGGCCAGCTTCTCCTTCTATACCCTGATCGACTCCCAGGCCATGGGCGTCTCAGCGGCCAGCAGTGTGGTCATCTTCGTGATCATTTCCGTCTTCGCAGTGATCTACATTAACCTCTTAGGAGTTGAAAAAAATGGGCAATAAGTTCACAGACGTCATCAACAAAATATTGTTTTGGCTTTTGATCGTTGTTGTGGCTGTTTTTATGCTCTTCCCTTTCTACTGGGCCATCAACTCTTCATTGAAGACTGAAAACCAGCTTCAGATGACACCGGCCACCTTCATCCCTCGTGATCAAGAAACCCTGGAATTCGATCCCACCTTCCAGAATTATCTGGCGGTTTTCAGGAATGACCGGTTTATCAGGGGGTTGAAAAACAGCGCCATCGTGGCCACGACCACGACCTTCCTTTCGCTATTGATCGGTTCTTTTGCTGCCTTTGCCCTTGGGAAACTGCGCTTTCGAGGCAAAACGCCTTCGTTGTACGTCATACTCTCCATGACCATGTTCCCCCAAGTTGCAGTGCTGACGGGCCTTTACGCTGTGATCCGCATCCTGCAAATCCCGGCCATCCCCAGCATGATCCTCTCCTACCTGCTGTTTACCCTGCCATTCACGGTTTGGGTATTGACCTCATTCTTCCAAGGCTTGCCATCGGAGATCATGCAATCCGCCCAGGTGGACGGGGCAACCCCCTTCCAGACCTTCCGCATGATCCTGCTGCCCTTGACCGCCCCCGCTTTGGTGACGACCGGGCTGCTGGCCTTCATCAACGCCTGGAATGAATACTTATTCGCCCTGACCTTCACCACCATCGAAGTGGATGCGCGAACTGTGCCGGTCGCCATCGCCCTCTTTACCGGGGAGATCTCCCACCAACAACCCTTTGGGGAAATCATGGCAGCTGCCGTTCTGGTCACCATCCCCCTCGTCATCCTGGTCTTGATCTTCCAGCGCAGGATCATCGCCGGCCTCACCGCCGGAGCGGTGAAAGGATAATGGGCGGTTTTTTTGTGGTTTGGATCCTGTCAACCTCTGCCTACAGCTGAAGACAATCTGTCAATTGATGGCAATCCACCTCTTCCCATCCCGTAAGGGATAAGGGAGCGGTGTTTTGCTGTGAGAACAGGGAGAGGATCAAGTGGAAGATGAGGAAGAACCCATTTTTATGCAAGTGTAGGAAATATCAAAGCAGGTTTCACCGGGAGAGAAGGGAGTCTTCTCATCCGTGAAATGAAAAAAGGAGCGTAAGATGGAATATAGAAAATTAGGCAGAAGTGGATTGTTGGTCTCCGAATTGGCGCTGGGGACGATGATCTTCGGCGAGGACAGTGGCCGGAGCACCCCACCGCAGGAAGCGACAGAGATCATCCACCGCTACCTGGATATGGGCGGCAACCACATTGACACCGCCAATGTATATGCGGGCGGGCGATCCGAAGAGATCGTGGGCAAAGCGATCCAGGGCAAGCGGGATCAGGTCGTGCTGGCTACCAAAGTCCGTTTCCCGATGGGAGAGGGTCCTAATGACCAGGGGCTCTCCCGCTATCACATCATGCGCAGCGTGGAGGACAGCTTGCGCCGCATGGACGTCGAAGTCATTGACCTGCTTTACATGCACTGCTGGGATCCCCTGACCCCCATCGAAGAAGCGCTATACGCCTTCGACGACCTGGTTTCCGCCGGGAAAGTCCGTTACATCGGCGTCTCCAACTTCAAAGCCTGGCAGATGATGAAAGCCCTGGGCATCAGCGATCACCAGCATCTGCCCCGCTTTATAGCAGCCCAATACCAATACAGCCTGGTGGTCCGGGATATCGAGCGGGAATTCCAGGATCTTTGTCTGCAAGAAGAAGTCGGCATCGTGCCCTGGGGTCCCCTCGGCGGCGGCTTCCTGAGCGGGAAATACCAGCGCGGCAAAAAGCCGGAAAAAGCCTCCGAAGGCCGGATCGCGGTCATGTCCGAAGATTCCGAAGAAGCCTGGGAAAAACGGGCCACTCAGAGGAACTGGCAGATCCTGGACGTCATGGATGACATCGCATCCAATTACGATTTCACCCACCCCCAGATCGCCCTGGCATGGCTGCTGGCCCAACCTGCGGTATCCTCAGTGATCATCGGCGTGCGCACCATGGCACAGCTGGAGGACAACCTCAAAGCTGCAGAGATCGAGCTGCCCGGTGACGAACTGGAACGCCTCAACAATGTCAGCGCGCCCGAACCAACCTACCCTTACCGATTCCTGGAAAATTACGGGCAGCGCTGAGTCCCCACCGCTCCCCCCCGACCAGGGCGAGGCCGACCGGACACGCGAAGAAAAACGCGCTGCAGCTTCCCCTCTCAATCCGGGCAAGGAAAGATGATACAATCAATGCGGTCAGTCAACCAAAAAGGTCGCCCTGGTTGATGGAAGGCTGCTGAACACATGTTCACTGCAGCCTTGGAAAACAAGGCGAGCAAGAAACCAGAATTGAAAATTTGAAAAAAACGGAAGGGATATGAAGAAACGAGCATCCCCTTTCCTCTTATGCCATGGAAAATATGAGCCCCACAGCGGCCTCACGTAGTTTACAAAACAGGATCGACATCACCCGGGATCCTTTCAGCGATCTCGGGTCTCCTCTGCTGGTTTACAAGCATAGGGGGAGGGATGGGTTGTACATGGAGGTGGCGAGGAGATTCTCATCCTCCCCACCGGGACAGGACCCCGTTCAAGAGCGACGCCCCTGCATCGATCACTTCACATTTACAGACCAGCATGGATCCAGTCTTGATTTCAACCTGACCACCCACCCCCATGCTCTCCTTTTCGAAACCCAACGGGGGGCATTCCAGCTGGCGATCCGAGAAGGAGATACTTTCGCCATCGGTCTCCCACCCAAGACCCGGTGTGGGGTCATGTTTCGAGTCCATCCCCCGCTGCGCATCCCCTCTATCCACGACGATAATCTGGGAAGATTTCCACGACTCGAATGTAAGACCACAGCACCCCGGCTTGAACAGAAGATCATCCCCACCGGACGGGGTGTGGAGGTGAAACTGAAGTGCCACACCGGAGAGGATGATGCCCTCCATTTGCATATCACAACCGGGGACCAGCCGAACCCCCAAGCCATCCCCTTTTCCCAGGTCTTGAAGACCTCAGCGGATCGATGGCGCGATTGGTTTGCCCGGGTTCCCGCCCTGCATGGCCCACACCAAGACCTTTATCATTACGCCTGGTGGGTCCTGGGCAACAACCTCATCCATCCCCAAGGGTCCATACCCTTCCCGGGCGTGATGCCCTCGAAAACCAAATATATTGGCATCTGGAACTGGGATGCCTGCTTCCACGCCCTCGCCCTGCGGCATATGGATCCGGAGCTGGCCCGGGATCAACTGCGGATCATCCTGGCTCACCAAAAAGCGAATGGGATGCTGCCCGACGCCGTCCACCAGGACGGGGTCGTGGATTGGATCGATCATCCTTTCCCCAACTTTGTCACCAAACCTCCAATCCTGGCCTGGGCAGCGCTCAAGATCCATGAAGTGGATCCCCAGCCCTCGTTTCTAGAAGAGATCTATCCAAAAGCGGTCGCCTGGCACGACTGGTGGTTTTCGGGCGCGGATGAAGACGGCCTAGCCCAATACCATCATCCTTATGCATCGGGCCTGGATGACAGCCCGCTGTGGGATCACGGCTTTCCGGTCACCTCACCGGACCTCAACACCTATTTGGTCATCCAACGGGAATCCCTGGCTGACATAAGCCGGATACTTGGGGAGGAAAAACAGGCTGCAGCCTGGCTGGAAGGAGCGGACGAACTGACCGAGCGGATGATGGAACATCTCTACGCTCCCGAGTTGGGTTACTTCCCCGCCAAAAACGGTGGACAACTGATCCCGGCCTTCACCCCCTTCAACCTCTACCCCCTATGGACGGGCCGCCTGCCCTCCTCCATACAAAACCGACTCCTTGAGCACCTCAAAGACCAAAGAAAATTCTGGAGTGCGTTCCCCCTGGCCACCGTAGCCATGGATTCCCCCAGCTTCGACCCTCACACCATGTGGCGGGGGCCGACCTGGGTCAATATTAATTATCTTTTTATCCAGGCTCTGTCCAGGATCGGGGAAGATCACCTCGCCCATGAACTACGCCAAAGAACGTTGGCATTGCTCGGGAACCATCCAGGCCTGTTTGAGTACTACCACCCTCAAACCGGGCAACCCCCTGCTGAGGCAGCGCCCATGTTCAGTTGGACCGCGGCGGTCGTCATCGATCTCCTTCTGGGGTGGAAAAAACAGGGGAAAGCATCATTTAGAAAAGAGGGAGAAAAGGTCCATGGATGATACGTCATATTTGTGGTGGCAAACAGGCGTCTTCTACCAGATTTACCCCCGCAGTTTTCTGGACACCACTGGTAATGGGGTGGGCGATCTGCAAGGCATCATCCACAACCTGGATTACCTGGGTGACACCCTCGGGGTGGATGCCCTCTGGCTGTCCCCCTTCTACCCCTCCCCCATGAAAGATTTCGGGTATGATGTGTCCAACTACGTGGATGTCGACCCTCTTTTCGGGGACTTAGATGATTTTGATGAACTCCTCACCAAA
>JAWLER010000110.1:0-3559 GCA_041686005.1 Anaerolineales bacterium | reverse complement strand
TTCTTATAGTATATTACACCAACGCCCAAATCGGTGGAATAGGGCGAAAGGATGGTGCGTTTGTGGATGTTGTCCTCATACTTGGGGTCCTGCGAGGGGTGATTCATCCACCAGTCAAAGGCAATTTGTGGGGTGAGGTATCCCCCGCCGCCATAGAAGATCTCCGAGCAGCAGCAGTGATTGTAACACCAGTTGGGTCCATGACCGAGGGCGACGGATATCCTCTCCCAGGCCGTTGTCCCATCTGAGGAGGTGTGGCTCCACA
Organism: Anaerolineales bacterium; assembly: GCA_041686005.1. GTDB lineage: Bacteria > Chloroflexota > Anaerolineae > Anaerolineales > UBA11858 > B10-G9. The sequence continues at coordinate 3,294 of JAWLER010000110.1, read as the reverse complement.
GCCCGTTGCAGGTCATGTCCCGCCCGTGATCGCGGGCGATGGATTTCAAGCTCCAATTGGTTTGCAGCGCAGGCAGGCCGTGATTCCTGCGGGCATTATTGATCAGGGATTTGATCTCTTGTTCCTCGCCGCTGAGCACAGAGGTGTAGTCGCAATACTTGGAGGAGGTGGTGGGGCTGGGTGTGAAGGTCGCCGTGGGTGGACGGGAGGTGTATGTGGCTGTCGGCGTGGGGGTGGGTGTGGGGGTGTACCGGCTGGTGGGCGAAGGCGGAGGCGGTGAACCGGGTGTCACGGTGGGGGGTTTTTCGGTGCTGGTCGGTTTGGGGGTGGAGGTAGGTGTGTTCTCTGCCTCGGTACCTGTCGGGGTGGGGGTATCAGACGCTGAACTCGTCGGGCTGGGTAGTGGGGTGTAAATGGGGAGGTTGTGGTAATTTCCAGAAGGATTGGCGTAGTATCCCCATAACCAGCAGTTGCTTTCTGTGCCGGGAAGAGTGATATACCAATAATTCTGAGAAGGATGGCGGGCGATTAAATCCGCCACCTGGCCGGGGTACAAAGACCCGATGCGGCGGTAATTCACCCCCGGGCCTGTCCGGCAGTTGGTGGTGACGCTGACGCTGACCACGGGATTTCCCGGTTTGGCTGTGTTGGTCGGCGCGGGTGTGATGGAGGGCGCAGGGGTTGAAGTCGGGGGAAGGGGTGTAGGAGTAGAGGATGGCGAAGGGGGCAGGGAAGGGGTGATCAGAACCGAAGCTGCTGCGTCTTCAGTGATTTCTGTAGGTTCACTCGTAGGCTCGAGTTGGGAGTCCTCATTGCTGGCCAAGACGATGGTAGTTGGCTCTTGCGGGGTGGGGGTGAAGGTTGATTTGGGCAGAAATGGGGTCCGGGAGGCGGTCCCTTTTTCCATCATTTTTGGGGTAGGGTAAAGCGGGACGCAAGCGCTTATCAAACTTGTGCCCAACAAGAGGATCATCAAAATCTTCATCCCCCGACCGTGTTTCATCATATACCTCTATTATGCAGGATATCGTCCAATCGGACAAGGCGGGTATCGCTGGAAATTTGCGCATAGCCAACACCCATCGTCCGGCATGGTTCATATGAAAGGCGAAAGAACGCCAGCCGCCCTGATTTCAAACCCCGGGGAAAGGAACGAAATCCCCGGCTGGATGCTCGCCCTTTGGTTTGGTCCCTCCGCGGAGTTGAGGAGGGTGGTTGTCTTTTTTTCATTGTATCTCTTTGAGGTTGAAATCTTCCGTCACTAACAGATCTGTTAAGGAGCGAAGGGATTGAACCGCTTGGTGTTCTTGTTCCAGCACCTGCCAGCGGTATTCATTGACGGGTTCTTTACCCCTTTTTTTCTGCATCTTTTTGGTTTCATGATAGGTGAGTTCGATCAGGATGCGAAGGTCGGCTTCCGCTTTTACGGCGTACAAACCTTCGATGATCAGGTATTTCAGCCCCTGAAAAGAGGTTTGGAGGAGGTCGATTTGGTCCGTGAGAAGGTCAACACAGGGTAAGGAGACATGTTCTTGATCGTCCCGGAACGCGGAGATGTGTTCGTCGATCAGCTCCCAATCATACTCATCCGGACCCACACTCACCAGTCCGTGTTCCAGACGCCAGCGTTTTCTGTCCTGAGGGGCGATCTTATAGTAGTTGTCATTGTGAAGGATTTTCGCCGGCGTGCCTACCTCTTTCAACCCCCGGGCAACCACATGGGCGATCTCTGATTTTCCTGATCCAGACTCCCCGCCAATGGCCAGGACGATTTTCTCATCATTCAAGGATGTCAGCTTGTCCAGGATTTGATGGGCTGCTTTTCTATGCTTGTCTTCGATCACTAACACATCACCGAGCATGTTTTCTCCTTGTGCATGGAAACCTAACGCAAGAGGGAGGAAAGGGTTTATCTGGTTCCGTACCATTATAATTCTATTTTTCAGTGTATTTCTTTTGCCTTGGTATCGTACCAGAAAGAACGGTCATTCTGACACCCAAGGGGGAAGAATCCTTGCTGAGGAAATCCTTCTAAAACGATGACCTACCTACTAAAACCTCTGGTTTCTGTCTATAGGCCATGACTAAAAAGAGATCAGCGTTCCAAGGATCCCTCACTTCGTTCGGGTTGACAGAAGAGGAACAACGCCATTCCTGCAATAAGGATCTCGCCGGATCCTTGCCCCCACTGTCATCGCAAGCGCAGCGAAGCGATCCCCCCAATAGCAGATGCGTCTTTCCGGTGACAAGGACGTCGCCGGGATCGTGTTTGATTACGATCGAGCCAGCGTCCCCGTCAACTGATAGACTTCCGAGGTTTTTTGAAACCCCGGAAGTCTCGTAATCTTCATAGAATGCGCCGAGATGTCGGCGGATAAACCTCGGAAGTCTTGTAATGGCAACAATCAAAGCTGGATCTCCTGCCAGATCCCCGGCTGGACGGCGTATTCTCGATCATGAACAAGGATCGTTCTCTCTTCTTCATCCTCCATTTTGACCCGCAGGACATCCGAGGAGATGATCACGGAATATTCAGCTTTTCTGAAGAAGAGCTTGAACTCGATTTCCCGCCATCCGGAAGGCAGCTTGGGCCCCAAGGATAATCGTCCTCCCACCCAATTCAAGCCGGCAAAAGCGCTGAGTACAAAAAGCGCGGTGCCGGTCATCACGCCCATATGGATCCCTTCTTTTGTGGACCCTCCCTGGATATCCATGAAATCGCTCCTTACCGCGTCCAGGTATAACTTCCAACTTAATTCATGTTCCCCGATCTTGCAGGCCAGACAGGCATGGACCAGGCGGCTGAGGGTGGAACCATGGGAAGCCCTCTGCAGGTAGTAATGGAAATTCTTCTCCAGCAAATCCGCTGGCGGTTTGTATCCGAGCTGCGTCAGGATGGCGTCAATTTCTTTCCCCGAAAGAAGGTAAAAGATCATTAACGCGTCCGCCTGTTTGGCGACTTTGTATTCGTTGGGCGATTTGCCTTCCGCTTTGAGGATGCGATCCATGCGGTGGATGTCCCCGTATTTTTTCTGGTAGCGTTCCCAATCCAATTCTTTGAGGTCAAAATATCCCTCAAACTGTTCAATGATCCCGTCTTCAGAGAAGGGCACGGTCAACTGACGGGAGATCTTCCTCCACTGGTCCATTTCCCCTTCGGTGAGATCAATCCTCTCTATGAGCGCTTCCTTGACTTCCTCTGAGATCAGCTCTAAGAGGTCAAAAGCCCGATTTAAGGCCCACACCACCATGATGTTGGTGTAGGCATTGTTGCGCAGCCCTCCTTCTTCTGCG
>JAWLER010000039.1:0-15670 GCA_041686005.1 Anaerolineales bacterium | reverse complement strand
TACCCGGATTGAACAGGGAGGGCATTTGATCGAAAGGTACAGGTTCCTCTTCCCAATGGAATCGCTGATCCCATCCCGGGATCGGGATTGTGCCCTTCATTTTCCGCCATTTAGGGACCTCTCCAATCAACTGCCAACCTATGTTGTCCGATGCGTCGGCATAAACCATGTTTAAGGAGGCGTTGTACCAATTTGCCCATGCCTGCTGGAACGCTTCAAAATCTTGAACCCGATAGATGTCGAACATCCCTCTGAAGGGATGGGGTTTCATCCATGTAGCTTGCATGGAGAGTGTTGCCTTGACCTGGTCTAACACATCCGAAAAGATCGGCCCTCGAGGAGTGATCAAGATTTTGTCTTCGATCGTCTCCTCACCTTTGACATGAAATTTTTGAGGAAGGATATCGCAGGGGACAAATCGATCTCCCTCGCGGACCAAGTGACTGTCCTCTTTTAAGTCCTCTATGTAAAGCGCTACATTATCCACACTGCCAGCCGTTACCCCCCAGGCCGCGACTTGATTATGGCCTGTGGTGATAAAGGGCGTTCCTGCCAGCGAGGCTCCTGCTACCGTCCAAGATGGTGTTTGGAGGTGGGTGAGATACCAGGGGGGCGGGATAGATGGGCCGAGGTGAGGGTCGTTCGCCAGCAGGGGGCGCCCTGTCCTTGTCCGGGAAGAGTCTACGGTCCAGTTATTTGAAGCACCCCTAGGTCCAAACAGGTTGGTCATCAGCCGGATGTCCTCAGCCAGAGGGAGTTGGTTCGAACCGGAGGGGATCCCTACGGGTCGGCTTGCAGGTAACCATTCTGGATAGGGCGTTTCCAACGCCTGGACGGCATCTAGTCCGTATTCTTGGAGAATGATGTAGCGGTTTATTTTATTGGGCCAAGAAGACAGGGAAAAAGCGAACAGGTTCAGTATCGACAATACATCGCTAGGTTCAAATGGGGTGGGTTGAGCGCGAAGCAGGGCGAACTCATGGGCGGGTTTTGGACAGCCGATATGGACCCCAGCGTTGACGCCTGCAGCGAAGGCCCCGAGCATATCCTTGTCTTCTGAATTCACTTGCTCGAATTGGTTTGCTGCCGCGCGGTGAAACCCTATCCTGGCGGATAGCCGATCTACAGGAATGCCTTGGGATCCGATGAGTTCCGATAAAGTATGCCGTGTGATGCGCAGCAGATGCTCAATTTGAAAGGCTCGATCTTGACCCTGGCAGAAGCCCAGGGCATATAGGGCATCTCTTTCTGTTTCCGCTTTGATGTAGGGGACGCCGTAGTTGTCGCGATGGATGGCAACAGGCTGTGATATCCCCTGAGCGGTCAATGTGCCCGAGGTCACCGGCAGCCGTTTTCCTAAGATTCGTCCTGCGAGTGTGCGGAATGCGTTCATGCTGTAGCTTCGCAATGATTTGGGGCCGCTAACCAGCGCCATGAGGATGAGGGCTCGTTCCAATTATACTTGCTTGGGACATGAATGAGCTGAATATGTAATGAATAGGTGATCGGCTTGTGGTAGATCACCTCCGCAGGGCCCCTTCCCTACATGGGTGTATACCGCGCGCCTGCGGTGTAGGGTGGTACTTTGTGACCCGGGGAGATCGCTTCGCTGTGCTCGCGATGACGGTCGTTAAGGAAAAGAAAAGAAGCGGCACTCGCCGCTTCTTTTCTTCCTCTTGTAGGGCGGGTGGGAGTCGAACCCACACGGATAAACCGGGGGATTTTAAGTCCCCTGCGTCTGCCAATTCCGCCACCGCCCCTCGTTTTTATGCACCTTTAATTGTACACAGGCCCCCTCATGGGTCAAGGCATATTCCCGCATTCTCCCCTTAGAAAAGGATATTTGCCAGCTGCGGTCGGTATTCTTTGGTCAGGGGGTGATGTTCTCCCAGCAGTTCGAAGATCCCCAGCACGACTTCTTTGGCTTTCCCATCCTTGTAACGCTTGTTTTTTCGCAGCACTTCGAGCAGCCCATCCAGGGCCGCGGGGTAATTCCCAATGGTGATCAAGCGGATGGCTCGCTGGTAGACCGCATCGATCCCGGCTTCCGGGGATGTCATTTTTCCACCGCTTTCTTCCATAGCTTCTGCAAGAGGCCTCAGCCTCTGTGCTGCATTATATTCCGGGCTGGGGGGGAAATGTTCTAAGAGGAAATGGGCTTCGCTGCTCTTACCTTGAGCCAACATGCTTTTCACCAGGAGCAGCTTTGCCTCGGGGTGATCGGGTTGATGTTTGATGATCTCCCGGCTGGCTTTTTCAGCCGCGGCGTACTCCCCTTTGCTGAACAGGCTTTGCGCCTTATCCACCAAGAGATCGTCTGGGCTGGGCACAATTTGACGGACGAAGGTCCTGATTTGAGCGCTGGTTTGCACCCCACGCAGCTCACCAACCACTTGACCGTTCTGAAAGGCTTTGAGAGCAGGCAACTTGTGAACCTGGTAGCGTTTGGCGAGTTCGCTGTTCTCATCCACATCGACTTTTGCCAGCCGGAATTTTCCCTGGCTTTCTTGTGTGAGCCGTTCCAGCAAGGGGGTGATCTGGTGGCAGGGATCGCACCATTCCGCCCAAAAGTCGACGATCACGGGCTTCTGTTGTGAGTACGCCAATACCTGATAGTCGAAATTCGACTCATCAACATCCACAATGTAGGGTGAAGACATATCATTCATCACTGATCAGCTGGCGAATATCCTGGTTGTTGTACTTCTAACACATCACCGTGGTGGTTGATGATGATTTTGAACCCCGTCATCCCCAAATAGGCGCGCGCCTCTTCCGGGATCCCCGCATCCAGGACTTCTGTAAATTGCTTGTCGATGTTCTTAATCTGCTCTTTCAATACGGCCTGGGAGAAGATATCATCCTGTCCCATCATTTTGGCTGCCTGTTCGCTGAGGATGTCCTCGTGGCCCTGGATCATCTCGCGCATTTCCCGGAGGACCTGGCGGTCCACTTTCTCAGAGGGAATGTGACGCTTAAATCCATCGTCATCCACCACATAATGTGGTTCTTCCCCCACATAGGCGGTGGAAACGGGTTGGTCCTTTTCATCAACCACTAAACCTTTAAAAAGCGGTTCACGGGCCATACTCATTAATCAATATCTACCCACTCGGGCTCCGGTGTGATCTGGTCTGCGGGTGTTTTCCCTGGATCCTCCAACCCCGTGCTCTCCACAGTGTTGACCACATTGATCGTCATGTCGTGTTCTACCCTGATCTGGCAGGACAGGCGGAGGGTGGATATATCCTTATCCTTCCATTTCCCCTTCTCGGCTTTGGTCATCCGGTCAGGTTCCCCAGATATGAATTCCACACGGCAGGTGGTGCATTTGGCGTGTCCTCCACAGCGGTGAAGGATGTTGACACCAAGGTCTTCGATCGCCCGTACCAACCTTGTGCCGCTTTCCACCTCGAAGGTGCCGTGATCTTGAATGGTTAATTCTGGCATGCGTACTCCTTTCCCAGGTCTTACCCCGCGTTGATAAGGCTGGTATTATTCTATGATTAATTTTGCCTGCCTTCAATAGTAGCCAATAAAATCGCCGCAGCGATCCCCAGCCGGGGGTCGAGCTTTTCTGTTGAGTTTTGGGAGAAATCAATTTCAAGGACGAAGCGAAGTAAGTGAAAGCGTTGGCGGAAGGTCGCGACAGGATCGCCTAATAGAAATACATGATAGGACTGGGGGAGCAAGGAGCCAAGTAACAAACGTCTGAGCAGTGCGCTGCCAAGGCTGTCCTCTTCAATGGCCCCCAGCTGTCCCTCTGTAGGGGTGAGTAACTGCCATTTATCCCGGACCATAGACCGGAAACCTTTGCGACGGATGCTCCCCACATGCATGTGGGTGGTGGCGTCAAAGACATCATAGGCAGCTGCGAAATCGATCACCTGCCGAGCCTGGATGAGAAGCAGTTCCTGGGATTTATCCTCGTCGTTATAGACCCGAATGTCCTCTTTCAGTTTAAACATCTTCTGATGACAGAAGAAGACCACATCCCCCTGGGGGTTGTAAATATAGTATTTATTGGCGAAAGAAAAGAACTTCCGCTTCATTAAGTATTGTTGGTATTGGAAGGCAGGGTGCATATCTCGTCCAGGTGATGGGGATTTAATCCCGGGAAAATGAATATTACGGTTCGGGGAGGATATCAACGGCGGTTCCGGTATGGTCATAGACTAATTTTTGATCAGGGGGGACGTAGGGTAAGGTCCAGCGATAAAACCATTTGGCTGCTTTGGAAGGCAGGTTGATACAGCCGTGGCTGCGCGCTTTGCCAAAATCATTGTGCCAGTAGGTGCCATGAAAGGCGATGCCGTCTTCGGTAATATAACTGATCCAAGGCACGCCAGGGAGATCATACCCGTTGTAAGCCAAATTCCCTGCTGCCATGTGCCGGGAGGGACGCTTGTAGTTCGTGATGTGGCGACCGGGTGGTGTGATGAATCTGCCGGTGCTGAAATGAGCGCCGGTGGCTGCTTTGACCATATACACCGGCTTGTTCCACTCGAAGGCGATGACCATTTGTTTATCCGTCCGCACCTCAATTCGTTTCGCATAACTGGGGACATGCGGGGAGATCAGGGACAATTCTTGGTGGGGCATGATCCGCAGATGTTTGGCGGGCACGAAATATTCCAGGTCCCATTTATCTTCCAAAATATGGTAATAGGGGACCCCATTGTCCGTGTAATAGACATCTTTCACCCAGTGGGTGGTTTCAAAATAGAACCGGTACGCGACGCGATATCTCGCACCGGGTTCCCAAAGCGCGTCTGTATAGGGGACGCTTACCTCAGCCAACGCCCCTTGCGGGGGAAGGTCTTCCACCACCGGATTTAAAGAAGTCTGAACGGGTTGAATGCCGCCAGAATGGGCATACCCCAGGTTCCCGATCTGATACCAGATCCGGTTATAGCTCGGTTCTCCATCCCCAATCGTCACTCTGGTTATGGGCAGGATGGTATCCTTCCACTGTAGTTGGGTTTCCGGACTTTCCAGACTGGGTTTTTCATAGAGCGATATTCGATCGTAAATAACTCTGCCCTGTTGGTGAGATGAGCTTGCCCGCCGTGTTCTCAGGTTAGAGCTCCACAATCCCAGGATGCCAGCTCCGCTTACATTCAAAAAATCTCTTCGGGTAAAGTCCTTTTTATCAGTCATATCAACCGTACTAGGGATGGATGTTCACTGTGGTCCCCACGGAAGCCCACTGATAGGCCCATTTTGCATCAACCGTGCGGAGATTGACGCATCCGTGGCTCATGGGTGTGCCAAAATTGTTGTGCCAATATGTACCATGGATGCCGTATCCTCTATCGTAATACATCGTATAAGGCACGTTGGGTAAGTAGTACCCAGGGCCTGACATGTGTGCGTAACGGTATTTGACGTAGATCTGGTATTGACCGGTGAGTGTGGGATGTGCCCACGTTCCGGTGGAAACGACCATGGTTTTAATGAGTTTTGTCCCCTGGTAGGCATACAAGCGCTGTTGGGATAAATCTAAATCGAACCAGCGCTCATTTGGATATACGCCCGGAGGCATGATCGAATTCCGGTTTGCAGGGGTCGCTTTTTTGGTCTTCGTGGGGGTGGCTGTTGGGGTGGGGGTATTGGTGGGCGTCGGTGTCGGGGTCGGCGTGGATGTGGCGGTTGGAGACGGTGTATAGGTCGCTTTCTGTAATTGGGACTGAGATGGCTGAGCGGAAGAAACGGGGGTGTACAAAGGCGCTTGAAGCGCGGATGAGAACTCTGGCGTCCACAACCAGATCAGGAGCCCGACCACCAAAATGAGCACGGTCACGGACCAGGGTAAAAAGGCCGGTCGATTCCGGATCAGGGCGTCTCTTGAGATCGCCAAAGAGATAAGGCTCTTTTGGGATCGATGTGGCTGTGGCTCGGATCGCAGGCGTTTCGCGGCCCAATGCAAACCTCGACGGGCGCGTGTGCTGCTGGGGTTGATTTCCAGCACTTTTCTGAGGTAAGCAGCGCTGGCATACGGCGAGGAGACGGAAGCCAAGTAAAGCCATGGTTCCTCATGTTCGGGGGCGTGTTTTACCGCCTTCCAGGCCCATCTGCGGGCGGATTGTTTGTCCCCTCTTTCCAGTGCGTCTCTGGCCTGCTGGAGCGCTTCAAGCGCAGGCTCAGGTAATGGAGCAGCCATAGCTTATTGCCCCGGTGTAATTTCCTCGCGGTTCAGATAACACAAAACACCTTCTGCGATGCCTCGGGCGACTTTGTCAGGTTGTTTGGTCAGTAAATCACGGTCCTGGTTCATGAAACCCGTTTCAATGATCACAGCCGGTGTATTGGGATGCACTTCCTTGAAAGCATGGTAGCTGGTCATATCCTCAGTCGTGCGGTGATCGTATCCCAACCCTGTGGCTGTGGCGTACCTGTTTTTCAAACAGGCGGTGAGTCGGGCGGCTTCTTCGGGACGTTTGTTCTCCACTGTTTCTGCGATTTTAAAACCGGTGGCATTTTCAGGCAGATATTCGCATGTGTCCGCGTGAATGGATATCAACGCATTTGCCTCGTAATCTTCCAACCGGTCGTCAAACTCCTTTAGAAGGTCAACTTTTACACCTTCTGCTTGCAAATACTGGCGGGTCAGTTCTGCGATATTGTAGTTTATGTCCACTTCTCGGTGCCCGCCCAAACTCTGTGGGCAAATGGCCCCCGCGTCATGACCCCAGTGACCGACGACGATCCCAATGTGAAACACTGAATCGGGGGTGGGGGTGGCAGATGAAAAACGGGCTTGGTCCCGGTCCGTTTGAAAGGGAAGCCCAATCCCCGTGGAGGGCCAGGCCGTAAAAAGGGTTGCTGTGAAAACCGCTGCCAGGGTAACAGCGAAAACACCCTTGATAGTGTTGATGAAAACATCTCCTGTGGTCGGCTTTGCGTGCTTCTCAGCTTGCGTTTTCATGGGCTTTTTGTATGTTTTTACGGGTTTTTATAACCTTCAACCTCATCTATTTTACCTTATTTGCCTTTGATGGTTAATTTTATCACTTGTCGCCGGACCGTAATTCCTATAGGATATTAATAAATTCGTTAGGATGAAAGAAACGCCCCTTTTTGGTAACAAAGACCCCAAACATCATGCTTTTGACCATTTGTTCTCATTTTATCGGGCCCGCACCGTCATCTGAAGAGGATTGACCTGCTTATCTCTTATGAATAAAGTGCAAGAATATGACCAAAGATCTATCTGTAGAAGATAAAAAAACCTTGTTGGAAGTGGCGCGGGAAGCCATTGAGGCCAAAGTGAAGGACGAGGCCCTCCCGACTCTATCTGTGGACTCATTTTCACCTCCTCTCAGAGAAAAAGGGGCCAGTTTTGTCACCTTAAAAAAACAGGGAGACTTGCGGGGATGTGTGGGGACATTAGAAGCTGAACAACCTTTGGTCAAAGACGTTCAGGAGCGAGCGGTGGCAGCTGCGTTCCATGATTTTCGCTTCCCACCTTTAAAGGCCGAAGAGCTCTCCGAGATCACGATTGAGGTTTCATGTCTGACTGAACCTCAGCCTTTGGAGTACACAACAGCGGATGAATTGCTCCACAAGTTGGAGCCCGGTGTGGATGGGGTTGTCCTCAGCGATGGCTACCATAAAGCCACCTTTCTCCCCCAGGTCTGGGAAACGCTGCCCGAGGAGGGAGAGTTTTTAAGCCGCTTGTGCTTTAAAATGGGGGTCAAACCGACTCTGTGGCGTGAAAAGGAACTGGATGTAAAAACCTATCGGGTCATCAAATTTAAAGAAGGGGAATTATCCTAAGCGGACAAGCGTATGGTGGGGGTCTTTGACGACCGTTCTCTGACCGTCGGGAAAAAGGATGGTCGTTTTTTCTTTTTCATGGATCACTTCCAATCCCCGGTAGGACAGTTTTACAGGCCAGGGGAAGGGATTTTTCCATTTTACAAGCAATTCACGGTTGCTGTGGATCTGGATACCCAGGATCTGAAGGAAATATCCGACCGGTGCAGCCCCGGAAATCTGGTATGGCCTACCCATCCCTTTCCCATTTCTGGCATCATAGGCAGCGAAGAATGACTTACCTCTGGGGATATTTTTAACGATCACCCGCATCAGGCGTTCGAATAACTCCGCAGCCAGGTCCTGTTTTCCGTATTCCAACAATCCTTCCCCGGCGAAGGCGTTCCAGACGGGGAGGACAGTGGAACGCTCAGGCTTCAAGGCTGATTTCAATCCATAACTGCTCCAAAACGCATCTTCAGCTGTTACCTTCCGTTCGATAAGGGCCTTAGCTTGATCCTGGGTGGCGGTTTTAGATGCCAAAGGAAGTAAAAGCAGGATGTCGTCTTTTTGAAAATCCCCGATGTTGACGCTGACCTCTACATCCGGGCTGATGCCATAGGAGACGACATATTCCAGATAGGAGTAAAGGTGTTCGCTGGTGGCGCTTCCCCTGTCGCCGTTCCAATGAATGTGGTGGATGGAAATGCTTTCCACCCAGTGCTCTTTGGCAGCCCCTTCTCCATGGAGGAAGAGCTTGGTTTTAGGCGATAGCGGGTGAGCGCTTTGGAGGGTGATGACCAGCCGGCAGGGTTCATCGAGCTGTTTCTTGATGATCATCAACCCCGGCCCCTGTTTTTTTTGGAGCTCCCTGCCGGCCGGGGAGCGATGGGACATCCGGTCCCAGCGCCGGTATTGAATGCTCTCAGCATCCCACGAACGGTGGACAAATCGTATTAAAGCCGCTCTTCGGCTGCGTAATTTTCGCACAGCCACGCTCTTTTGCAGCAGATCGCTGATATCTAAAAACCGGTCTATTTCAGCGATCAGCAAGGCGCATAAGGCGGGGGATTCCAGGTAATGGATGTCAGGGGATAGGAACCACTCCTCGCTGCTGGGATGCGTGGGATGCGCACTGCATTCGATTTGTCGGACACGGGACCATTCCGGTGCGCCATCCTGGTCACGATCCTGATTTTCGCTGAACCAGGCGTCAAGATACCCTTCCAAACCGTGGTACGCGTCTTCCAGGTAGGAGAGGTCCTGGTTCATTTCATAGGCTTTCCAGGCTAAACGGATCAGGAAGGGCGAAGACAGCAGCGTCTGGTCCTCCCTTCCAGGGTGGCTGCGGAAAGGCACAAATCCGTCTTCCCTCGCGGAATCCAGGAAGGAACCTATCAAAGACTCCAAGATTTCTGGGGAAGTCGGGCTGATGAGGTTGGCGAGATAGAACGCCTGTAAAGCCGTCACCCCTGGGCCTTCCGGTGAGGAGTCAATCCCGGAAATCGTGCTCAGTGGGTGCTCGATATCCAAACGTCCGTCTTGAAAATGGGTCAAGTTGTTATCTGGTTCTTGGTGAGAAATCGAGGCAAAACCGATCATCTGGGAGAGGGAAAAAACCAGGTCCCACTGCGGGTCTGGGGTGGAGATCTGCAGCTGTCCATTCCAGAGGGTTTCAATGCGGGCGAACTCCGCTTCCCAATTTCTCTCCATGATGGATTGCACGAGTTGGAAGGAATCCTCCCTGGTCTTCATGGCTGCGGATACCCACTGAAGAGTCACAGATTCTTGAGCGGGCAGGGTGATGTCCAATGCGAGGCTGGGAAAGGAGCTGATCCCTTCTCCAGCGCCACCGCTTAGGAAAAGCAAGGGATGCAGGGTGCCGGTTTTCCCTGTTAATACCGTTCGACCCTCTAGGGTATCCGCCTTCATGGTTTGACCTCTCCCATCAGGTCGAAGAAATGCCGCCAGCTGGAAGCCAAATTGTTGGCTTTCTGCGCTTTCATTCTTAAGGGTAAATTGGCCTGCGACCACCTGCTTTTCGGGGACCCAATATATCCCTGTGGTTTGCAGATTGTCCCACGGTGAGAAAGAGGTTCGAAGGTAGTTGGTGCAAAAGGAGTGAAGGAGAGGGGGTGAGGAGAAATCCTGAGGTTGATGGATCGCCGTCTCGTTCTTCACAAAAATAGGAAATATCTGGTAGGAACGAGCCTGGAAGCAGAATCGAGTCAAAAACGTCACTGCAGAGGGTTGAACATTCTTGGAGGTGAGGGCCCAGACATGGTCCTCAGGAAGGGACATACGAGTGAGACGAAGGTTGGCCCCCAAAGGTACAGATCCAAGTGCATTGAGTTCGATGCGCCAATCTCTCATGATGGCATTGTACAGGGTGGTTCAGGTTCGGTCAATTGACGGGGGAAGAGGTCCTATGATTTGTTATTGTTTTTCTGCCCTAGTGCAGGCCGTTTTGGATAAAAAGTTGCACCGTTTTCACTATAGTTTTTACGGCAAGGTTGGGATGGGTCTCTACCAATTATGTGCTAGAATTAGCACATAATTACTGGAACTTTGATGAGTTCGAAGGCTTACGGCAGTCGCTTATGACGGAAAACAACGGAGAATCCTCTCAAGATACCCAAAAACGCTTCAAGGATCTGCTAAACGAGGTTAAGAAATCAGAACAAGAAGCGCAAAAACTCGCCTCGCAGATGGAAGCTGAGGAAAGGGCTGTCCAGGATATACCTGATCCGCCAGGGAAAGGAGAGGGGGAGAAACCCTCAACTTCTCCTCCAGAGGAGGGTTCACTCAGTTCTGTTGCAGAGGGGCAGCCGGAGAAGGAAAGTTTGGAGAAAGAAGGTGAGACAGCACTTCATGGTGAGAGGGGGATGGGACAGGAGCCAGATCTCAAGGAAGATAAACCAGGGGTAGAAGACGTTTCTACCGTTGGGGACGAAGCGGTCGTTTTGAGGGAGCTGGATGCCCGTTTGGAAGCCAAAGCCGCTGAGGAAATGGAGGAGGAACCTCCTGATCCGGCTGAGGAAGAGGGGGGGAAGGGTGAGAGGGAGGACATCCCTCCCGAGGGGGAGCGAACTGGTGAGGCCTATGAGGGGGAAGTGTCTTGGGATGAGGAGATGGGGGTTGAGGGAACCGAATCCTTATTGAAGAAGACCATAGCTATGCAAGAGACCCCGCCGGAAACCCCACCCTGGATCGAGCCTCCCAGGGGTGAGAGAGAGGAGAGTTTTCCCCGGGGAGAGGAAGCATTTGTTGAACCGGCGGAGACGGAGGTCATCCCCGAACCTGAAACCCCGCCTTCGCTGGAGGAAACACCCCCGCCGCCTTTGGGTGATACGCCGCACACACCGCCCCCTGCGCTGGATACCCGGGGCATGCCTTTACCCAGGCGGATGGATGAACCTCAGCAAAAGGGAAAAGACATTAAGCCGCCACCTCCAACGAAAGTGCCGTCAGGTAAAAAAGGATCACCTCCTGAGAAGGAAGGACTGTCGCCACTCGCCAAGCGCTGGTCCGGCGTCAAAAGGTGGTGGAAGCGTTCCGGTCCCGGGAAATGGAATTGGGGACGGGGATTGGGCTGTTTTTTGCGGATGATGGTCATCGGGGCTTTCATCCTCGTCATCTTGTCCATCGTATTGGGCTCATTTGGGGTCTACCATTACAACAAAGTGGCCAGCGACCTTCCGGATGTGGATAATTTACGGGAGCAAGCGGCGAAATTTGAGACCACCCGCATCTTGGACAGGAATGGGGAGGAGTTGTATGAAATATTGGATCCCAATGCGGGTCGAAGAACCTACGTCCCCTTAGAGGAGATCTCCCCCTATTTGGTGGCTGCGACCATCGCCACGGAGGATTCCCATTTTTACAGTCACCCTGGGTATGACATCTTGGCCATCGCCAGGGCCTTTTGGACGAATCTGATCAGCGACGAGATTGTCTCCGGTGCCTCCACGATTACCCAACAATTGACGCGCATTCTGCTTTTCTCCCCGGAGGAGCGCAGCCGCCAGACCTATGCCCGTAAACTCCGGGAGGCCATCCTTGCCGCTGAGATCACCCGGCGTTATTCCAAAGATGAGATTCTTGAACTGTATCTGAATGAAATTTATTACGGCAATTTGTCCTACGGCATTGAAGCTGCAGCCGAGACATATTTTGGGACCTCCGCGAAAAACCTGGATTTGGCCCAGGCGTCGTTCTTAGCCGGCATCCCCCAGCTTCCTTCTGTTTATGACGTTTACACCAATCGGGAATTGACCCTCAATCGCCATGAACAGGTCCTGGTTTTAATGTATCAAGCCAGCCAGGAACAGGGCTGTATCTATGTCAGCAACAACCAGCAGAGGATTTGCATCGGGGCTGGAGATGCTGCCAGCGCGGCGGAGAAGATCAAAAACTACGAGTTCGAAGAACCGCTTGGCGAGATGCGTTACCCGCACTGGGTGAATTATATCCGCACCCTCTTGGAAGAACGCTATGACGCCCAGACGATTTACCGCGCTGGATTTTCGGTGCATACCACGCTGGATCCAGGTTTACAGGATATGGCGCAAAAGATCGTTCGGGATCAAATTGACAGTCTGGCAGAGAAGCATAAAGTGTCAAACGGGGCGCTGGTTGCCCTCAAACCAGTCACCGGTGAAATCCTGGCCATGGTGGGGTCTGCTGATTTTCAAAACAAGGAAATCCAGGGGGAAATTAATATGGCGCTCCGTCCGCGTCAGCCCGGTTCAGCGATTAAACCCCTCACCTATCTGGCAGCGTTTGAGAAAGGTTGGACGCCCGCTACGTTGATCTGGGATGTCCCCTCTGAGTTCCCGCCCTCAGGGGATCCGAACGACCCTCGAGCGCCTTATAAGCCTGTAAATTACGATGAACGTTTCCACGGTCCGGTCCTTGTGCGCTCGGCCCTCGCCAATTCATATAATGTACCCGCTGTGAAAACCCTGGATTTTGTGGGCATCTACGATAATCCCGACACCCCGGAAGAGGAGGGGCTCATCCCCTTTGCCCGCCGGATGGGGATCACCACCCTGACCCGGGATGATTATGGTCTGTCCCTGACCCTGGGAGGGGGAGAGGTCACCTTGCGCGAGTTGACATATGCGTATGCGACCATGGCCAACGGGGGGCGCCAAATTCCCCCGGTGGCGATCTCCAAGATCGAAGATTCGCAGGGCAATGTGGTCTATGAGTATCAAACACCAAGTGGAGAGCAGGTCATTCGAACGGAACATGCTTTCTTGATCTCCTCCATCCTTTCTGATAACCAAGCCCGCACCCCGGCCTTTGGTTCAAATTCGGTCTTGAAATTACCCTTCCCGGCGGTGGCGAAAACGGGGACGACGAACGATTTTCGCGATAACTGGACTATGGGGTACACGCCTGATCTCGCGGTCGGTGTCTGGGTAGGAAATGCGGATTACACGCCCATGCAGGATACCAGCGGGTTGACGGGTGCGGCGCCCATTTGGGCGAAATTTATGAAGCAGGCCATCGAGAGGATGACGGGCGGGAATCCATCCCCCTTCGTCAAACCAGCTGGTATCGTAGAAAGGGTGATCTGTGCCATCTCCGGCACGCTTCCCTCCAAGTACTGTCCCAGGCAGCGGAGTGAATACTTCGCCGCAGACCAGCTGCCGAAACCCGCGGAAGAGGATTTGTGGAAGAAAGTAAAGGTTGATACCTGGACGAATAAGCTGGCTTCCTCTGAATGTTCCGAATACACCGAAGATGTATTGGGGTTGAATGTGGATGACCCCTGGGCGATTAAATGGATCAGAAATACGAACCAGGGGGAGATGTGGTCGAAGAGCATGGGGCTTAAAAAATATCCCTACATCATCCGGGATCAATACTGTTCCCTGGAGGACCCCCGGCCGATCATTGAGTTCGCTTCTCCTCGGCAGGATGATGTGATTTCCTCCAGCCCATTGAAGATCTTCGCGAAAGTGGACGCGACGGGGAAGTTTAAAAACTACACTCTGGAGGTTGGGATTGGCTTGGAGCCGGAGGAATGGGAGTTGTTAAAAGAGAGTGACGAACCAGTTTCTTCAACTTCGGAAATCTACTCCTGGGATGTGAGTGAAATACCCCCTGGCTGGGTGACCCTGCGTATCCATATGAACAGCACCCAGGGGTCAAATTATGCAGAGAAGCAGATCCAGCTCGATATGCAGGTGCCAACACCGACCCCCACCCCCACCGCTACGTTTACACCAACCCCGACCTTCACGCCGACACCGACCCCCACCCCCACGGCGACGCCAACTTTAACCCCCACCTGGACGCCGACGCCCACCCCGACAAATACGCCCACGCCTACGGCCACCGATACACCAACTCCTGATACACCAACTCCAATTGATACATCTACTCCCTGATAAGTAACCTTGAGAGGTGGGTGGCTTGCCCGCTAAATTAAAGGCAGCTGGGGGGCGTCGTACTGCAGGGGGTCCAGGACCAAACGCTCCTCCAGGTTGTCCCTGGTCACACTTTCATCGTCGACCAACCGGCGCAGGTGCCGGTATTTCAGAAATCCCCATTCCTCCTCGATGCGCTGCGCTAGGGGGACATTCTGGCTCAGTTTATACACCACAAGGTGGGCCCGGCTGCCGGGAAGGACAATCCAGGGGTTCGGGGGGGGATCGGGGTAGGACAGAACCAGTTTGCTCAAGATCCCAGTGGCGGAGATGAAAAACGTGTAGGCTGGGCCCTCACCCGTGTTCCACGTCAAGACGCTTACCTCCCCGCAGGGAGGTTTCTTTTTTGTGGAAAATCCCAATCGCCCTCCGAGTTTTTCCAGAAGGGCCTCCATCTCTTGCATATCGTCGCGCCGGGCAGAGGGGGTCTCGCTGCTTTTTAGGGCCCAACGATCGGTGCCCGGTTCGACCTCCTTTGCGTAGGAGGTCAGGCAGACCTGGATCAGCTTGGCATGGGGGGTCAGCAGGCCGGGGTAGGCGGCGAAGATGGCGTTCTCCAACTCCAGCAGGGGGAGGGGGGACTCCGCTTCTAAAAAACGGAGGACGATTTCCTTTTCCACCTGGTCTGAAAGGGGCGAGGGGTCGGGGGACAGTTCTTGATGCCACCAAGTGTCCGACTCGGAATAATGCAAGAACCCCTGCCTGTAAGCGTATGTCTCTTCTAATGCTTTCATCAAATGTTCGTACATCTCCGCTCCGTCCTGCTCGTTTCCGATCGGAAACGCTCCTTCCCGGACAAGGGCGGTTAATCCCGCGGCTTGCAAGGCCATGGTGTAGCTGGGTTCTCCTCGTTCTGAGAGGTGGCTGTAACCGGCGTTTCGAAGGACCGCTTTGGAGCTTTCGGGAGGGAAACTTTCCGATACTTCCCTGCGAGTCCAGACGATTTGAGCTTCTTTGCGGTGTGTTTCAAGGGATGCACTCTGGACTGTAAACCCCGATATGTGACTTGCGACCAGGGTCGACATTAGAAATTCGGGGCTGACTTCGGGCAGAATGGCGAAGCACGCCGTTTGGTAGGCTAGGAAGGAAGCTAAGTTGGAGAATGTGTTTTGTAAAGCCCGGGTATGCCAGGGCCAATCGGGTTCTTGAAGGCTGAGGATATTTCGCAGGGGAGCCGCCTTTTCTTGTCCCCACAGCCACCCCGCCCAGAGGGCTGACAGAGACCAGAACGAGGGGTTAGGCTGGGGGACAACCAGCACGGCAGCCCCAAACGTCTCATTTAACTCCTCAGCGAGGTCTCTGAATCGGCCCGGATAGATGCTGATGCCTCCCTGAACCGGCGGGTATTCCGGCCAGTGGGTGATTGGGACAGGTTCTTCCTCCTGGTGCCAGATCTGGGTGGCTTCTTCCAGGGCATACCAGACGTTGTTTTCCCGATAGGTCGCCGGCGAGGAGAGATCCAGGATCGCTCT
>JAWLER010000109.1:0-3627 GCA_041686005.1 Anaerolineales bacterium | reverse complement strand
TACACTGCAGCCTTGATTGAGCAACGTTTTGATTTCGATCCCCATGAACTGGAGACCACCGCGACGATAGAGGATGATCATGTGATCCTCTCCGGAGAAAAAAGCTATGTCCCCTACGCTGCTGATGCGGAAGCCATGCTGGTGTACGCCAGCCTGGACGGGGAAACACAGGCTTTCATCGTCCCCATGGACCAGGAAGGCGTGGAGGTTGGAGAAAGGCAGAAAGTGCTTGGGGTTCACGCCTTACCGCTCTACCCCGTCTCCCTGAACGATGTGAAGGTCCCCCTCGATGCCAGATTGGGAGGGGACGAGGGGCATGATGTTGAACCCATCTTCGCTTCCTCTTACATCTCCCTGGCCGCCATGGCGGTTGGCGTCGCCCAAGCGGCCTTTGAATATTCTCGTGACTATGCGAAAGACCGCGAGGTGTTCGGCGTCAAAGTCGCCCAGAAACAGTCCATCGCTTTCATGCTCGCGGAAATGGCCACCGAGATCGAATCCATCCGCCTCCTGGCTTGGGAGGCAGCCTGGAGGATCGATGAGGGGAAACCGGAGGCTTTCCAACATGCATATCTGGCCCTGCGGGGTGCGATCGATATGGTGATGATGGTCACCGATCGAGCCGTACAAATCCTCGGCGGACATGGCTATATACGGGAGCATCCCGTCGAACTGTGGATGCGCAATGGGCGTGGATTTGCCACATTTACAGGCTTGGCCATGGTCTGAGCGAGATCATATCAGTCAAACCTGCCTGAAAGAAGATAAGGAGAACGAAAATGATTGACTTTGAGATGCCCGAAACCTTGAAACAAACCCGACGCGTCGTCCAAACCGTGGCTGAAAACATGATGCGACCCGTATCCAGGAAATTCGATGAAAATGAACACGATATTCCCTGGGATTACATAAACTTCATGCACACAGCCACCAAAGCCATGGGCGGCACCTCGATGGTGCCGGATGAGGGTAAGAAAGAGAAAAAAGAGGAGAAGAAAAAACGGCCCAGCCTCAGTTACCAACGGCTGATGGTGATGGTGGAAACCCTCTCCTGGGGGGACGCAGGGATCTATCTCTGCACGCCGGGCGGAATGCTCGGTTCCGCCGCCATCGCGGCTGCGGGAACGGACGAACAAAAGAAACGTTTCCTACCCC
Source organism: Anaerolineales bacterium (assembly GCA_041686005.1). Classification (GTDB taxonomy): domain Bacteria; phylum Chloroflexota; class Anaerolineae; order Anaerolineales; family UBA11858; genus B10-G9. The sequence goes on along the minus strand of JAWLER010000109.1, from coordinate 2,472 downwards.
GTTTCCAGGGGGATGAACCCGTCTTCGATGCCATGGCCATGACCGAACCCCAGGCGGGATCCGACACATCCAATATCCAGGCCACAGCGAAGTTGGATGAAGAGACCAATGAATGGGTTCTGAACGGCGAGAAGATTTTCGTGACCGCAGGACACAAAGCCTTGGAGGAATCCAACGGCTTCATCGTCGTCTGGGCCACCATCGACCCCGAAGCCGGCCGGAAAGGCATCCGCTCGTTCGTCATCGAAGCCGGAACGCCGGGGTGCAAGGTCACCAAACTGGAACACAAACTCGGCATTCGAGCCAGCGATACCGCATCCATCGTCCTTCAGGATTGCCGGATCCCCTTCGAAAACATCCTGGGCAGCCCTACGATTGAGAAGAGCACGAAAGGGTACAAAGGGGCCATGGAGACCTTCGATGCCACCCGCCCCATCGTGGCCGCCTCTGCCCTTGGCGTGGCCCGGGCTGCGCTGGAATTCGTCCAGGAGAAACTCGAAGAAGAAGGGATTGAGATTTCTTACGGCAAACCACGCCACAAATTGACCAGCCTGGAGCGCGACGTGATGGATATGGAAATCCAGCTGCGGTCTGCCTGGTGGCTGACCGTCAAAGCCTTGTGGATGGCGGATAACGGGAAGAGAAATGCCCTGGCAGCGTCTATGAGCAAGGTCAAAGCCGGGGACGCCACGACGAAGATCACCCAAAAGGCGGTAGAATTGCTGGGACCTCTGGGATACAGCAAGGAATACCTGGTGGAAAAGTGGTTCCGCGACGCAAAGATCAACGATATTTTTGAAGGGACCGGCCAAATCAACCTTTTGATCGTGGCCCGCAACATCCTCGGATACAGAGGCAGCCAGTTACGATAAAATAAAGGAGGAGATAAGAATAGACAAAAGGAGAACATTTTATGGATAAAAGGCGACGCATTGGTATCCTGACCGGTGGCGGCGATGTGCCAGGTTTGAATGCAGTCATTAAATCGGTTGTGATCAGGGCTCAAGATTACGAGATCAACGTCATTGGCTTGCGCCGGGGGTGGTGGTCGGTGGTCGGCATTGATCCAGATGATCCCCGCACGATCGATGAACTGACCCTCCCGCTTAACATGGGAAATGTGCGCACTATCGACCGCACCGGGGGAACCATCCTCCACACCTCCCGCACCAATCCCGCCAACATGCACCCCGATCATGTCCCGGAGTTCGTGAGGGGGGAAGACCGGGTGGAAAAGGAGAATGGCCGCATCGATATCACAAGTCATGTCCTGAAGGTCTTGGAAGCCCTTAAACTGGATGCCCTCGTGCCCATTGGAGGCGACGACACCCTCAGCTATGCCGCCCGTTTACACAAGGAGGGGTTTCAGATCGTCGCTGTGCCCAAGACCATGGACAATGACGTGTTCGGGACGGACTACTGCATCGGCTTCTCCACAGCGGTCACTCGCTCGGTCAACGCCATCACCGACGTACGGACAGTGATCGGTTCCCATGAACGGATCGGGGTCATCGAATTATTTGGCCGCAACTCCGGGGAAACATCATTGTTTGCAGCCTATCTGGCAGACGTCAATCGGGCTATCATCTCAGAGGTGCCGTTTGATTTCGATAAACTCATCGGATTCCTGGTTGAAGACCGGGAGAACAACCCCTCCCATTATGCGATCATGACCATCTCGGAAGGCGCCCACCCCGTCGACGGGGAGGTCGTGGAAACCGGCAAAGCGGATGCCTTCGGACATAAAAAACTGGGGGGGATCGGCTATGTGGTCTCTGAGGAGATTAAAAAACGGACCGGCATAAAAACCGTCTACCAGCAAATGGCGTATTTGATGCGATCAGGTTCGCCCGATTCCCTGGACAGGATGGTCGCCGTTTCCTTCGGCAATCTAGCCATGGACCAAGTGAATTTGGGACATACGGGCAGGATGGTCGCCCTCCAGCAAGGGAATTACACCACAGTCCCCGTTCAACTGGTGATTTCCTCCCAAAAGAAGGTGGACGTCACCGCTCTGTATGACGCGGAGAACTACGTACCCAAGGTAAAGGATATGCTGGGGAAACCCATGTTCCTTTATTAAAAATCTTCCCTGGTTGCGATCAGATAGACAGCAGTGGAATACCAGTCCGGGCCGTGATTTTTACCCAATCGGGGGATGGAAAAACTAGATGACATGAGGAGAAAGCCATGGAATACAAGGTTAAGAAAGCGGTTGTGATTGGAGCCGGCACCATGGGCGCAGCCATCGCCGCTCATCTCACCAACGCCGGCGTCCCCGTCACCCTTCTGGATATCGTTCCTAACGAACTCACCGAAAAGGAGAAGGAAGCAGGATTATCTCTAGACGATCCCGAAGTTCGGAACCGGATCGTGCGCAAAGGTTTTGAGGCCGCACAAAAGGCAAGACCAGCGAACTTCTACAAAAAGGAAAACGCGGCGCTGATCACTTTAGGAAACCTCGAGGATGAC
>JAWLER010000108.1:0-3654 GCA_041686005.1 Anaerolineales bacterium | reverse complement strand
CTTTCGACGTCGTCCACTTACACATCTGGCAGCGAGGTGACGAATGGACCTCTTTGATTAACCGCGCCAAAGCCAGGGAGTTTGACGCCACCCGGGCGATCCCTATAGACGAAGAAGCAGTGGAAAAAGTGAAAGAAGCCCCCACCAAATGCCCCGACTGCGGCGGGGTGATCGACCAAGTCGTACTGCGGGGGATGGAAAGCATTACCTGTGAGTTTTGTGGATCCGTGATTCGCTTGTAGGGGTCCTTAATATCCGTCGCTGATCAAACGACAAAAACCGCTCTTCGCAATGAACAGCGGTTTTTGATTGGTGAATGCAATGTTGAAAACAGCGATGGCACTTTATCTTTACTATTCAGACATTTATCGGAGAGGAGCTATCCAATATATCTTATCAGACAGCCCCTCTGCGGTAAGATTCACATTACTCCTGCGTGGAATGGCCCCATCACCAAACGCAGTAACCATTTGGACAACAGCCTAAGATCACTTCCCCGGGGTGATTTTCATGGTCGTGTCCGAGGCAAATCCAGGCAGGGTGAGACCAGGGGAATCTAAGGCTCCCTTTGAAAAATACTGGCTGCCCATCAGGTGTTCCCATTCCGGTGAGGTATCTGTAACCGCGCCAACCGAGTGGAACCTCCAATTCGAAAACGTAAGGACCCCCTTGTCCTTCCCTTGAATGACTGGATCCCCTTCCAGACTATAGATGGTGAACAGTTCATAAAAGTGGTAGGTATTACCTACGAGAACGGGTGGCGGCGGTGGTCCAGGTTCCGCGAAGTCCGCCATAGGGTATTCTGGATCGTGAGTAAACACAATATACCCCTTAATTTCACATCCCTCAATCGGCCCTATCCACGCAGGATATGGTGGAGGGATGAACGGGTAATCATCAGGATCATGAACCTTTATCATGAGAGGGATATCACACTTGATGGGTCCCTGGGGTTCTGCTGACACGGACGAGACCATCGCCAACAACAGAACTGCAAACAAACTCACGATAAGTAATCCTCGCTCCTTCTTCATGATTTTCTCCTTTTTATTTTTACTTATGATGTCTTCCTGTTTGACATACCCCGATGTCTTTTTATCACCGGCACCTCCTTTCATTTAAATCCCTGCAATATCAACAGATGGACGAGGTCCGATTTCGGCAATATGATTTGCACGCCAATTCAGAGCGCTTGGTCAGGGCTTGGGTGAATGATTCCCAAGCCCTGACCAGAGCCATAGTGCACTTTTCTATTCTGATCCGAACTCGATCACGCCTTCGTAGTAGATCAATCCCATATTTCCACATTCCTCTGAGTCGGCATCCGGCATCCAGCCAGGGCCCCAGAAGGTCCCTTCTCCACTCACACCTTCCAACTCATCCGTGCCGCCAGTGATGATCCAAGTCCCTTTCCAATCAGAGCCCAGGGCATCCCGATTCCCAAAGAAATCCATGTGAAGGCCACCCACCTTGCTGTCAATTTCCGCATCTGTAAAGGATTCGGTATCCACGAACAGGAAAGGTTCAGAAGGCATTTCTGGATCGATGACACGGCCGATCAGCATCCCATACCCCTTGGATTCTCCAGAGATCAATCCGGTCCATTCGGACTGATAAGGCACTTTGAAGAATTCCTTGCCAGGATCCCCTTCATAAGGATCAAAGGTAACAGGCTCTAACCTGTCAAAGACGGGTACATAACACCAATAGCCGTCCGCTTCCTTTTCTCCCATCGCTTCCGCTTCATCCTCAGCTGGTGCAGGGGGAGGAGCATTGCTGTTGAAGATGTCCACAGCGGCCTTCCAGGAGCCGTCAGCCTGCTTTTCCCAGATAGTCAGATACTTGCCATCGAACTTGATCGTCTCCTCACTGTCGATGGGGCTCATAGTGTAGTTATACAAGCCGTGAGCGTAGGCATGATCACCCAGGATATGAATGACTTCGTCATAGGTGGTGAACTCTTTGAAATCTAACATTTCCAGGAGGGGGCCGGTGCCGGCTTTGATTTGATCTGCTCCTATTACGCGGGGTGCCTCAGGGGGCATCTGCACCCCATCCTCTGCCCAAACTGAGATCCAGCGTTCCAGATCACCATCCACAAGCGCAGAAGCATATTCTTTGGAAGCTTCTTGAATTTTTGCGATCTCCTCATCAACGGACGGTGCAGGCGGGGCGGCTGGGGGTGCATTCCCGCTGAAACTGTCCACAGCAATCTTCCAGGAGCCATCCTCTTGTTTTTGGTAGATGGTCAAAAACTTTCCACTAAACTCCATGCTGTCCCCACTGTCCTTGAAAGTCATGGTGTAGTTATAAAGGCCGTGGGTATATGCCTTGTCCTCCATGACATGGATTTCCTCAGGGTAAATTTCGAATTCTTCGAACTCGACGAGTTCCAATGCTGGTTCTATGGAAGCTCGGATCTGTTCCAAACCTACGGTGCGAGGTTCATTTCCAGGCATCCGAACGCCATCTTCGTCCCAAATGGACAGCCACTGATCCAGATCCCCCGCTAGAAGAGCGTCCGAGTATGCATCCATCGCTCCATGAATTTTAGCTATCTCATCAGCCTCTGATGAGCCACAAGCGCTCAGGATCAGAACCACGATCAGGATCAGAGGTAAAAATATTCTCCTATTCATCTTACATTCCTCCTTTGTAAATATAGTTGCTGACGAAATCCAAACAGCTTTTTTCAATCATCACCTCCTCATACTCAATAACAATCTGCTATATAGAGCAAAATAATCGCCCTACATTCCAACCGCGTTGGCGTTGAAGCAGTCGATAGCGATCTTCCACGAACCATCCACCTGTTTCGCCAGAATGGTCAAGAATTTGCCACAGATTGTGATCCTGTTTCCCACCGCAATGGGTCTCACCAATGAGTAGTACAACCCATGGGTATAGGCTCGATCTCCCATAATACAAACTTCCTCCGGGTAGACGATAAATTTTTCAACCTCAAACAGTTCAAGCTTTCTTTCCAAAGATAGCTGCAGTTGATCAATCCCTACCCTGTATGGCTCACCGGGTGGCATACGTATCCCATCCTCGGTCCATAATGCCAGCCACCGCTCTGTATTCCCTTCACTCAAGGCTTCTGAGTATTCTTTCCACATCTGATACACTTTCTCGACATCGGAGACCAAATTTCTCTCCATACTAGATCTCCTTCTACACAGTTTCTTACAAAAAGCTGGGGATAACGTTTACCTATTGCAATAGGTTGTTTTGTGCTATATAATCCAAGTAATCAACAACAATTTAGTTGACGTATTTCAGTTCTAGAGTACAGCACCAACGTCCACTAAACGTCCACTCCGCGACAAATTACTCTCTATACACAAAAAAAGCGGCTAAACCATACAGGATGAAGGCTTTTCAGAGGAAAATAGCTGTCTATACGCAACAAACGTCCTGATGACTGGGAAGCTTTAATCCCACCTTTTCCCCAAACTGGGCAGCAACGCTTCGCGAGGGTTATCTCGGTAAAGACCTGAAAAGGGTTCGTGTCAGACGTGTTTTGTCAAGATGAAAAGTGATCATTTGGCAGGGCAACAAAACGGCGCCAAACACATGAATCGGCCCGAGATGAGGAGAAGGAGTACAGCACAAAAAGGGAAACACACACAGTCCGTAACTCGGCGATGGTTC
>JAWLER010000107.1:0-3675 GCA_041686005.1 Anaerolineales bacterium | reverse complement strand
TTGCTGGATGATGTCGAACCACAAATTCAAGAATCAGGGTCAAGTTATGAGAGCGGTCTCCTTCACCTGGAACGCGGAAAACTCTATCTCTCGGAGGGAAAACCCGAGGAAGCGATCCCGCTTCTTGAGTCAGCGGTCAGAGAGTTTGAGAGCGGTGGGCAGAAAGTGGAATGCGCCCAGGCCCATCTGCATGTTGCCCAGGCGTACTATGACGACGAAAACAGCGAATCCTGTGTGCACCACATCAGCAAAGCTTTTCAAACAGCTTCCATCCTGGAGAGCTTGCACCCCCTCATCCACAGCGGCCGGGAGGTCAAATCGGCTTTACGAGCGGCCCAATCATCCACCCAGGTCGGGGATCAGGTTTCTTCCCTTTTAGATGCCATCAGGGATTTTGAGAAAGAGCTGCCGTCTCTGCAATTTACCATTTACCAGGGCGAAGAGGAGTTGGAGCTCTTCATCCCCGGGCTTACCATCCAAACCATGGGTCGCGCCCAAGTCAAACGCCACGGAAAAATCGTCACCGCGCCAGAGTTCACCAACCAGCGGGCTGTGCGGGAGCTTTTCTTTTTCCTGCTCGTCCATCCTGACGGCTTACGCAAAAGGGCCATCGGTCAGGCGCTGTGGCCTGACAGTTCGCCAGAGGAGCTCAAGCGCCAGTTTAAAAACGCAGTCTACCGCCTGCGTAGAGCGCTGGGGAAAGAGGTCGTCATTTACGATCAAGGGGAAAAGCGCTACCGTTTCAATTGGGGGTTGGACTATCGCTACGATGTGGAGGATTTCCGCACCCAGCTCTCCCGGGCCCATAATGCGGAATCTGAAAAAGAACAAATACCCGCTTTGGAAAGCGCCCTCTCCATTTACCGCCACCCTTACCTGCCCCGGGTTTCCCACCTCTGGGTTGAACCCATCCGCAACCGCCTTTTCCGCCAGTTTAAAGACGCAGTCCTCACCCTGGCTGAGTTATATCTGGATGGCGCCCTGTACGAGAAAGCCGTGCAAACCTGCCAGCGTTTGCTATCCATTGACCCCTGCCAGGAAAGAGCCCACCGTCTATCCATGCGCGCTCACGCCGCATTAGGGGACCGCGCTGCCGTCGCCCGCCAGTACCAATCCTGCCGGAAAGCCCTCTCAAAAGACCTGGATACATCCCCTTCCCCTGAGACAGAAGAGCTGTACCATCGTCTGATGGATCTGGGATAAACATCCCACTTTTACATCTGCGCAAATACCGCCCAAAACCGTGCCTTCCAAAGCTAGACATAGATCCTGTAGGGCCAGATCGCTTTCATATCGGTTAAAGTAATTCAATTGTAATAAATTTTTAATCGTTAAGAGAACGTTTAAGAGCCACCCTGGGAGACCATTGTGGGTCATAATGTAGTTCCGAAAGAAAAACAACGTCACCTATTTAGGAGGATAATCATGAGACAGCCTGGCGCAGATGGTGGACCTGGAGCGATTTAGGTAAACATGTACCTGGGAGCAGCCTCCGTGGAGCACTTTCCGGTTAGCTGCAAGCCAGGGCAAAATACAGCTTGATCTAACCCCTGCGCGGAAGCGGGACTGGCTGAGTTAATCCGCAGCCATCCCTGACCCCGTTTATCCCTGGTCTATATGAAAGGGAGCCTTTTGGAGGAGAGGCATAGTAGGGTTATTGAACCATCAGGCTGTGACAACAGGAAACAAAAACCGCATACAATTAACTGAATATTTAAATTTGATGTAAGGCCCGATTCTAATGAGAAGCGGGCCGTTTTAACTGAGATGAAAAGGAGCAAACAATGAACACCTACTCGATGTACTCTCCCCGTTTGGATACCACGATCGCCACCAGACCCGATCAACATAGCGAGGGGCTTAACCGATTGATCGCCGCTGCTGTTGTCAATCAATCCTTCTGTGATACGTTGCTCAGTACACCCGAGTTTGCCTTAGAACAGGGGTACTTCGGCGAGCAATTTAATCTCGAAGATTACGAAAAAGCCCTCGTTTTATCCATCGAGGCGGAAGATTTAAGTGATTTTGCCAACCAGGTCACCGAAAGAGGACATGAAGAACTACAATACCAACGAGTCAGTGGAAGCAGCTGCTGGGTCCCAGCAGAACCAGCCATGGTCGTCATGGATTCAAACTGACTTTGACCCCCTAACCCATGATCTTGGGGATCAATCCCCTACCATCCCTGTCGTCATCTGGATGATCGACCGCCAGGGTCGGTTCACCCTGTCAGAAGGTCACGGCCTTGCTGACCTGGGCCTGAAACCTGGTGAAGTGGTTGGTAAATCCATATACGATTTATATGCAGATGTCCCCCAGATCTTAGAGTGTGTCGAAGGGGCGCTCAACGGCGAAACCGTAAAAGCCAAAATCCAAGTGGAAGACACACACTGGAATGCGTACTACTACCCCACCTGTAATGCCAAAGGACATATTACAGGGGTAACAAGCGTGGCATTTAACATCTCCAAAGAACACGAAAGAATTCGAAGACAGGAAGTGTTAATGGAGATCGCAACTTTGATGCGCTCCATAAACACAAGAAGCGAGATGTCCGCCAAAATCCTAGAAAAATTACTGGAGTTATTTCAGGCCCAGGGAGGCATGATCCTCAACCATTCGCCCTCTAATCGCGATTTGGAGATGGAGGGATTCGTGCGCGTAGAGGATGCCCACACGGAAAGGTCTTTGGAATTGGAAGATTACCCCTGGTTGGTAGACCGTTCCGAGCAGATCATGTCAAGCGCTCAACCCTATCTTGATGATCATCTCCAAGAACCTTTACCTTTCCCGCAGGGGACATTGGCGGTCGCTGGCGTTCCTATCTCGGCAAGGGACAAAAAAACCGGGGTCATCTGGATCTTCCGGGAACAACCCTTCACACCTTTGGAAGTCAATATATTGACGGAAGTAGGTGAGATAACGGGGGTTTCCTTCCAGCGAGCTGAACAATACGAACAAACCCAAAGACGTCTCCACCGCCTTTCTGCCCTGCATGCGATCGATCAGGCGATCACAGGGACTTTCGATCTCAATGTCACCCTCAACGTCATTTTAGACCAAGTGGTCACCCAGCTGGAGGTGGACGCGGCAGACATCTTCCTCTACAAACAGAAAACCCATACCTTAGAATTTGGAGAGGGGCGGGGCTTCAATCACACAGACAGTTCTCACCAGCAAGTCCGAGAGCGTGTGGGGTTATTATGGCAGGTGGCACGAGAAAGAGCCCTGGTCAATATCCCCAATTTACCCCAGCGTCCCCAGACATATGTCCGCCGTTGCTTGATTGAGGAGGAAGGGTTTATCACCTATTTTGGAATACCATTGATCGCTAAAGGTGAGATCAAAGGGGTGCTTGAGATATTCCACCGCGAAGTACTGCAAATAGACTATGAGTGGATTAATTTCTTCAAAACCCTGGCCAACCAAGCAGCGATCGCGATCGACAACGCTGCCCTGTTTGAAAACCTACGCAAATCGAATATGAAGCTTGACCTCGCATATCACTCCACCCTTGAGGGTTGGGTCCGCGCTCTTGATCTACGCGATGAAGAAAGCCAGGGCCATACAAAACGGGTCACCCAGCGCACTTTGCGATTGGCAAAGGCTATGGGGCTTGATGATGAAGAATTGGTTCACATCCGTCGTGGTGCCCTTCTGCATGATATCGGCAAG
>JAWLER010000012.1:0-59483 GCA_041686005.1 Anaerolineales bacterium | reverse complement strand
ACCAGGACCACGTCCGCGCCGCCCGCCTGGAGCGTCTTCATCAAATTCGCCGTCTCCGTGGTGACATGCAGGCAGGCGGAGATATGAATCCCATCCAAAGGCCGTTCGTCCTTGAATCGATCCCGGATGGTGCGCAGCACGGGCATTTCCCGTTCCGCCCACTGGATCCGCCTCCTTCCACCCTCAGCAAAATCTTTATCTTTAATATCAAATGTGTCCATGACTCGCTCCATAGTTAATGGGATGATGGTAACTTTTTTTCTTTTAACCTTGCTTCAAGAGGACATCCAATGCCCCCTGGTCATCGAAATGCTCTCGAAAACGTTGGATGAACTCCCCGGGCGTGAAATGATGGCCCTGAGGCCCGTCAGATTCCAAACAGCACGTCGCCGCCAGAGAGCCCATCTTGCCGCACAGCTCCCAAGGGAGATGATGGCTGTACCCGATCAAAAATCCCCCCCGGAAAGCGTCGCCGATCCCGGTGGGGTCGACGATACCGTTTGGCGGGACAATGGGGATATCGATTGCTTGATCTCCCACGTAAATCGTAGATCCCTTTTCTCCTTTTGTGATCACCAGTAATTCCAAATGACGCAGTACTTTTTCCCGGGATAAACCGGTTCGTTTCTGGATCAGGCCAAATTCATAGTCGTTGACGAACAACGCGAATGCCCCCTTCACCCCTTCCCGTAAATCCTCCCCCGACAAACGGACGATCTGCTGGCTGGGATCGTAAACATAGGGGATATTCAACTTTTTCGCCTCTTGGACATAGCAGGCCATCGCTTCAGGGTTATTGGGGGAGATGACGACCAGATCCGGGCGTTCTTCCTTCCATTCTTCCAATGATAACTGGCAGGCAAAAGCCATAGCTCCGGGGTAGAAACTGGCGATCTGCGCGTTGGCATTATCCGTGGTCACGAAAAAAGAAGCCGTGAATTCATCAGGGATGACCTTAATACCCCGCGTATCCACCCCCTGTTCCTTAAGCCAGGCCTGGTAGAGTTCAAAATCCTCCCCTACCGTGCCGATCAGCAGCGGTCGCCCCCCCAGCAAGGCCATGGTGTAGCCGATGTTGGGCGCCACCCCGCCCCGCCGCTTGACCATCCCATCCACCAAAAAAGACAGGCTGATGGAGGAGAGTTTATCCGGGAGAAAGTGTTCCTCGAAGTGTCCCGGGAACGTCATCAGGTAATCGTAGGCGATGGATCCTGTCAAAGCGATTCTCATAATCCTCCCAGAGTGGAAAAGGAACCTCTACGCGGACTCGACGACCTTCCGCAAGTTGACATCATACGGCGGGTAAACCACGCCGTTCTCCGTGACGATGCCCGAAATCAAGCGGTGAGGGGTGACATCGAAAGCGGGGTTGCGCGCTGAGGCGCCCTCTGGCGTGACCTTCAAGCCCTTAAGGACGAGTTCCAAGACCTCCGCTTCCTCTCGTTCTTCAATGGAAATCAGGTCGCCGGAAGCCAGGGAGAGGTCGATGGTCGAAGTGGGGACCACGGAATAGGCCGGGACATCGTTGTCAAAGGCAGCCAGGCAGAGCATGTATGTGCCGATTTTATTGGCCACATCCCCATTGGCGGCCACGCGGTCCGCACCGAAGATCACCTTCTGCACCTGACCGGTTTGCAGAAAGTAGCCGGCGCTGTTGTCCGTGATGATGTCATAGGGGATGCCGTAGCGTTCCAACTCCCAGGCTGTCAACCGGGCACCCTGTAAGCGGGGCCTCGTTTCATCGACCAAAACGTGGATGTCCTTCCCCTGCTCGTGGGCAGTATGGATCACTCCCAAGGCCGTCCCCCAATCCACCGTGGCCAATGCCCCCGTGTTGCAGTGGTGGATGATGGTATCCCCGTCGTCGATCAGAGCCGCGCCATGTTCCGCCATCCTTTTATTGATCTCCACATCTTCATCCGCGATCCGTTTAGCCTCTTTCAAGACCGCTTCCCGTAAATCATCCACTCCGCCTTCTACGTCTTCCGTTTCCCGGAGCACGCGCTTCAACGCCCAAGATAGATTCACCGCGGTCGGCCTGGCTTTTTCCAGCACGCTGACCGCCTGTTTTAAATCCTCGCGAAGATCTGAAATCGAGGAAGCAGAGGATTGAAAAGCGGCGACCGCCAATCCAAATCCCGCAGCTGCACCGATGGCAGGCGCCCCACGGACAACCATATCCTTGATCCCCTTAGCCACGTCCTGATAATCATCGAATTCAATGGCCTTGAATTCCCCGGGGAGGATCCGCTGATCGATCATCCGTAAGACGTTCTTTTCATCATCCCATTCCACAGTACGCATAAAAGTCTCCTCACTTTTTAACCATCACACTTTCGATTTTTACATTCCAGACATATCATACCATTGATCCCTGCAACGCAAAAGCCTCACCCAACAGACTACATACCATTCAAAAAATGGGTCAGGAAACGCTTCCAGAGAGGAAAATCCTCAGACATAAAAGAAGGAGGAAAACGGTTTGGGGCCTGTTTCTATGCTATACTCCCCACATGAAACACATCGCCCGATCCACCTTGATCATCGCCGTATTCTTCGGCCTTGAAAAGGTCCTGGGGTTCATCCGGCATGTGATCATTGCCCGGACCTTCAAGCTCTCTCCTGCGCTGGATGCCTTTAACGCAGCTAACAATATCCCTGACCTCTTGTTCGCCCTCATCTCGGGGGGAGCGCTGGCTATGGCGTTCATCCCCGTCCTCTCAGAATACCGGGAAAACAAGGGGGAAACGAAAACCTGGAATCTGTTCTCTCAAATCACAAATTTCATATTCCTAGTCACCACAGGTCTCTCCATCCTTGTAGCGCTCAGTGCAAGCAAACTCGTCGCCTGGGAAATTGGCATTGCCCCTGGATTTGATGCCAATCAGCAGGCATTGGTGACCGATTTGATGCGCCTTAACCTCATCGCCACCCTCCTGTTTTCCCTGAGCGGGTTAGCCATGGCAGGCCTGCAAGCCCACCAGCACTTCCTGTTTCCCGCTATCGCTCCCAGCATGTACGATATCGGCGCCCTGTTCGGCGTCCTGATCCTCGCCCCCGAGAAAGCTTATCAATGGGGACCGGTCACCCTCCCCGCCTTCGGGCTTGGTATCTATGGATTGGTATACGGGGTGATCATCGGTGCAGGCTTGTTCTTAGCCATTCAAATCCCGGCTTTGATCCACTTCCATTTCCAATGGACTCCCCAGCTAAATCTGAAGGATACGGGAGTGCAAAAGGTCTTGCGGCTAATGGGACCCCGCGTGTTGACGGTTCTTTTCATCCATTTGATCTTCATCACCCAGGACAACCTCGCCTCCCGCCTGCCTACAGGGGCGATCACCGCCTTAGTCTACGGCTGGCTGTTCATGCAGGTGCCGGAAACCTTGATTGGAACAGCCCTGGGCACAGCCCTCCTGCCCACATTATCGGAACAAATCACCCGGGACGACCAGGCCCAATTTCAACGGACGCTGGAAAAAACCATCCGTGTGATCCTCAGTTTGACCATCCCCCTTACAGTCCTATTAGCCATCCATCTGCCCCCGGTGGTCCGCATCTTAGATTTTGACCAGGCGGGTTCAGACCTCATCGTTTGGACATCCCGAGCCTACCTGGCAGGTTTGCTGGGCCACGCCTTGCTGGAGGTGGCAGCCCGCGCCTTCTACGCCCAACAGAACGCTAAAGTGCCTCTCATCACCTCTGGGTTCACATGGTTGACCTTTCTGGGATTGGGCATCCCTCTTTCGCGGTGGATCGGCGCCCCGGGAATCGGCCTCTCGAATTCCCTTGCTTTCAGTGCGGAAGCGGTAATCCTATTCATCCTCCTTTATCGAAGCATCCCCCATAAACCTCACCTGAAATCAACCTTATTTCGCGTGGGCGCGGCCACTATCTTGGGAGCGGCGATCAGCCTTATCGGTCAGAGGTTGTTTCCCCTGACTTCATTGTCCACCTTTATGGGTATCACCATAACATCCGGAATCCTCCTTGTCTCTGGAGGGCTCGTTTACCCGTTTATCATCCCAGAGATCAAGGAATTATTGAATTTATAATCAGCAATCCATGGAGATGAGAGCAGGTATGATCAACGGGGAGGTGAAAGGGTAAAATATGAACCACGAACGATATCAAAAATATCTCAAAGAATATACGTTAGAAGCGTTAGAACATGCGAATTACGACGTCTCCGAAGCCGCGGATTACCTGCTTTCCAAAAGCGAACCGGGGTTTTTCAGCAAGGATAAAAAAGAAAAGAAAGCAGCTTTAAGGCGAACTCGCAAAGTGTTCGACGAATCGCGCACCCGGCCTGTGTGGATCGTACTCAAAAGCTTAGGATTTGATGATTTAGCAAAGGACTTCATATAGAATGATCTTTTCCCATTGATTGTACTGGATGCTCGTGCATATGGGACACAGAAAATAAAAAGTGCTCTGGGCCAGGCCGTACAGTGGGTTTTCCTTGTTATTCGAAGCCCTGATCATGACCCTGGCATGTGAAATGCCGGTGGCCACAATTGCAGCCCTGATCGGAGAACATGACACTTGTATCTGGCGCGTGCTTCACCACTATGTGGATGAGGCCCGTGAGAAGGTCGATATCTCCGAGGTGGAACGAGTTGGTATGGATGAGACAGCCAGCCGCAGAGGACATAATTACATCACATTGTTCTATGATCTGGATGAAAAACGTCTCCTATTCGGCACAGAAGGCCAAGCTCGAGGAGGTTACCGAACGAACCATAATCTAATCAGGCCTACCTTGTTGTGGGAAAACTTGATTTCGGATTACCCACATAAAACAGCGAGGAGTCGTGAATAATTATCAGGCAACCGGACTGCTTTCAGGAGGACTTCCGATAATCCTCCTTACCTGAGGCAGTCCGGTCCCTAATCAAGGTGCTACAGGTTTTTAAATAAGGTTGCCAGGGCTAATAAGACAAACCCGGCCACCACCAGCCAGAAAGCGTACTCGGCGATTGGAGCCAGGATGCCTTGTGAAGCCAAGACACCAAGTGCTGCAAGAAGTACAGCGATCCAGAATGTAATAACTTTAGGCGCACTAAGGTTGAGGTCCATTATTGTTCTCTCCTTTTATCATTCATAATAGGTTTGACAAATACTATCTTCACTGCTGTGATCCTTTACTTGCGGACCATCTTATAGATAAAGAGCAGAACAACAGCGCCCAGCAGTGTTACCAGCATGGTTGGGATGGTAATGGCGTCGTTGATCGTCCCAATACCCAAGAGAGGGCTGATGAAATAACCAGCAAGGAAAGCGCCAACTACGCCAACCACGATATCGAGGATCAAGCCTTGTTGTGAGTCCGTTTTCATGATCCGGCTGGCAATATACCCAACGATGGCTCCTGCGATTAGATAGATGATCAGGTTCATTCTTACCTCCTTTGTGTAAATTTGATTATTTGATCCAATCCCTTTTCCCTTGAAAAGAAATTAGGGTACTGCTTCTGCTGCTTTACGGATGTCCTGGGTCTAGTCTGCCTTGTCGTTTGTGCCCCAAATTCCATCAGGCGAATCTCGAGCTCCCCAAAGATGGGCTGTCGTCATTTAGAATTTATACTTCCTGCGGCGTTCCGAATATGTTCGGCCATGCGCTCGGGAAGCTCTCTTTTGCTGATAAACGCATCGGCGCCGGCGGAGAGAGCGGCTTGCTGACGGGCATCCAAATGACTGATAAGAACAATGACCAGCGCTGACGGGCAGGCTTTTCTGAGTTTTCCAAGAGCTGCAGCCTGTGAATTGGGGAGTAAGTCTGAGTCAATTAACAACATGTCCACATTCCGGTCAGGGGCCTGAGCCAAGGCGGTAGACCAATCCCTTGCTTCACCAACTATCTCCATTCTCATATCCTGCACCAACAGGCGCAGGGCAGAAAGCTCGTCAGGTCTGCTGTCAGCTAAATATACTCTGGTCATATATATATCATACAGCAAAGACTCCTCGGCCGCATCCGACGACCGGGGAGTCTTGTCTTCCGCCATTTGGGGGATTTTTCTAAGAGGATCAGGAAACGGGTTTTTACCTGAAAGCCAGGTTCACTGCTTCTGTCCGGTTGGTAACTCCAAGTTTGGGGAGAATACTGCTGACATGGGATTTGATCTCGTGGATGGACTTGCGATGGTGGCTAAGCGACCAGCCAGCGACGACTGGCCTCTCTCTCGATTCTAGCCGATAAGCAAAACACGTTCCATGATTCGGACTCGGCGGCCTTTCTGGTCCGCTTCAGCCGTGGGTTAGGCGTTATTTTGAATGGCAGAAAGTTCGTTCGATTACCAAACCTTCGTTCAACACAGCTCAATCGTCAATAATAAAAGTTATCAACATGTTCACTTGATATTCGGATATTTTCTCATTATCAACGCGTACATGTTGCTCTTTAATCCAAACGCTTTTTACATTCCGCAGTGTTTTGTTTGCTCGCTCAATCCCTTGCCGAATCGCATCTTCAAAACCCACCTTCGATGTCGCACTAATTTCTGAAACCTTGGCTACAGACATGGCGTGCCTCCTTTTAATTTAACCTATTCTCATTTCATTAAATGGGTATTATGTGTTATATAACTTCTTTCTTATCCAACAAAATCAGTTCTTCCAGGCGATCTGCTACTTCAATCTGAGTTGAAGTCCATAGATGTCCACAAGCATCTGCTGTGAAAACAAGAAGAGCCTGCCTTTTTGAGGTGAGCGTTTTGTGTTAGAGAGACAGCATAGCGATCATCAGATTGAAGAGAGAGGCTCCTGCCATCCAGTTTATCGGCCATGTGATGCCCAATTAGTTTTTATTGGGCACCCATGGCGAAGAAAACAGCGGTAAGCGTGTCAAATGGCATTGTTTTCAATCTAAGAGAGAATCGGGGATTTTCCCGCCATTTTCAGCAATCTTCTTGAAAAGGGCTTTTCGTAGAGCCTCGTTCTTCTCCGCGCTTCCGCTTGCAAAGCTGGCGTCGACACCCAGCTCTTTTGCTAGCGCGTCCCGATTTTCTCTGCTGCTATCCGCGCCGATCAGCTTCAAAAAATCAACTACGGACGTTTTCCAATTAAGATTCTTGCCCTCAGCCAGCCTGTCAAGTTCAGCGGTAAGGTCAACATCTGATATGGTAGTGGCGCCGGGAACCAGACCTTTGATCTTTCCAAGGATTTTGTCAAAGATATCAGCAAATATGCTCACGTTACTCTCCTTTTAGGTGCTAGGTGTATTGTGCTTCAATATCATCATACGATAAATACTTCCCGGCCACATCCGACGACCGGGGAGTCTTGTCTTCCGCCACTTGGGGGATCTTTCTAAGAGGTTCAGGAAACGAGTTTATTCCTGAACGCCAGGGTCACTGCTTCTGTCCGGTTGGTAACTCCGAGTTTGGAGAGAATACTGCTGACGTGGGATTTGATCGTGGATGGACTTACGGTAAGTTTTTCCGCAATTTGAGCATTATTAAGTCCCTCAACTATCAGGGCAAGAACCTCGCGCTCGCGCTCAGTCAAATCTTGGCCGGGGATAGGCGGCTGATTGGAACTCTGAACAAGAGCCTGAGTAGCATCGGGAGAGAGGGTAGCGCGTCCAGCATGCGCCTTCCGGATAGCCCGGGCAAGCTCATCAGCGGAAACATCTTTAAGCAGGTAAGCAATTGCTCCAGCTTCCAGCGCGTTCTTAACCAGTTTTTCCTCCTTGAAGCTGGTCAGTGCAATCACCTGGATCTGTGGAAACTTCTGGCGGATGGCGCGGGTTGTGTCTACGCCGTCCATCTCCGGCATGGCCAAATCCATCAATACTACATCCGGCAGAATTTCACTGCAGAGCTGGATAGCAGCAGCTCCGCTCGCGGCTTCACCCACCAGTTCCAGATCATCAAATGCTTTTAAGAAGAGGGCTAATCCTTTTCTCACCATTTCATGGTCATCAACCAGCACTACCCGGATTGGGGGAGAACGAAAATCTGTCATTTTCCCTCCTAATGGGCTGAGTCCTTCCAGTGGATGGCAATTTCGGTACCTTGACCGGGTTGGCTCATTACTGTTAATTGAGCTCCCAAGTCATCGGCCCTTTCCTGCATCATTTGTAAGCCATAATGGCCTGAGGTCGTTTGATTTTGATCAAAGCCTCTGCCATTATCAAGAATGCGCAGCGTTAATTCGGCCCCATCTTGTTGAAGATCAATATCAACCCGGCTGGCTTTGGCGTGTTTCGCAATATTGTTCAGTGCTTCCTGACACACGCGGTAGAAAACGATTTGCACTCCGGAGGGTATGTTAATGTTCCCCGAAGTATTAACAACGACCGGGATATCGACCCGGCCCGATAGCGCATAGCCCAAAAGTTTTATTAGTTCACCTAAATCAGTATCAATCAATGTAGATGGCCGCAATTCAGCCAATAAAGCGCGCATCTCGGCTTGTGCGCTTCGCGTCAACCTGTGCAAGTCTTTGAGAGAGCGCCGGGCCAGAGCCTGATCCTGTTCCCAGAGCCGCGGTATGACTTCGGCAATGATTCCCGCCGTGAAAAGTGACTGGTTGATGGCATCGTGCAGATCACGCGCCAGGCGCTGCCTTTCTTCCAATACAGCAAGCGCGCGGGCTTGTTCATACAATTCTGCATTTACCATAGTTATCGCGATCTGATTGGCTACACTGAGCACCAGAGAAGCATGATGTTTTGTGAAATAATTCGGTTTCTTGTGCGCTAAACCCAGACCGCCAATCAGGCGGTTTTTCACTGCCAGCGGAACCCAGATCCAGGATCTCATTCCTTCCCCCAGATCAGCAAATCCATCCTCTAGAAGCGATCGGAAAAACTGCGCCTGTGAATGCTCACTTGATAGGTCCGCAACACGAATGGGTTGGCGTCCGTTTAATAAAATATCCAGGGTTTTTTGGCCTTGGAGGTGGATCCGGAGCTGGGGCGACTGTTCCAATCGCGGCATCCCGCGCAGGGCCCGAGTGATCAAAGTTGAGTCTTCCACTGCAAAGAAACCACCCCGGGTATACTCGACGATTCCCCGAATTTGATCGAGGATCAATCCTGGTTGGAGTTCCAGGGTAGATGCCAGGGTATGCGAGATTTTCAGCAACATATCCTGCTCATGCTTGCGAGGATCCACACGCCGCGGCGGTAATTGATCCAAACGAATTTCTTTGCCTTCATCACGGATAATACCGAGGAAACAAGACCGGCCCAGATAGTCAATCGCATTTCCGCGCCACTCGGCGTAGAAAGATTCCCCGTTCTGGCAGGTATGCAGCAAGCGGGCTTCGTGCACGTCATCCGATTGAAATTTCAGGATATACTCATTGAGCGCTTGATGATTTGAAGGGTGGATAAAAAAAGACATCTGCTTCCCGATGAACTCATCCCGGGTGCAGCCGTGCCGTAAGTAAGCTGCTGGATTCGCCTCAACCACCAGCCCAGTTTCCAGGTCAATGATGATCAACCCGTCACAGACAGCATCAAATATACAGCGATATTTACTTTCCATTTTCTTTGTTGGTGACAACCCTGTTTCATATCTCGTTCTTTTACATTATACAGTATCAGTTGCCGGTATCCCCTGGTCTGTCTCCTGCTTTCACCAACGCTGCCATGACTTCAGGCTTGATTTTGGTCGGCAGGCCAATATTCTAGGCACACTGTGTTTAGCCTTTGATCATTAATTAGATTTAGGGGTTGCCTGTCGAAGAATCCATCATGTCCAAGAAAGAGTGGAAAATCGAAACAAAGCGTTCTTCCTTTATTCTTTCATCCCCCACATATTCATAATCCTAAATCATCCACACTTGACCCCGCCATTAACAGGCCCAGCTCGGACTTGGTCACCTGGTCAGCCTCACGGGTATCGACAATCCTTCCCTGGTAGATAACCGCAATGCGATCCGCCAGACTTAATATTTCATCCAGTTCTGCTGAAATCAGCAAAACGGCTACCCCCTGGTCACGCATTTCCAGGATCCGGCTGTGAATATATTCGATCGATCCCACGTCCAGACCCCGGGTGGGCTGGTTGGCGATCAAGAGTTCCACCGGCCTGCTGAACTCCCGGGCTACAATCACCTTTTGTTGGTTTCCCCCGGATAATTTCTCCGTCAACACCAGAGGACCCGGTGTGCGGACATCAAACCGTTCGATTAACTGGTTCGCGTTCTTCAACACCGCGTCTCGGTTGCGCTGAAGCCCATTGGCAAAGGGTGATTTATAATACGTACATAACACCAGGTTATCGGCCACAGGATATGGCAAAACCAATCCGCGCCGCTGGCGGTCTTCGGGAATATGCGACATCCCCGCTTCAATCAACCTGCGGGGATTTTCAAAGGGCATCCGCTTGCTGTTAAATATATATTCGCCGGAGACGACGCCCCTTAACCCCGTCAGCGCTTCCGCCAGCTCTGTTTGCCCGTTTCCCTGCACACCAGCGATGCCTAAGATCTCTCC
Source organism: Anaerolineales bacterium (assembly GCA_041686005.1). GTDB lineage: Bacteria > Chloroflexota > Anaerolineae > Anaerolineales > UBA11858 > B10-G9. The sequence goes on along the minus strand of JAWLER010000012.1, from coordinate 49,034 downwards.
GGACCGAACCTGGAAAGAGACATCATGGACCACTTCCAACCCCCGCTCATTGTTAACGGTCAGATTTTTGACATCCATGATCACCCGTTCAGGCTTGGCAGGTTCTTTTTCCACTTCCAGAATCACCTCTCGCCCCACCATCATCTCCGCCAACCCCTGCTTGTCTGTTTCTTGAGGGGTGGTAATCCCCACCACTTCTCCTTGGCGCATCACGGTAATGCGATCCGCGATGTCCATCACTTCTCGCAGTTTATGGGTAATGAAGACAATGGAGACCCCCTGATCCGTGAGTTTATGCATCACATCGAAAAGGTCATCGGCTTCTTGAGGTGTGAGGACCGCGGTGGGTTCATCCAAGACGAGGATTTTCGCTTCCCGGTAAAGCGCTTTGATGATCTCCACACGCTGCTGAACGCCCACCGGAATATCTTCAATGACGGCTTTGGGATCCACTTCCAGCCCAAACTCGCTGGACAGCTGTTCAATTTGCTTGCGTGCCTTATCTAAATCCAGGGATGTCCCCTTTGTGGTTTCCGAACCGAGGATGATGTTCTCAGTCACAGAAAAAACGGGGACGAGCATGAAGTGCTGGTGGACCATACCAATACCGTGATCGATGGCATCGTGGGGGGTATTGATCTGGACTTTCTCCCCTTCTATGTAAATTTCCCCTTCATCCGGAGTGTAGAGACCGTAAATGACGTTCATTAACGTGGATTTTCCCGCCCCGTTTTCCCCCAGCAAACCATGGATTTCCCCCTTTTTCAACGTAAAATCAACGTCTTTATTTGCGACCACACCTGGGAAACGCTTTGTGACATGGCGGGCTTCCAAAACAATCGATTCATTGCTGTTCATAATTCACTCTTTTTAGATAATCAAAATCACTCTTTCTCGTAAGGGATCCCTTCCGCAGCAGGGGGACGGGAGCGACCGACGACGCCTGCCAAGACGATAATGGTCAACACATAAGGCAGCATGCCGATAAATTGGTGCGGTATCTCTACCTGCCCGGCAAATTGAATCTGAGTTTGGATGGCCGAGGCCATTCCAAACAACAAAGCCGCTCCCCACGAGCCGATCGGGGTCCATTTGCCAAAAATCATCACAGCCAGGGCGACAAATCCGCGCCCGTTGGTCATCACCCGCTCAAAGGAGCCTACGGCTTCCAGGGTCAGGAAAACCCCTCCCAATCCCGCAACCGCTCCTCCAATCACCACATTGACGTAGCGGATCAGATAGACATTGACCCCTACCGTGTCCGCAGCACGGGGGTGCTCACCCACTGCCCGCGTCCTCAATCCCCAACGGGTAGAAAATAACACATAATGAACCAGAAACACCAAAATGATAGCTGTATAGGTGATAGGTGGATTGTTAAACAGGGCCCGTCCAATCACGGGTATCTCCGCCAGTTTTCCCAAAGGAATAGGAGAAAGCTTGCCTTTGGTGGTCAAACCCACCTGGTAAAAATATCCTGTCAATCCAGTAGCGATGATGTTGATGACCGTCCCCCCGATGATCTGGTCAATCTTCAACGTGACAGACATGAACGCCAGCAATAACCCTAAAAGGGCACCTGATCCCATACCCAGCAAAACAGATACTAAAAGGTTCCCGGTCCAGACGTTGGCCAAAAACCCGATGAAAGCGGCCATCAACATCTGCCCTTCAATGCCGATATTGATGATCCCGGAGCGTTCTCCGATCAATCCACACATCGCTCCCAAAACCAACGGGGTCGCCTGGCGAACGGCGGAGGCTAACACAGCTTCCGTGATTGAGGGATCTTTGACGTAATAATAACCAATGGCGACCAAGACCAGGACACCCAGAACTACCAGAGCTCCCCACTGTCTTAAGAAACGTTTTAAAGATGTCGATATGTGCATAAGTACCTCTTTTATTGGCCCCAACCGGTGGTGAGTTTGATCGCTTCGCCTTCTCTACGCATACGCAAGATCCATCTCACAATTACATCGGCTGCCACAAAGAACAAGATCATTGCCTGGATCACATCCACGATTTCTTTTGCCACATTTGCGGAAAATTGCATTTGACTGGACCCGGCGTCCATCGCCCCGACCAAGATGGCCGCCGGTATGACACCGAAGGGGCTCGTCTTTCCCAACAAAGCGATGGTGATCCCATCAAACCCCAAGCCGACGTTGAAACCCGGTTGATACCGTCCTACCACCCCCTGGGTTTCAACCGCACCCCCCAGCCCGGCAATAAATGCGCTTATCAACATGGTCAGGATCACGGTCCTGGCCACTTTTACGCCAGAATATTCCGCCGCGTCAGGATTCCTCCCCACGGTTCGAATTTCGAATCCCACTGTCGTTTGCTGCAGCAGCCACCATACCAGAACCGCAAATCCGATGGCGATGATGAAGCCAAGGGGAACTCCCCCTACCGCAGGAATGACCGCAGTTTCCAAGATTTTAGGGGTTCGAGCGACGATATTACCCGGAGACATGTCTTTCCACGGACCATCAGCCAGGTAATCAGTAGTGTTAATCGCCACGTAGTTGAGCATGATCGTCGTGATCACCTCATGAGCTCCCGTGTATGTCTTTAAAGCCCCCGGAATAAACCCAAAAAGAGCTCCAGCTACCGCCCCACCGAGAAGCGCTAAAGGGGCGTGGATGTAGGCGGGAAGACCTTCAATCATGAAGCCCAACGCTGCGGAGATGATGGCCCCAAACAGCAATTGCCCTTGAGCCCCGATGTTGAACAAACCGCCCTTAAAAGCAAAGGCAACCGCCAGACCGGCAAAAACCAGGGGGGTTGCTTTTTCCAATGTCCGTGTGAAAGCGTTCATATCCCCAAAGGACCCCTTGAGGAGCGCAGCGTAAGCCTCCAGGGGTGAAGCACCCGAAACGATGAGGATGAGAGAGCCAATCAGCGCCGCCAACAAGACAGCGACAATGGGGACGCTGACGGATCTTAGCAACCGCAGCAACCAGGAAAAAACACCCTGAGACGCACCTTGTTGATTTTCGTTTTCACTCATAACTCATACCCTGTGATAAATTTACCCCGGACTTACCCGGGACCAGAGTTTCGCTTCATCATAACTCAGCAGGTCAAAAACACGTCGAGATGCCCAATCGAAACCAGACCTATGGAATAGAAAAAAGATCAGAAACCTTAACTCTCTGACCTGTCCCACCCTGGGGCTTGGCATGGCATGATTTGGATTTCCCGCATGTTATCATCAAATGTTTTCAGTCGAAAAGACGGGCTAAGGCAAAAAACGTTGCCAGCAACAGCAGATTTATCTCACCACTACGGGCTGGATATCGTTTCCAACATTGCCTGCTTTACCCGTTTTCCAAGTCGTCATTAATCAAATTGAGTTTAACATAGCGCATCTATTTTAGCAATAGGCAGGAAATCACAACCACTGCACACCCATCTTGGTTCTGTCCTGCATAAAAATAAAGCCTAACTCAAGATCATCACCAGGATTGCAAAAAAAAAAGCCCGCCAAAATTACTCCGCTTCCGTTTGAATCCACCCCTCCTCCACTTCCTGTAGGATGGATTCCGCGTTCCGCAATCGGCCCGGGCTCAACAGCTCAGGGTTGACATCCGTGATCGATAAGGATACCGGGATCTCTCCCCCAACATCCCCGCTGACGAAATCCGGCCAGGTGTCTTTCAAAGCTTTCACAAGATCGAATTCCAGCGAAGCGACCCAGACCTCCTGCAAATCATCTGCGTACTCCCCCCCATCCGCGATGATACGGATATCCCTTTGGAGCAGAAATCGCAGCAGCTGTTCATCGCCAGCGCCGGGCACGATATAAAATGTCTCTACCCCTTTTTTGATTAATACATCTGCGGATGTCTGCCATATTGATGAACCTGCATCCGGATCCAGCTCTACGATCAAAGGGTATTCATAGGGGGGATAATCCGGCAGGCACATTCCACAAAAATAGCGGACGCCCAGCGTGAAAGCCCGCCGGGCTTGTTCCGCAGCCTCGTCTCCTTTCACACCGATAGCACCCACACGCCACTCCGGGGTGACCATCGCTGCCAGGTACCCGCCTATGAAACCGTGCTGATCGTAGCGGTCCCTGCCAGGCAGGATGACGGACAGATTCTCCCCGCTCTCGACATCTGAAAAACCTACGGCGAGAAACGGGATATCGGGCGCTGAACCCACCAATGACCCGAGATCAGGGTAAGGGGGAAGGACGACCACAAGCCGAAAGGCTTCCTCCTCAAAATCCCCCTCTGACAACGTTTCAAGACTTTGAAAACGGAACCCTTCTTCCTCCGCCCACGAAGACACAAAAGGCTGAACCTCACCGATCAAAGCCGGATCCACATCCTGTGAAGCCAGCAGAACGACGACAGGGGGAAGGGAGGTAGAAGTCGGAGGCAAAGGGGTGGGAGTGGTCAGGGTCGGTGTGGGAGACGTCCCCTCCGTGGGGGTGACGGAAGGCACAAAGGTAGAACAACCGTTTAACCATACCACCAAACTGATTAAAAATAATAAAACTGCATGTTTCTTCACGCTTCGTCTCCTCCACCTGCGACAAAGTGAATACTATTTTACTATCATTTTAATTGTTTTCACACATCGAGTATAATAAGAGCATTATGATTCAATTAGAGATTCCCGGCCGGGGGAAACTTGACCTGAAATATGCAGTCTTTGATGTAAACGGCACCATTGCAGTAGATGGTCACTTGATAGACGGGATCCAGGCGTCTTTTCAGGACATACGTGAAAAGTTGGACATTTTTCTGCTGACAGCAGATACGCACAGCGGGCAAAAAGACATCAACGAATCACTCTCCCTGGAGGCCACCATCGTTCAGAAAGGAAAGGAAGCAGAGCAGAAAGGGGCCTTTGTGGAGAGATTAGGAGCTGAACATGTCGTAGCTTTTGGGCAGGGTGCCAACGATGCCCAGATGATCGCCAAAGCCGCCATCGGTATCTGCCTCCTTTCTGAGGAGGGCACAGCTGTACAGACGTTGCTAAACGCTGATATCGTGATTTCCGATATCCTCTCCGGATTGAGACTGCTGGAAAAACCGATCCGTCTCGTAGCCAGTTTGAGAAAATAAACCTCACCCAATATCAGATGCTGACAAGCTATGTCCCTACCAAAAACAGATCACACACCTGACGAAACAGAGGATCTCCCCCCCGCCAGACGACGTCGCGCGAAACGACATTTGATCCCGGAGGATTTGATCTCCGAAGCCGAGGGCGTGGAGAAATTAGCCCACCAGACATCGCCGTCCTTTGACTTTTTCCTGTTCTCCCTCCTGTCAGGCGCCATCCTCGCCCTGGGGGTTTTACTGGACTCCCCGGCTGTGTTTGTCCTTGGTGCGCTGGCCGCTCCCCCCCTGACCCCCCTGATTGGCATCTCCTTAGGCACGGTTACGGGATCGATTAAATTCTTCTCCCACCGGCTGATCAGCACCCTCATCGCCAGCTCATTCGTCTTCCTGGTGGGCATTCTGGGGGGATATGCGAGCCGGGTTTATCCAGAGCAGGACCTCAACCTTTCCATCAACCATGCCCAGGTGTCATGGAGCCATCTCACCCTGCTTGTGGTGGGATCCATATTCACCACCCTCTCCCTCGTCCAAAAGAAATCCAGCCCTGTGTTGCCCAGCGTGGCTTTGGCCTATGAGCTTTACATTCCCCTCTCAATCGCGGGGTTCGGTCTGGGAAGCGGAAAGCCTTACCTGTTCCCGGACGGCCTGGTCGTCTTCGCCACCCATCTGGTCATCGTCTCCATAATCGGGACCTTCCTATTGTTTGTGCTTGGATTCCGACCGCTGACATTTTTAGGGTACACGCTGGGGAGTGTGGTCACCATCTTGGGCGTCATCGCCTTGATCGGTTTGAGCAGCGCGGGGGCCATTTTCGGTGGCAACGTCGCCCTGCCCACCCCCACGCCCACCTCGACGTTCACCCTCACCCCCCTTCCACCCACTGCCACCGCCACCTCCACACCACTCCCACCCACGATCACACCCACGCCCACCGTCCCCACCCCCACGCCCACCCCCCCAACCACCCCCACCAGTACGATCACCCTCACACCGACTCCGATCTACGCCTTGATCAACGCCTCTGAAGAAGCCGGTGGAGCGCGCATTCGATCTGAACCCAGAATCGATGCCAATTGGGTTGACACCCTCATGAATGGAAATCTGGTGGAAATCATCGATCCCACCACTGTGCTGGATGACAGCGGCCGGAGATGGGTCAATGTTCGACTTGATGACGGTCGTGAGGGGTGGATATTGGAGAGTCTTATTCTGGTCGCTACCCCTGAACCGGATTGGTAAAACCTAAGCTTCTAAATCCTCGCTTCCAAATGCGCCCGGCAACAGCTCCCCCACCGTGGTTTCCTGTTTGATTTTCCCCCCTCCTTCCACAATGATCACCCGGGTATCCAAGCCAAACTCGGAAAACGCCTGGCGGCAAGAACCGCAGGGGGTCCCCCCATTGCGGGAGGCGACGACAAGGGCCTTAAATGCGCGCTCTCCGGCGGCGACCGCGCTGAACAAAGCCACTCGTTCCGCGCACATGGTCGCCGGGTACGCAGCGTTCTCCACATTCGCCCCCGTGTAAACATTTCCAGCCTTCGTCATCAAAGCTGCCCCCACTTTATATCCGGAGTAAGGCGCATAGGCATTCTGACGGGCCTGTTGTGCCTTTTGGATCAGTTTCCCTTTCTCTTCCTCAGTCAAACGCATCTTCCAACCTCTCCCTCTTGATTTTTTGGCTCTCCACCGCCGTCTGGCGAATTCATAGATTCATTCCGTTTCATGCCCTCAAATGCAGTGGGGAGACAAATTGTACCATGATCACAAAAGGTTGAAATGGGCGATCTGCAGCGTTTTACGTTTCCATATTTCGTAATTGGCGCACGACCCGGGCCGGGACCCCCACAGCCAATGTGTAGGGGGTGATGTCTTTGGTCACCACGGACCCCGCCCCTGTCCGTGCCCCCTCTCCCACCTCCACCGGCGCGACCAACATGGTGTCACTGCCTAAAAAGACATGATCGCCGATTTTGGTCAGGTGTTTTTTTGTGCCATCATAATTGCAGGTGATGGTCCCTGCACCGATATTCACCCCTTCTCCAACTTCTGCATTTCCGATGTAGGAAAAATGCCCCATCTTTGTGCCTTCCCCCAGGTACGCTTCTTTGACTTCGCAGTAATTCCCGATGTGCACACCCCGCCCAAGATGAGCGCCTTTCCGCAAGTGACTGTACGGGCCGATATCCACTTCATCTTCGACGACCGCCTCCTCCACCGTGGATGATTCTATCTGGCAATCATCTCCCACTTGCACATCCTTTAGAGTGGTATTGGGCCCAATGAGACCGTTTCGACCGATCACGGTTTCCCCCTCCAAATAGGTGTTCGGTTTGATCACGGTGTCCTGCCCGATCCTGACGGTGGATTCGATATACGTCGTCTCGGGATCGATGATGGTCACGCCGGCGAGCATCCATTGCCTGTTGATTCTCCTCTGCAGGATTTTCACCGCTTCCGCGAGGTGGACGCGATTGTTAATGCCGATCAACTCCTTCGTATCTGAAGCGACTACCGCCTGCACGCTCTGGCCCTCTTGGACGGCGATCTCCACCAGGTCCGTTAAGTAGTACTCCCCTTTGGGTGAGAGGTCAATTTTGGGAAGCGCCTTCCATAACCACTGCGCTCGAAAACAATACATGCCCGCGTTACACTCCCTCACCGCGAGTTCCTCTTCGCTGGCATCCGCTTCTTCCACAATAGCTGTGACGGATCCGCCCTCCCCCCGGATCACCCGTCCAAATCCACGAGGGTCCTCAGCTTTAAGGGTTAATAGGGTCATCGGCCCTTCATGGCTGGATTGTGCTTCAATTATCTCAGATAAAGTCTCAGGGCGGATTAAAGGCATATCCGCATTGGTGACCAGGACCAGATCGGATGCTTCCTCCACCAGGCTTTCTGCCTGCTGGAGGGCATGTCCTGTGCCCAATTGTTCATCCTGGATGACATATCTGGCTTCAGCGTCCAAGGCCGTTTTCACTTCCTCCGCTTGATACCCCACAACCAATATAGGCGGCCAATCTGAAACAGACTGGGCCGCATCCAACGCATAGCCTGCCATGGGTCTGCCCAAGATGGGGTGAATCACCTTCGGTGTGGAGGATTTCATCCGGGTCCCTTCTCCAGCAGCGAGAACAACAGCCGTACATCTCATGTTTATTTACTCCTCAGCGATTGCCCTGCCCAGATCCCACTTCCCGGGATTTAAAAAAATAAAAACAGCGAACACCGCCAGAAATCTGGCTGACCATGCTCGCTGAGGGACCAATCTGCTATCCACTTGGTCATCGGGGTGAGTTGGGCCTTCAAACTCGGGGGTGATCATAAGCGTACACGTTAAGCTGGGGAGCCTGGACTCGAACCAGGATTAACGGCTCCAAAGGCCGCTGTGCTACCATTGCACCACTCCCCAAGGTCCCGAAAATTGTAACATAAGCTTGAATCAGTGGCAATGGCAACGAACGGAGCGGGATCCGGTTTCCCGCTTATACCCCCATATCGTTCTCTTCCGGGATGAACCCCAGTTTCTGAGCCTCTTCAAAAGTCAGCCCATCAGGGTTCTCGAAACCGTCCTCTTCTAGCGTAGCTGATTCCCAAAAGGACGCCGCTTCATCACGTTCCAATTCAGATTCCAAGTCCATGAAGTCCGGTGACTCTTCCTCCGGAAGCCCGCCCGGCTCCTCCGCTTGCGAATGCGCCTCCGCATCCCCTTCGTCTCCCTCATCCGTTGCTGCGTTAGGAAGGGGTTTTTCTTGGCCTGATTCGCTGTCCGCCATTTTATTGATAATTTTCAGGGTCTCTTTGGCAGCCAGGTCGAGGGTGGCCATCACCCAGGTGATATCCGTATTTTGAAGGATGGGATTGGTGACCACGAGCATGCCGTGCGCTCTACCCACGTGGGTCCAAAACAAGTCGTATTTCGCGCCGGAGAAATACCAGTTGCTCTTGGGTCGATCTAATCCTAAAAAGGATGAGATCTCATTGACACTTTGAAACGTGTTCATGAGTTGGGGGATGACGTGGGTTTCGTACACGGCATCAGGCAACCCCCCGGATTTGGCGACGATCTTCCGCTCCTCGCTGAGCAGCACCACAGAAATCGCACCGAGCTCCCCCCTTAAATCTGCTACGCGTTCGGCGACTTCCTCCCCCAGCAGTTCCACCTGCAAGGGTTCCAAATCTTCCCCGTCGGTGGTGTCAACATCCAACCCGATGCAACGCGTGACCGCTTTTAATAAATCCGGGATTTTGACCGGTTTGAGGAAAAACGCGTCGGTGCCTGCGTCCGCCACTTTGCGCCGAATATCTTCATCCTCCAAACCGGTGATCAAGATGATCTTCATCTCCGGATTGTGAATCTTGATTTTTTCCAGCAATTCCAAACCGGACAGGCCGGGGAGGCCGACATCGGCGATCAGCAAGTCCACCTGGTTCCCGGCAGCTTCCAGAATCGCTTCCTCACCGGAAGGGACATCGACGACATCCAACTCCGCTTCCAAAGCTTCGAGGTTGGCCCGGAAGGTGGTCCGCACCTCTTTATGATCATCAACAACCAGGACACGATGTTTCTCAGTCATTGATTTCTATTTTAGCACGGGAGCAAATCTGGATCGTTCCAGAGCACGATTTCGACCTTACAAGTTTTTAATGTCAGCAGGGAGATCAAATATCCTTTCTATTCAACCGCCTAATTTATCCAATAAAAGAAGTAATTAGATAACATATAATATCTATACCTTTGGATCATAAATAACCGTGATATCAGTCGATCACACCTTGAAAGCCATTTAAAGAAAGGAAGATGCATGCTCAATTATATGTTGCGTAGGATCCTGGTATTACCCCTGATCATGTTCATTGTCACCCTGATCTTATTCTTCATGATCATGCAACTTCCCATAGAACAGAGGGTCGCCATTTACATCCCTGCAACCGGTGCTCAAACAGGATTGGATCCGGAGAAAAGCCAGGACCTTGTCGAAAATACGATCCAGAAATATGGTTTGGACAAACCCTTCCCCGTTCAATATGTAACCTGGATTAAACGACTCTTCATAGGAAAATGGGGGTATTCCCCCACCTGGAAACAACCTGTTTTGGAAGGTTTACTGGAACGCATACCATCCACAGCTGAACTAGCTCTGACAGCCTTTTTCCCATCGATCCTGTTAGCACTGGTTATGGGAGGAATTGCCGGGAAATATCGGGGGAAATGGCCGGACCACCTGATTCGCATCACGGCATTTATCCTGTGGGCTTTCCCTTCCTTCATTTTGGGTTTGCTGTTGATGAATGTATTTTACGCCTGGACGGGCTGGTTCCCACCAGGTAGGATCAGCATTTGGGCTAGCCCTGTGATCGAATCAGAGAGTTTTGCAAACTTCAGCGGCATGTACGTCTTGGATGCGCTCTTGAATGGCAACCTTAAAATATGCCTGGACGCCATCCGACATTTGGTCCTACCCGCCTTTACTCTAGCAGGAGCCCAATGGGCTTTATTAACCCGCATTATGCGCTCATCACTCATCGAGACATTGAACAAAGATTACATTAAGACCGCCCGGGCAAAAGGTTTAACTGAACATCGAGTGGTCAACCTTCATGCCCGTCGTAATGCTCTCATACCGGTCATTTCCACCGGGGGAGTGGCAGTCTCGCTTCTGCTCAGCTTGGTCGTTGTCATAGAAGCTGTTTTCGCCCGTAATGGTATAGGTAACTCAGCTGCCGAAGCCATCAAGTTCAGTGATATCCCGGTAGCGATCGGGTTTGCGGTGTTTAGCTGTGCAGTGACTGTGATCGCCAGTTTGATTGCTGACCTGCTGTACGGATTGATTGATCCCAGAGTACGTCTAACAGATACAGGTAGATAAGAAATATGCGAAAATATTATAAAAATTTTAGCCTTATGATGGGCTGCTTCGTCGTCGCTGTGTTTGTCTTCACAGCCATCGGAGCCCCTCACCTTGCACCCCCACAAACAGAAGATCCCTATATCATTCCCACCGGCAAAAGTTACGGGATAACCCCGAAGCCACCTTCCCCTGAATTCCCGCTGGGGTTGATGCAAAACCAGGCAGATGTGCTCTACGGGCTTATCTGGGGCACTAGGGTAGCCTTCAAGGTGAGTTTATTAGTTGTTCTCGGGCGGACGTTCATCGGCCTGGTGATCGGTGTCCTTTCCGGATATTTTGGTGGTATCGTTGATTCTATCCTGATGCGCATTACGGATGCCTTCCTGTCCTTCCCCATCATGGCAGTTGTATTGGTTATGCTCACTTTGTTTGGCGGTGGGTGGTTAGGGATACAGACCGGAGGTGTGGACCGGATCATCGTCCTCGCATTAATCTCCTTTGGGTGGATGCAAATTGCACGCCTCATCCGCGGAAATGTGCTCGTTGAACGTGAACAGGAATACGTACAAGCGGCGATATCTCTCGGGGCACGAACACCTCGGATTATCTTTAAACATATCCTGCCAAACGCTTACCAGGGATTGCTAGTGCTCATCACCTCTGATATTGGCAGCATTGTGGTTTGGATGGCGGTATTTAATTTCATGGGCTTTTCAAGTTCTTATGTGACCGCAGACTGGGGAAAGATGCTCAACATCTCCCGGAATTGGATCATTGGAACCCCCACCAACGCATTTAAGTATTGGTACACTTACTTGCCCACGAGCCTAGCTATCGTGCTATTTTCAATAGGCTGGAACTTAATCGGAGATGGATTAAGAAATACATTGGATCTACGTTATTCCCGCCCCTCATGACAACCTGGGGATGTGATGAAAGGGGTACAAAGCGAAGTTCCTTCCATCGAGATGTATCTTTTCGACTCTTTTCCCATTTTCATGGGTAGAAAATTTTTAAATAGCCAATTCCCGATGAGCTTTTATCTTTTTCCATCAGGATAAAGCCTAAAAGATCAAAAAACGAGCTCCCTCACCGCTTTTGTAATTTGGGATCAAATATCCGTTCCAAAGAGGAGCCCAACAGAAGGAAACCGGCTGCGGTGAGGATCATCAATCCAAACGGTTCTAACCACCAGTAATAATTCCCGTTTAACCCACCGTATGCGAAGGCCTCCCGGATCACTTTCCCCCACGTGGGGAGGAGGGGATCGCTCATATTCAGATATGCCAATGTGGCTTCCAGGAAGACGATCACAGGCACCATATTAATGAATTGAGGAATTAAAATCGTCACAGCGCGAGGGATCAAATACCGAAAGACAAGCCGGAGGTTGCTGGTCCCATAGGACTGCGCAGCCTCGATGTAGGGCATCTCCCTGACCTGCAGAAAGGCGCTCCGGTAGGTTTTAATCCCCGCCCCGAAGATGCCTAACAAAATATACACTCCCAATATGACCCACAATCGATTTGAAAACCAATTATAGACCATAAGCAGGACTGGAAAGATGGGGATGATCATATTTACATCATTGATCCTTTGCACCAATGTATCCACCCACCCCCCAAACCAGGTGCCAAACGCAGCTATGACCATGGTGATCAATGAATTCGCGAGGGAGGCGATGATCCCAAACCCCAAAGCCAGGGGCATGCCCCACAACAGCGCCAGGCCAAGGTTCCTGCCTTTATGATCCGTCCCCGCCAGACCGTGCACCTGCCCCAGGATAACCACCCTGGTCTCGAGATCAAAATCCTCATCAAATCCTATGGCATCGATATGAAGCTGATATGTGCCTTGAGAAGCGACATCATAGTCTGAGAAGAATTCCGTGAAAAGGGCCTGGACAGGATCGTCCGTGTCTAACTTGCGTCCCAACCTCGTCTCTTCTGAAAATGCGACCTGTTCTTGAGAAGGGACGGAAAAACGCTTCAAATCCATCACCCGCCCCTGGGGCGTTTTCCAATACACGGAGATGAAAGGTTTCTTTTCATCAAACTCAGCCTTGAAATCCAGAACGACATCTTTCGGAAATCCCTGATAAGGATAACCAAACGTGAATGTCATCTCGATCTCTTTTCTTGTGCCTGAAACTGATTCGACCTTTTTTTCCACCTCATCCACTTCGCTGTCCAAGATGATGGTATGCGGGAGTTTTTTGGACCTGAAGAGGTTAACCCAGGCTGGCTGCGCTTTGGCCGGATTGCCCGCCCACATCTCCTCATTCCGCCACATCTCAACAGCTCGAGGATAGGGGATGGCGATGACGGTGATGAGGGAAACGAGGATGAGCAGGGAAATGATGCTCAATCCCACCACTGCGGAAGGATACCGCAGGATCTGCTTGAATGCGCTCCCTACACCTCGGCGTACTTGATCCAGCAAATCTTTGATATGTCGAAGGCGGTTGGTCATGGATTCCAGCAACTTTTGCGGCGAGATGCTGGGGAATCCCCGCTGACGTATGTTCTCAAAGCGCTTCCGGACCCGCTCCAGGGTGGATTGGAGGGAGCGCAAGAGGTGCCTGCGAGGTGCCGCGGCGCTTAATCTCCGCTCTGACCCTACACGGACCCTGGGATCCACAACCGCATAGAGAAAGTCGAGTAAAAATACACTCAGGGCAATGGCATAGGCGAAGGTGACCACGAGCCCCACTATCAACGGCATATCTGATAAGAGCAAAGCCTGGTAAAAGAGATGGCCGATTCCTGCGACGTTGAAAAAGAGCTCAATGATGATCGCTTCTTGCCAGATACTGATCAGAATCATCGAAAAGCGGGTCAGGATGATAGGCAAAGTGGGCCTGAGGATGTAACGCCGGGTGATCCCGCCAGCAGGCAACCCTTTGGCTTTGGCCATCTCCACATAGTCCTCTGTGGAATAGATCAAGAAGAACGTTCGCCAGGTATACACACTCTGAAAGAATTTGCTGATGAAAATGGCCAGCACCGGGATTAACAGCTTCTTACCCATCGTCAGAACGCTCTGGAATGAGAGTTCCGTCGGCCAGGATTCCAATCTCCCTCCCGCGAAGAAGTGGAAATAGTTCACGAAGAATACAGTCAACAGCAAGCCGTATACCCAGCTGGGGATGGAGGAAAGGGGGTTGAGGAAAGAGATCAGACGGTCCAGCCAGTGGCCGTACCGGCGCGATAAGCGCAGGGATATGAAAACGGTGATCAGAAAAAGAAGCACATTCGTGGCCCCGAAAAGGATCAACGTCCGGGGTAAGAATTCCAGAATGAGCCCATACACCGACCCCACTTCCTTAATGCCAGTGTAGTGCGTGATGAAATCCGTTCGCCCCAAATTCAGGGTCAGCCCCTTGGATAGCAAGACCAAGATTTTTTGAAAGACGCCTTCTGCTCCTTGGAAGAACGAAGCATAATCTTGACCAATTAGGTAATATCTGGTTTTCATAGGGCTCCAAGGCCCCGATAAATACCCTTTTAACAGATTTCCCCTTATCTCACTTTCGATCACAGTCCCTTTGGTGACGATCAGGATGGTCAGAAAGACGCCGATGACGACCGTGACCGCCAGGGTTAACAATCGGACGGAAGCGAATTTGGCGATGCGGGCGAGATTGTTCGGGGGCTGTACTTCCTCATCCTTTTCCAATACGACCGTTTCCCGTGCACCCGCCTGCAGTTTTTCCAGCCGGGTTCGGGCTTGATTAAAAGCGGGGTTAATCTGGCACGCCTGGTTCAAAGCGGATATCATCTTATGCTCTTCCCGGACGCAGAAGCTTAACAAATACCAGGCATATTCGTTCCCCTGATTAGCACGGAGCACAGAACGGACAAGCGATCGGGCGGTGCCCAGGTTCCCCCTTTTAACGTGCAAAGCAGCTCTTTTTAAAATATCGGCTTCGGATAAAGGAGTACGGTCTGGTTTCAAATCTGATCCCTGAGCGACCAGTCTTGCCAATCTCTCCCTGGCCCCTGAATGGACCGGATTGACCTGCAGCGCATGTCGCAAAGCTTTGACTTTGTGTTCTGGTCTCTCCACAACAAAACTGAGCAAGTACCAGGCTTGATCCAAAGATGGATCAGAGCGCAGCAGATCAAGAAGGATTTTCCGGGCTGAAGCTAACTCCCCCTCCTGGATGTTTTGGGCTGCTATTCGAAGGGCGTCCATGTTTTGTCACTCCAGGACATATCTACATAGACTGTATTGGTTTAGATTTCGGGTTCCGTGCAACACGAACATGAGCCTATCTGCACCCAGTTGATAAAAAACAATGACAGGGAATGTCCCCGTCATTGTCGGTTTTTCAAACCTATCCCTCCCCGTGATCGATCTTCAATCAAGGGGGATGAATTTGATTTCATGCAATGATGTCTTTGTGGTCTTGCCCTTGGGAAATAACCTCAGGGTCAGACGCTTTGCCCCAGGGTCACTCCCCCTCCTTCCAGTCCTTCCATTCATCTTCCTGCTTGCGCAGCTGGACATAACCAGCGGATCCTAAGATCCCCAGCAGTAAACCGCTGATCGAAGCGCCATAGGAGAGGAAGTTCAAGGCGAAGGTGGAGACGATGATTTTGAGGACCATCAGGAAAGGAACCACAAATCCAAGAACGACCAAGACAAATCCAATCGCTATCAATCTTTTAGGGTGTGCTAAAATCATCCGTTTCTATCCTATACAACAGCTAAGCCCACTTACGTCCCTCGTCGTACAACCAGCACCAGTTGAAATGACGGGGGGTGGGTTCAAATCTGGGGGGGTCTTCAACGTCGCATAAACCCTCGATCATATGGGGACAACGGGTGTGATACCGGCATCCGGGTGGAGGATTCACCAAACTGGGTGGTTCGCCAGGCGGTACCTTTTTATAATGTAATGCATTTTCATAATCCGGGTCAGGGGTCGCCGTCAGCAAAGCCTGCGTGTAAGGGTGTTGAGGATCATCAAGCAGCTCATCGACTTGGGCTTTCTCGACAATCTTCCCAGCGTACATCACAAAGATACGTTCTGTAAAATACCGCACCGTGGACAGGTCATGGGTGATATAGAGGACAGCAAGGTTATGCGAAGCCTGCAAATCCTGCATCAAGCGCAGGATTTCAACGCGCACCGAAGCGTCCAGCATGGAGACCGGCTCGTCAGCTACCAGCAGCTTGGGCTCCAAAACCATGGCCCGGGCGATCACAGCACGCTGCTGCTGTCCGCCGCTGAGCATGTGGGGGAATTTGTCCAGGAAATCCTCCACAGGCGTCATCTTGATCTCCTTAAGGACTTGCTCAATGCGTGCGATCCGTTCTTCTTTGCTTTTCACCCCATGGATGATCATGGGTTCTTCCAAGATCTGCTGGAGGTCCATGAAAGGCGGCAGCGCACCGTAGGGATCCTGCTGCACATAGCCGACCTCGGAGCGGTAAAACTGCAGGTCATGATCGCCCAACTTGCTGATATCCCCTCCGTCGAAGACAATGCTGCCTTTGATCGGTTGGACGAGGCCCAGGATCGTGCGCATTAAGGTGGTTTTCCCACAGCCGCTCTCCCCCACAATACCGATCGATTCCCCAGGCTGAAGGTCAAAATCCACCCCATCCACAGCTTTGACATATCCGGCGTGAATCATCCCCCAGCGTTTCAACTCATACCAGACATGCAAATCGTGGACCGACAACAACGTGCCGTTACCTGCGCCCATCCCACTTTTCACTTCTGATGTTCCTTTGCTTTTCTCTTCTTCTTTCCAGTCCACAGTCATGAATTACAACTCCTAACCTTACACATATAACCAGCATTTGACTTTATGCCCCTTCGCCATCACCAAGGGAGGTTCCTCATCACATTTATCAAATCGTTTCGGGCATCGTTCTGCAAACCGACAGCCTGTAGGCGGTCCAAGGAGGGATGGAGGTTGACCGGTGATGAATGTCGGTTCCTCTTTCACTTTTAGTTTCGGCACGCTTTTCATCAACATCTCCGAGTAGGGATGGAGAGGGGCTTCGAAGAACGTGCTGGCATGACCCACTTCCACGATCTGCCCCGCGTACATCACTGCAACGCGATCCGCCAATTCACTGGAGGTGGCCACATCATGGGTAATGAGGATGAAGCTGACCTTCATTTCTTTTTTAAGGCGTTTAAGGACGTTGAAGATGTTCGCCTGGGTCAAGACATCCAGCGCTGAGGTGGGCTCATCCAAGAAGATCAGCAGCGGTGTGGTTACCAAAGCCATCGCTAAGATCACCCGCTGGCGCATCCCGCCACTCAATTCAAAGGCATAGCGGTCCAGGAAATCGCCCGGAACGCCCACCTTTTCCACCATCTCCCGGGCTTTCTCCCAAGCCTGTTCCTTCTCCATCGACTCGTGGGTAATGAGGGGTTCCGCCACCTGGTCTCCTATTTTCAAGACCGGGTTGAGGGCATTCATCGCCGCTTGAGGGACCATGGACATCTGCTCCCAGCGCACATCCCGCCGGAATTGTTCATCTCCCAATTTCATGACATCGATGTT
This sequence comes from Anaerolineales bacterium, assembly GCA_041686005.1. Classification (GTDB taxonomy): domain Bacteria; phylum Chloroflexota; class Anaerolineae; order Anaerolineales; family UBA11858; genus B10-G9. The sequence goes on along the minus strand of JAWLER010000012.1, from coordinate 31,568 downwards.
ATCCAGGTAGATACGACCGGAGTAAGTGTGCACGTTCCGGGGCAGCAAGCGCAATACACCTCTGGCAAAAGACGTCTTCCCACAACCGGACTCGCCGACAATCACGATCGCTTCGTTGTAACCGAGTTCCAGGTTCACGTCATCGACGGCCTGAACAGTTCCCATGGTCGTGCTGAAATATAATTTTAAATTTTCTACGCGTAACAATTTGTTGTTTTCTGGCATGGATATCACATACCTCTCAATCTGGGATTGAAAATGCGGTCCAGCGCGAAGCCGAAGAGGGAGAAAGCCAACCCGGTGACCATCAACAAGATGGAGGGTTCCAGGATCCAGTAATACTGTCCCTGATGCAGGGCGCCGTTCACATAGGCGTCGTTGATCACCTTGCCCCAAGTGGGCAGGGTGGGGTCGCCCAACCCCAGCACGTTGAGAGCCGCCTCAGTGAATACGAAACCAGGAATCAACGTTATCAAACCGGGGATCAGGGTGGGGATGATGCGTGGGATCAAGTAACGGGCGATGATCCGTACATTGTTAGCCCCATAGGCTTGGGCAGCCTCGATATACCCAGATTCTTTGACCTGCAAGAAGATGGCCCGATAACTTTTAATGGCGCTCCCAAAGATATACAGCAGAATCAATGCCCCCAGCATGACCCAGATGCTCCGGGAGTAAAACGTGCCGATCATAATCAGGATGGGAAGCACAGGGAGGATCATGTTGATCTCGGTAATGCGCTGGATGAGTCCGTCCACCCAGCCCCCATACCAGGTCCCGATGGCTGCGATGACCATGGTCGTGACACTTGTCAACACCGCCGCCAGCAACCCGAACATGAGCGCTACGGGCGTGCCCCACAGCAGGGCCACGGTCAGGTCGCGACGTCTGTGATCGGTCCCCGCGATGCCGTAGACATCTCCATAGACCACAAGCTTTGCATCCAGCTCTGTGTCCGGTTCAAATATGGACCCATCCACCTGAAGGGTGTAGGTGCCCTTGAGAACTTCCGGGGCCTCTGCTGCTGAGTCCACAGCAAATAAAGCTTCATCAGGGCGGAGGTTCCTCCCCAGCCGACGGAAAAGGACCTCATCCTGGGAAAAGATGTACGCTGAGGAGTTTTCAGCTGACATACTCCCTACCCGGATCTCCTCTCCTTCCGGCGTGATCCAGGTCATGTTCACATGTGGTTTTTTCTCATCGTACTTCGTATGGAAGAAAAGGATCACCTCATCCGGAAAACCGTCATAGGTGTAGTCGAAGGTTAATGAGAAACTCACCTTCGTCCGGCTACCCGAGACTTCCTCCACCGTCTTCTCCACACTCTCATCCTGGCTGTTGAGGATAATCGTCTCCGGGAGTTTTTTATCCCGGAAGAGGTTCGTCCAGGCTGGGGCTGCTGTCCTGGGCAGGTCGTACCAGATATCCTCCCCACCCCGCCACAGGCGGACGGCCTCAGCGTAGGGTATGGTGATCAATGAATAGATGGCAATGACGATAAGCAGGATGATCAATATACCGCCTATGATAGCCGCTGGATAACGTGTGATTTCGCGGATCGTTTTCATACTTTCCTTCCTTGTTCCCCGATGCGCACCCGGGGATCCACCAACGCGTAAATGAAATCCAGGAAGAAGACGGTCGCCGCCAGCAGGTAGGCATAGATGACGTTGGAGCCGACGATCACCGGTGTGTCAAACAACCCGATGGCCTTAAACAGCGCCTGCCCCAATCCCGGCCAGTTGAAAACGGTTTCTAATATCGTCGCTCCCATCCAAATGGCGATGACCAGCAGGAGGAAGCCGGTGATGATAGGTGGCAGGGTTGGCCGCAGAATGTAACGGCGTTCGATCGTCCTATCTGAAACGCCCTTGGCCTTGGCCATCTCCACATAATCCTCCTGGGAATAGATCAGGAAGAACACCCGCCGGTTGAAGGTGCTGATGGCTATGGAACTGATGAAAATGGCCGAGGTAGGCAGAATCAGGTGTTTCAGGACGCTGAGCGCGTAGAGCAGTTTATTGGAGGGCGGCGGTGCGTCGACCAATCCACCAAAAGGCAATACCTGCAGTATCCCGGCGAAAATAATGATCAAAAATAGCCCATAAAACCAAGCCGGCGCAGATGAGGTCGGAACCAGGGCCACGATCAGCTTGTCCAAGAAGCTGCCGTAGTTTCTGGAAAGATAAAGTCCTGTAAAGAGAGCAAAGAAAAAGAGCAGGATATTCCCGGCTCCCCACAGGATCAGCGTGGGGGGCAACCGCTCCAGGAGGATCAACCGCACCTGCTTTGAACCGCTGTCGCTCATCATATCCTCTGCAAACCCCAGGTTGAGAGTCAGAGCGTTCTTCAGGAAGGCAAAGCTGCGGATGATGAAAGGTTGATCCAGCCCCCGTCTCTTCTCTTCGATGGTCACCCGTCTGTCGACCAGTTCCTTTTTTTCCGCAGAGCTTAATTTCTTTAACTCCGGGTCCTCGCTCATATAAATCTGTAATGAGATAGCGTTGCGGATTTCCCCCCTCCGGATCTCATCCACATATCCCCCCATGTTAGCGATCAACACCGTTAAATAAATGGCGACAACCACCGCGAAAAATAAGATCACCAAACGGAAGGCTGCGTATTTGGCCACGCGGGCTACCGTACTGGTACCCGTACCCCTGGCTTCTTCCAGGGTGGTCTCTTCGTCTAAAGTAACAGATACGTCAGACATGGTATTCCTCGTTCTTCTCTTCTATTAAAACATCCCGGAGAGATGACGCGCACCTCCCCGGGATGAGATCGTACACGACACAACAACGGTTACTCAGTAACCACAAACTCAAATACCTCAAAGACAGGTATCAAAGCTCTCTTAGAGACCGAAATCACCGCAAGCTTGCTGGAACCAGCGGGCAGATCGGACGTGTCCAGTGTGACCTGGAACTGTCCATCCTCAACAGGTTCAGCGTCGCCTTTCATGGCCAGCGCGCCGGTGGCGTCGAAGACCAGATAGGTGACCATGTCCATATCCTCATTGGGATAGGGTTCACCCTTGAAGTCAAGGAAGACATCGAAGACAGCCTCATCACCAGCAGCAACCTCTCCCGGTCCATCCAGCAGGACTTCGGGGATCGGCGCTTCAGCAAATCGGCTGTACCTGTCCGCCATGTCGGGGTAGTCAGGATAACGCTGCAGGATCAGTGTACCCTCAACAGGGAAGGCCTTCTGGATGTAGAAGGCACCCGTGCCGAGATACATATGACCTGTGCGTCCGACGAAGGCCTGGAGGTTCTCGTAGCGCGCCACGGCTTCCTCTTCCGTGATGTAGTCACCCAGGGTGGGTTCGTAGGGGATCACGGCGTCGGCCAGCGCTGTCTCCAGATACCCTTTCATAGCCTCGAGCGTCGGTCCGGCCAAGTAGTTGGTGCGGTCGACTTCGAGTTTGTCTGCCTTGTCAGGGCCAAAGGCCATTTCGCCGTTCGCCTCACCAAGCCAGGCGGGGACGATGTTATGCCAGGCAGCACTGCCCTGAGCGTAGAGTCCGCCCTCGTTGGGGAACGCAGCCCGGAAGTTGTTGATGTTGTTCTCCGCATCCAATGAATAGGCATCGGTGTAGTACTCAACGGTGACCGGGTCCGTGGAGGTGATCCTCCAACCTTTGAAGGTGGACAAGAAGGACTCAAGTCCTGGTACATATGCTTCACTGAACACAGAGCTGGCTTCCTTGGCCGTATCGAAGGACATGATCATGCCCATGACCATATCAGCCACACTGAAGGGGCTCCCGTCGTGCCAGGTCGTGTTCTCGGGGAAATCCTCTTCGTAGACCATGACCACTTTGGTCTTGGCGGTGGGCAGTTCTTCGAAGCGTTCCTCTGCGGTGATAAAGACCTGATTCTCCGCATCCCAGTCCGCCCAAGCATCAGCAGGCACTGTGATCTCGTCGACAAACTCCAGACTGACCCAGTCCATGGTCTTGCCGATCGGCAGCCCTTCCTGGGCGTAGACGGTCGCAGACTCAAGGCGGCAGGGGATATACAGCCCGGTGAAGGGATCTGGATAGACCGCTGCGCCTTTCGCACCGCGCATGGGCATCATGTCGTAGACCCAGTTTGAGCCATCCACAGGGTTCCAGGGTTCCGTCAGCATGCTGGGCATGGCAACGGTCGCCTCGCCACCCACGCGGTCCTTGAACCGCAGCGTGTGCGGCCACAGGGCAGCGCCGTAAACGGAGCCGGAAAGATCCGCAGCGACAGAGAGCTCGCTCCTGATGGGGGCGATGCCAACGCCGTCAAAGTAGAACATGCGCACATTGTCCGCCATCGCGAGGGGCATCGCTTCCCGGATCATATTGTTGCGCTCTTCCATGGTGTCAAACTGGCTGTTGACCAGCGCATCAGCGATTTCATACAGCTCTTCAGAGGGGTCATACGCCTGCCAAAGAGGGATACCCCAACCCAGGGGTGTGTACCAGGTCGCAAAGGCATCCGCCTCATCGCGGCTGATCTGGGTGGTAACCCATCCGCCGGTGTAGTAGCTGAAGCAACCGGAAGAAGGTTGTTGGCTCACCCAGCAGGTCTGAGACTCGGCTGATGTCTTGTAGTCGCGGATCACGGTGAAGCCCAGATCTTCAAGCTGGTTGGCTAAATAGTCGCCAATTTCCTTGCGCTCATCCTCTGTGCGGATGAGTCCGATGATCTCTACAGGCTCGCCATTATAGGTCCAGACGCCGTCCGCCATCTCTGCGCCGAGGGCTTCCATACGCTCAGTGACCTGTTCTTGTGCCTTCTCTTTGTCATACGCGTATTTGATCTCCATCTGGGCGATCACGTCCGCCACGCGAGCGGTATCCGCGGATGCAAAGTTGATGGGCACCCAACGAGCTCGGGCCATACCACCCGCGATTTCCTGGGCGATGTATTCCCGATCGACCAGCCAGTGCATGGCCTCTCGGAACTGTGGGTCACCGAAGGGGTTGAGCGATCCATCTTCAAACTCCAAAACGGGGTTGAAGGTGAACTCGTTGTAGCTGCCGTAGGATGTATAGTAGTCGATCTGATCCGACTCGTAGATGCGATCGGCAACGGGGGCATCAGAAATACTGAAGGCGTATACATCGATATCGCCAGTCTCCAAGCGGGTGACCGCGGTGTCTGGGGAGGACTCCTCAACAAACACAACCGTGTCCAGCCAGGCTCCTTGGCGCGTCACGGGCTCAGGGGTCGGTTCAACGACGACCTCTTTCTCAACCTCGACAGTCTCGATGATCGTCTCGCCCTCTTTCTCGACGATGACGGTCTCTATGACCTTTTCGGGGGCAACCTCTTCAGGTTGGCATGCCGCCAAGGCCAGGCTGGCCACAATGAGCAGACCAAAAATTGTGATTAACTTTTTATACATAACTCTTGCTCCTCCTAAGAATGTGTTTTTCTAATAGGGGGACACATACTGCAAATCAGTACATGTTTTTCCTTTTTTTTCTTATGAGTTGGCATCACCTCCTTTTGGGATTTATTTAACAAGCAACAACCTTCCTACTTATCCACGCAGTTCAGTAAGAAGTGTAGTCGCTTATTTTACCATAAGATTTGTTCGACATCAGCTTTTTGTTATACGTCGATGCTCTATACATTAATTGATGATTATATCTTGAAATTGGATAATCCCTACTGGTGATTAGTTTACCATAAAATTGGGATCATTTACAAGATTATTAATAAAAACTCATTGTATTTATCACCCTCAACTTGAATATGTAGGAACCATGTTTTCTGTCAAGGGGCCTAAAGCAGAAGGAAGCATATCGAAGATCTCAAAGACATATATACCCAATGATAAAAGGAATGATTTTCCTCACCCAAACAGAATGCGCTAATGATAGAATTTAAACGTCCCACATCATCTTCCCAACGAGAAAGGTCATCTACTCCTTTATGTACCACTCTCAACATCAGGACCGCGACAATTACTCCGCAGATATTCGCACATTTTTCAAACGGACAGGTTTCCTGTATGGAAGCATTTTCGCCCTGACCCTGATCCTTGCCATATTGGTTCCTGATGCGCTGTCCCTAGCGCGATATCAAGCCGAACTTCCTTGGGCAAAACTTGCCCTGGGCATTCCCCTGGCCATTCTCCTCTGTGGATTCGCAGGGCGCTTGGCAACCCCACCCTCACCCGCTATCCTCTCCATTGCCATCTGGATTTTTGCATCCGGACTAACCGGACTGGTAATAGGTCTTCTCCCCTTCCAAGGATTGGACTTCGTTGCCTGGCTGCTCAACCCTGACTTGTGGGGTAGGTCTATTTTCCCCGCCAGCATCGCAGCCCTCACTCGCGCCGGGTTAATAACACTGGTCAGTGCAGGCGTCGGCCTCCCTTTGGGAATTCTGGAAAGAATCGTCACAGAAATCTCCTGGGAACAATCCGGAACAAACCGCAAGGCTGGTTGGGGATCCTTGATAGCCCTCGCTATATCCATCCCATTCGCCTTTCTCCCCACCAGCGTTGCTAATGAACAAGTATATAGCTACACGCAAATCCCCTACCGTGCTGCCGCCAGGACCATACAACAATCTCAATCTAACGGAATCCAAGACGAGGACAGCAGCGCTCTCAGTAGAAAGTTCCTCGAGGAATATGCGGATTCATTCACTGCCACATTTACGACCCATCTCGTCCAGTACCAACTCACTCCTCCCCAAACAGGACTGGTGGATATCCATTTTCAGAATGATCTCACCCTGCGCTGCACCGTCATCAACGCCAAGGTAATTTTTTGTGAGGATCATTCATCGCAGATAAAGGAATGGATGGGAAATCTTATTCAATTTGGGATAAGTGGTCAGCGGGAACCACTGCAATCCTTGGAACAAAACGGGGAAATAGACCTGAATTCCGACCTCATCTTATGGCTGCAAAGCTATGGGGATGAGATGAGTGCTTCTTATGAAATGAAACACCAGAATCAAATAGGAGGGTTTGCCTACTTCCACACTCTGTTTGACAACGGGTTTGAGATGACTTGCCTACTTAGTGGAAACCGTCCCGTGGTCATTGAACGTTGCACGGGGAAATGGTAAGGATCTACTTCCTTCCCTTAACCAAACCGCCCCACAGGCAGCTTGCCCATGGGGCATTGTGTTTTCGCTTTCAGTGGTAATTAGCGCGGTTTTCTCAATCGAGGATCCAAGATATCTCGAATGGCATCCCCTAGAAGGTTCCAACCCAAGACATAGAGGGTAATCGCTAAACCTGGAAAGACAATAATATGCCAATAGTTGCTTAAGACGGGGATCCAGTTGCGGGCAAAGTTGATGATCTGACCCCAGTCCGCGTACCCTTTCTGCACCCCTACACCGAGGAAGCTGAGAGCAGCAAAGCTCAATACATACGTCCCAATATCCATAGAAGCAACCACAAGGGTAGGGAAGATCGCATTAGGCAGGATATGTTTAAAGATGATCCGGAAGTCGTCCGCTCCCGCCACGCGAGCAGCGAGAACATATTCCCTTTCTTTAACTGACAAGATATCCCCCCGGATCAAACGTGCATAACCCGTCCAGCCGAAAACGATCAGTGCCACCATGGGTGCCCATATACCCTTTCCGATTCTCGGCTGCAGCACCGTCGCTACTGTGAGGGCTGCCAGCAGGTAAGGGAAGGCCATAAAAACCTCCACAATGCGCATCAACAGCTCATCTATGAAACCTCCATAGTAAGCAGCTATCGTCCCCACAAACAAACCAAAAATAAGGGTGGCAAAGGTAACGATCAATCCCGCTTTGAACGCGGTCCGTGTACCCCAAATGATGCCATAATACACGTCATATTGTCCTTCTGTGGTCCCCAACCAATGCCAGCCCTCATCCCCGGGGGAGAGGTTTTCTTCGTTCTCCGTCAGCCAGGTGGGCTTTTGAGGTTCCGCCCGATAACCATCCCGGGGCATATCAAAGGGCTCCTCGGGGTCGGCAGGAGGGGCAAGAACGGGCGCGAAAACCGCGATAAAGATAAACAACAAGATAAGCACGATCCCTGTCAGTGAAAGGGGATTTTTAAGTAATTTCTTTACAAAACTCATTGCAACCTAACCCTTGGGTCAACAAAACCATACAAGATATCGACGATTAAATTCCCCAGGACCATGACAATACTGCTAAAGAGGACCAAACCCAGCAACGTGACTACATCAAAGGAAAGGGCAGCATTGACAAACAGCCTACCCAAGCCATGGATGTTAAATATCGTCTCCGTGATCACCACCCCGCTCAATAAACTGATGAAAAGCAGACCGCCAATGGTGACGACGGGAATAAGCGCATTCCGCCTGGCGTGGAGATTAATGACTTTCCTTTCCGAAAGCCCTTTGGATCTGGCTGTTTTGATGTAATCCTCACGCAGTGTCTCCAGCATGGAGGAACGCATGACGCGCATCACTCGCGCAAAAATCACATACGACAACCCAAACACCGGCAGGAAAAGGTGGCGTACAGAATCCAGGAAGATATCAAATCGCAGGTTCAACAAAGAATCGATGGTGTTCATCTCGGTATATCTAACAAAGGATTCTGAATTCCAGACAACTTCCTTAGCCCATTGAGATAAACGCTCCGGCGGAAACCAGCCCAAACCCGAATAAAAAATCATCAACATCAACAAAGCAAATACAAACGTGGGAAGGGACCAACCGACCACAGCAAATACCCTGGAAAAATGGTCGATAAAGCTGTTATGATGCACAGCAGCCTGGACTCCTGTCCACACTCCCAGCAGAATAATGGGTACAATGCTCAAAATGGCCAACTCTCCGGAAACGGGCAATCTGTGCAGAATAGCCTCCGTAACCGGCATTTGCGCGGTATGAGACCACCCTAAATTACCTCGTAAAATTCCCCCCTCCACTTCTCCCGTCTCAGGGTCTTTTTGGCCCACCAACCAATGAAAATATTGGATGTGAATGGGATCGTTCAAACCATACTTCTTGATGATCTTCTGTATAGCGGAGGAGTCATGGGGTATATCCGAAACATACAGGGTAGCACGTTCAATGGGATCCAATAACATTAAAAGAGCAAAAATCAGGATCGTAACCCCAACCATGATGATTGGCAAGATCAAAACACGCCTTACTATATATGCCAACATTTGAACCTCCTAACAAATCCCATCTGATCCATCTCCTGTTCTCCCTAATTTATAAATATTGAAAACATAATAACAACTTTTTCCATTCTCGATAAACAATGTGGTAGAGAAAACCTCATCTCCTTTCCTCCCCACACCCCTGGACACACTCACTGTATCCAACGGCCCCTTCTTCTGATGGAGCGCTCCTTATCCTATTTTCATCAACAAATTGTTGTTTTGGAGGCCTGAAACCAAGCTTCCTCGCTCAAGTACTTGCCCTTCAAGTCCATCCCCCAGGCTCGTCCCTTATGGTACGCTGGGGTGATTTTCTGCTCTTCGTCCTCCTCAGGTCGATTCGTCCCAGCCCATAGATGGCGTTCTCTGGTTGGCACACTGAAAGGGTGAGCCGTGACCGAGCTCGGCCACGGCTCACCACTCATTGAAAAGGCTACTCGCTCTTCATCTCATTGGCCAAGTCGATAGCGTAAGCCTCTACACCACTGGAATTACCCATAATGGGACCCCAGAACATCCACTGCGGGCCACCTGCTCGGTCTTGTAACAGACCTCGCCAGATCGCGTAGGCAGCATGATGTGCCTTCAGCTCGTCACCGTTGTGGAAAGTTACTCCATCCCGGATGTAGAACGTCAGGGTTTTGCCATCATCGGAGATCTCCCAGTCTTCTGCGATCGCAGGCACGAACTCATCGTAGCGTTCCCGCTTCATGAAGATCAACGGATCATAAACCTGCATCACAGCCTGGCTGCTTGCCGTGTCATACATGTAGGCAGGATCCAAAGTCTCCGGTTCCCCAATGGTCGTCTCAACGAACGTGTTAGGATTGGGGGCGTCATCGGATTTATCCAAGACGTAGAAGTACGGTCCAGGATAAGCCGCATTGTAGTACCAACCCTCTACCCAAGTCTGCTCATAGTGGCGACCCTGTGGTTGGACGCCGAAGATATCGATGACGTGTTCAACCGCCAACTGCTGTAATTCATGATACGCATTGTCCTGCTCTTCAGGATCTGAGATCGACTTCGCAGCAGCGATCTTCTCATCAAAGGTGTTGTACAGGTCTTCGGGGAAGTTCTGCCAACCGGAGAAGGTGCCGTGGCTGGCCATGTAAGGGGTCACCCAGTTATGGGGGTGATGGTAGTCCTCAAGCCAACCAATCCAGAACATGGGCAGACGTCCAGCGACCATGCCTTTCAGATACGTCGGCCAAGGTATGGCCAAAATCTCAACCTGGAACTTGTCGTTGAGATCTTCGATGTTCGTTTTCAGGATTTCTGCCATCGTGCGGCGCTGATCGTTCCCTGTGTTGTAGGTTAAGGTCATGTAGAAGCCGGTCGTCCAGACGTCGCCTTCCTCGTCCTCACCGGCGGGAATGCCGTCACCATCCACATCAGCAGCTTTGAACTCTTCCTCTGCCTTCTCAGGATCGAAGGAAAAGTGGAAATCATCCGCATGATATCCGGTCATGGGGTTGATGATCGGGCCTAAACGCTGTTCAGCCTCACCCAAAAAGGCTTCTTCAATGAAGACGTCCCAGTCAAAGCTGTAATTGAACGCTCTGCGGATATGGACGTCAGAGAAGAAGTCAACGGGAATCCCGTTCCCAAGGCTTTCATCGCCAATGTAGGGGTTTCCACCCTCTGCGTTGACGTTGAAGTTGAAGAACCCATCCACCGTGCTCGTGGAGGGAAGACCCGCAAAGAGACGGAACTGACCACCTTCGTTCACGGTCTCGCATTCCTCGGTTTGATAGTCACATTCTTCTGCCACTTCCGGTTCCAACTGCTCAGCGTACTGGCGGGGTACATAGTTGAAATCACTGTCGCCAGCTTCGAACATGGAATACCGAGTACCCCACTCATCCACGGACCGTGTTACTGCTCGCTCCAGGGCGGGAGGTCCACTCGGACCACCTTCCCAGATGGGTTCAGTGCGGTAGTAATCCTCATTGCGAACATAAGAAAGCTCTTCCGCTTTCTTCCAGTGTTCCAGCTTGAAAGGACCGGTACCATTGACGTTGTCAAAGAGGACGGATTCCTCCGCAGATGGGTCATGGTGATCAACCCACGTCTCACAGGAACCATCCCAACCACCTTGTTCGGCAATCCATTCTTGATCCAAAGGAACCGCCCAACCATTGGCCAAAGTCTGCATCATAGGACCAAATGGGGCATCCAAGTGGATGGTCACCGTACCGGCTTCATCGTCATATTCCACAGCGCTTTTGACGTCCTCACAGACTTGCACCAGGACCTCTTCAGGCACCTCAGAAAAGTCTTCGATCATTTTGGGACCGGGGGCAGCAGTGGGCTCAGGTGTCGCCGTAACGACTTTCTCCACCTCAACCTCTTCGGTTTTCACCACCTCCACAGTCTCTACCGCGGGTGTCGCACACGCGGAAAGCACAGCGCTGACAATGAGCAATACGGCCATGCCCAGATAGAAACCTTTTTTACTATGCATCTCTCCTCCTAAAACTAAGTGAGTGAACATCTATCCAAGTGTGTCTCTTTCTAAAGTTTTCCTCCTTTTCACCACCTCCTTTGTTTATTACTGAAAGGTTTTCACCTTGGATCAATATTCCAAACATTATTTCTGTGCAATATCCACAAATCCATCCCGCTCCACAATATGGCAGGCACTAAAATGCTCAGGCTCAATCTCCACCAACTCCGGCTCTTCTTGGAAACAAATCTCCTCCGCCAATGGACAACGGGTGTTGAAATTACACCCTTTGGGGGGATCCGAGGGACTGGGTAAGTCCCCTTCGATGAGAACACGATACCGTTGCTTCTCAATCTTCGGGTTGGGAACAGGGATAGCTGACATCAAAGCCTGGGTATAGGGGTTGAGAGGGTTTTCAAAGAGAACTTCCTTATCTGCAACCTCCATAAGCTTTCCCAGATACATAACAGCGACCCGGTCACTGATATGGCGAACCATGCTGAGATCATGGGCAATGAATAAGTAGGTCAACCCTAATTCCTCCTGGAGGTCTTCCAAGAGATTGACCACCTGAGCTTGAATGGAGACGTCTAGGGAAGAAATAGGTTCATCACAAATCACGAACTCGGGATTCAACGCCAAGGATCGAGCGATACCAATGCGCTGCCTCTGCCCACCAGAAAATTCGTGCGGATAGCGATTCATGTAACCCGGTTTCAGCCCGACCAGGTCCAATAATTCAACAATCCTCTCTTCTTTCTCTTTCCCTCTGGCTACGTGATGGATTTCCAAGGGTTCGCCGATAATGCCCTTGACCTTCATCCGGGGGCTCAGGGAAGCATAAGGGTTCTGAAATATCATTTGCATTTCGCCCCGTATCTCCCTTAATTCATCTCCAGTAAGCTGAGATAAATCCACCCCTTGGAAAAAGACTGACCCCTCCGTGGGCTCATACAGGCGGACAATGGTCCGACCCACAGTGGTTTTCCCGCACCCACTCTCACCCACTAAACCCAGGGTTTCTCCACGGTAAACTTTGAAACTAACACCGTCGACTGCTTTTACATCACCCACATGGCTCTTAAAAACCCCTCGCTGAATGGGAAAATATTTTTTCAAATTCTCAACACGGATCAAAACTTCGTCTTTTCTCATCTTACTTTTGTCACCTTTTCTTTTTCCCAGCACGCAACGTAATGATCATCATTCACCCTCTCCAAGATGGGCATTTCCTTTGAGCATCTCTCAATCTCATAGTCACATCGCCCCGAAAAGGGACATCCCACCGTTCCACCAATTAAATCTGGCGGTTCTCCTGGAATCGAGAACAGCTTCCCATTTGAAGAGGAAGAGGTGACAGGTTTAGGCAGAGACCCCAACAAACCGACGGTATAGGGGTTTTTGGGATTATCGAAAATTTCATTAGCGGAACCCTTTTCCAGAATTTGCCCCGCATACATGACATTGACCCGATCCGCGAGCCTGGCGATTACTCCCAAATCGTGGGTAATCCAAAGCACCGTCATCCCCAATTCGCGCTGCAGTCTGTTCACAAGATCAATAATTTGGGCTTGTATGGTGACGTCGAGGGAGGTGGTCGGTTCGTCTGCAATGAGGATGGCCGGATCGCAGGAAAGGGCCATAGCGATCATCGCTCGCTGCCGCATCCCTCCGGAAAATTGATGGGGGTAATCATCCAAACGATCCTCCGCCTCTGGAATACCAACCAAGGAAAGCAGTTCGGCCGCTCGCTGCCGGGCTTGTTTTTCGTTCATATCCTGATGAAGCTTCAGGGCTTCCATGATCTGAAAGCCTACTTTTAACACAGGGTTAAGTGAGGTCATGGGATCCTGAAAGATCATGGCAATCTCATCACCCCGGATGGAACGCATCTGTTTTTCACTTAACTCTAGTAAATTTTGGCTTTTAAAGATGATTTTCCCCGAAATAATTTCACCGGGAGGGGAAGGAATGAGACGCATGATCGATAGAGCATGAACAGACTTACCACAACCGCTCTCCCCTACAATCCCTAATGTTTCCCCTTGATGTAATTGATATGAAATTCCCTCCACAGCATGGACCACACCTTCTTCCGTATAAAATCGTGTTTTCAAATCTTCAATATCTAGAATGACCTCGTCTTCGTTCAATGCTCGCTCCTTCTCATTTTTACCCAGTGTAATCCATATCGAGAAAAGAAACAGTCCAAATAAACCAATTGCGACCATATCATTGCTGGGATATGGCTAAAGTGCCGTGCATCTACGCCCACTATTTTAGCACAACCCTCACTCCTCATCAAATCCCTCCTGAAAGACTACAAAAATATATGCCATGGAAGTACGTGCATTCCTCATAGATGTTGATTATCTGTGATCTTTCTAGGTCGGAAACATCTTTTTCCTGGGCAAATTTTTCAATACATAGAATCGCATAACCTGCTAAATAAAGATTAAACATACTCAGCTTCAGAACAGATCGGCTTCTTATTCTTCAAGAGGGGTTGATTTCGAGGAGAGGATCTAAAAGCTAAAGGATAAACCACCGTTTCAGGATCAGTGGTTCTCAGGAGTCTAAGGAAGGCTTTCGATATTCCACAGAGGAGTAAAAAAACCGGTTTCCAAACCCTGGATGTCCCCCTCGCTCAACATCACATCTCTCCTGAAATAGAGGGGCAAGACAGGAAGGTCCTCAGCAAAGATCATCTGGGCTTCATCCCGCGCATCTTGGGTCTTTTCAAGATCAGGAAGGAGAGTAAAGCTGTCCTGACAGGCAGTGTCATAGTCTGGGTTTTCATACCCTGGTGCATTCGCGCCTCCCCATCCTTTGGGATATACCGGATAGTAACCGGGGATCTCTGAGCTCAAAAACAAGGAACAAAGTTGGAACTCCCCCGGGGTCCAGGCGAATTGTGCTGCGTTAAAGTCCCGCCCAAATACCGGACTTTCCGGACCTGACCCCAACAATTCCTCAGAGGGGAGGGATTGGATCTCCACCTCTAAAGAGCATTTTGCCAGGTCCATTTTAATCATCTCCGCGATCGTGCGCGATTTCTCGGTTGGGGATATTAAAAGTTGAAATGCAAAAGGCGTCCCATCCTCCACCCCCTCCACACCCTGAGCTTGAAGAGGGGTGTCAGGGTTCTGGTCATGATCCACCCAGCCCACTTCCTCCAATAGAGCCACCGCCCCTGAAGGGTTGTAAGAATAGCTGGGAACATTTTCGTTAAAGGACGGGTGTTCGTGAGGGTAATAACCCTCCGCAACCAGAGGGGCTTCCGGGAGAGCCCCCACAATCTCCTGGCGGTTGATACATTGCGCCACTGCTTGCCTAACCTTTTTATCCCGGAATATAGTCCTTTCCGGGTTCAAAGATTGGACCCCGAACACGAGCTGTTCCCAGGCTCCCCCATAGAGTTGGATAAGGTGCAAATCCCCTTCGATTTCAGCCTTCTGCAAAGTGGGTAATTCCCGCACCAACCCCGGCACCTCAACCACTACTACACATTCCCCCGCTTGAAAAGCGTTTAAAGCCTCCTCCACGCCATCGAGAAAACGAAATACCACTTGGTCATAATAAGGAAGACCTTCGGGAAGTCGGAAGTAGTATTCATTTTTTGACAGCGTAAGGTGATCGCCGGATGCCCATTCCTCCACCACGTACGGGCCCCATCCCAGGGGAAAGCGTCGGGCTTGATCCTCCCTGGCCAGTTGGAGGGGGTCCGTCGCCCCCCAGCGATGCGCTGGGAGAGGGCTGAAAAAGAAATCAGCATAGGAGGGAAGGCCGAGGTATCCGGGGATCCCTACCCATTCCAGTGTTCGCTCATCCAGGGCCCGGTATGTATCTCCAAACCTCACCTTTGGCGGACCGAACTCACCCCATATCTGCTGAGCCACATGGTAGGAAAACAGGCTGTCTTCCGACGTCAAGTGTTCGCCATCAGACCACTTCAGGTTGGATTTGAGCTGATAACGAATAGTCACTCGATCCAACGCTGCGGGGCCCTCTCCTGCATAGATCTCTTCACAATCCTCAGCGTAACAACCCGCGGGGCGATAACGCACTCCTTCTTTGAGATAGGTGATATTTCCTGCAGGATCCACCATTGTCTGACCGGGATATACCTCCACCCCCTCCACTTGAACATCCTGATTTTCTCGAGAGGGGATACGTTCTAAAATGACCGGGATGTGTTGAAAGTTGACCGTATCGATCGGGCCATCATAAATGGCCTGGCGGATGATCTCGGCCGCAGATGAGCTGTTGCCATACAGGAATAGAGAGTCCGGTTCCCGTCCCATACACACGGACAGCACCCGGGCCGGTTCCGGCTCCACGACAGGCACCGGGGTGGGCTTGCCAGGTGTCGCCTGTTTGGGGATCGCCAGTTGGGGTTTCTCTTCCACGCTGCACGCAGAGAGCAGGATCAGGGCCCCGGCAAAGAGAAGACAAGCGCGCCAGACTCTCCTCATAACCATGGAATCTTATCTTCTTCCACTTTGCGCATGCGAACGTAAGATTGATACCGCTCCGGGTGGATTTCCCCCTTCTCCAAGGCTTCTTTCACCGCACAACCCGGTTCGTGCAGATGTGTACAATCACTGAAGCGACAGTGGGGTACAAGGGCCCTTAGCTCCGGAAAATAACCATCCACCTCTTCCGGTTCAATATCCCACAAATCCAAAGCTTTCAGCCCCGGTGTATCCGCTACGTACCCCCCTTCCTCAAGGGGGACCAGCTTCCTGACCACGGTGGTGTGCTTTCCTTTCTGGGTCGCTTCACTCACTTCCTGGACAGCCAGGCCTAAACCGGGCTGGATGGCGTTCAGGATGCTCGTTTTCCCCGCCCCGGAGGGGCCCGCAAAGAGGGAAATTTTATCTATCAGCTGGTCATGCAGGGCTTCAATACCTTCTTTGGTTTCGGCGGACGTATAAAAAACGGGGTAGCCAATTTTTTCATAGCGCTGAAAATATGCTTTGGCTTTATCCATCCCGGTGAGGTCGATTTTGTTGGCCACGATGACGGATGGGGTCATCTCACTTTCCGCGATGACCAAGAAGCGGTCCAGCATCCGCAGGCGGGGCTCGGGTTCAGCGCAGGAGAAGACGAACACCGCTTTATCCGGGTTAGCGATGATAATTTGCTGGTATTCTCCTTGGGGGCGAGGGTCCATGCGGTAGATCATGTTCCGGCGCGGTTCGACCTCCTCGATCATGCCCTCCCCCTCCCCGATCTTGGAGACCTGCACCCAATCGCCCACCGCTACGATATCCCCCATCTTCTTTCCTTGTTTCAGCCGACCGCGAATCCGGCAGCGCAAGGTCTCGCCATTGACCTTCACCGTGAAGAAACCGGATTGAGCCTTTATCACGCGACCTCGGAAGGTTTCACTCACCTTTTATCCCTCCTTTTTGGGTTTAGGCGTTGGGGTGGGTTTCCAAGCTTCCCAGACACCGATCTCGGATTCCCAAGGGTACAACCTCAGATATTGGTTAAAATACTGTTCCACGACCCGCCGGAAGATGGGGGCAGCCACCTCAGAACCCTCCCCAGCGTTCTCAGCGATGACCACTATGGCGATATCCGGCTTGTCCTCATTCTCTGCAGCCGTGTATCCCGCAAACCAGGCGTGGGCTTCCCCCGAGCCCGATTCCGCGGTGCCCGTTTTCCCTACCAATGGAACCTGATCCCGTATGCCCCCAAAACGGTGATAGGCTGTCCCCCGTGAGTTGTACACCACGTCACGCATGGCTTGGGTCACCGTGCTCAATGTGCTATCACTGATGGGCAGCTCCCCATCAGCCTCAGGCTCAAAAGAGTAAATCTCCTCCCCCGCCGGGGTGCGGATGCTCTCCACAATCTGCGGGCGGTACAAAGTGCCTCCGTTTCCCAGGGCGGCGATGAAGCGCGCGACTTGGAGAGGGGTGACCTGGGTATTCCCCTGACCGATGGCCAGGTTGGTAGCGTCCACCTCGCTTTGTGGAATGGGGATGTTACCCGCCTCCTCTTCCAGAAATTCAATCCCTGTCAGGGAACCCAATCCAAAACCCTTCGCCATATCCGAAACGGCTTCTGTCATCCCCTTGTTATACAAGTCCAGGCCAATATGCCAGAAGTATGGGTTGCAGGAGCGCATCAGCCCTTCTACAAGGTCCAATGTGCCGCTGGGTTGTTGAGGGTCATCATCCCCTTCCGCCAGCTCCTCCTGGTAATGCTCCCAGGTCCAATCGTGAAGCCGGACACCATCTAACTCATCGAAGTGATAGCCACAATCATACGTGGTATCGGCCGTGTACTCCCCGCTCTCCAACGCCGCGGACATGGTGATAATCTTGAAAACGGAACCTAAAGGATACAAGCCCTGCGTGGCCCGATTTAAGAAAGGGGACTTGCGATTCGCTTGGTAGTAATCTTGAAGCTGGTAGCTGGAATTGAAATTATCGGAGTTGAATGCGTTGGGGTCGAAGCTGGGGTTGGAGGCCATGGCCAGGACACGACCTGTGTCGATTTCCAAGACGACGATCGCGCCGCTAAATCCAAACAATGCGTCCTGAACTTCCAACTGAAATTCTTTATCCAGAGTGGTGTAGATTTCGTCGGCCGGTTTGGCCTCTGAGCTGGCCAAACGGGTGACGATTTCTCCCTCGGCGTCCTCGATGTACAAAGTCCCCCCCCGCTCCCCGCTCAAGTACGGTTCCCCCCACTTCTCAATGCCTTGGGCTCCAACTTTTTCATCCACGGAATACCCCAGGCGTTTGTAATAATCCTTTTCTTCTTTTTGGATCCAGCGCACGTACCCGATAGCCTGGGGAGAGACCCCCCCATCAAAGTAATATCGTCCCTCGAATTCACGCAGCATGAGCCCATTATCGATATAAGAACCCAGCGCACCCCGGCGCAGTCCCTCCTTATCCACAGCCACAGCCCCCAGAGGGACGAAACCCTGCCAGCCCTGGGCGTAATCCGCGTATTGTGCCTTGATCGCCTCCGGTTCCATATCCAAGGCACGACCGAGTTCTTTCAACATATCCTCTTCCCGCTTCGGATCGATTTGAGCAGGGCTGAGACCTAAAGAAATAGCTTTCGCTGGGGCGACGATGACGCTCCCATCTCGATCGTAAATGTTCCCTCTGACCGGCACCTGGCGGTACATCAGCAACGAATTCTCCCCCTGCAATTCCGGGAAAATCAGGGTCTTGGACCAGTTGATTTTCCATTCCCCCTCATGCAGGCTGAGGTCCATGATGATTTCCCGCTGCAGGCCTTCAATCAAGACGCTGTTGTACCCCACTTCAAACGCCACCTGTGCGCTTTGGGGCTCGATATAGGTAGAAAGGATCTCGTATTCAATATCCTCTAAAGCCAATTCAACAGCGACCTGGTTGTATAGCTCACTAAATTCACTCTGGCTGATCTGCATCTGACTTTCAGAATCCAACAAAGCATACATCGCAGGGTAATCTTCCGCCTGCCAGGCATCCAGAAATGTTTTCGCCGTCCTCTCCACAGAGGGGGTCTGCGTTGTCTGGATGGCGATGGTAGCTAAAGGCGTAGGGGTGCCCGTTTCGGCGACGGGCGTCTCTGTGGTGGTCTTATGACATCCGACCAAAAGGATGAGGATAAATGCGAAGGCAAAGGCTTTTTTCATACCGTCAATTATTGATCTACTCATGACACATAATCCGCTGAATCAATGATCTGCGGGATCTGACAATCGTAACCAAATGCACCCTGGCACTGCACGGGCACCTGGGCGGAGAGAGAGACCCCCAGCTTCGCCAACAGCCGTTCCACATGGCAAAGCGGCAAACCCATGACATTGGCAAAACACCCATCCCACGACGCCACGGGCTGAAAGTCGTCATTTTGGATGGCGTAGGCGCCTGCCTTGTCAAACGGATCACCGCTTTTGATGTACGCTTCAATCTCCTTGTCGCTGTACTCTCTCATGGTGACTTCAGTCCTCACAAGGTCGGTCAAGGTCAATTCATCCCCAGGTTTCCGGACCGCGACACCGGAGAAAACCGAATGGGTACTTCCCCGCAACCGCTCCAAGATCTCTCTTGCCTGGGCTGGGTGAGATGGTTTCCCCAGGATTTCACCCCCATCGACCACCGTGGTATCCGCGGCGAGTATGACTACCGGGCGGGTTGTGATCTTCGCCACTTTTTCCTCCACATCCTCCGCTTTCATCTTTGCCAAGCGGATGACATATTCCGCAGGGCTTTCCCCGCCCTGTCTCGTTTCATCCACATCCGCAGCCATGACGAAAAAAGGTTTCTGGATCAACCCGAACAATGTCTGCCGGCGCGGGGATTGGGATGCTAAAATGAACTCAACCGTCATCTGATTGTCACTTATCTCCTACAGAAGATCCGAAAACCACAGCTGGACATATCCAACTCCCACAAATTTTATCATAAGCCGCCGGGAATCGCCCTTTTGCTCATTTTTGATTAATGGACCAGAGGACTTAATAAATTAGTAAGTTGTGCCCGCAGAAGGGTGCGGTACAATGGCTAGAACCAACAAATATGTTAGTTTTGACCTATGAAAGACAAGAAATATAGGTTAATTTTCGCATTGTGCCTGATCTTGACCTTGACCAGGCCAACCTCGGCACAATCAGGCGGATACGCAGACATAGCCCCGCCGATATATGACCGATTTCCTGAGGTGACCACCTACCTGGACGTCTATCACCAGGACGGGACATTCATGCATGGTTTATCCAGCAGCCAGATCACCCTCACCGAGAACGGCAGCCAACGAGTTCTCAAAACATTCCAGGCCTTATCCCCCGGTATACAATTGGTGATCGCTGTCAATACCGCTCCTCCGTTCGCCATCCAAGACATCACCGGCACTTCCCGGTGGGATTACCTGTCGAAATATTTCATACAATGGCTTAACGAAAGCCCAGATCTGAAAAACGATGATTTAAGCATCATCTCCAATGATGGGTTGGAAACGACCCATGCGGATGCAGAAGATGACATCATCGAAGCTCTGGAGGGCTACCAACCCCAACCACGAGAGACCTCCTCGAATCTCAATGTGTTGGCCCAAGCGATTGAGCTGGCCTCCGACCCTCTATCAGATAGCAGCATGAAACGAGTCGTCCTCTTCCTGACACCCCCCCCAACCCCGGAAGAGATCGCAGCCCTGCAGAGCATCACATCTCGCGCAACGAAGAACAATATCCGCATCTTTTCCCTTTTGGTGTCCTCCCCCGATTTTTTCACATCGGCAGGTGCAGAACAACTCCAAGAGATGGCTCAAGCCACCAAAGCCAAAATCTTCACATTCTCCGGTTCTGAAGAGCTGCCAGACCTGCAAGCCCTCTTTAATTCTCTGCGTGGGACCTACCTTTTAAGGTATGAATCAGGGATCCGATCGGCCGGGCCCCACCAGCTGGAGATCACCATCGACACCGGTGATGGACAAATCACCGCCGCAAAAGAACTCGCGTTCAGCGTTCAACCCCCCAACCCCATCCTGGTCACGCCTCCCTCTGAGATCGAACGGAACAACCCTGATCCAGATCAAGAAAGCACGCCCATCGAAGAATACACACCAGCCTTGCAGCCGTTAGAGGTGATCATCGAGTTCCCCGACGGCCACCCGCGGTCTTTGCGGAAAACGAGTCTGGAGGTGGACGGAGAGGTGACCCAGGTCAATACAGAACCACCTTTTGATCGCTTCATTTGGGACATAAGCCAATACGAAAGAACGCAAATCCATTACCTCAGGATTCGAGCTGAGGATAATTTAGGGTTAAGCAAAACCAGCGTGCAAACCCCTGTAAAAATCATCGTTGACGTGCCCGAACCCAGCATGGGCAACATCTTCAAACAGCATCCCCTGGGATTTCTTAGTTTAGCAGCCATTCTTACGGCAGCTTTCACGCTGCTGTTCTTGATCTCCAAAGGGATCATTCACCCAAAATCTTTGCTGCCGGCTATCCCCTCCAAAAAGCAAAGTGAGGCCTCCTTGACCAACCAATACAGGCAAAAAAAGGGTAGATCCTCCGCCCTGCGCAGCTTTATGAGATCCAAAAAACAGGGCGAAAAAGTTTCTCCAAACGCCTTTGCAGCGTTAGACTCTTATAATGAAGAAGCCAAAGGCCTTTTTTCCAAGAAGCTTCCCCTCGCTCAGAAGGAGATCACTTTTGGTAAAAATCCCCGGGGAGTGACGACATGGATTGATCACCCATCCGTGTCAGATCTCCATGCCCGTTTATCCGTCAAATCTGACACAGAATTTCATCTCACAGATGAACACTCACAATCAGGCACATGGGTCAATTTCCAGGAAATCCCGCAAGGGTACCATGTACCCATCCATCATGGAGACATCATCCATTTCGGTAAGATCGGGTTTCGATTTGAAGTGACAAAAGCAAGTTCCAAGAACGAAATACACATCACTGAGGAGACACCTTCGTGAAGTCAGATCAAGAGAGCTACCTCAATACCTATGCCATCACCGATCCGGGCTCGATTGGCAGAGTCAATGAAGACAGGTACGAGATATCCTCCATTGAACTAGAGGATGATCCCACGCCCATTTTGCTTGCCATCGTCGCTGATGGTGTGGGAGGACATCAAGCAGGGGAGATCGCTTCGCAACTCGCCGTGGACGCGATCGTTTCCGTCGTCAAAGAAGGGGATATGACCCAACCTCTGTGGACATTGAAAAGCGCACTCTTGGAAGCAAACCATACCATCACATCGCACGCTGAAAAGGATGAGACGAAAAAGGGCATGGGGTCTACGACCACCTGCGCTTTGATCATCGATTACCACCTGTTCATCGCCTCCATGGGCGACTCAAGAATTTATCTCCTTCGCGACGGGCGGATTCGGCAGCTGACAGTCGACCACACCTGGGTCCAGGAGGCCATTGAAAACGGGGTCATCAGCCCCCAGGAAGCACGCGACCACCCACGCAGGAACTTGATCCGAAGTTACCTCGGAACCTCGGACCCCATTCGACCTGATCTGAGGATGTACCTGGAAGACTCAGAAACCCCAGAACAGGCGGAAGCCAACCAAGGCCTGCCCCTCATCCCCCAGGATGTGATCTTGCTCTGCAGTGATGGCTTGACCTCTCTTGTGACCGATGATGAGATTCTGACCACCCTTGAAAAAATGGCCGATAAAAACCAGGCGCTTGAAAAGTTGGTGGAGCTGTCCAATAATCGAGGAGGTCATGACAACATCACCATCGTTGCCCTCCAGGTCCCGGGTGAGGAATTGTTCCTGACCTGACCATTGGCGGTCAGCGCAAGAAACCTCCCTTGCCAACCTGCCCTGGAAAATAAGAAAGGCTGCAGTTTCATTCTGCAGCCTTGATGTACATATGGGACTTCCTTATGAACTCAGGGGATGAGTTGGGCGGTATAGACCTGGTTCCCGGCAGCAAGGTACACCCGATCACTCATGGTCACGGAAAAAGCGGTCACCGGTTCAGATATCAATCCCTGAGTGGGGCGAAACTGCCGTTGGTATTCCATCTGGGTGCTGAAACGATACAGGGCTTGATGGTCGGAATCCAGCATGTAAATCGCCATCCCTGGTGATCCTTTGAATTTAATAGCATTAAATTGCGCGCCAGCCATGAAGGGCCCGGAGGGATGACCCTCCCGGGGATCAGAATATTCAAAAGGCGTCTCGCACTGAGGGTCCGCCTGGGGGCTCTCTTTGACGCACTTGGTGATGTATCCGTCAGCATGGAGCAGGTACAATTCGCTCCCATTGGTGGCCAGGTCAATGGCGTCATCCATGGTGGGCGCATCGATATCCCCAAAGTATTCGGATCCTTCATGGTAATTCTGGCTTTGATACTCGATCCAGATCGCTCTTTTCTCCGGATCCAGGATGTAGATGTTTTCGGGGGCATTGGTCGAAATGGTCATGGATTCCACCGGACCGCGGGTCAAAGTGTAGGAGGTGTCCTCAAACATAACCGGCGGCTCATCGGCATCCGAAAAACAGAAGATCATGGTGTGGGACCGGTCAATCCCCAAGATGGTCGCCTCGTCCTCCTGGGTTGCGGAAAGCGGGACGATGTCCACCAATGGCCCCACGGTCTTATGCCCGGATATAGGCCCACAATGGAACTGGTCTTTGATTTCATACCCATCCGCATTGTATTGAGCCCAGATCACCGTCCCATCGTTCTCATTTAACATGTAGAGGTCATTCCAGGCGGTAACCACGATCTCTGAAATCGTCACACCCGGCCCTAAGCCATGGCTGAATAAGGGTTCAAACGCCAAGCGTGTGATCTTGTCCAACCTGTCAAGCTCTAACCGGATTTGATCGTAAAGGCCCTCCACTTCCTCCGTTTCCCGGTATCGGCGGGCCTGTTCAATTTTTTCCATTGCCGTGGATAACGTTTGATAGCGCTCCTCCGGGTTCTCTGCCATTTCCGCCATGTCCACCAGGGATTGGGCTTCCTGGTAGGTCGTCTGGTAGAGACTGTTCCTGCCCCGCCGGATGTAGATCACACTCCCAAAAGTGACGATGATGACCGGAATGATGACCGCGATCAACCCCAAGACCCAGGAAGGAAAGTCTAAATACTTCTCATCCGGGAGCATGCGCGCCAGCAAGGTGGAGAGATATTTCCAGACCGTCTGGAACGCATTCCCAATCGACCGGGCCATGGTTCCCAAAAGCGACCAGAGCGGCCAACCAGCCACCTCACTCAAAAAGCCGGGACCCTTTTGTTCCCCAACCTCTTCCGGAGTGGGTTCCCCTTCCTCTCCCTCCGCTGCAGAGGGATAAGGAGCAGCTTCTTCAGAAATGGATTCAGGGTCACTTTCCCGATCCCAGATTCCGGCCTTCAATGCCTCCAACGCTTGTGGGACCGGTTTTTTCTCCTCCTCCTGGGGACGGAGATCATCTTCCTCTGGGACGATTTCTCCTTCGAACCCCTCGCCTTCCTCCTCATCCACAAAAATAGGCCGGAGCACCTTGAGGTTCCCGGACCCTTCGTGAGGGGCCAGCAGCAGGACATTAAGATCATCCTCCACCCGGTGGACCAGGCGGTGATAGATGCTCTTCATCTGCATGCGGTGCAGATTCTTCAACGTCGTCTCCGACCATGGGCTGGGTGGTTGGGAGGTGATGAGCACAAAATCATCCTCCGCAAGGGTTTTTTGATAATAACGTACCTTCGGCACCCGACTTGCCCCCAACCCGGGCCCGGCCAGATCGGTATCATGCATTTCTTTTATCTGATCGGGGGCGATGATATAGATGTAGGACCCCCCGCTCTGAGCGAAAATCAATTTATCCCCCCGCAGGACAATCTGAGTCAACAGACCAATCCCCCGCATCCCTTGGGCTGATCCCCGGAGATTGCGATCATGGAGATACTGATTCAGCACCCCTGAGACTTCGCGGAGGGCTGAGGTCGTCGCCCCATCCGTCTTGTAAAACACATCAGAGAGCTTGCGGAGAATTTGCTGGGACGTTTTGGGGGAGAGAGGCGCATTTCCCTCCATGCTGAGGTGCAAAATCAGTTGCTCTGACGACCGCCGCCGGGCTGCCCTTCTCGGCGGACTGGCGACATGCAGCCCCGGCATCTCGGGGAACGTTTCCCCCTCTTCTTGATAAATAGGCAGTATCGTTAAATCAAACCTTTTCGCCATATCCTGTTTACTCTTCTTATCAAAAACGATTTGTCCATATTATACTGGTAAAATGATGTCCGAAGTCCTCTCTTATCAAGGGGTGCAGGCCCATGGAACTGGAACTCATTGAAAACCTGACATCCTTCCAACAACTGGAAAGGGAGTGGAATCAACTACTTTTAAAAAGTGCAAGTCACGTGCCATTTTTACGGCATGAATTCCTTTCCTGCTGGTGGCAGACCCTGGGAGGGGGCGAATGGGAGGAAGGGGAGTTATACATCCTCACCGCCCGGGATCCGTCACAACAACTGCAGGGGATCGCCCCTTTCTTTATACACGACAAAACGCTGATGTTCATCGGAAGTTACGAAATATCGGATTATCTTGATTTAATCGTCCCGCCTGACCTGTCCGGTCCGTTTATCCAAATCCTGTTCGACCACCTCGAAAACCAGGCTTCCCGCTGGGAGAAAATAGACCTCTACAATCTCAAACAGGAAACACCCACCCTGCCAGTACTGAAAAAAACAGCGGGGGAAAAGGGATGGGAGACCAGAGATGAAGTCCTCCAACCCGCCCCCTGCATTACATTGCCCAAGAGCTGGGAGGAATACCTTACCGGGTTGGAAAACAAACATCAGCACGAAATTGAGCGAAAAATCCGCCGGGCGGAAGGCTACTTCTTGCCGGTGGGCTGGTACATCGTGGAAAGGGAAGAGAACCTGGACGGGGAGATGGACGATTTCTTAAAACTGATGGCCTACCATCCGGAGAAGGCAGATTTCTTGACCGATGTCATGAGGTCCCAACTACGGAAGATCGTCCACACCGCCTTCAAAGCAGACTGGATCCAGCTCTCTTTTCTTACCGTGGGTGGCAAAAAAGCAGCCGGCTACCTGAATTTTGATTATGACAATCACCTCTGGGTCTACAATTCAGGGATCGATCCCACTTTTGAAAACCTCTCTCCGGGATGGGTCCTGCTCAGTTACCTGATCCAATGGGCCATCGACCAAGGGCGGCATTCCTTTGATTTTATGCGGGGAGACGAACGATATAAATATCGCTTTGGGGGCGTCGACCGATACGTGGTCCGGATGCAAATCGAGCGGGGTTCTCCCTGAGTGGGGTTCATTCTCAGCTTCCTATTAACCAAGTTCACCTGCCGTTGAGTATAATCTGGGTATGTTGACATTGATCATCCAAGCCGGAGGCGAGTCCACACGGATGGGCGAGGACAAAGCCCTGCGCCATTTCGTAGGCCGCCCGCTCATTGAACACCTCCTGGAAAAGTTCGCCATGATCGGTGAGGAATTGTTGATCATCACCAATAATCCGAAAGATTATACATACCTGGGCGTTCCCCTCCACACAGACATCATCCCCCACCGGGGCGCTTTAGGCGGCCTTTACACAGCTTTATTCACAGCTTCCCATCCCCATGTGGGGCTGGTAGCCTGTGATATGCCCTTCGCCAGCCCCCTTTTGATGCAACATCTGCACGACATCCTTCAGCAGACAGGCGCAGACGCTGTGCTGCCCAGCACACACAGCGGCGCCGAGCCCATGCACGCCGTATACCGACGCCAAACCTGCCTCCCTCTGGTCAAATCCGCCATTGAGGATGACCAATGGCGCATGATCTCCTGGCATGATCAGGCAGATGTCCGGATTCTCTCACCGGAGGAAACGGGGGAACACGCTCCCCTGGAGACCACTTTCTGGAACCTCAACTCCCCGGAAGATTTCCGGAAAGCGGAAAGGCTGGCCCGGGAGCTGGCAGATAAAGATACAAAACGATCATCCGAGACCGGATTGGGAAAGGAATGAGACAGACCAATGCAAGCAGACCACATTCGCGTCCCTTACAGGGACACCATCCTTCATTTTGAGATACCCAAGGGGAAGGGAAAGGTGCAAGTGATCGATTCCCCTCCTGTGGAATCGGAAGTTGGCTCCTTAGAGGAGGTTCTCCTCGAAAAATTAGAAAACCCCCTCCAATCTCTCCCCTTGAAAGAGGTAGTCAAACAATCCTACCAGGGATCCGGCAAGAAGATCTTTTTGCTGACGGACGACAACACCCGGCCGAACATCCACACCAAACGGGTCCATCCCCTCGTGCTGGACTACCTTGTCGATGTATGTGAGGTCCAAAGGCGGGATATCCGGCTTTTGGTCGCCAGCGGCACCCATCGCCCCCCCACCCAAGAGGAAATCCGGGAGCAGATCCTCGGACCGGCATTGTTCCAGCGGTTGAAAGGGAGAATCCTGATTCACGATGATGTGGGCAATCTGACCTCCCTGGGATCGACCAGCAGAGGGACACCGGTGACTATCAATCAATCCGCTTTCCAAGCAGGGTTGATCATCCCTATCACGGATTCCGAATATCATTATTTTGCCGGGATCGCAGGTACGGTCAAGCAGCTTTTCCCCGGCATCGCAGGGCGGATGACCACGAATACGAATCATCCCATGATGTTCGATAAGGAGTTGGGGTTCAAAGCCGCCTGCCGTTTGGGAAATACAAAAGGGAACCCGGTCATCTCAGATATGAAAGAGATGGCTGCGTTGCTTCAAAAGCAGGTTCCGGTCTTCTGCATCGACGTCATCCTCGATCATGGGGAGATCACCTATCTCAACGCGGGGGACATCCTCGCCTTGCACGAAATCGCCCGGGAGAAGCTGAGGATGAGAAGGGTGGTCAAAGTGGACCAACCCGGAGATCTGGTCATCATCCCCGTAAAAGAACAGGGCATTAACCTTTTCCAGGCCGGGAAAGGGATCAACGCAGCCTGGTATGCAACACGCAAACCGGGAGGGACCATCCTGCTACTGGCTCCCTGTTATGACGGCGTGGGCTCAGAGGGATACCAGGAGACCATGGAAGCCGTCCAAGACCTCCCGATAGATCAGGCTCTGGAGTGGGTGATCGATCATAAATGCAGCGTGGAAACGTTCCGGATCGGAAACCAGAAACCTGTGGATATCTTACGGATTCTAAAATCTTTGGAAAATGGCGGGGTTGACATCCTCAGTGACATGGACCCCCAAACGCTCCGGGATATCTACCGTCTCAACCCGCTCCCCGGGATGGAAAACCCTCAAAAAGCCTTTCAAACATATTTAAGCGCCTACATGCAAGAAAACCCCCATACCGTGATCTATGTGCTCAAGGATCCCGGGCTTTATGTGATCCCAGGGCGTTAAAAAGGTATGCATCGGGTGGATGCTTGAATTTCAGGGGGTAAATTTCGCCAGACGGTCAATGAGGATATCTGGAACCCAAAAATCCCCGTACCCCATAAAGAGGATCACCAGCGCGGCGACCAACAAGGCGATGCCGAAACCGATCAGGATCCTGTCTTTGGTTTGGTAGTGAAGCTCCTGAAGCCAAGTCCGGGGGCCGACACCAAAGGCCCGCAAATCCATGGCATCGATGATATCTTCACTGCTGATGATGGCGTGGATGGTCACCGGCACGATGATGGGTCCCAGCTTCCGCACCTGGGCGATCAGGCCCCCTTCAATCTTATCCAATTCATACCCCCTGGCCCGTTGGGCATCCATGGTCAACTGGAAATCCCGCCCGAAGGTGGGAATGAAGCGCATGGTCAAATCCATGGCGTAAGCAATTTTATCCGGCAGCCCCAGTCCCTTAAAGGTCACTCCATACAGCGCTGGGTTTAGTGTGTAAGGGATGAGGATGGTCATCACCGCGATGCTGAAAACACGTACAAACTGGCTGGCGGCGAAAAACAAGCGCTCCACCGTGATCTTCAGGGTGGGACGCCAACCGAAGATCTTGAAAGGCGCTTCTAAAGTACGCATCAGATGTTCCTTTTCATACACTTCCACGCCCCCACGGCCCGTGAGAAAAGTCAGGATAGCGAAAAAGAACACAAAGCCGATAATGAACAAGAACGCCCGGCGCATCTCGGACCAGGTCACCCCCGATGTAAAAAGGGCAACCAGAGAGAGGAACATCAAAGGCGCTAAAAAGCGGATGTCCCAAAAGAAAAGGGTGGTGGCCAGGAAGCAGCCATAAAAAATCAACCAGGCCCGGGGATCAAACCATTGGATGAGCGATTTTCGATCGCGGTAACGCCAGGATACGAGCATAGGATTTTTTCAGAGGGGTCAGGGGACAGATCTGTCCCCCGACCCCGGATGGATGACGATCAGCGACCCGACTGCCGCTGGACAGCGTCGTAAGCTGCTACCAAGAGCGGGACCAGGATGGCCGCAAAGATCAGGTTGGGGCCTGCTGCGGGCAGGAACTCGCCCACAATCGCAGCTGCGGGCGAGAAACCGTTGATCCAGATGTCAGATATGGCGGCAAAGCCAATGCCGATGATGTTCCCCAACATGCTCCAGGTCACCGCTGCAGCGATGTCGATGTTCTCCCCGAAGGCAAAGCGGACGATGAGCACCAAGATGAAGCCAACGATGATGGAAATGCCGGCGAACATGGAGATGGTGGCATCCCCGAAAATGCCCTCTTCAGGAGCGAAGAACAACATATTCTCTTGGCCGCGGTTGAGGAAGAAAAGCACCACAGAGATCAAGCCCAACACCCCGCTGATCCACAACACAGAATTCATGCTTTTCTTCTTGTCCTTGAAGAGCACGGCCATGCCGGCGATGAAGCCAACCAGCCCGTTCCCCAAGCTCCACTGCGGAGAGAGCCCAAATCCCGTCAGGGCATCTCCGAACATATTGCCCACTGCCCCGGAGAAGAACCCGACCACAGGTCCAAAGGCGTACCCAAAGAACATGGGGATGGAAATCGCCGGTCGCAAGGAAACCTGACTGATGGAAGGCACGACGAAAACGGTGCCGTTGAACAACCACGAGAAAACCGCGTACAGCGCGGCGCCGATGGCCATCCACACCACCTCTCGCGTGCCCACCTGCCAGGCTTCGTTCTCCCTGGTTAAGTAATAAACCAGGAAGGCTAACAGCAAACCAATGATCACAAACACAAATCTTAAGACGGGGTTTTCGCCCGTTTGCAGGCGCTCTACGCCAAGTACGTTTCCGCCTATATAGATCAACAGTGCGAAAACGATGAGGACGGCGACGAGCGTCCAAAGAACCGACTGTAATCTCTTATCCATGTTTCCCTCCAGTTACTAAGTTCCGTGATCCATGTTTTCTCACTCCCTCGAGTGAGGAGGTTGATCCTAAAGGTGTGCCAGCGCCTCGGCCCTCTTGAAACGGTCCAGGCGGGATGAACGTTCCAGATTCGCTTTGAGGAGCGACGTGGGAATCAAATTGCAGGATCTCAGCAAGTCAAGATCCGACAACACCTCCTGAGGAGGTCCATCCGCTCGGATGGAGCCATCTGCCACCAAAATGACCCGGTTGGCATAGATGAGCGCCAGATCGACATCATGGGTGACAAAGAGGATGGATTCAAAACCGGGCATCTGTAAGATTGAGTCCATAAAGTTCATATAATTTTGGTAATCCTGCCCGGCGTTGGGTTCATCCATGACCAGGATCCTGGAACGCATGGCCAAGATAGCCGCAATACTGACCCGCTTCTGCTGACCAAAGGACAGCGACAGGGGAGGATCATCCTCTTTCGCTTCTAAATTAACGATTTCTAGGGCTTCTTTCACCTCCTTTTCTATCTCTTCAGGGGAATGACCAAGATTTTTAGGACCAAACGATAATTCCTTATACACCGTGGGCGCAAATAACATATGGCTGGGACTTTGAAAGACATATCCCAATGTGCTCGCGATCTCCGCTACGGTGGCTTTCTTGGTATTCCGTCCTTCCACGAATACATCGCCTGAGGCGGGTTCCAATAAACCAATGGCGTGTTTGACAAAGGTCGTTTTTCCCGCCCCATTGGGGCCCAGTACAGCGATCACATCACCCCGATCAATGGTGAGACTGATTTGATGCAGAACCTCGGTTTCTTTCTCGTAACTGAAACTGACATCCTGGAATCTGACAAGGGATTCATGGGCATCTATGTCCTGAGCCACACCAGGGAGGATATCCAGGTCAGATGGCGGCGGGTCATGCCTCGCCCGTTCAATGACCATCTCCGCCGGCAGTTTCACCTCCCGGTAATTCACCGCTTTAATTAACCCCTCAGAATCGCCTAGGTAACGAATTTCACCGTCATGCATGAACAAAACCCGGTCCGGGTGGATGCCGAGGACATCCTCCACCCGATGCTCAACCATCAGGACCGTCATCCCCTGATCAGCGAGTTCCCTGACCGCCGACAGCGTATCCTGAGCGCTGACAGGGTCAAGGCTGGCCAAGGGTTCGTCTAGTAACAAAATACTTGGTTCCATGGCCAACACACCTGCCAACGCTATTTTC